>JAFQEG010000032.1 GCA_017399145.1 Clostridia bacterium | reverse complement strand
TGCGCCCGTAAAGTCAGTTTCAAGGTCAATTTTGAAATTTTCTCTTGAAGTCGTTTTATAATCGTCAAAGGTTTTCTTTGCAATATCTTTCAACCAACCTTTTTGGTCATTATTCACACCGAGAGCATCTATCTCATTGTATACTTCTTGTAATCTTGCTTCAGTGGTAATGTTAGGCATACTACTCTTGTAATTCTCAAATGTGCTATTTTGCCTTGTAGTTATGTTTTTATTAACTTGGTTAGTTGCAAGTGTTTTAAGTAAAGCCTTTTGATTATCGTCAATATCAGCATTCTCAATTTGAGTTAAGAAAGTATTAAAATCTTCGGTTTTAAGGTCTCCACTAATCAAAGCAGCCAAGTCCTCATAATTGCCTTGCTGCAATTCTTTGTTTTGGTCAAAGAATTTTTTAGTGATAGCCCCTACGTCAGTTTTCATACCTTGCATATCGGAGTTGTAATAAGTTAAAAGGTCGGCAAGACTTTGGTCAAGAGTTGTCTTTCTTTCGGTATCCGAGGCAAGTTTTTGATTTTCAAGGCTTGACATATTGTTTTCGTGAGTTGTATCAAGATTTGCTTTATTTGAGCCATAGGCTTCTTCCAAAGCCGTTTTATTCTCGTTATAGTTATTCTTGATTGCCCCGGTTTGAGTTGCATAGTTATTGTGTGCTTGGAGCATAGTGGATTCACTAACACCCAAGCCACCTAAACCTTGTGCCTTGATTTGAGTAGGAAGGTATTTCTTCAACTTATCATAAGTGATACTTGCAGATTGAAGAGATTGATTTTTACTCTTATCCAAACCACTAACCGAAGATTGATAATTCTTCAAGAGTTCGGCTTGGTTTTTATTATAATCTCCCACAAGGCTTTCTTTTTGAGTGTTGTATGTATTATCCGCTACCGATTGAGCATCATTGTATCCCTTTTCCAAAAGAGCCTTATCGTTATTATATTGCTCTTCTCTCGCCAACTTATCTTTATAAGTTCCATACAACGCATTACCAATCTCCCAATCTTGGTCTAACATTCCCTCTCCACGATTGAAAGCGCTACCGTCATAATCTTTTCCGTAGTGTGTTTTATACCACTCTAAAAAATCTTCGCCTTCATACTTCGGTTTTACATAAGCCATTGTCTACTCCTCCTTCCACTTCTTGAGTCTTTTTTTCTACTTGCAACTCTTCTTTTGGTAAAGTGTTGATATAGTTTTCAAACTTTTGAAGGTTGTCTATTTTTTTAATAATTCTTCCCCTAAATTCGTCCGTGATGAATGTGTAGGCTTGATACATTTTAATTACACCCATTACAAGGAATAAACCTACTTGCAAGGTATTCCAAATCAATGTGGCATAACTAAATTCTTCAATAAGCCCTACTCCGTAATAACCTATAATCACGGCTATACCTATTTTGCTAATTATATCCATAATGGATTGATTTGCCTCATATTGAGCCTTTGTTCTACCAAAATAGTAAGGGTCTTGTTGCTTTCCACCTTCGCTTGTGAGTTCTCCTGCACTCAAAGCAGTAAGTTTTAAGTTTACCGCCTTATTGTAATAAGCAAGTCTTTTAAGTTCTTGCTTACGAAGGTATTTATCGTTAAGTCGGCTTTGGTCTACTTTGTAGGGCTTGGCTACTCCATTATCGTCAAAGCAATCATCATACTTCCAGCCAACTCTTGCAAGGATTTTAGTCCTTTGCACTTTATAGTTT
>JAFQEG010000031.1 GCA_017399145.1 Clostridia bacterium | reverse complement strand
GATTTATTCCACACCATAGTGTGGATTTAATTGAAAACGCGTTGCGTTTTCCTTATTCCCACTCAATAGTGCCAGTAGGCTTTGGAGTTAGGTCGTAAAGCACACGGTTGATGCCCTCAACCTCTGTAACAATACGATTTGTAATCTTGTGAAGAATAGCATAAGGAATTTCCTCAATAGTTGCAGTCATTGCGTCCTTAGTGTTAACTGCACGAATAATAGCACTCCAGCCCTCGTAACGGCTTTCGTCCTTAACACCAACACTCTTCATATCAGGCACAACAACAAAGTATTGCCATACCTTACCAACTAGACCATTTAGGTCAAACTCCTCACGAAGAATAGCATCAGCCTCTCTTAGTGCGTTTAGTCTATCTCTTGTAATAGCGCCTAGGCATCTTACACCAAGTCCAGGACCTGGGAATGGCTGACGGTAAACCATTGCGTGTGGAAGACCAAGTGCCTCACCAACAACTCTTACCTCGTCCTTGTAAAGTAGCATAAGTGGCTCAACAAGCTCAAACTCAAGGTCCTCTGGAAGACCACCAACGTTGTGGTGAGACTTAACAGCCTGCTTGCCCTCAGCCTGCTTAATGCTTTCTAATATATCAGGGTAGATTGTACCTTGAGCTAAGAATTTAACACCCTCTAGCTTTCTTGCCTCGTCAGCAAAAACGTTAATAAACTCAGCGCCGATAATTTTTCTTTTCTTTTCAGGGTCAGAAACGTTTTCAAGCTTGCCAAGGAATCTTTCAGTTGCATCAACGTAAATAAGGTTAGCATCAAGCCCATTTCTAAATACCTCAATAACGCTTTCGCTTTCACCCTTACGCATTAAGCCGTGGTTAACGTGTACGCAAACCAATTGCTTGCCAATAGCCTTAATCAAAAGTGCCGCAACAACAGAAGAGTCAACACCTCCGGAAAGAGCAAGTAAAACCTTGTTATCTCCCACTTGATTTCTAATTGCCTTAACCTGCTCATCAATAAATTTGTTAGCTAGGTCAAAATTGGTGATGCGCTCCATGCTTTCTGGACGAACGTTGTTCATAGTTTAATCCCCCTTAAAATACAAAAAATATTTTTGATAAAAAAAGTATAACACACATTTTTTCATAGTGCAAGAAAAATATATTAGCTTTAGTAGAAAAAATTTAAAAATATTTTGTCAAATTTTTGTGTAATTTGTTCTATCTAGGTCGGTAACCTTCTTAGGATAGCCTGCATAAAGGCTAAGAGTAGCCATACCCTTTAATTCCTCGTCAATAATAGTCTCAAAGGAAATATCAATTCCCTCGCCAAGCCTAGACATAAGCGCAAAGGATAACTCATCATATCTGTCAAGAGGTAAGGACCCCTTTGACTTAATTACAGCAAGGACGCTTGTTGCCCCGTCTAATTCAATATTGTCAAGACGATTTTCCCAATCCTTATCAAAGGATTTTATAGAAAGCCCCCACTTAAAAATAGAGGTGCATTCCTCTGCCATATTAAGGACTAGGTCAATTTCCTGCTCGTATCCATCATTTAGATTGCAAGCAGAGAATAGCCTCGCAATAGTATGGGAAAGCTGTTTTTCCTCAATTGTAATACAAGGCACATCACACAGAGGAAAGGACTCACCAATTGAAATGCAGACACAAACCAAGCTTTCGTTAAGTCCACGATAAGCCTCCATACAGCGATAAACGTATTCCGAGTTATCCCCATTCGTTACAAGGAAAACTGCATCATAAATACGCAAGTCGTTTATAATTTTCTTAACCCCAGCCCTTTTATATGAATGAAGATAAATAGAGCTTGATGCGTTATCATCAGATAAAATTGTATCAATATGATAGGAAACAGTCTCAAGAGCTTCCTCGCAAGCATCAAGACACCTATAACCCACACAAGCTAGGGCAATATTCAAATATCTTTTTTTCATTTTTATCCCCCTTATAGCTTAATGCGAGCTATTTTACCCCAAGACGGAGTAATCTTATCATTATTGATAAGCCACAAAACAGGAATACCACCAGCCTCTTTTTCATCAGGAAAATCTGCATAGCCGTCAGTTAAAATAATTATGGAAACAGGTGGGTCCTCTGCCATATGCTCCTCAACGTATTCAAAAATAACATGGAAGTTAGTACCGCCACCGCCACGAGGACGAATTTTCAAAACGTCATCAACGGAGGCAAAGGGCACGGGCTCGTAAACAATAGCATCAAAAAATCCTAAAAATCCCTCAAGCTTACCATCAAACTGATTGATAGCACCAACTATTTCAGTGTAAGCCTTAGCAAGCATATCGTCGGTCATAGACCCTGAGGTATCTATCATAAATAGAATTTTTTCTACCTTTTCGTCCTTTTCGTTAAAGTCAGGCAAATAGAAGTCGGAGTCCCCAAATCGCCTGTCGGGAGGAGAGAAGGAATAGTCGCAAACGTCCTCTTGCACAAAATCATTCAAGATAGTACGCCAGTCCACCTGTGGGTCCCTTATTTCCTTCAAAAGCCTTTGCGCACAAAGAGGAATAGACCCTTGACCTTTGTCGCTTTCAGTAATTTCAATTACCTGTGCGGTATCGTTAAGGATTTTTGCCCACTTGTCAGCCAATTCCTCGTCGTCAACGTCTTCCTCATTCTTCCATTTTCCGTGGCTATCAAAGCTATCAAACTCATCGGGACAAGCACCGGACTTTCCCTTTCCTTTGCCAGCACCCTTACCCTTTTTTGCGTTTTTGCTATCCTTACCACTATTGCCAGAGTCACCTCCGTCATCATCGTCACCGTCGCCTTGACCCTGTCCTTGACCTTGACTCTTATTCTGCCCAGACTTGCCATTTTGACCATTGCCCAGCACCTTTTTTGAATTTTGCTTTTTGGCAATCATATCATAAACCTCTTCAGCAGTAAACTCATAGCCCTCCTTGCCGTCAGGGGTTAAGTGCATTGACTCACCATATTTTGAAAGAGTAATGGACCTAGTGTCCATATTTTCAGACTTTAGAATATTAGAGTTTACAACTATGTCACAGGCAATATTAAAAAGCTCGTGGTCAGGCTTTTGTCTATAACAATGCATAAGCGCCATATGAAGGACCTCGTGCATCATTACAAAATCAACCTCGCTATCCCTTAAATCGTCTAAAAACTTAGGAGAAAAGGCAATTCGCTCCCCGTCAGTATAGGCAGTTTCGCAATCCTCATCAAGAGATAGCTTAACGTGCGTAAGTAGCATACCATAAAAGGGATACTTTACAAGAAGGCGCAAGCGAGATTGAGTCATTCTCAAAAAATATGGACGCAATTCTTCTTTAGTTAATGCCATTAAATAGGCCCCCTTTCGTATTCATCCATTTATAAAACTCGGGAATTTTCATCAAGAAATCCTTGTAGTCCTTTTCGATAGCACATAGGTTTGCAAAAAGCACAAGGGTAAACTCAGTGGGAAAACCAGTAGCATATCTAATGGAGTTGGCAATTTTTGTAAAGCTATTTTTGCACCCCTTAGCATACTCTACTATATGGTATATGGTTGCTAATAGAGTATCAGAATTCTTCGGCACAGTAGTACACTCGCCATTAAAAATATCCTCAATTACAGGAAGAGGTGAGGACAAGCTATCCCATAGCAAGGACTTGTCAATTTCAGTATCAAAAAAGCTTTTCAAAAAAGCAGGATAACTATCATAATTAGTCACAGGTGTAAGAGCAATAGCTCTCTTTAGGTAAATTTGACTTTTGCACATATCAGAGGCGGAGCACCACCTTGAGTGGTCGTCAAAGCTTTTGTAAAGTGCAATATCGTCACTACTTAATTCCTCGTAAATTTCGTCAAAGGAAAGAGAGGTCTTGTATCTACTATTTGATAGCTTGTAAGGAATTACATAGCCACCAACACCATGATACCTGTACTGATTTAATTCATATATGGTAGCCTCGTTGTCCACGTCACAGGCAAGGCTAAGAGTATCCTTGTCATCAGCCCTTTTGGAAAAGTGACCCTTTAAGTAGTGAAGCATTTGATGCACAAGCACGTGGGAAACCTCATCAATTTCTAATTCATCTAAGAATTTTGGAGAAAAGGCAATTCGCTCACCATCAAAGTAAACGGTTTTACAGTCCTCGTCAATGGCTAACTTAAACTGTATAAGTAGGGTACCAAGAAATCCGTTTTTACTAGTTACACTACATCTTGCCTTTATAAGCTTTACAAAGTAAGGCTTTAACTCTTCCTTAGATAATGCCATTGTAGCTTGCCCCCCTTGTGCTCATCCACTTATAAAATTCAGGAATTTTCATTAAGTAATCCTTATAGCCCTTTTCTAAAGCACACAAATTTCTAAAAAGCACAGCGGTAAAGTCAGCAGGCAAGCCGGTTGCGTAGCTAACTGCATTACCAATCTTGTGAATGTTATTCTTGTATTCTTTTGCATAAACGGCAATAGAGGAAACAAGAGCATGTAAAACGTCAGGCTCGGTAGGTACAGGCACGTACCTTCCGTCAAAAATATCATCAATTCTTGGTAGCTTGTCGTAAAGCTTACAGAAGGAGCTAAACTCAACTGCAGCACCCTTACCAATACAGCCTGCAATCATAGAATAAGAAGCCTTAACGTCACCACCGTTTAGGTTGAGAATATTGCTTACCATTTCCCAAGAACGAGGAGTTGCAAAGGCAAGGTCGTCATTACCTGCATCAAAGCCCATTAAATAGTTAGGACGGAAGGCAATAAAGCCGATAACTCTTTCGTTAATACCATTTTTAACAGCCCATCTTTCCCAAGAATCGTTGCTACCCTGCACCTCAATGTGACAAAGACGGTTAGCGAGTGCCTTAGGCATCTTGAAGGCAACGGATTTATCCGTAACTCTGTTACCTGCCGCAATAACT
This sequence comes from Clostridia bacterium, assembly GCA_017399145.1. Lineage (GTDB taxonomy): Bacteria > Bacillota > Clostridia > Oscillospirales > CAG-272 > RGIG2000. Next base: position 66,929 of record JAFQEG010000031.1, on the reverse strand, counting down.
ATACAGTTATCAGGTAGCTTATGCTCACCAACAACTCTATCAAGAGTAATTTGATAAGCTGCTGCCTGTACTGACATAGGTGCTGCAGAAATTTCATCAAGAAATAGAATATTAATAACACTAGGACTAGGGTCCATTTGGAAAATTTGAGGCTTTAGCCAAATAGCAAGGGTCTTGTCCGCATTAGCCGTAGGAATACCGCGTAAATCAATTGGGTTAAATAGCAAAAGTCTAACGTCAGTAACGTTACAACGCTTGCCTGTGTTGTATTCAAGCTCCTTAGCAATTTGCCTAACTGCCTGTGATTTACCTACACCGGGAGGTCCCCACAGCATAACTGAGGGGACTATTTTTGGCGATAGGCCTCGATTAAAAACCTTTGTGTAAATACCTGTTAACTCATCTATCATCTTTTCGATAGATAGAGAGGGAATAGTTGCTTGTTCCTTACTCATGCTTAACTCCTAACTTTTCATCAATTTCCTTGAGCTTTTCTTGAAGCTCTTCAATTTTTTCCTGATATCCAAACTTACCGGCTAGGGCAGAGGTCAATTCACTCTGTCTTACGTAGTAGGTATTCAGGGTTGCCTTATAGCTTGCGTGAACATCGCTAAAGTTTTCAAAGAATTCATCAATTCTCTTCATAATGGTAGACTCTGAGCCTAGCTCAATAACGTACTTACCATTATTTCTAATATAAACGTAGGGACGGTCCTGACGCATAAAGGATGGCACAAATATTTGGAAGCCTTGATAGGTCACAACCTCTGTTTCCTCGGGCTTTAAAATGTTACCATTGATGGCATTAACAATATCAATGCGAACCTTTTCCTTGTCCTCAGGGCTATATTCATGATTGTTGTTTTCGAAAAAGAGAATATCTCTTTCACAGGTTTCAATAAGAGCCTTTTGTCTTTCAATCTTCTTAGGTAGGTCGCTTAATTCAACGTTCATCTTGTCACGCTCAAGCAATGCCTCTCTTTGAAGAATATAGAATTTTTCAAGCTCATTAGACGCAATAACTCTGTCCTTGATAAGTGGGTTACCAATAGCAAGTGCCTTAACCTCTGCATAGTTAAGCACAGCTGCATCAACGTCAGAGCCTGAACGCATCTTCATTGAGCCACCAAGCAATTGCGCAATAAATCTTGCCTTAGATTCAAGCAATTGCCAGGAGTATGCGTCAAAGCTACCGTCAGTTACGTATCTAAAGATATAAATCTTTTGGCTAGTGTTACCCTGTCTTAAAATACGACCCTCTCTCTGTACCATATCAGCAGGACGCCATGGCACGTCAAGGTGGTGTATTGCAATAAGCCTTTCTTGTACGTTTACACCCATACCAAGCTTAGCAGTTGAGCCAATTAAAACTCTTACCTTGCCATCTCTTACATCTTGGAATAGTGCATCACGCTTTTTGTCAGTTGTACCATCATGCACGAATGCAATCTCTTCAGCTGGAATACCAGAGAATACAAGCAGACGCTTTAGCTCGTCGTACATATTAAAGCCAGGCTTAGGTGTTGAGGTGTCACAGAATACAAGCTGTGCGCTCTTAGTTGCATTTGAAGCACCATAGGTATCTATAATTCGCTCAGCGCACCTTGCCACCTTAGATTGATAGGTAAAACGAGCAGTATTGTCAACCAAACGAAGGTCAAGGGCTGCAAGTCTACCATGGTTAGTAATCTTTAGCATATTGTCAACGTCAGGTGGTACTCGTCTACTACGCACGTCATCGGCACGAGAGGAGATTTCCTTTAGGTAATCCTTAAATGCAGGAGTTGGACTAACAACGCTATCGGTGTAGCCATTGAAGTCAGGCAAGCCACCGGTCTTGTCAACTGCGTGGAAGTCGGCAATTGAGGCAAGAATAGAGGTAAGCTCCGGTAGGTTGTGGAATTTTGCAAATCTAGTAGCCATACGGAAGTTAGTTGTATCAACGTCAACCTCAAAGTCCGTGGACTTTTCTGCAAACATACCAACCCAAGAGTCAAAGCTTGAAAGACCAAGAAGTGCAAGCTCACCACTTTGTAGATATGATTGCATTACGTAAGCATCTGTGACAGAGTTAGTAATAGGCGTACCTGTTGCAAATACAACACCACGACCACCATTTTGTCTTTGTACACACTTAACCTTGTCAAGCATGTCGCTACACTTTCTTGAGCCATTCTTAGAAATACCAAGAATTCTTGAAATCTTAGTTTCAATAGGCACGTTTTTATAGTTGTGCGCCTCATCAACGAATAGAGTATTAATACCAAGCTGGTCAAAGGTAATTTTACCCTCGTTATCCTCAAGCTCCTTCTTTATCTTCTCAAGCCTTGCAAGAAGAGTTTGATGTCTTCTCTTAGTAGAGGACTGAGATTCAAAGGTAGCACGAGATTGCTTAACTAGCTGAGCAAGTCTTTCATATTCCTGCTCATAATACTCAATTGAAAGAGGAATCATATCAAAACAGCTATATGCTATCAAAATAGCATCATAATCGATATTCTTCATCTTAGCTAGGGTAGCCCCTCTCTTAGCAGGAGTAAAATCCTTAGGCTCAACAACTAATAGATTAGCAGATGGATATATTTCCTTAAAGATTGTCTGCCATTGACCGATTAGGTTGTTTGGCAAAACGTACATGTTCTTTTTGGAAATACCAATTCTTCTCATTTCCATACCGGAAGCAATCATAACATAGGTTTTACCTGAACCAACATCATGGGCTAGTAGGGTATTAGGTGTTAAAATAATTCTTGCAACCGCATTCTTTTGGAATGGGAAAAGAGACACGTTAGGATTCATTTGAGGGAAGGTTAGGAAGCTACCGTCAAACTCTCTCTTACGATGAGCGCCAAAGCGAGTCTCGTAAAGAATTTGAAGTCTTTCACGTCTTTCGTCGTCCTCCCAAACCCAATCTTGGAACTTTTCAATAAGCATACGTTGCTTTTCAAGCACCAAAAGGGTCTTATTTTGGTCGGGGACAAAAACCTCACCACTCTTTGAAAATGCATTGTTTATTTTTTGATAAACTACAAGAGTCTTCATATTAAGAGTGTTTTCAATAATATGAAGCATATCCATGTCAGCCGTACCATAAGTAGATGATGCCTTAACTGAGTGCTTACCACGTTTAAATCTAGACTTGTAAGGAATTTCCCAAAGACCGGAATGCTCGTCATACTTAGTTGTAATAGATTCGTGTCTTGCCACAGGCTCGCCAACTAGGTGATAAATAAATTCGTCAATAATGTCAGGTGGAATCCAAGGTGAGCCTAGAGTTACGTAAATATCCTTAGTGCGAAGGGACTCAGGAATAAGTCTTTCAAGTGCCTCAACGTTGTCCTTAAAGTATCCGTGATACTTTTCATTTTCCTCCATAGCGATACGCCACTTGTGAATGATATTACCGGATAGGTAATCGTCACTTAACTCCCAACCACGGAAGAAGCACTGACCCCACTTCATAGGATTTTGATAAATAGCGCCCTTTAGTCCGTCTATAACGTCACCATAGGAAAGCTTAGTGATAGTAGCGATATATTCAATATCAACAGTACCTAAGATGTTAAGACAGTGTAGAAGGGCAGTAGACAAGTCCTCAATTTGAATGTTAGCCCTTTCGTCATCAACGTATCTGTTTTTCCAGTCGCTTGGAATATCGTGACGGGTAATCTTTTCAACAAGCTTCTTGTCGTCAACAAAGCCACCCTCTTCAATGATATTTTTCTTCCACTGGTCAATTTCGTCCTGCCACTTCTTAAGAAGAGGGTCATTTTCAGTAACCGCTGTGGTAGAGTAATCGTCGCTGTGATGGAATGGGTCAATCGCCTTGTTTTTGCCCTCGTCCTCGTCAACCGATTTTCTATTTTTAAGAATATCAAAAATAGACCTAGGCTTTTTCTCTTGTGGCTTATCCTCGTCTGCCTTGCCATCACCAGCCTTGCCGTCGCCTGCCTTGTCGTCTACCTTCAAGGAGGGCTTTTCCTCTTCCTTGCCTGAAGATGGTGTATCTACCCTTTCCTCAGGCTTTTCAATTTCGTTTGGGTCGTCAAAGTCGTCAAAATCATCAAAGTCGTAAGGACCATTGTCCTTTACAAGCTGACCCTCTGGCTTATCGTCGAAGTCATCAAAGCTGTAATCGTCAAAATCGTAAGGACCGGCTGAGAATAGAATCCTAGGCTCGGAAAGTGCCTTTTCCTCAGCCTTACGCCTTTCCTCGTTTTCAATGCTTCTGCGTTGGTCCTCAAGACGAAGCTTTTCAAGGTTTTCCTTCCTCTTTTGCTCCTGTTGTAAAAGTGCCTCCTGCTTCGCCTTTGAATCAAGGGCTTCCTTTTCCAATCTTTCCCTTTCTTGCTTTTCCTTTTCTTCCTTCTCGTAACCTGCCTTTAGCGTATCTAGACTAGAGTAGAAGTCGTTTAGCATTTTTTGAATATCATCAAAGCCTTCCATAAGTACCCCCATAAAAAACTATTTCTGTTTAAATTTATTTTGTAAGCTGTCTACGTTGCCAATTCTGTCGCACCTTGCACTCACGCACCACGCACTCGACAAAATTCGCCCAATTTTTCATTCTATACCACCATTTTACAGGGTTCAATGTATCAAAAATGGTACATTGACCCAAATATCTTAATATTTTTTAAGAAATTTATAGTTGAATTATATTCCAATATATGTTATATTAAATTTATAGTATATGAGAGGGGGGACCAAAATATGGCTAGCAATGAAACTAAGCGAATGGCATGCTTAAGAATTTTCCATATCCTAAAAAAGCATACAAGACCCTCTCAAGGTGGCAAGACCACAGGTGCTATAATGCTAACCCAACAGGAAATCTCAGCCTTGCTTGAAAAGGAATATAATATCATTCTTGAAAGAAAGGCGATTAGCAACTATCTAGGTGACCTTGAATCAAGTGGAATAGGTGTTGTCAAAACCACCAAGGGAGCTTATTACGACTCCTGCGGTAAGGACCTAACCGAGGCAGAGCTGTGCTTAATTATCGACCTTGTTTTGGCAAGCCGATGCGTTGATGCAAAAAGCACAAAAGAAATAATAAATAAGCTATGCAACCTAACAAGCGACCACTTCAAAAAAGAGGCAAGAAATATTCACACTCTTGAGACCTTTGACAAAAGCGACAACAAAACACTTTTTGACAACATAGCAATACTAAACGAGGCTATGTCTCAAAACCTAAGGGTTGAGCTTGTTCGCAACGACTACGGTATAGATAAAGCACTTCACCCAATCGAAAGGGTAGAGGTAAGCCCCCACAGGCTAGTTATGTCAAACGGACACTATTACCTAATAGCATCAAGCGAAGACGAGGAGATAAAGCCCTACCGAGTTGACAAAATAACGGAGCTTAAAATCCTTGTGACCCCAAGAAAAAGACCACAGGGTGAAGTTGACGACTACGTCTATTCTCACCCCTATATGCTATCGGGCGAAATGATAGAAATCACCCTTGCCATAGACAAGGATTTAATAGGCGAGGTAATTGACGCCTTCGGTAAGAATTTTAGAATAAACGGACTTCGTGATTCACGAATTATAATTCGCACAGTGGCATGCCGAGAGGACGTTTTGCATTGGGCGATTCGCTTTGGCCATAAGGCAATGGTCCTTTCCCCACAAGAAATGCGTGACCAGCTTCGCACCTTTGCCAACAATATGCAAAGAAACTACGAGGACGACACCCCACCAAAGCAGGGCAAAATTCGACCAACCAAATAATCGTGATTTGAAAAAAGCAATAAAAAATCCGTGCTACGATTTGTAGCACGGATTTATTTTATTGTTTTATTATTTTGCTGGCTTTGGGATTACAAAGACAGGCTTTTCGGAAACGTCGATTGTTACGTAGCCGTCTTCCTCGATAAGGTCGGTGCGAAGACCGTTGTAGCGCTCAAATTCAAGCTGTGCAAGAATGAAGTCGCCGTGACCAACCTTGAGCTTGAAGTCCTTAACCTCGGTAGAGTTAGAGGTTGGGCACCAAACTGCATATTTTGCATCGCCCTCGTCGGTTACGTACTTAAAGATTTTAACGTTTTCGTTACCGGAGTCAATCTCGCAATCAAAGTAAGTATCCTTAAGAATTTCCTTTGTTGTATATACGTAATAGAAGGAATCCTTCTTATTACCCATAATAACGTTATTTGGAGTAATTTCAATTGGGTATCTTACAAGACCACTTGAGCCGTACTTACCAATTGCATGCTCCTCGGGACCACAGTCTCTTGACATATACATAGCAGCTCTTTCAATACCGATTGAGGAAAGCATTAGGTACTCACGTACAAGCCACATGCCCTGTACCTGTCTGCCTGTGTACTTGCCGTATGCATGAGAAGAGGTAGAGGTCTTATAGCTTTGGTTAGTGTCCCAACCAAACTCGGTTAGCCAAATTTCCATTTCTGGATAGTATCTGTCACGCCAATCCATAATTTCCTCAAAGCGACCACAAATATCGCCCTCCTCAGGGGAAACACCAACGTAAACCTTTTCGGAAAGTGCGTCTCTGTCGTCAATATTAACGTCAACAAGAGAAATAATACCAGCCTTGTCAACACTCTTACCACAGTAGCAGTGAGCATTGATTGCATCGAATGGCAATTTGCCGTCCTTTCTGTTGTACTTGCACCAGAATTGCATAGCACGAAGTCTGCCAAGGTGTAAGCCTGCGCCACCGGACATAGACATAAAGAAGTTAGGGTCAGCCTGCTTAACACCTGCGTTTTTATACATACCCTCGTGTCCGTCATAGCAGATAGAGAGTAGCGCTGCCATTTCAAATGGTGAGAAGTATTGACCTCTGCCAAGCCATGTGCCGTCAGGCTCATTTAGTGGCTCAAGGGCGTTCAAAAGTCCAAGACCGATTTTCTTTTCCTGACCCTCGCCAACCTTTACAACAGCTGGGTCAAGGTCCTTGTTGCTACCATAACGTGCAACATATTGGAATAGCATAGAAGCGTAGGACAAGAAGTTGCGTGGGTCATCACTTGGCTCAACACCGTCCTTAGGGAATCTTCTACTATGAGTTGAAATAGTAGGGCATACTGAAATGCCATAGTTGCGTAGTCTTGTATAGTAGTCGTCAAAATCCCACATTTTATTAAGTGAAGGATTTGGTGAGAGGGTAACGTCGTTGCCCTCACCCTCACAGGTCCAGGTCCATGGGTGGTACTCACGAATATAGGTAACTGCACGGTTAATATCGTCGGCATCGTTTACAAATCCATTCATACCAACGAAGTGTGTAAGCTTTGATTTCTTATGAGGCTTTCTTTCAGGTATGGTCTTGTCAACCTCCTCAACCTTGTAGCCGTAAATAAGAATTTCGCTAGGTGCTTGGTTATTATTAAAGGAGAAGTTAATGTATTGTGTCTTATAGCTTGTTTCGAAGCCGGTCCACTTTCTAACCTCGGGGGCTAGGCTTTCGTCGTATTCCCAGCTAAATGGTGTACCCATCTTAACTCTAACCTTACGTACGCCGTAGTCGTGCTTATCCTTTTCAGGCTTGTACTCGTCGTAGTCGTTGTAGATGTACATATTCGTAATTTGATATATATCACCTAAGTCAACTGTAAATGCTAAATCGGTTTCACCAATCCACCAATGGTCGTGTCTTGGGTGTACCTGTGGTCTTTGACCCTCAATGCCATATAGTGGGTCGCCGTCGTTTTCAAACTCACAGAAAAAGTTTTCAATCCTCTCAATGCCCATATCATTGATGAGCATATCTGGAGTTACTCTAATTTTTTGTGGCTTCATTTTTAAAATCTCCTTGGAAAAAACATGTTTTAAGGAAATACCCTTTAGGGTATGCCCTTAGGGATAGTATAATATAAATGGACCTAAAAGTCAACAAAAATAGGTAATTTTAACCAAAAGAAATTTTAGTAAACTAAAATCGACAAAATATTTGCAACATCGACCTTAATCTGTTGACAAATCAACCCTAAAATGTTAAAATAAAACGAAAGAATTTTAAAGGGAGAATAAAATGAAGCTAAGTATAATAATTTGCTTATACAACACAAAAAGAGAATACGTTAAAAAATGTCTTTCCTCAATTACAAAGTCAACTCTTAGCAAGGAGGACTATGAAATTTTGGTAATTGACGACGGGTCAACCGAGGATTATTCACAGCTTATTGAATACTACAAGCCTACATACGTAAAGACAGAAAACAGAGGGCACCTCGCCTCTAGACTTTATGGCTTAATGATAGCTAAGGGTGATTATGTTGCATTCTGCGATTCTGACGATACAGTATCTGTAAACTATCACGCACCTATGCTCAAAAAGGCGATAAAGGAAAATTGCGACATAGTTATAAACGACTGGGCATTCCATAGCAAAAATGGAAAAGCATATCCTAAAGAGGACATCACCATTAAAAACGATATTACCCTTGAAAATGAGGATATTCTTAACTACCTAACAAACGCACAAGGCAAGTATCATAGTCTTTTCGTTTTGTGGAATAAGGTTTACAAAAAATCAGTTTTATTAAGTGCAAAAAAGGACCTTGAAAAGACTGATGCAATTATGGAAAGAATGGGATATAGTGAGGACGCACTATTAAACTTCTTCGCCTACAAAAATGCTAAAAAGCTTTCAAATATCCACACAGGGTACTACTTTTATCGTATTCACGATGAGCAAAGCACCCTTGTTGCAGATTGCGAAAAAAGACTAGAGTCTCAAATTAAGTCAATGGCGAAAACCATTAACACAATGAAGCAAAATGCAACGAAGGACCAAAAAACAGGCATTGACGAATGGGGTAAGCTAATGTCAAGAGTACAATACACTACTGCAAAATCACTTGGCTTAACTCAGCTTGAGGATGCAATTAAGGAAGCATATGGGGTTGATTGCCTTGAAACATCAAGACCCTGTGACGAGGTCGGTTATATTGCAAACGGACTTCTAGGCGATAGCTTTGACGTGGTTGACGGTATGCTTTACGATATTTCAAAAAGAAGCGGTGAGGTGTCTGTAAATTACGATAAAAAGGATACCTACGTAGCTAGTGTAATTGACTATATGAACACACAGATGGGCAAAAATATCAAGCTTGATAAAAAAGCAGATATTTCAATTCCAAAAAGGAAGGTAAGCCTAACTCAAAAGCTATTCCATAGCAAGCTTGCATATTCCGTTGGACTTAGACTTTTTAAAAAAGGCTCGAAAATTAGAAGAAAGCTAAAAGCTAAGCTTTAATTAAGAAAGAGAATAAAATGAAAAAATCAATACTTATTTTGTTACTTGCCTTAACCTTGACCCTTGCCCTTGTAGGCTGTAACAACAACCAAGAGGGTGGCGAAAATAACGGAGTGCCATATAGCTATACAATTGAAATTAAAACCGATACAGGCAAGCTTTTAAGTGGTGTTGTGGCAGAATTGTTTGATGCAAACGGTGAGTTTATCGACTACAAGTCAAGCAACGACCAAGGCAAAATTACCTTTGAAAATCTTGACAAGGAAGCAAAATCGGTTGTAATTTCGGACGTGCCAAAGGGCTACAAATTTGAGCAAAACTATACACTGGGTGGGCAAAATACTGAAATTTTGCTAGAAACTCAGCTAATCAACGAGGGACATCAGGGTGTAAAATATCAGCTAGGGTCTATTATGCACGATTTTACGGTTACCGACCAAAACGGTAATGAAATTACACTTTCCAAGCTACTCGAAGAAAAACAAATGGTAATGCTAAACTTTTGGTACGTAACCTGCTCGTTTTGTGTCAAAGAATTTCCAGATATGAATAAGGTGTACGACGCTTATTCAAATAAGGCGGGCTTTGTAGGTCTTAACTCCTCAAATAATCAAACAAGCATAAATAGCTTTATTGCAAATTTTGATGAGCGCTTCAACTATTATAATGGTACTGAAGCAAACCCAATTGACGTGCCCGACTTAACCTTGCCACTTGCAGTTGATAATCAAGGAATAGAGAGTGCCTTTGGTTTTCCAGTCAATCCCGCAACGGTTGTAATTGACAAGTACGGTGTTGTTTCCTTTATCCACGAGGGTGCACTAAGCGAGGGTCAATTAGAAGGTCTTTTCTCATTCTTTACAGATGAGGACTATACTCACAAGGAAATTAACAGCATATCTCAAATTCCAAGCCCAAATTAACTTTAAAAGGCTATTGCTTTTGCGATAGCCCTTTTTGTTAAATTTTAATGAACTAAAGTGCTAAAGTGATGAAAAAATAGACACTCCACGGGACTTTTTCGGCATGTAGGCAATAGGACTTATGTCGGTTATTGTCTTTCTATTGACAAAAATATTGTTATATGATAATATAATATGCGACATTATAATTTTAATAATATAATTTCTAAATCTAACTTAAAGGAGTATCAAATGAAATTTAAAAGAGTATTGTCTATCATTATGGTAGTGCTTATGCTTGGCACAATGCTACTTCAAATGGTTTCTTGTGGTGGTAATAACGACACCCCACCTGTAAACACAGGAACTGAAAGTGGCAATGGTAATGGCACACAGGGCACCTACACCATTGAAATCAAGTCAATCGGTGGCTTTAAGCTAAAGGATATTTTAGTTGAGCTTTATTCCGATGGCAAGCTTGCCGGCAGAGGTGTAAGAACTGATGCAAACGGTATTGCTACCTTTAAGGTTGCACAAAAGTCTAACTACGTAGCTAAGCTAAGCGACGTGCCAGCCGGCTACAAGGCTAACGAAAGCTATCCTGTTGGCTCAACAGGCACAAGCATTGTGCTAACCTCCGGTGTTATCGAGGACACTGACACAACAAACGTTACCTATAACACGGGTGATATTATTCACGACTTTACCGTTACCACAGTTGACGGAAAGAAGTGGACCCTTTCCGAGGCACTAAAGGAAAAGAAGGCAGTTTTGCTTAACTTCTGGTACACAACCTGTACATACTGTATTGGTGAATTCCCAGACCTTGAAAATGCATATCAGCAGTACAAGGATAAGATTGACGTTATCGCTATTAACGGTAACTCAACTGAGGATATTTTTGCAGTGCAGGACTTTGTAAATGAGTTTAAGGACAGATATTATGCCTACTATCCATTGCCAGAGGGCGAGGAGAAGGAGGATTTAAAGCTATCCTTCCCAATTGCAAAGGACACCTTGACAAATCCTGTTGAGGACCCATTTGAAAGACTTTATGGTGACAGCTGGGGTAACCCTGTATCTGTAATGATTGACCGTTACGGCGTTATTACAATGATTTATCTTGGCGCACTTCCAAGTGAAAGACACTTTACAACTCTTTTTGAATACTACACAGCTGACAACTACGTACAAAAGCTTGTAACTGAGGAAACTATCGGTGAGCTTATCCCTGTTGAAAAGCCTGACGTTGAATTGCCTGAGGACCACTATCAGCAAATCGAGGACCTTTTGGTAAAGAACGAGGAGCAAAAGGAAAAGCTTGAGTTTGCACCTGAGGAGGGAACGAAGGATGCAGAGTACGCTTGGCCATTTATCATTGATTCAGAAAATGGCTACGTTACAACCTCTAACACAGGTAAGGATTCCTCTTACTCAATTCTACACGTAAAGGCAACGTTGAAGGCTGGTGAGGCTGTTACCTTTGAATACCTTGCTTCAATGCAACCAACAGGTGACTATTTCTACGTGCTTGTTGACGGTGAGGACATCTACGCGATTTCTTCACTTAATAAGGACTGGGCTAAGTGTGGCGCTTTCGTTGCTAACGAGGACGGAGTTTACGATATCGTTCTTCTATATCAAAAGGACGTAGCCGACGGTATGGGTCAGGACGCAGTACATCTTAAAAACTTTGAAATTGTAAGCAAGGACGACCTTGACGTTGAGGCTTACGTGCCACGCGAGGCGGCTACAAAGCCAAATGCTACCAATACGGATTTCACACAATATGTAACCGTAGTTCTCGGTGACGACGGCTACTACCACGTAGGCGAAAAGGACGGACCAATCCTTATGGCTAGCCTACTTAACTTCTCAAATTTCTCACACGAATACTCACTATCTCAAAAGATTTATGAAACCTTCGACGACGTAACGAGCGCAGGTATCTTTATGGTAGATGGTGTAAATAAGTTTGATACACTAGTTCAATATTGTAACTATGCTGCAAACGCAAAGATTTACGGCTACTGCTCAGTAACCGCTGAGCTTAAGGACCTACTCGACGAGTTTGCAAAGCAGAACGCATTCGTTTACAACGAAAACGCATGGCTACGTCTTTGCTCCTACTACGACGTATATGGTAAGGATGAAAACGGCGAGCCTGCAAAGCAGTTAGGCGACGTTATCGCAGGACTTGCATCCTTTAGCGCACCTGTAATTGACTTTACACCTGTAATTGATGAGCTAAATCCTGATAATAGTGTGCTCGAGTCTGAGAGCTATAGCTTCTCATACGACAGAGTAATTATGCCAAGAGGCTATCTATATGCATTCACACCTGTGGTGAGCGGTGCTTATCGCTTTACCTCAAATAGCTCACAGGAAATTTCCGGTTGGATATTTACCGGCAACTATGAAGAGTGGATTGCAAACGGTGATAGATTCCTATACATTGATGGCGACCAGGGTGAAAGATATTGCTCCGAGCTTCTTGTTGAAAACGAGGACGGTAAGCTTGTAAGAGATTACACCAACATTTCAATGGTTGCATATCTTGAGGCTGGCAAGACCTATTACATTGATATGGCATACTACGACGTATACGCAACAGGCTCCTTCACCTTTAAGGTTAAGTATCTTGGTGAATCCTTTGGACATTTTAAGTCTGCCTCCCCCGGATTCTTTACGTACGAGGAGACACTCGACGGCACAGTAGGTGACTATATCGTTGGTGGTATTGACGTTGTGCTTGGTGAGGACGGCTACTATCATCATAAGCTTGCAGACGGTAGCCTTGGCTCAATCGTATATGCAGATTTCCACTTCACCACAAGCATTTTCCCATCTAACTCACTTAAGACCATGATTGCAAACGGCGCCTTTGATTTCTCAAAGACCGAAACCGATACCAATGGCTTAATTCTTCTTGAAAATAACACTCTTGATGAGCTAAAGGAGGCATGGGGAGCTGACTACGATTATTACTATGAATTCTATCAGCTTGACGACCTACAAAACGGTATTTTCCACGGAAACGGCGAGGATATGACTGATGAGATTAGTGCATATCTTGACAAGCTAATTGACGACCCAGAGCATCCTGAGCTTCAGGGCTGTGTAGCAGTGGACGAGGAGCTTGCAGAAATTCTCCAAAAGCTCATTGACAAGTTCTCCTTCCAGGTTGAGGGCTCTTGGACAAAGGTTTGCTACTACTACGATTATTTAACAGCTAAGGAATAACAAAAACAGCTATGCGACACCTCTTGTGTCGCATAGTTTGATTAAAATACAATTGAGGTAAGATTATGAGAAAATTAGTTACCCTATCAATTTTGCTTTTGGCACTATGCGTTTGCTTTGTATTTGCCTCTTGTAATGGTGGCGAAACAGAGCCTAGTGAAATTACCTATGAAATTACTGTAAAGGACTTCAAGGGTAACGTGCCACAAAAGGCAATTTATGTTGAAATTTTTAAGCTTGTTGAGGGGGCTGAGTCTGAGTTTGTTGAAATGAACAGACTAAGCGACGAGGGAAAATATCAAGTAACTCTTTCTACAAGTGAAAAATACGAGGTTAAGCTTTCCTCAGCTGACGGGGAAATTGCTTACGACAAATCAAAATGTATCTTAGAAAAGACTAAGACAAATATTGAAATTACGGTTTACGATTCTGCCACAAGCACAACTGAAATTTGGGTGCCCGTGGTTGATAGTGAGGGTAAGCCTATCGAAAACGAATTTGGAATAGGTCAATCTGCTGAATACGATGCTCCTGTTGTTTCAGAGGGAGCAACCTACGTTACTCTTGATGGAATTAGTTATTTTATATTCGTTCCAGTCAAGGGCGGTATTTACAGATTCAGCTATGAGGCAGACTCCTTGCTAGCTATTGAATATCGTGGAAGCGTGAACTTCGTACAAAAGCAAAATGCAGCTGAAACGATAGACGGTGCATTTGAAATTGAGGTTTTAGACTCAGGCATCGGCACGAGCAATACAGGTACGACTACTATTGTTATTGCTATGTATGGAAAGAGCGATAATGCAGTTTTGAAAATCGAAAGAATAGGTGACCCAAAGCCTGTCGTACCATTCACCGATAAGCAGGCTGAGCAGGTATCAAAGGACGATTACCATTACGGACTTTTGAATTACACAATCAAAAACGTTGACCTAAAGGATAAGAATCTTACAGTTGTTAAGGGTAGCGACGGATTTTATCATATAGGTGATGAAAATGGTCCCGTTGTTCTTATCAGGCTTGGCACCGCTAGCTTGTATCTTGGACCTCTTAAGGATATCACAAGCCTTGTTTGCGTTGAATACGACGACGAGGGCAACGTGATTCTTAAGGAAAGATATAATGACCTTGTAAACGCATATTTAGATAAGACTGATTCCTCTGGAGTTTGTCCTTTGACTGACGAATTAAAATATGTTATTGAAAAGGTTGGTGCTTACAATGGCTGGTTTGAGGGAGATGGCTCTTTATTCGTTGAATATTCAGTAGACGGAGAGGGCAACGTAACCTCTATGCCAATGGTAGGAATCGTTAGTGCAAACAAGTGGCTTTTTGCTTGCTGTTACGTTGAAGCCAATACAAAGGGTACAGAGGAGTCCCCTATGTCAATTAAGACCTCAAATGACGTTTTTGACCAACAAAGTGGTACGACAACCCCTGCAACGGTTTATACAGTTAAGCTAGAGGCAAACGGCACCTTCTATCTAAAGGGTACAACAAGAGGTATTTTGACAATCGAGAGTGGCAAGGACGTAACTATAACCTTCGGTGGTACAGATTACACAGCCGACGAGGACGGACTAATTTATATTGAAATGGACGTAGCAAATCCTCAATTTTCAATTACTCTTGGTGGCACAGAGGAAAAAATCGTTTCCTTTACCTTTAAGGATTTTGAATAATAATATTGAAAAAAATAGTAGCTTATGCTAAAATTAAGAAAAAACATAGGAGAATATTATGAAGCTAAAAAGATTATCTATTTTAATTTGCGCTTTGCTTCTTGTTGTATGTGTATTCGCCTCCTGTGGTGGCAACGAGGACAATCCACCTGTAAATACAGGTACTGAAACAGGTACAGAAACAGGCACAGGTACAGGTGATACAACACCACCAGAGGACACGAGCGTTATTTACACAATTACAATTGTAGATGCAAAGGGTAATCCAGTTAAGGACGTTAACCTTCAAATCTGTGACGGTGGTAGTTGTCTTAAGCCAAAGGTAACAGATAACGAGGGCAAGGCAACCTACACCTTTGATACAAAGCTTGGTGAGCCGGGTGTTCAAATTAACGAGGCACCAGAGGGCTTTAAAATCCCAAGTGGTTACACTTATTTTGAAACAGATGCAGTTAGCATTACAATCACACTTGAGCAGGTTGCAACCTACACAGTAAACGCACCAGTCGGTGCAATTGTTGAGCTTTTCAACGAGGCAGACGAGTCCTGTGCTAAGGCAACAGTTGATGCATCTGGCATTGTTACATTTGAGATTGCACCTGACAATTACTATGCAGTATTAACTCACGTAAATGGCGCATTTACACTTTCAAATCCTACAAGTGCAGATAATGCAAACGTAATTGTATTTGGCGAGGAAAAGACAATTACTGCTGAATATGACGTAAGCGACGGTAACATTACATACACGGTTGTAATTAAGGACACTGACGGTAATGGTATTTCAACACTTGTTAACATTTATGACGCAACCTATGCTGTTGTTGAAACAACAGGCTCGGACGAAAGTGGTGTTGTAACATTTTCAAGACCTAACGGAAAATACTACGTTGTAGCAGAGGTTGAGTCAACTAAGAGTGCAACAGTTGTATTCTTTGAAATAAACGGCACAGACGAGGGCGAGATATTAGTAACTAATAGCCCAGCCGGCTCAATGAAGTCAAATGCTATATTTATTCCTGGTGAGGTTGTAAAGACAATCGGCGCAAACGATAGCGTTTGGTTTTACGTTTCTGACCCAGCAGGTCTTGAGCTTAGTGTTTTAGATGGCTTTGGCTGTACCGTTACTATTGACGGCGAGGCACAGGACACATCAAGTCCTATCGCACTTGGCGAGGATGGTAAGGTATACGTAAAGGTATCAAATACAACAAGTGATAATATCGTATTTGTAGCAGAGCTTACAAAATAATATGTAAAAGGAGTGGCTAACTGCCACTCCTTTTTTGACCTAATTCATTGACTAAATCGTTGATTTCTGCCACACTTCCTAAGCTGTTTGCCTTGTGTATAAAGCTATTTTGAGAGGGTAGGTCCATATTTAAAAGGTTTTTGAAGGCACTTGGATTGTGACCTAGCGCCATTTGAAGAGGTATACACATTTTTTCGTAATTATTATCCATTATAAGCTCCTTGTACATAGTTATTTTTAGCCTATGAAAAATAAATATAATTGACAATAACTTGACAAAGTGGAAAAAATTTATTATAATACAAGGGAACTAAGTTGGATGGTCGCGCACTATCATGCCGAAAGGTATTAGTGTGAGGAAAGTCCGTGCTTCATAGGGCAGGATAACTGATAACGTCAGCCGAGGGTGACCTTAGGGAAAGTGCAACAGAAAATTACCGCCTTTTTAGGTAAGGATGAAAACGTGAGGTAAGAGCTCACGATATTCTATGGTAACATAGAGTAGGTGTAAACCCTATCCGAAGCAACACCGTATAAGAGAATTTTTATTTGCCCGATAAAGCCTTGCTATTCTCTTGGGTGGCACGCAATTTTGCGGAGCCTTGTGGTGACACAGGGCAAAGATAGATGACCATCTTCAACAGAACACGGCTTACAGACTTAGTTCGTCTATAAGGAAAACACGAGCCTAAAGCTCGTGTTTTTCGTTTTGCTCCGACCGTCGCAAAACCCGTGTTCTGTACCACGCGAAGTCGCATAGTCGATTAAGGGCTTGAATAAAGTCAAGCCCTTAATCTCCTTGCTTTGTTCGAAACACTACGGTGAAAACAATACTCAATTGTTTTCGCCTTGTGTTCAGCTTACAGACTTAGTTCGTCTATAAGAAAAACACGAGCCTAAAGCTCGTGTTTTTCTTTACTCCGTACGTCGCAAAGCTCGTGGATTTTCTTATTGAATTAAATCTACATTAGTGCTATAATAAATATAACGAATGAAGAAAAGGGGCAGGACAATGAGAAAAAAGACAAAAAGGCTAGTGCTATCAGGCTTGTTTTTGGCGCTTGGTATGGTTTTACCTCTTTTGACGGGGCAAATTAAGGAAATAGGGGACTCACTTTTGCCAATGCACTTAGCTGTTATGCTATGTGGGTTAATTTGTGGCTACAAATATGGGCTTGTGGTTGGGTTGACTCTTCCGTTTTTGCGTTCCCTTATTTTTGGTATGCCACCTCTTTATCCTAATGCTATATGGATGGCGCTTGAGCTTGCCACCTATGGATTAGTTATCGGCTTACTGTATGTAAAATTCAAGAAAAAGAGCACAAGATACGTTTATTTAAGTCTTATAATTTCAATGATAGCAGGCAGAGTCGTTTGGGGACTTGCAAAGGCAGGACTTTTAGGTCTTATGGGGAAGGGTGTAACACTTTATGCCTTGCTTGTATCTGGCTTTGTTGATGCTATACCGGGTATAATTTTACAGCTTTTGTTAATTCCAACAATTATGCACTTAATAAATAGAAAGCAAGAGGACAAGAAAAATGAAGATAGTTAGCTTTCCTTACGGTAAGGAAAAAATAGAATATTCCTTTGATGAAAATCAGCTTGTCGGTGTATTGGAATCCTCAATAAACGAATACACTCCACCAAAGGGTCAAGCTGAGCTGGTAAAGGATGCAATCGAAAATCCAGTAGGGAAAAATCTTTGTGACCTTGCACGTGGCAAGAAAAATATTGTAATAATTGCCAGTGACCACACTCGTCCTGTGCCAAGTAAGATTATAATGCCTCTTATGCTTGAGGAAATAAGAAGGGGCGCACCCTGTGCTAAAATTACAATTCTTATTGCAACCGGCTGTCATCGTGGCACAACTAAAAATGAGCTAATTGCAAAATTCGGCAAGGACATAGTTGAAAACGAGGAAATTTATATTCACGACTGTGACGAAAGAGATATGCTTGTAAATATAGGCACTTTGCCTTCGGGTGGTGAGTGTGAGATAAACAGACTTGCCTATGAGGCAGATTTGCTAGTTTCCGAGGGCTTTATCGAGCCACACTTTTTTGCAGGCTTTTCCGGTGGTAGAAAGAGCGTTTTGCCAGGGGTGTGTGGCAGAAAGACGGTTTTAGCCAACCATTGCTCAGAGTTTATTGCTAATCCAAATTGTAGGACAGGTATTCTTGAAAATAATCCAATGCACGAGGATATGCTATGGGCTTCCAAAAAGGCTAAGCTTCAATTTATTGTAAACGTAGTTTTAAATGCAGATAAGGAAATTATCTTTGCAACGGCAGGAGAGTGCGAGGGGGCACACAAAAAGGGTACAGACTTTATTTCCTCACTTTGTGGGGTAAAAGCCTGTGAGGCTGATATTGTAATAACCACAAATGGTGGATACCCTCTTGACCAAAATGCTTATCAAGCAGTTAAGGGAATGACTGCCGGCGAGGCAACTGTTAAGAAAAATGGTGTAATTATTATGCTTGCAGATTCAAGCGACGGCATAGGTGGTGACCATTTTTATCATCAGCTAGCGAACGAAAAGGATATTAACAAAACTATGGACATCTTTTTGAAAAGAGAAAGATGGGAAACAGTGCCTGACCAATGGCAAACACAGGTGCTTTTACGTGTGCTTATGCACGCAAGTGTAATTTACATATCAACTCTTGATGACAAGGTGGTTGAAAGCCTACATTTAATTCCTGCCCATTCTATTGATGAGGCACTTAATAAGGCTAAGAAAATTCTAGGTAATAGCTCCCCTAAAATTGTAGCAATCCCCGACGGAGTGTCGGTAATTGTGGAAAAATAAGGTGAAAAAATGAAGGATATACTTGTAACAGGCGCTTATGGTGGTATGGGCTATGCTACTATAAAAGCACTTGCAAATAGTGGTTATCGTGTTTTTGCCCTTGATAAAAATATCGGTAAGGCAGAAGAAAATATTATTCCAATAAAAGCCGACATTACAAGCTATGAGAGTGTACAAGAATCACTTGAATTAGTTAAAGGTTATACAGAGTCACTGTGTGGCATTATTCACTTTGCAGGGGTATATATGCTTGACTCCTTGGTTGAGATTGAAGAGGACCAATTTCGTCGCATTTTTGATATAAACCTAAATGGCGTTTATTTAATTAACAAGACGTTTTTGCCCTTGCTCTTTTGCGGTAGCCGTATTCTTATTACTACAAGCGAGCTAGCTCCCCTTGACCCCTTACCCTTTACAGGCATTTATGCTATAACTAAGGGTGCGCTTGATAAATATGCTTACTCCTTGCGTATGGAATTACAGCTACTTGACATAGGTGTATCCGTCCTTCGTGCCGGTGCAGTTGAAACGAAAATGCTTGGTGTGTCAACTAGCGCACTAGACCGCTTTTGTGAAAGGACTAAGCTTTATTCCTGTAATGCTACAAGGTTTAAGAAAATCGTTGACTCGGTTGAATCAAGATGCGTACCCCCTGAAAAAATCGCAAGGAAGGCTATATCTATTATAAATAAAAGGAAGCCAAAATTTGCATACAGCATTAACAGAAATCCACTTTTGCTACTTCTAAATGCCTTGCCTAAGAGTATGCAATTGTGGGTTATTAAGAAAATTTTAAAATGAGGTAATAATATGGAATTGAAGGATTTACTAAAGCTAAGTGCAGGGGAATTAACCGACCTTGGGATTTGTCCTACCTGCTTTGACAGAGAGCACGGGGGTGCGGTTTTTGGTGATGATACAAATATTTTGGTGTACAGGGACAAGGATATTGAGGCATTCTTTGCTAACAATCCTAGAGCACAGGGGCACCTTTGTATATCTACCGAGGACCACTATCACGATATGAGTGAAGCGCCTGATTATATAAATGAAAAGATTATTCGCTTTGCAAAGCAGTTTATGATAATCATAAGAGAGGTTTATGGCTGTGAAAGAGTCTATATGTGCACAATGTGTGACGGACCTAACAATCACTATCATATTCAGCTAATTCCAAGGTACAGCTATGAGAAAAGAGGTAGCAAAAACTTCGTTAAGGAAAGACAGGAATATATCTATGACGAGGTTAAATTTAACGAGGTAAAAAGACGTATTAAGGAATATGCAGAGGGAAACCAAGAGTAGTGCATAATATTCAAAGAATATACAAGGGGGACTTCTTTTGAGGTCCCCCTTATATTATATGCAATATAATAGTGAATAAAGTTGGTTGAAAACGTGAATATTTTCATTAAAAATGAATATTTATGCTTTTTTTCGAAAAATTTTAGGATTGCTCTTGACAAGTTGGAAAAATGGGTATAATATAGATGTATTATTAATATTTTGGAGGAAAGAAAAATGAAAAAGGTTTTATCCTTAATTCTTGCAGTTGTACTTTGCTTCGGTATCGTATGTGCATTCGCTTCATGTGGCACAACTAACTACGCAGAGAACAATACAAAAATCAAAATCGGTATATCCGGTCCATTAACTGGTGGTGCTGCTATTTACGGTATCGCAGTTAGAAATGCAGCTCAGCTTGCAGTAAAGGAAATCAACGAAATTGAAAAGGACGGCAACGGCCCTCTTGGACTTCAATTTGAGATTGATATGTACGACGACAAGCACGACCCAACAAACGTTCCAACAGGCTATGCAAACCTATTTGAGGGTGGTATGCAGGTTTCTCTTGGTACAGTTACAACAAAGCCAGGTCTTGAATACAAGGTTCTTTCAAAGGACGACAACGTATTCTTCCTAACACCATCTGCAACAGGTGATGGTATTCCTGAATTCTCAAACGGCTACCAAATGTGCTTCGCTGACTCTAACCAAGGTGGAGCTTCTGCTGACTACTTCAACGCAAACTACCAGGGTAAGAAGATTGGTGTATTCTACAAGGCTGACGACGAATACTCAAAGGGTATCTTCGACCAGTTCAAGGCTAAGCTCAATGCTTCCTTTGGTACAATTGTTGAGGCACCATTCACAGGTGATGCAACAGTATTTGACTCACAGGTTAACCTACTTAAGGATTGCGACGTAATCTTTATGCCTATCTACTACACACCTGCTTCACAATTTATGTCACAGGGTGCTACAACTGTTAAGGCAAACGCAATCTACTATGGTTGTGACGGTCTTGATGGTATCGACAGTATTGAAGGTTTCGATATAACAACAATCCCACAAGAGGTTTCTTACCTTTCACACTTCAACTCAAACGCAACTGAGGGTCCTGCAAAGGTATTCATCGACAAGTACAATGCTGCTTACGATGAGGTTAAGGAGCCACTAAACCAATTTGGTGCAGCTGCATATGACTGTGTATGGGCAATCTATGAGGCTATGAAGGTTGCTAAGGCTAACGGCAAGGAAATTCCTGCTAACATCGCACCTTCCGCTCTTTGCGAAATTCTCACAGAGGTATTCAATAGCGAAAGCTTCGTGTTCCACGGCATCACAGGTAAGACAGAGGGCGACAACAAGTCCGACATTTCTTGGGAAAGCACTGGTTACGTTAACAAGGAAGCTATTAAGTACGTAGTAAAAGAGGCTAATGCTTAATTTGGCGAAATAACAAAAGAATTTTGCCGACGCCTTGTGCGTCGGCAACTTTTTAATAAAGGAAAAGAAAATGGATTTTTTAATTACATTAGTAAACGGTCTTAGCCTAGGTGGAATTTATGCTATGATTGCCCTTGGCTATACCATGGTTTATGGTATTGCAAAGATGCTTAACTTTGCGCACGGTGACATAATAATGGTAGGTGGCTATACCATTCTACTATTTATTCCTGTAAACCCTGTGCTTGCAATAGTAGCTGCAATAGTATTCTGTGTAATAGTTGGTGTAACCATTGAGAGATTTGCTTACAAGCCACTTCGTGGCGCATCCCCTCTTGCAGTTTTGATTACTGCTATTGGTGTAAGCACACTTTTGCAAAGCCTTGCACAGGTTATTTTTGGCTCAGCGCCAAAAATTCAACAAATCAATCTAGGTGCACTTCAATTGGGTCAGCTAAAGATTGAAATTTCTACTATTATCACACTTGTTTGCTCTGTTATTGTAATGGTTGCACTTCATCTTTTTGTAAAGTACACAAAGGTTGGTCGTGCAATGGTAGCCGTATCTGAGGATAAGGGCGCTGCACAGCTAATGGGCATTAACGTAAACTTTATTATTATGATTACCTTTGCAATAGGCTCAGCCCTAGCAGCTCTTGCAGGCTTGTTCTATTTCCTAAAGGTTCAAACTATGACAACAACCTTTGGCGCACTACCTGGCATTAAGGCATTTACCGCTGCGGTTATCGGTGGTATCGGCTCAATTCCTGGCGCTATGGTTGGTGGACTCTTGCTTGGTGTTGTTGAAAGCATTTGTCTTTCAATCCCTGCAATCTCTGCATACACTGATGCAATTGAGTTCTCAATACTTATTATAATTCTTCTTGTTAAGCCAACAGGCTTACTCGGTAAGAAGAGAAGGGAGAAGGTATAATGAGTAAATTTACAGACGGACTAAAAAAGGTAAAATGGAAGAATTATATTAACTATGCTGCAATCGGTATTGTTACAATAGTTTTTGGTATTCTTTCAATAGGTGGTGGACTTCCCTCATCAACCCTTTATCTTCTAGAAAAAATTGCAATTAGCATAATTCTTGCAGTTTCTCTTAGCCTTGTTGTCGGCTTCTTAGGTGAGCTTTCCCTAGGTCACGCAGGCTTTATGTGTGTTGGTGCTTACCTCGGTGGTAAGGTTGCAGCTATGCTTGCAAAAACTGCCCTTGGTGGCGTTGGCGAGGGAATACTTGTATTAATTATTGCCCTAGTTGTAGGTGGCGCTTGTGCCGGTGTGTGTGGCTTTATCGTAGGTCTTCCTGCACTAAGACTTAAGGGTGACTACCTTGCAATTGTAACACTTGCATTTGGTGAGATTGTTAAGGTTATCTTCCAAAACTCAAGTGCTGAAAGCTTCGGCGGTCCTATCGGTCTTACAACACCTAGATTTGACAAGAAGTATCTATTTATAATCGGTCTTTTGATGGTTTTAGCTACCCTTGCGGTGCTTCAAAACTTTATCAAGAGTAAGCACGGACGTGCTATTACTGCTATTCGTGATAACGAAATTGCAGCAAGGGCAATGGGCATTAACGTAACTAAGTATAAGCTAATTGGCTTTATTATTGCAGCTGTATTTGCCGGCTTTGCTGGTGTAATCTTCAGCTATAGCCAAAACAATATTTCAAGTGCAACCTTTGACTATAACTATTCTATCGAAATTCTAGTTATGGTTGTTTTGGGTGGTATGGGTAATATCAACGGCTCGATTATTTCAGCTACCTTGATTACCTTCCTAAACGTACAGCTTCAAAACGTATTGAAGGGCGACTTGGCTGTGCTTAAGGACTTGCTTTACGCACTAATTCTTATTGTTATAGTTATTTATAACAATGCACCAAAGCTAAAGAATTTCCGCGATAAATATAATATTGGTAACATTCTTCAAAAGCTTATTAAGAGAAAGCACGACCCAGCAAGGACCCGTGATGATGCGGCAAGATGGGACGTTGTACCTACAAAGATTTCTATGGACGAGGTTTTGTCAACTGACATAATCGTTGATGATACAGGTGACAATAGCGCCGACGTAGGCGAGCGAAGGGGGACGAAGTAATGGCTAAGCTTATTGATTCAATTAAGAGCTTTGTTAAAGAAAAAATCCTCAAAAATGCTCACGTAAGAGAGAATATAAAGAGCGATTACGTTCTTGAAACAAGAAATCTTGGTATTACCTTCGGTGGCTTGAAGGCTGCACAGAATGTTAATATTAAAATTAAGAAAAACCAAATTTATGGTCTTATTGGACCTAACGGTGCAGGTAAAACCACAATCTTTAACCTTTTGACAGGTGTATATCAGCCAACTGCCGGTACATTTTATCTCAATGGTGAGGACCTAACAGGCTACTCACAGGAAAAGATAAATCATAAGGGGATTGCTCGTACCTTCCAAAACATTCGTTTGTTTAACAATATGACTGTTGTGCGTAACGTAATGGTTGGCTTGCACAACAACCCTGAGTTTAAGTGTAGCGAGGCTACCTCAATTCTTCGTCTACCAAGACACTACAAGGTTGAAAAGGCAATGAGACAAAGGGCAAAGGACCTACTCAAAATCTTCGATTTAGAGGACGAAAGAAACAACCTTGCTTGTAATTTGCCTTATGGTAAGCAAAGAAAGCTTGAAATTGCAAGAGCACTTGCAACTAATCCTAAATTGCTTTTACTTGACGAGCCTGCTGCAGGTATGAACCCTAACGAAACCGAGGATTTGGTTAAGACAATCAAGTATATTCGTGATAACTTCGATATGACTATTCTTCTTATCGAGCACGATATGAAATTTGTTTCCGGTCTTTGCGACGAAATTACTGTATTAAACTTTGGTACAGTGTTAGCAGAGGGCGATACAAAAACTGCACTTAGTGACCCTGAGGTTATTAAGGCGTACATTGGAGGTTAAGCTATGGCTATGTTAGAGGTACATGACCTTGAGGTTAATTACGGAGTTATCCGTGCTATAAAGAATATTAGCTTTGAGGTAAATGAGGGCGAAATAGTTACCCTTATCGGTGCAAACGGTGCAGGCAAAACCACCACAATGCAAAGTATAGTTGGACTTATTCCTAAAAAGTCTGGAAAGGTTATTTTTCAAGGCAATGATATTACAAAAATACCTTGCCATAAAATTGTTCACCTAGGTATGACACAGGTGCCTGAGGGAAGACGTATTTTCCAAGAGCTTACCGTTTATGAAAATCTATTGATGGGTGCCTATTCTAATAAGGATAACGCAAGCCTAAAATCAGATTTGCAAACAATCTATGAGCGTTTTCCACGTCTTGCTGAAAGAAAAAATCAGGTAGCTGGTACTCTTTCCGGTGGTGAACAGCAAATGCTAGCAATGGGACGTGCTTTAATGAGTCATCCTAAATTGCTTATGCTTGACGAGCCGTCAATGGGACTTTCTCCACTTCTTGTTGACCAAGTTTTTGAAATTATCAAGGACATAAACAAGGGTGGCACAACCGTTTTGCTAGTTGAGCAAAACGCAGGTAAATCCTTAGCTATTTCCGATCGTGCCTACGTTTTGGAGAACGGAAAAATCGTTCTTTCCGGCACAGGCAAGGAGCTTAGCGAAAGCGAAATGGTACGCAAGGCTTACCTTGGCGGTTAAGCGTTGTGTCCTAACACAACGGCAACTCTCTGTTCGCACTTGATGAGCTAGGGCGAATAGAATATCACTTAAAACAAACAAAAAAGCCACAGGTGACCCTGTGGCTTTTTTACGTATTATGAATTTCTGCGTTTAACCTCTAGGTTGTCTGCGTAAACTCGCAATTGATGAACGTCTTCCATCAATTGCTTGCTTGATGTGTTGGATTTGCTCTTTAAGGCAGATTGAAGAGTGCTTGCATCAATTTGCAATTGTCTTTGATTAGATAAAATTTGACTTTGTTGTGCCTGAATAGTGGATAGCTGAGCGGATAAAACAGAGGCACAGCCTATAATGGTGTTTTGTATGTTTAGCATGCCGTGGTTAATTGTTGTGCAAATTCTTTGTGTTGCACTCTCAATAGCCTCAACAATCATATCGGCTTGACGTTGCTTGTCAACTAATTGAAGTGCTTCTCTTAGTGTAAGGGCACGTCCTGTTTCAAAATAGAATATAAGTAGGTCAATATTTTCCCAGTCGGCAGGACTTAAAAATTCTGCAAATTGCTTTCTCAATGCTTCAAACATAGCAGAGCCATACTTTTGGCTTTCCATGGAAGCATCCTTGCGAAGTACGTTAACCATATGATTGTTTTTTTCTGCTATGTAGTTAGTGGTGTCTAAATCGCTTTTTTTCATAATTAATGTTTTTAGATCGTAAAGATTATTTTTATATAAGGAAAGTCTTGTTTCATTATATTTTTCAAAACCCTTTGAAAAGAAGAAGTAACAGCATCCTATACCCGCGCCCCATAAGACAATTGATGACCAAAAAGATACTTGGCAACTGATATCGTATGTTTCCCATTTTGGATCGGTATCGGGAATAGACATGCCAGCAATCCCAAAATAGGCAAAGGAAATGGTTGTAGCTATTGCCAAAATAACTAAAAGTACACCAAGGCAAGCGCCAAGTCTGTTAAATACCTTTTCACGTTTGATTCCTCTTTCATAACCTGATACATCTACATTTAAGTTTGACAATTCTTTCTTAAAATCTTGAGTTATTCTTTCGACTGAGTCGAGGAGATTCTGGTCTTCGAAAGGTTTAATAGGTTTGTAACCTTTTGCTAGCTTTGCATCCTCTTTTCTGGCTCTATCATATTCCATAGAAATCATAGAAATGCCAGCTCTTAGAGTGTAAAGCTTTTCTATGTTTTCGTCGATTGACTCCGAGGAGTGAGCTCTTGCAACGTTTCTTTTTTGACTTGTGTTTTTGGTAGATTTTGCAGGTCTTGGGGTGATTTTTGAGGGAACGTATTCCTCGCATTTTGGGTTAGCACAGCCACCTGCCTTGTCCCAACACTCTTGATGGTGATAGGCTTCACAGACAGGGCAGTAAACTACCTCGTCGGATTCGTTAAAATCTCGTTTGCATCTTGCACATGTAAAATTGTCCATTTTTTTCTCCTTAAAATAAAAAAGTGCGCCAACCGAAGCTGACGCACCGAAAAATGCGAGCTCCAAGTTGTCGCCAAACGAACTTATTGCAGATAGGTTATACCCATGCAGGAGTCGCACTTTTACCAAGTTAGAAAAATGCATTGGGTATAGCAAAAAATGGTATAAAATCCCCTTAAAGAAAAATACCTATCTGTGCAATTATTAAATTCGTTTGGCAATATGATTATAGCACAGAATACTTTGTTTGTAAAGATAAAAAATTTTGCATTTTCCTTTATTGTATGCTATAATTTAGAAAAAGGGGGTGCTATTTTATGAAAAGATATGATTTGGTAGTAGTTGGTGGTGGATTTGCAGGGGTTGCCTCGGCTATTTCTGCATCAAGACAGGGTGTGTCTGTTTTGCTAATCGAAAAATCGAACTGCTTAGGTGGTGCCTCGACTAACTCATTAGTAAACCCCTTTATGCCTACCGTCACTCACATAGAGCGTGAGAGAGTAGAGCTTAATCGTGGGATTTTTGAGGAAATCAAAAACGAATTAAAGAAGAGAAATGCAATGCTTTGGGACGGCTTTTTGGAAGAGGAGCTAAAGCTTATATTAAACAGAATGGTCCTTTCGTCGGGTGTTGACATACTATTTCACGCACAGCTTACAGAGGTAAAGGCGATAAACGACAAGATATTTTCAATATCCTTAGCTACAATAGGTGGCATCGAGGAAATTGAGGCAGACTATTTTATAGATGCAACGGGGGATGCACAGCTTTCCTATCTTTCAGGAGTGCCCTGTATGCAAGGCAGACGAACAGACGGACTATGTCAGCCTATGACCCTTTGCTTTAGAGTTGGCAACGTGGATTTTGACAAGTTTTCAAAGAGTGCTAGTAAAATGCAAGAGGAATACAAAATTGCAAAAGAAAAGAGCGAGATTAAAAATCCACGAGAAAATATCTTGTATTTTCAGCTTCCACAAAAGAATGTTGTACACTTTAATACAACGAGAATTGTTAAAAAAAGCCCTACCTGTGTCTATGATTTAACAAAAGCAGAGATAGAGGCAAGGGAGCAGGTCTTTGAAATTTATGAGTTTATGAAAAAGCACGCACAGGGTCTTGAGGATAGCTTTATCCTTTCAACTGCCTCCCAAATTGGTGTGCGAGAAAGTAGGCAGATTATAGGCAAATATACTCTAACGGAGGCGGACTGCCTAGAATGTAGAAAATTTGAGGACTCAGTAGTTGCTTGTAATTATGATATTGATATACATAACCCAGAGGGCACAGGCACAAGCCATCACTATTTTAAGGACGGAGAGTATTACACAATACCATACAGGTGCTTAGTACCATCGAAAATTGACAATCTTTTAGTAGCAGGCAGATGCATTTCCTCAACTCATGAGGCACAGGCATCATATAGAATAATGCCTGTTGTTTGCAATTTAGGACAGGTAGCAGGGGTTGCTATGGCACAAGCAATTAAGGAAAAAATCAAGCCAAGCGATATTGATATAAGTAAGCTACAAGCACAGCTTAAGCTAGACAATTTATTTATTGGAATATAAAAATTGCCTAGGGAGTGTCTAAAATACAAGATTTTTTGAAGAAAAGCTTGGCTTTTTGTTACAGACCTTATGGTGCTTGATTTGTAAATTAAGCATAAGAATAAAGAGAATCCCTTGTTGGTTCTCTTTATTTTTTATAAAAAATATTTTAATATTATTGCAATAGGCGTTTTTTTGTGCTATACTATACAATGTTTAAAAATTATAAGAATAAAATGCTTTTAAGGAGTTTAAAATGAAGGATAAATTAGAAGCTTTGCTCCGTGAGGGAGCAGAAAGAATTCAGTCAGCTAAAAACGAGGCTGAATTACAGGAAATAAAGGGTTCCCTTCTTGGTAAGCAGGGTAAGGTTACCGAGATTATGAAGGAAATTCCTAAGCTTGACGTTGCTCTTCGTCCTGAAATGGGTAAGGCTGTAAACAACGTTAAAAACCTTTTACAGGAGCAAATTGAGGGTAAGCTTGAGGAAATCAAGCTAAAGGCTTCCGAAATTTCAGAGGATTTTGACTATACCTTGCCAGGTATTGCACCACAAATTGGTGGTCTTCACCCAATTACACAAATGTGCTATGACCTAAACGATGCATTCCGTTCAATGGGCTTTGAGGTTTTCCACGGACCAGAAATCACAAGCGAGTATTTTGCTTTTGATAATCTTAACTTCCCGCCTAACCACCCAGCACGTGAAAGCATGGATACATACTGGCTAGAGGGTCACGACTCTGGTGAGGCTAATGAAAAGCTTTGCCTTCGTCCTCACCTAACAGGTGGTAGTGTTCGCTATATGAAGACTCATAAGCCACCATATCGCTTTGTTTACCCAGGCAGAGTTTATAGAAATGAAACAACGGATGCCCGTCACGAGCGCGCATTCTTCCAATATGAGGCACTTATCGTTGATAAGGACTTTACCTATACCGCAGGTAAGGTTATGATTAAGAGTATTCTTTCAAAGGTATTCGGTCAGGACGTGCCTGTAAGAATGAGAGCAGGCTTCTTCCCATTCGTTGAGCCAGGCTTTGAAATTGATATGGGCTGTCTTGTTTGTGGTGGTAAGGGCTGTAGCGTTTGTAAGCATGTTGGTTGGATTGAAATTATGCCAGGTGGCACACCTCATCCAAACGTACTTCGTGCAGCAGGCGTTGACCCTGAGGAATACACAGGCTTTTATGTAAATATCGGTCTTGATAGACTTGTTATGATGCGTTACGGTGTTGACGACGTTCGTCTTTTCCATGGAACTGATTTAAGATTCCTAGGACAATTCCGTTAATTAAAGGGGGAAAAGACAATGAAACTATCTTTAAATTGGATTAAGGACTATGTAAAAATTCCAGAGGATATGGACCTATCTCGCTTGGCTTACGACCTTACTATGTCAACGGTTGAGGTTGAGGGTGTCCATGACCTTGGGAAGCAATATAACAACATTGTAGTTGGTATTATAAACGAGGTTTTACCTCATCCTAACGCAGACAGACTTCGTGTTTGCAAGGTTGACGTTGGTAGCGAGGTAGTTGACATCGTTTGTGGTGGTAGCAACCTTGAGGTTGGTATGCGAGTTGTTGTAGCACTTCCTGGCTCCTTTGTTGTATGGCACGGCGAGGGCGAGCCTGTTGAAATTAAGGCTGGCAAGCTTCGTGGTGTTATGAGCTATGGTATGATTTGCGCAAGTAGTGAGGTATGCCTTGAGGATTTATTCCCAGCTAAGGGTGACCACGATATTATGGACCTATCACACTTAGATATTAAGGCAGGTACACCTCTTGCTGTGGCACTTGGACTTGACGATATGATTCTTGAAATTGATAACAAGTCAATGACAAACCGTCCTGACCTTTGGGGTCACTATGGTATTGCAAGAGAGATTGCTGCAATTTACGACCTACCACTTGTTGAGATTGAAAAGTACGTGCCAACCACAGAAAATAAGGTTGACGTAAGAATTGCTGACGAGGTTAAGTGTCCTCGTTATATCGGCGCTAAGATTGAGGGACTTGGAATTATTCCATCTCCATTTGAAATGCAAAGCAGAATTTGGCGTGTAGGTATGCGTCCTATCAACGCACTAGTTGACGTTACTAACTACGTTATGCTTGCACTTGGTCAGCCAACTCACGTTTTTGACTCTGACCATATTAAGAATTATATTGAAATTCGTGGCGCATACGAAAACGAAAGGCTAAAGCTACTAAACGATAAGGACCTCGAATTGTCAACGGACGACCTTGTTATTGCAGATAGCGAGGGCGCAGTTGCACTTGCAGGTGTTATGGGTGGCTCAAAGGATTCAGTGTTGCCAACAACAAGCAGTGTAATTTTAGAGGTTGCTAACTTTGATTCTAAGACCGTACGTAAGACTGCACTTCGTTATGATAACAGAACAGAGGCATCCTCAAGATATGAAAAGGCAATTGACCCCGAAAGATGCGACCTTGCTGTTTCAATGGCAATGAAGCTTTTCTCTGAGCTTTTCCCAAATATGAAGGTTACAGCTTACGAGGACAAGTATCCAAATGAGCTTGTTAAGAAGGAAATCGACGTTGAGTTTGAATGGCTTGACAAGCGCCTAGGTAAGAGAATTCCACAAGAGGTTGTAGCAAGAAAGCTTGGTACAATGGGCTATGAGGTTACCTTTGGCGAAAAGGGTATGCACATCGTAGTACCTACATGGCGCTCAACAGGTGACGTTTCCATAAAGGCTGACATTATGGAAGAGGTTGCCCGTATGTACGGCTATGAAAACTTTGAGGCTACCTCAATTACTGCCGTATTTGATGGTGCTATCAATCAGCTTGATATGGACCTTGTTCGCAAGATTAAGGAATATCTTGCTTTCCGTTGCAATATGCAAGAAATCTTTACCTATCCTTGGATGCAGGATAACTATGTAAATGCTATTTTACCATCAACTGAGGGTGTGCTAGCACTTTCTACACCACCTGCACCAAACGAAAAGTATATTCGTTCAACACTTCTACCTAACATTTGCCGTGCAATTGTTAAGAATGAGCATAGCTTTGAGGAGTTTGCAATTTTCGAGGAGGCACAGGTATTCTTTGATAAGGATTATACTAGTGAGTATGACGAAATTGAAAAATTGCCAAAGCAAAGCAAGCACCTAGGCTGTGCATTTGTTGGTAAGAATGACAAGATTAGCGACCTATTCCGTCGTGCTAAGGGCGTTATCGGTATGATGCCTCGCTATACTCATATGGAGGGCTTCACCTTTAAGAGAGAGGAAAAGCCATACTGGGCAGATGCAACAGTTTGGACGAATATCTATCTAGGCGAGGAAAAGATAGGTGATATGGCGCTTCTTTCTAAGAAATCGTCAAATACCTGTGGTATTAAGGTGCTAAGTGCAGTCCTTGTTGAGATTGATATGGATAAGCTAGTACCATTCAAGTCAAGAACAAATCGCTTTGTTCATATTCCAGAGCATCCTATGAATAACTATGACGTTTCATTCCTAGTTGATAGCATGGTAAAATGGGACGAAATTTATAAAGTTCTTGCAGAAAAGATTACAGATAACTCACTTCTTCGTGACGTACAATTTGTAGACGAGTATAAGGGTAAGCAAATCCCTGAGGGCAAAAAGTCTATTACAATTAGACTTGTAATCGGCTCAGGCGAGAAGACTCTTACAGGTCAAGAAATCGAAGAGGTTGCAAGCTCTGCTATAAAGAAGCTTACAAAGAAGCTTGGCGCAGACGTTCGTAAATAAAAGCTAAGGGGCAATTTTGCCCCTTTTTTTATTGAAATTTGAATACAGGGTAGGCTTTTTTGTAAATACTATCATAAAAAAAGGAGATTTTTATGATAGAGCAAGATACAATTAAGCTACTAAGAGAATGTGACGCAGGAATTAAAATGGGGGTTTCCTCAATTGATGACGTTTTAAAGTATGTAGGGGCGGATAAGCTAAAGAAAACTCTTGTTGAGTGTAAGGACAAGCATACTGAATTAGCTAAGGAAACGGAAAAGCTACTGAATGAGTACAAGGACGACGGCAAAAATCCAAATCCTGTGGCAAAGGGTATGAGTTGGATGAAAACTAATATGATGCTTGCAGTAAACGAATCGGACCACACGATTGCCGACCTTATAACTGACGGGTGCAATATGGGTGTAAAGTCCTTAAACAAGTATCTAAATAAGTACGAGGCAGCAGAGGAAAGGTCAAAGGATATTTGTAAAAGACTAATAAATCTTGAGCAAAACCTAGCCCTTAATATAAGAGGCTACCTATAAGAAAAAAAGGCTATTGCACGCAATAGCCTTTTTATATTTTATATTGAAATAGGGGAATATTTGTGTTATACTAAAGAAAAACTCTTAAAGGAGTGCTTATATGGAAAAGAAGCTAATAAATAGCTATCCTGCCACACTTTGGAAGGAAGCTACACCCCTAGGAAATGGACGACTTGGCGCTAGCGTTTATGGTTGCGTTTATGACGAAAGAATACTAATTAACCATGAGGCTCTTTATAACTGGACCTGTGATGTAGGCTATCCCGACGTGTCCTACTGCCTTGAAAAGGTAAGAGGGCTAATGGACGAGGGCAAATACAAGGAAGCTGAAAGATACTATACAGATGAAATTAACAAGTCAGGCTTTAAGTCAAACAAGGGTAAGTTTTTCCCTGCCTTTGATATTCATTTGCTTTTTGATACAGAGGGCGCACCCTGTGATTATCAAAGATGCCTTGATATGCAAAGAGGCTTTGCAACGGTTTCCTATACTGACAACGGTGCAAAATGTAAAAGAGAGGTTTTCGTTTCTCAAAGGGAAGGGGTAGTCGTTGTACACCTTGAAAGCGAGAGAAAATTCGGTGTTAAGATTTCTCTTGAAAGACACGATATGTCCGACTACGTTGACAATTGGTACGCTGATGAGTTTAAGTCCTTTGCTAAGGATTCCTATATTTACTCTGAGAGTAAAACCGCAGGCAAGCTTCATTTTTCCGGAATTGTAAAGGTGTATGAAACAGATGGTCAAATTGCATCACAGAAGGCGGACAAATCCCTAAATATTGATATGACGGGTAGCGTTGCATTAAAGGATTATTTAAGAGTAGAAAATGCAACAAAAATTACTCTAATTATGGATATTAGCGAGCACGTGGCTGAATTTGACACAATGAAGGAAGAAATTGACAAGGTAAAAAAGGACTACAAGCAACTTTTAAAGGAGCAATCATATGCCTTTGCCGAGCTTTTCAATCGTGTTAAGCTAAACCTTTGCTACGGCAAAAATCAATCAAATGAGCAATTGCTTTTAAATTCCTATCAAGGAAAGAGTGACATAAAGCTAATTGAAAAAATGGCAGACTATGGAAGATACTTGCTTATTTCCTCATCAGTTGGCTGTGAGTACCCTGCAAACCTACAAGGGCTTTGGAATGGTGCTTATTCACCTGCTTGGGCATGCACGTTTTTCAATAATGAAAATATTCAAATGGCTTATTGGCAAGCCTATGCAGGTAATCTAAGAGAGGCAACTCTGCCACTTTTCAACCTTTACGATAAATTCAAAAAGGATTACAGATACAACGCAAAAAATCTCTATGGCTGTAAGGGTATTTTGCTACCTTTGTTTATGGATAACTCAAATGGCTACAAGGAAAATACACAGCCTCACGTTATTTATTGGACAGGTAGCTCGGCTTGGATAAGTGCAATTTATTACGACTATTATTTGTACACAGGGGACGAAAAATTCCTACTTGAAAGAGCATATCCATTTATGAAGGAATCTGCTGAATTTTACGAGGACTTTTATGTTTATGACGAAAAGGGCTTTTTAAAATCTTACCCATCGGATTCACCTGAAAATCGCCCTGATGGTGATTTTGAGGGTGCTCGTGAAATTAGTGTATCTATAAATGCAACTATGGACTTTGCCCTTTTAAAGGAGCTTTTAACTAACCTAACTGCAACGATAAACAAGCTAGGCGTTGACAAGGCTGACCTTTGTCGTTGGCAAAAAATGCTTGATGCAATTCCACCTTATGAAATCAACGAGGATGGTGCAATAAGAGAATGGATGCACCCTGACTTTAAGGACAACTATCACCACAGACATCAATCTCACATATATCCACTATTCCCAGGCTTTGAGATTGACGAGTACGACAACAAGGAAATCTTTGATGCAATGAAGGTTGCAGTTGAGAAGCGACTTTGCATTGGCTTGAAGTCTCAAACAGGCTGGTCCCTTGCGCATATGGCAAACATTTATGCAAGGCTTGGTGACGGAAAAAGAGCCGAGGAGTGTCTAAATTATCTAATTCGCTTCTGCACAGGCGACAACCTATTTACTCATCATAACGACTGGAGAAATATGGGTGTTACACTAAAGTTTCTTCACGCAGGGCACCCACCATTCCAAATTGATGCAAATATGGGCTTTACCTCTGCAGTTTATGAAATGCTTATGTATTCCGATGGCAAGAAGATTAAAATTCTACCTGCAATCCCTGAGGATTGGAAAAAGGGAAGCATTGAAAATCTTCAAGCACGAGGTGGCTATTCTGTATCTATTTTCTGGGACGAGAACCAGATAAGAGCAAGAGTAGTAGCATCAAGAGATGGTAGTGTGAAGATTTACCCACCAAAGAATACCTTAAACTCACAAAATCCAATCACCTTGAATATGTCAGCTAGCGAAAGCAAGGATTTGATTTTTATTAAGAAAAAGTAATAAAAAACGCAAGAGAGTGTCGTGCGTGATACTCTTAAGGTCGTATCACGCAGTTAAATCCGTCTTTGACGGGTGAAATCCACCTTTGGTGGATGAAATCACTTTTGTGATGAAATCCTGCTTTGCAGGGTTGTATTTAGACGGATTTGATTTCACCCAAGGCAACACCTTGGATTTCATTGTAGTGCAACTACAATTTCATTAAAAAAAAGAAAGAGATAACATTTCGGATAAAAACCGATTTGTTATCTCTTTTTGTTTGTTATAAGAGCCTTGTTATTCGCTCTTATCATGTTTCTTTAAAATTCAATTGTAAGTCCGTCGTAGGCAACGGTGACGTCGTGCTTTTTCATTTCACTCTCTACTATTTCGTGGGCAGGGTGAAGAGTATAGGCTAGATGGCTAACAACGTAGTGCTTGATGCTGTCCTTTAGGCTTTTCTTCATTTCAAGGACCATACTAAGGCTATTGTGCTCAAAAACTCGCCAGTCCCCCTCGATAAAGCCGATTGTACCATCAAAAACGGCTAGGTCAACACCCTTTTTCCAAATTGCATCAACCGTCTCAATCATAAGCCAAGCACCATCAAGACCATAAAACATACGCTTGCCCTCGTGCTCAAATATAAAATGTGTACAGGGTATTGTGTGATTTGAGGGTAAGCCTAGAATTGTATAGCCATCAAGAGTGATGGATTCCCTTGGGGATAACTCAATAAGCCTTGCACCATTCTTAGTTAGATAGCTTAGGGTAGCTTGGTCAAAGTGGTCCTCGTGGTAGTGAGTTACTAAAACGTATTTTATTTTCTTAACGTCAATTCCGTATTCTATGGTTGCATCAATAACCCATGGACCTGGGTCGATTAAAAATATATCATCAATCAAAGCAGAGGACGTGCGACGAAAGCCCTCGCATCTTTCCTTAGGAAAGTCGGCAGCCCCTGTGCCTAAAAATAGTATTTTCATAAAAACCACCTTTTTTTATGTCTTAATTACATTTTAATTCATTTGTGTAAATTTTTCAAGATAATATTGAAAAAACAAGGAGTAAGTGATAAAATGTCAATTGTTAAGGTGGTGGTAAAAATGGCAAGGGGTCAAGTATTTACAGAAAATGAAATAGAGTCTCTAGAGGACAAGCTTATTGATGAATATTTAAGGACGGGTAAAAAGCCCATAAGACTTCTTTTTAGGCTGTATCTTAGGTACTGGAGGGAGTTTTTATTATCTTCATTTTTTTATCTAATTAAACAAGCGCCTGTTTTGTTTATGCCACTAGTAATTGCAGAAATTATAAACGCAGTTGAGGCATACATAGTCAAGGGAATTGACCCTATGAGGACAATTATTTCTCATATTATCTTTATTGGTGCACTACTAATTATCAACATACCTGCAAATGCAGTGTACGTAAGGCTTTACAGTAAGGCGACAAGACGAGTTGAGGCAGGACTTCGTGGTGCTATGGTTAAAAAGCTTCAAAGACTTTCAATTCCATTCCATATTGAAATGCAAAGTGGAAGAATACAGTCTAAGCTAATGAATGACGTGGCAAACGTGCACACTCTTTCAACTCAATTGGTAACTACCTTACCTGCAGTTTTGGTAAATATTATAACCGCTATTGTGGTTGTATCCACAAAAAGCCCAATTGTGCTTTTATTCTTCCTTTTGTGCATACCTGTAAACGTTGCACTTGTACGTGCCTTTCGTAAGAAAATCAATAAGGCAACCGCAGATTTAAGAAAAAATACGGAAAAAACTGCTGCAAGCCTTAACGATATGGAGGAAATGGTACAAATTACTCGTGCCCACGCACTTGAAAATGCCGAGGTTAAAAAGATGACCACACACTTAACCGAGGTTGCAAATTCAGGCTTTAGCCTTGATATGATACAGGCTTACTTTGGCTCGTTTTTGTGGGTTACTATTCAATTGTTTCAGCTAGGTAGCTTAGTTTTTTCAAGCTTACTTTACATAAATGGCTATCTTAAGGAAATAGGCGATATAACTCTTTTCCAAACCTATTTTAACACACTCACCTGGCAGGTTTCCTCGATTATCGGTATGCTACCTATAATTACAAAGGGTGCTGAGAGCGTTTCATCAATAGGAGAGATTTTGCAATCAAATGAGGTTGAGGTAAACGAGGGCAAGGAAAAGCTAGACAAATTAGAGGGGACTCTTGAATTTAAGGATTTGTCCTTTTCCTATGAGGACAATCAACCACTTATCAGTAGCTTCAATTTGAAAATTGAAAAGGGACAAACCGTTGCATTAGTTGGCGAGAGTGGAGTTGGAAAAACTACCCTTGTCAATTTGATAATTGGCTTTATTCACGCAAAGGGTGGCGATTTATTAATTGACGGAAAAAGCATTGAGGATATAGATTTGACCTCATATAGAAAGCATATTTCAATAGTGCCACAGAATAGCGTAATGTTTGCAGGGTCCATAAGAGAAAATATAACCTATGGTATTGAAAACGTAACTGATGAGCAAATTAAAAATGCCCTTGAGGCATCTAGAATGTACGATTTTGTAATGTCCCTACCTAAGGGGCTTGATAGCCGACTTGACGAGCATGCGGCAAACCTTTCGGGTGGTCAAAGGCAAAGGCTATCTATTGCAAGGGCGATAATTAGAAATCCAAGCCTAATTATTCTTGACGAGGCTACAAGTGCCCTTGACAACGTGTCCGAGAGGGAAATTCAAAGGGCGATAAATAGTCTAACCGAGGGTAAAACAACCATAGTTGTAGCTCACAGGCTTTCTACAATTAGAAATGCGGATAAAATAGTAGTTATCAAGGACGGAAAATGTATAGAAGAGGGCACCTACAACGACCTCATTAGTCTAGGTGGCGAATTTTATAAAATGCATTCAGCAAGTCAAAATTAAAAAAGCAAGTCACTTTTGAAGTGACTTGCTTTTTTATCTGTTTCGGTTTTTAACTAATTCCACTAGGTGAGGAATTACAATTGCTAATGCCACAAGGACGCAACCCATAATTTCGAAAACGTCCATTGTCTCCTGGAGAATTATTGCGCCGAGGACGGCGGCAAAGACGGACTCGGTTGACATAATTAGAGTTGCAAGAGATGGCTCGACGTATTTTTGACCTACGATTTGGAGAGTGTAGGCAATTCCACAGCTAAACAAGCCTGCGTACAGAATAGGAATTATAGCGCCACCGATAGCTTCCCAGCTTGGATTTTCAAAAATAAACATTAGAATAAGAGAAATAACTCCACCTACTAAAAGCTGAGTACAGGAAAGCCTTAGGCTGTTCGTTTTCTTAACAAAGTGCTCAACTAGTAAAATATGAATAGCGAAGAAGATAGCGCCTACAAAGGCATATACGTCACCATAGTAGAAGCCACGGAAGCCACCCATATCGAAGCAAAGGAAGAAGAGCCCTGCCAAGCCGATTACTGACCCTAGCCAATATATTGGTGGCACGAAATAACGTAAAATTAATGAAAAAATTGGAACTAGAAGCATATAAAATGCAGTAATGAAGGCAACCTTACCTGCGCTTGAATATATAAGGGCATGCTGTTGGAAGTTGCAGGCTATGCAGAATACAACACCTAAAATACAACCATTGATAATGCTACTTTTAAGAGTACCCTTATAGCGCCATTTTCTTTCTCTGTCTGCATTCTTTAGCTTTTTCATATCAATTACTATGACAATAGGCAAAAGTGCAATACCACCTATTAGCATTCTTGTTGCGCTAAAGGTAAAGGGTCCAACGCTTTCAAGCCCCTTAGTTTGGGCAATAAAGGCAAGTCCCCATATAAAGGCAGTTAATAAAAGCAAAAGTACACCGATTAAGCTTTTTTTATTCATTCATGTCTCCAATAATAAAATAATTCAAGTTATTCTATCATAATATTTTACTAAAATCAATCTTTAATACAAAAGGTATTGAAATTTTAGAAAAAGTATGCCATTATTGTAATAAGGACCCTAAAAAAGGAGTGGCTTATGGAAATAGTATATTTTAAGCTTGTTGATACTGGTGATATTTTAGCCTGTACAAGAAAAAATTCTATGATAACCGTTTGGTATAAAAATGGAGGCTGGGAAATGTCACCCTCATCTATATGGATTCTTGAAAAGGACCAAAAAATCACCGAGCTAACGGAAAAAGAGGCACTTACCCTTTGTGACAATACATCACCTAAAGAGGTGCTTGAAAAAATTTTAGAAATGTT
Organism: Clostridia bacterium; assembly: GCA_017399145.1. Classification (GTDB taxonomy): domain Bacteria; phylum Bacillota; class Clostridia; order Oscillospirales; family CAG-272; genus RGIG2000. The sequence continues at coordinate 27,460 of JAFQEG010000031.1, read as the reverse complement.
AAAATAAGGGGTAATCTTTAAATGGATTGGTCGTTTATGTTTTTCTTAGAAAGTATTCTTTTAGGCTGTGGCTTGGCAATGGATGCCTTTTCCGTGTCCTTGGCTAACGGACTCAACGAAAAGAATATGAGAAACCGAAAAATGATAGGAATAGCAGGTGTATTTGCCTTTTTCCAAGGGCTTATGCCTATGATTGGTTGGATTTGCGTACATACAGTCCTTCAGCATTTTCAAGCGTTTGAGAAGTTTATTCCTTGGATTGCACTAGCCTTGTTAGGCTTCATCGGTGGTAAAATGCTAATAGATGGAATTAGGCACAAGGAGGAGTGCGAGTCTGTTAAGCTAACCATAGGTGGCTTGCTTTTGCAAGGGGTTGCAACCTCAATTGATGCCTTGTCAGTTGGCTTTACAATAGCAGAGTACCCTTGGCAAATGGCACTTGTGTCCGTGCTTATAATTGGAATCGTAACCTTTATTATTTGTATGCTTGGTATCTTCCTTGGTAAAGTCTTTGGCACAAGGCTAGCAGACAAGGCAACAATAATAGGTGGTATAATTCTTATTTTAATTGGTATCGAAATATTTGTAACTGGACTATTAGGATTATAAAATAATAAAAAAGCCTCAATTCGAGGCTTTTTTTAGAATAACTCATATTTGATTTTCGATATAGGACCATGACCCGAGTAAAAAATAATCTCAGGGTCAAGAGAAAGCAAGCGTCTTAAGGAAAGTGCCATTTTTCCTTGATCGCCACCCTTAAAGTCGGTCCTGCCCCAGCCGTTTTTGAATAGTACGTCACCGGTAAAGAGAATGAACTTTTCTATACACAAAAGGCAAATTGACCCAGGGGTGTGACCAGGGGTGGAAAGCACTCTAAAGGAAAGGTCCCCAACCGTTAAGGTGTCCTCCTCGTTTAACAAGGAAAACTCTTGATTATAGACACAGGGTGAACCAAAAAGTGAGGAAACGTTAGCCTCCATATCTCTTAAAATCGCAACCTCGTCGGTGTGGCAAAGCAATTTAGCATCAGGGAATGAATTTACAAATTGGTCTATATAGCAAACGTGGTCGTAGTGACCGTGAGACAGCACAATATATTTTACTTTAATTCCAAGCTGACATACCATCTCCTTTATTTCCTTGACAGGACAGCCACAGTCAATAATCATGCCTTCATTTTTATCATAGACTAGGTAAACGTTAGAATTAAGTCTACCACTAAAGCATTTTATCATAATATCACCTCAAAAATATTTTAGCATAGATGCTATAAAAAATCAAATTATATTGCAAAAAAATGCTTTTTATATTAAAATAAATGTATTAGGATTTTAAAAGGAGTACACTATGAGGCTAATTCATTTGTCCGACCTTCACATAGGAAAAAGAGTAAACGATTTTTCAATGCTTGAGGACCAAAAATACATACTAGGTCAAATTCTAAGAATAATTGATAAGTACAACCCAGATGGAGTGTTAATTGCGGGGGACGTGTACGATAAAGCAGTGCCCTCTGCCGAGGCAACTGTGGTGCTTGATAGCTTTTTAGTTGAGTTAGCTAGCAGAAATTTGCCTACCTTTATAATTGGTGGTAATCACGACTCACAGGAAAGGCTTTCCTTTGGGTCTAGATTGATTGATAAGAGTGGTATTTATATTTCTCCTGCTTATTGTGGAAAAATTATGCCTCATACCCTGTGCGACGAGTACGGCGAGGTTAATATTTATCAGCTACCATTTGTTAAGCCTATTATGGTAAAGCATGGAAGCGATAAGGAGATTTCATCATATACCGATGCTGTGAAATTCGTAGTTGACGAAATGGAAATTGACAAGACGAAGAGAAATATTTTAATTTCTCATCAGCTAGTTACAGGGGCAGAAAGGTCTGACTCTGAGGAGATTAGCATAGGTGGTACTGATAATATAGATGCATCTGTGCTTATGGACTTTGACTATGTGGCGCTAGGTCACTTGCACCGTCCACAAGGCTGTGGTGTTGATAAAATTAGATACTGTGGCACACCTCTTAAGTATTCATTTTCAGAGGCTAAGGATAAAAAGTCTGTAACTATTATCGACCTTGGCAAGAAGGGCGAGTTGAATATTACCACCGAGCCACTTATTCCTCTTCACAATATGGTTGAATTAAAGGGCACCTATAACGACCTTACAAAAATAGATTTTTATAAGGACACAACCTATCAAACCGACTACGTGCACATTACCTTAACAGACGAGGAGGACGTGCTTGATGCAATTGGCAAGCTACGCATAATTTACAAGAATTTAATGAAGCTAGACTATGACAATACAAGGACTAGAAAAAATTTGGAAATAGATGGTGCCTCTGACGTTGAGAAAAAAACACCGCTTGAGATTTTTGAGGAATTATATACTCTTCAAAATAACAAGGGAATGACAGATGAGCAAAAAAATCTTGTAACTACCTTAATTGAGAAGATTTGGGGGGCTGAACAGTGAGACCATTAAAAATAAAAATGAGCGCCTTTGGTCCTTACGCTAAGGAGCAAATACTAGACCTAGATACCCTAGGTAAAAATGGCTTATATTTGATAACTGGCGACACAGGTGCAGGTAAAACTACAATTTTTGATGCAATCGTTTATGCTCTCTATGGCGAGGCTAGTGGTAGTAATCGCTCAAGTGCAATGCTAAGGTCAAAGTATGCAGACCTTGAAACACCTACCTTTGTTGAATTGACCTTTGAAAACAGAGAAAAAATCTATCGTGTAATAAGAAATCCAGAGTATGAGCGACCTGCTAAAAAAGGTGGTGGCACAACAAAGGAAAAGCCATCGGCAACTCTTTATTTGCCTGATGGTAGCATAGTATCTGTGCAAAAGCAGGTTGAAGAAAAAATAGTTGAAATAATAGGCGTTAATAGAAGTCAATTCTTGCAAATTGCAATGATTGCCCAAGGAGACTTTTTAAAGCTACTTTTAGCCTCAACTGACAACAGACGTGAAATTTTCCGTAAGATTTTTAAAACCGAGCCATACGAAGCCCTTCAAAAGGAGCTTAGCGATATGGAAAGCGAGCTAAAAAGACAGTGCGAGAGTGCAAGACAAAGCATCGACCAATACATAAGTGGTATTAGCTGTGATTTAGGCAGTGAGCTTTACCCCTTATCTGTCCTTGCTAAAAATAAGGAAATGCTAACCGATGACGTTTTGGCATTGCTTAAGAAAATTATAGCACAGGACAAGGAAACTGAAAGAGAGTTAAAGGAAAAGAAAAACCAGATAGCCGAAAAGCTTGCTAAGGCAAACGAGCTTTATGGAAAAATTCTTGAAAAGGAAAAGGCAAGGACAAGCCTTGAGGAGTTTAAAAAGAATTTACCTATTGAAGAAGATAAGCTTTGCCAGTTAGAAAAAATCTACAATCAAGCAAGGGAGAAAAAGGATACTGTTCCTAACCTTAATGTAAAGGCTGAACAACTAAGAAACGAGCTTAAAAAGCACGAAAGCAGAGAAATAGTAAAGGGACAAATAGATAATCTTAACCAAGAAATAGACAAAAATGGTAAAAGACAAGCAACACTTGAAATTGAGATTAAGGACACTAAAAATAGCTATAATAAGGCTAAAGACGAAAGCAAATCCTATGAGGGTGCATCTGCCGAAAAGCAACAGCTTTTAGCTAAGAAAAGAGACGAGGAAAGATCCCTTGAAAAAATTGAGGCTTTGTTAAAGGATAGCAATGAAATCGAGGGCTTGAAAAAGACACTTGAGTACAAGCAAGATGAGTATGAGGTGTTAAAGGACCTAGAGGACAAGGCAATAGAAACCTATCTAAAAATGAATAGAGCATTTCTAGATGCACAGGCAGGACTTTTGGCAAAGGAGCTAAAAAGTGGGCAGGAGTGTCCAGTTTGTGGCTCAATTTCACACCCTAAGCTTGCTAGCCTTCCTACAAATCCACCTAGTGAGACTGAGATAAACAATCAAAGAGAGCTTTGGCAAATTAGCCAAGAAAAGACAAAGCAAAAGAGTGAGGAATGCTCAGGCATTAGGGCAAAGCTTGAGGAGAAAATCGCTACAATTGAAAAGGAAATGAAGGCATTTGACAAGAGTCTTGACCAGACTAAGGCTAGCACCCTTGAGCAAATTTCTAAAATTGACCTAGAAATTACATCAGTTGACGAAAAAATCAAAAGAAAAGAAGAGCTTGAAAAAATTATTCCTACCCATGAAAATCGAATCAAATCCCTTGAAAATGAATCAAATGACTTACTTGTCAAGCTAGAAACAGGCAAGGGCAGTAAAAGGGACTGTGAGAATAAGCTAGCCGAGATTGAAAAGGAATTGACAAGCAAGGACCAAAATGAGGTATCCTCGCTTCTTAGGGACATTAGTCAAAAAATAAAGGAAATAGATAGCGACTATGAAGCAAAGGAAGAAGCCTACAACAAAAAGAAGGATGCTACCATACAGCTAAGGGGTAAAATTGAACAGCTTGAAAGCCTTTTAAAGGGGGATGACGAGGGAGTTAGCCTTGATGCTAGCCGTGAAATAATTGATGGTCTTAAGGAAGAGGAAAACGTTCTTGACGAGCAAGAAAAGGAAGTAAATGCAAGGCTCGTTTCAAACGCACAAGCACTTGAAAATATCGAAAATGTGGCACAGAGTGTAGCAAAACAAGAAAAAGAGCGAGAAATGGTTAAGGCTTTGTCTGATACTGCTAAGGGCGACTTAACTGGTAAGGAAAAGCTTGCACTTGAAACCTACGTTCAAATGAATTACTTCGATAGAGTTATAATTCGTGCGAATCGTCGCTTGCTTGCTATGACTGACGGCTTGTATGAGTTGAAAAGACGTGTAGATACAAGCAAGGCAAGACAGGTAGGACTTGAGCTTGATATAGTAGACCATAGCAATGGCACGGAAAGAAGTGTTAAGACCCTGTCGGGTGGTGAATCCTTTGAGGCATCCTTGTGTCTTGCCCTTGGCTTGTCTGACGAAATACAATCAAGTGCAGGTGGAATTAAGCTTGATTCTATGTTTGTTGACGAGGGCTTTGGCTCTCTTGACGAGGAAGCCTTAAATCAAGCAATCAAAACCTTGATTAGCTTGTCCGAGGGTAATCGACTTGTAGGAATTATCTCCCACGTAGGCGAGCTAAAATCAAGAATTGACAAGCAAATTATTGTTAAAAAATCAAAGGCTGGTGGAAGCATAGCAACCATAATAGCCTAAAGAAAGGTGGTGGGATTGTGGCAATCCGTGGTAAAAAAATGAATCTTTCCTTTGGAATTGAGGATATATACCTTGATGCAGATTTTGTCTTAAGTGACGGTGACAAGGTAGGAATAGTTGGAGTAAACGGTGCTGGCAAGACCACCCTTTTTAAGCTTCTCTTAAATGAGCTAGAGCTTGATAGTGGTACAATTAGCAAGGGTAATGGCGCAATAGGCTACCTTCCACAGGAAATTATAGTCGAGGATGAGTCGCAAACTGTTTGGGACTATCTTCGTGATGGAAGACCTATAAGACGACTTGAGAGTGAGCTTGAGGAAATTTACAAGTCCCTTGAAACTGCCGAGGGTGAGGCACAAGAGGACCTACTTCGCAGAATGAGTAAAAATCAAGCAAGGCTTGAATACTATGACGTTTACGACGCAGAGGACATTTTGTTCGATTTAATCGAGGATATGGAAATTGACCTTGATTTGCTTGAAAGACCTATGAGTGAATTGTCCGGTGGACAAAAATCAAAGATGGCATTTGCAAGATTGCTTTTTTCAAAGTCGGAGCTTTTGCTACTTGACGAGCCCACTAACCACCTAGATATTCAAACTAAGGAATACGTGACTAAGTATCTAAAAAACTATCGTGGTACTGTTTTGATAATAAGCCACGACGTTGAGTTTTTAAACAAGATAATCGGCAAAATTATGTACATTGATAAGGTGACTCATAAGATTCAGGTGTACGACGGAGATTATGATACCTATAAAAAGAAGCTAGCCGACGAAAAAAGGCAAAGGTCGCTTTTGATTGAGCAACAGGAGAAGGAAATTAAAACCCTTGAGGAATTTGTTCAAAGGGCTAAGCAGGCTAGCCAAACTAACCATGCGCTAAAGCGAATGGGTCAGGAAAGGGCACTTCGCCTAGAGAAAAAACGAGCAGAGATGCTTACCAAGGTTAAGAATTACAAGCGAGTAAAAATGGATATTAAGCCAAGGCGTCAGGGGGCGAAAATCCCACTTGAGATTGAAAATCTCTATTTCAAATATCCAGACTCAAAATATCTTTACAGAAATCTTTCGGTTAAAATAAATGGTGGGGAAAGGTTTTTGGTGGTTGGTGAAAATGGTGTGGGAAAATCTACACTTTTAAAGCTAATTACAGGTAGTCTAACACCCGAACGGGGAAGAATTCGCTTCAACGACAAAACCGATATTGCCTACTATGCTCAAGAGCTAGAGGACTTAGACCTTGACAAAACTATTTTTGAAAACGTAGATTGTCAAGAATATAGTGAGTGGCAGCTGCGTTCAATCTTGAGCAACTTCCTTTTCTATGAGGACGATATAAACAAAAAGGTAAGAGTTTTATCACCTGGTGAAAAGGCAAGGGTTGCCCTTTGCAAGGTGCTTTTGCAAAAGGCTAACCTTTTAATTCTTGACGAGCCAACTAACCATCTAGACCCCGAAACTCAAAAAATCATAGGTGGCAACTTTGCCTTGTTTGAGGGCACAATTATTGTAGTTAGCCACAATCCGTCCTTTGTTGAGCAAATCGGTATTAGCAGAATGTTAGTTTTACCCTTTGGTAGAATTGAGGACTATTCTCACGAATTGCTTGAATTGTATTATGAGCTTAATACAGCCGACGACGATGAATAAAATTGGTAGTCCAAGATGGGCTACCTTTTTTTGTGCGTTTTTCACAAAAATGATTACTTTTACAAGGTTTTTTAAACAATAATTGACAAGCACTAAAAAGAAGTGTATAATTATTGTGGACTAATATTTCATATGCGTTTATATATAAAAGGAGAAAAAACGTGAAGAAGAGAATTTTTGTAGCCTTAGCAGTTGTTATCGTTCTAATATTGGCGCTAACGTCCTGTGATTTTCTTAAGGCTTTAAATACTAAACCTACAATACCAAGTGGGGGCAATAAGGAAACGGGCACATCAAGTCAACCACAGGGTGGACTTGAAAATGACCCTGAAGAGCCAGATGCCCCTGTTGTGTGCGACCACCCTGAAATTGTTATTGACAAAAAGGTCATGCCCACCTGTCAAGAAACAGGCTTAACACAGGGTAGCCATTGTGGTGTGTGTGGAGAGGTTATCGCAGCACAAAGAGTGATTGACATGCTACCACATACAGAGGCACCAAGCAAAAAGGTTGAGGCAACCTGTGCACGACCTGGATATATTGGTGGTACATATTGCATTATTTGTGACGAGGTTTTGACAGTTGGTACTGAAATACCAAAATTACCTCATACCGAAATTGACTTAGAGGGTTATCCATCTACTTGTAGTAAAAACGGATTGAGTGACGGAAAATATTGTACTACTTGCAAAACCGAAACGGTTAAGCAAATCGTTTTAAATACGCTTAGCCACGTTGAAATAGTAACACCCGGTAAGGCATCAACCTGTCAAGAAGCAGGCTACACTGAGCAAAGAAAATGTAGCGTTTGTAATACAGTTACTCTTGAAAGTGTGGCGCTTCCAAGGAGTGACCACGCTCCTGTTATAGATAAGGCAGTTGACCCAACCTGTAAGACAACAGGTCTTACTGAGGGTAGTCACTGTGGCGTATGTAATACTGTTTTGAAGGCACAAGAGGTTGCTACAAGAACAGGCGACCACGTTTATCCTGAGTTTGCAACTGTTACAAGTGCACCCTCACTTTCCTCAACGGGAAGTGGTACAATTGCTTGTACTCTTTGTGGAGCTTCACAAAATATAACCTTTAGTAAGCTATCCTCAAGCAAGCTTACAAAGGACGATATTTATTCCATTGAAACGAGTATATATAACCCTGCTTACGACAACAGATGGAAGGTTGTTGACGGCACTACTAACGTATCTAGCATTTATAGTGCAGGCGACTGGTTTGGTAACGTAGGCGACGTGCTTACAATTACTCTAAAGCAGGAAATGGTTTTGACCGGCTTAAAGATTTATACGGCTGGCAACTTTACATTTGCAACAATTAGAGTTAAGGATGCAAGTGGAAACGTTGTTTTGAAAAAGGGTATAACTGCAAATGGCTCATCGAATGGTGGCACACCACAAACACATACCCTAGCAAGCAATACACAGTATAAGGCGTACACCATTGAAATTGAAATTACGGGCCTTAAGTGGAATGATGCAAAGACTCTTAAGGTGTCCGAGGTTGAGATTACCGCTGCAAAGCAGGATACAAGAATACCTCATACCCATGTACACAGAGAATTTGTTGAAAATATAAGAGTAGCAACCTGTCAACAAACTTCTAAGAATATTTACAAGTGCTTCTGTGGTAACAAAAAGGAAGTTGAGGGCGAAAAGGGCGAGTGCGTATATGATATTTTGACAGCTATTACCAAGGTTAGCTGTACAGAAAAGGGCACAGTTACCTACAACTGCGTATGTGGTAACTCAAAAACCACAGAAACTCTACCTAAGGGACATATTTTCCACAAGCTTATTGAATGTACAATTCAGCCAACCGTCAGCAAAAAGGGTGAGGCTACATATAAATGTAACAACTGCACCTTGATTGAAACAAGAGAAATAGCACCACTTTCAATTGAAGAGGTTAATTACCTACGTGTAGATAAAATTGAAAATGGTAAGGTTACGCTTTTGTTTAACATTTACGGTGATATGCCAAGCTATGAGATAAGATATAGCACAAGCGAAATTACTAAGGATAACTTTAAAAATGCTACACTCATACAAGGAAAAATTACGGGTAACAGACTAATAAATCTTACAATTGACCTTGATGCAGGTCTTGAAAAATGCTACTATGTAGCAATTATGCCTTACCTAGGAGAAAACTACGGGGACCTTGCAACAATTCGTGTTGGTGGCAATGAGGAAATTGATATTGATTACGACAAGGCACAGGTATATCACGGCGAGGTTTTGAATTCCTTTAGGAATATGTTTGACGATGACGTAGCTACAAGCATTGGCACAATATTTAGAGATTCTGGCGATACAGCCGAGCTTTACGGCTCAAAGATAAGACCAATTATCGACCTTCAATACATGCACTACGTAACTAAGGTAAGACTATATTACGAGGTGGCAGGCAAGAAAATAATTGTTCGTTGGAGCGACACTCCCCTTGACTTTATGTCAGAAAACATCGAATGGGACAATTGTCGCTTCGTAACAACCGTCGAGGGCTGGAATGATATTGCGCTTGGTGAAAAGACAAGATATATTCAAATCATCTTTACAGATGGAGAATCCCCCAGCGAGGTGGAGGCTTACGGCTATCAAGAGGGCGATGGTGACGAAATAGCAACAGAAAAGGGCACACTACCAACTATGGGTGAAATGATGGGTATGTGTGGCTTCGTTGCCGGTGGTGGTGGACACACACCTGTTGACGAGGTTAGCTGTGTTGCCATTTTGAGAGAGTATCACAACTTTGGTTGGACCTACTTTGCAAAATACTATGGTGGCAAGGCGTCCTACTTTACAGGAATTACTCCTGAGGGCAATAATAACTGGATGGGTAATTTCGATTATGAATATAGGGAATACAAAAAAGCAGGCATGCTTGTAATTCCTTGTATTCAATGGAATCTTGGTAAGGGTGAAACAATCTCTTATCAGGTTGGCGCAGATAAAAAGCCTTCCTATTCAAACGGCTCGCTAGTTAGGGCTACCTTCTGGGAAAGATTTGACCCACACACCTACTTCGTTTTTGCAGATAATCTATTTGCATTTGCTGCCCGTTACGGCACAAATAGCTCAAACGAGCTTTATGCAATTGCTCAAAAATTCTGTTATGACACTCCATCAGTAGGACAAGGCACACTTCAATGGATTGAAATGGGTAACGAGCCTGAGGGTGGCTGGAATGGTATTCACAACTATCTATCAGCATATCAGCTAGCTGCTGCAACCTCTGCAGCTTATGACGGACATTGCAAAACAATGGTAAGCACAAAAGAGGGTGGCTATCATCTAGGTGGTAAAAATGCTGACCCTAATATGAAGCTTGCTATGGCAGGTGTATCTGGTATTAGTAACGAGTATATTACAGCGCTTTGCTATTGGATGAAGGCTAACCGACCAGACGGAAAGACCGCCTTTGATGCATTTAACGTTCATAACTATATGACAAAGACTATTACCTTGCCTGACGGTTCCTCTTGCTCAGTTGGAATTTCCCCTGAGGAAGCAAATATTGCAGGTACACTTTCTCACCTAATCGAAATAAGAGATAAGTATTATCCTGAAAAAGAGGTTTGGATTACCGAGTTTGGTTGGGACACTAACCAAAGCTACGCAACCTCAACCTCCTCACACGCATATGCTGAGTACACAGGAAGACAGGTACAGGCAATGTGGCTAACACGTACATATTTGATTTTGTCAGCAATAGGCATTGATAAGGCAGATATGTATATGTGCCATGGCGGTAATGACGAAACCTCAGTAGGTAAGTACGGCACCTGTGGTGTTATTGGCTACGAGTATGACGAAAACGGTAATGAGGTAAAGGTAAAGAAGGATTCCTTCTATTACCTATATACCTTGAAGAATACTCTTGGTGATTATACCTTTGATGAGCAAATCGAGGCTTACGACGAGGACGTACTAATTTATAAGTACAAGACTGCCGAGGGTAAAACTGCTTACGCATTATGGTGCAAAACCTCTGACGGCACAAAGGTAGCTAACTATCAATTAAGAATTGATGGTAATGGCGCAACTCTTGTTGAAAACGAGTACGGCAAGATTGAAGGCGCAAAATCAAGACTTGAGGCAGATGAGTATAGCTACGTTTCTGTAAACGTATCTGAAAATCCTGTTTATGTAGTAGTTGACTAAATAAAAGGGTCGTATCGAAAAGATACGACCTTTTTTATTAGCCTATTTGAATAATTACAAGATGGGCAGATACAGGACGAGCGCTAAAAATTGATGTTTTTTGAAAATAGGATATTGACAAAGGAAAATCCTTGTGATAATATGAAATTAAGAGCGATGATGAGAAAGAGTAAGCGAATTAGTCTTTTACAGAGAAACCCATAAATGCTGAGAATGGGTGAAGACGACCTTGCCGAACATGGTCTTTGAGCTACGCACCGAGTCAAAAATGATTAGGCTGTGTCGGGTTTGCCCGTTATAGCAATAGAGTTTCGATAGTACATTTCCTATCCGAACTTGATAAGGCTTACTACCGTGAGGTGTAGGTGAAATAGGGTGGTATCACGTGAGTTATGCTCTCGTCCCTTGCTTTTTGTCAGGGGGTGGGGGTATTTTTTATTTTATGATTAATCGTAATGCTACTAAACTAAAGAAAAGAGGTATTTAATATGACAAATATTGTAATTGGTGGAGCTTGGCCTTATGCAAATGGCTCACTCCACATAGGGCACCTAGCATCACTTCTTCCCGGTGATGTTTTAGCCCGTTATTATAGAGCAAAGGGAGATAATGTATTTTACGTGTCCGGTAGCGACTGCCACGGAACACCTATAACAATAAGAGCAAGACAAGAGGGGCTTTCCCCTAGTGAAATTTCAGAGCAATATCATAAGGAATTTTGTCAGGTGTTTGAAGACTTAGGCTTTTCCTATGACCTATATACTAAAACCTCGAGTGAATATCACAAGGAATTTGTAAAGGACTTTCACAAAAAGCTATATAGTGGTAAATATATTGAGGAAAGGACAGTAAAGCAAGCCTTTTGTCCTACCTGTCAAAAGGTTTTAACCGATAGACTAGTAATAGGAGCTTGTCCTGCCTGTGGTAAGGAAACACGTGCAGACCAATGCGACCATTGTGGTACTGTGTTAGATGCAGAGGCAGTATTAGGGGCAAGGTGTGCTGAGTGTAAATCAACCCTTACTTTTGGGGAAACAACCCAAATATTCCTTTTGATTTCAAGGCTTGAGAGGGAGCTTACGGAGCTTTTAAGCTCTCACCCTCATTGGCGAAGGAATGCAGTAGCCTTTACTAATAGGTATATAAACGAGGGACTTCGTGACAGAGCCATTACTCGTGACCTAGAGTGGGGAATTGACGTGCCTTTGGAAAATTATGAAAGCAAGAAAATCTATATATGGGCAGAAAACGTGCTAGGCTATCTTTCTGCAACATCTAAGCTATGCGAGGAAAGAGGCATAGACTTTAAGGAAGTATATGGAAATAATTCAAAGCACTATTACGTTCACGGAAAGGACAATATACCCTTCCACACAATTATTTTGCCAGCCTTGTTACTAGCCCATGGAGAGGGACTTCGTTTGCCTGACGAGATTATCTCTAGCGAGTATTTGACTCTTGAGGGTAGAAAAATATCTACAAGTCTAAACTGGGCAATATGGGTAAAGGATATTGTAAAGGAGTATAATCCTGACTCAATTAGATATTTCTTTATTGTAAATGGTCCCGAAAAGCGAGATACAGACTTTTCAAAAAGAGAGTTTGTGGAGCAAAATAATTCGGAATTAGTTGGTGCTTGGGGCAACTTGGTAAATCGCACCCTTGCATTTGCTAAAAAGTATCTAAATAATAGCTTTTCACCCATTACACCAAGCAAGGAAATAAAGGAAAAGGTCCAAGAATATTACAAGGAAATAGGCGAAAAAATAGAAAAGGGCAATTTCAAGGACGCAATAGAAAGCATATTTGAGCTTGTTCGCTATGGCAATAAATATTACGATACAAACGAGCCTTGGAAAACAAGAAATAGCGACTTAGAAAAATGCAAGGATACAATCTATAATTGCACCTATCTAATAGGAAACCTTGCAATTTTGCTTCAGCCGTTCTTGCCTTTTTCGTCAAATAAGGTGATAGAGTGGCTTGGCTTAACCAACCAATGGAAGGAGCAAAATTATAACCTTGAGTCCCTTCCAGATAGCTTCGGCATACTATTTTCTAAAATAGAGTAAGAAAAACGAGTGCGTGAGCACTCGTTCTTCTGTAACACCTTGAATAAAATCCTAATGTGTAGTAAAATTAATTTAGAAAAATTTCAAAATTGTTCCAACATTTGCGTTTTTTGCGACACTATTATGGTGACGGGCAAGGAACCAACTCGAAAAAACTCTTAAAAGGCGGATAAAATGGATATTTCAAAGGACATTATAGAAAAGTACGCAAAGAAAATATATGGCTTTGCATTTTCTAAAACGAGAGATTATAACGATGCTCAGGATTTATCCCAAGAAATTCTTGTAGCATTACTTGATAAAGGCACGAAGCTCTCGCAAATAGAAAATATGGATGCTTACATATACAGAATTTGCTCTTATACTTGGATGAACTTTTATAGAAAAGACATTCAAAAAAGAAAAAATCTTGAAAATGCAACTGTACTTGAATTTGTAGCTGACGAAACCGATATAGAGGAAGAATATATCAAAAAGGAGCTACACGAAAAGCTCAGGCAAGAAATAATGTATCTCTCTAAAATGAAGCGAGAGGTAACAATAATGTTCTATTATGAAAATAAAACAAGTAAAGAAATATCCAAAATATTAAATATCCCCGATTCCAGCGTACGATGGTATTTAGGAGAAAGCAAGAAAACATTAAAGGAGCGAATTGAAATGACAGAGCAAGGAATTTATAAGCCTGTTAAAATAGGTATAGGTCATAACGGTTGGACTACTGATTACGATATGTTTGGGCTAAGAAGCGATGTTTTAATGCAAAACATTTGCTATGTTTGCTATTTAAAGCCACGCACCACAGAGGAAATAGCAAGAACTTTAGGGGTTGCAGCTGTTTATCTCGAGGATAAGATAGACAGCTTTTGCATATGGATTACCTAAAGATAGTTGGTAAAAACAAGTATCAGACCACATTTTTTATAATGGAAGATAAGTTTTTTCGTGAAAGCAAAAGGTTTATGTATAAGCTTGCTGATAAAGTATCTGTTCCGTTATATAATTTAACAGTTAACGCAATGGATGAACTAAAGAAAAGCAATGTATTGCTTGGTGAATACAATGACAATTTCTTTATGTGGTCGTTACTTATGCTCACAATAAATAACGCAGTACATTATATTAACGAGCTTGTTTCTAAAAGTTGTGGCTTGACTTATATATACCCAAAACGCAAGGACGGAAGTGAGCACTTTGTTTCTGCAACAATGGTAACAGGAGAAGCAGTTAATATTGAGGACGAAGAGTTTAAGGAGTTTTTCTTAAAATGTGAAGGCTGTGGTGTAAAAACGAGAACAAGCGATAAACTAAACTCTTTGCAGTATGATATTAGATTTTTCGGTCAGGGTTGGCGAGATTTTGATGATATTGAACTCAATCAGCTTTCAAGGGTAGTTGATATCATTGAAAAGGGAGAAATACCAAACGAATACGATAAGCATGCAATTGCTAATCTTGTAAAAAAGGGATATGTAAAAATTGAAAACGATAAGCCGATAATTTTAATTCCATATTTGAAGCGTCAAGAAAATCCTATTCTTTATAAATACTATGACAAAGCACAATTCTTTGAAAGAATAAAGAAGGAGCTTAACCTTGACGAAATAGTAAATATGTGCTGTGAGCATATAGACAATGTGCGAAAGTTAATTCCAAGCTTCCTTGATAAAAATGAAACAGACCAAATAATTTGCAATAGCTTTACTAATCAATATTCTTTTTTGTGGAATTTGTGGAAAAAGGGATATTTGCAAACACCATCAGTGGAAGAAATCAAAAGGCTGTGCACATTTGTTTATGAAAAATAATTTCAAAGAAAATCTTTGAATTATAACCTCCAAAAAAGCGAGTGCCGATTTTTCGGCACTCGCTTAAAGGTTATTATGGAAATAAGCAATTGCAATTTTCACTTTAGGAGCAAGAGTTGCATTGAATAACCAATTATGATATAATCAAATAAACAAATCTGATGAAGAAAAGAGAAAAAATGAAAATAACATTTTTTAAGAATGAAAATCACTTTTCTGCACGCACTTCTTATTGTTGGGAGAATGCAGAATTAGCAGAACCAAAAATTAAAAGCAATATAATCCGTATTCTTTTAATCATAATAGGTTTAATCACATTACCTATTTATATATGGTTTTTTAGAAATGAATTTTCTAATTACATATGGTTGTTTATTCCAATAATAATTGCTTTGATAGTACTGCACGAGCTTTGTCACGCACTTTTTTGCGTTATAACAAAACGAAAAGTGGAAAGAATTTGCTTTCTATCCTCGTTCAGATTGAATGAGCCAACTGCTTATGTTATGCCAGAATTATCGTCTTGGAGCAAAATAGAACGAGTTTTATTCTATTTGTTTCCTATAGTAATACTCTCGGTAATTCCAATTATAATTGCTATATTTTTGCCAATAGTTCGTTTATGGCTAATATTGGTTGCTTTAATAAATTTAACGAGTTCTGCTTTTGATATTGATGATACATTTAAAACGATTTCTCTACCTAAAGGATGCGTAATATTTGAGGGCTTTTCTTTGTTTTCAAACAACAATCAACCAATAGTCATTCACAAATTAATTTTAACAAAAGAAAAAACAGAAATTTTACACGAACAATTTGTTTATGAAAATAAAAAATTATCAAAAAGCGAAACACCAATAGAAACAAAAAATGTAAAGCAAATAAAAAAAGAAATGTTACAACAAATATAAAATAGCGAGTGCCGATTTGGCACTCGCTTGAGGGGTTTACTTTAAAAACAACTGTTGCGTTATTGAAATGCTTTCTGTTGTGTGGTATAATTTGAATATATGACTTAAAAGGATATTAAAATAAATATGAAGAAATATATCGTTAAGTTTTTTGCCATTGTTTTAGGGATACAGATGTTGTTAGTTTTTGCGTTTATTGTAATGTTAAATCAAAGCAAGCCAATAAAAGAAGATGAAACCAAAACAATAGTTGTAAAAGTAGAAGAAACAAAGTATGAAAGGCGCCTCGTTTCCGAATACAAATTTGCTATTATAGCTGACTCTTATGAATATCAGTTTGATGAAAGAGGGGCATTCTCCGAGTGTTCAAATAGAGAATTAAACGAATCTATAAAAATTAACGACGTACTTACTATTAAATATTACGAAAACATATGGGGCGAAAAGAAGGTTGTAGATGCTCGCACTGAAAACGACGTGTACAGAAGCTTTGAACATTATAATTCACAAAGAGCATTTGTTTTTGTAATCGTTTTATTTGTGATTTTTGAAATAATATTTGTCGCATCTATAACATTATATGTGGTAATAAATCGGAAAAAATTTATTATCAAAAGAAAATAATGTGAAAATTCAAGTAGATATTTATAGATTAAATAAACTTAAACGAGTGCATTTTGTACTCGTTTAAGTGGTTTATATTTAAAATCAACTGTTGCGTTATTGAAATGCTTTATGTGTTGTGATATAATTCGATTGATAGTAATTAGAATTGGAGAGCATTTATGAAAAAATATTTTAAAATAATATCATTGTTTTTTGTAGCATTATTTACAGTTGTTTTACTTTGTTCTTGCTTTAACGTTACACCACGTCGAAAGATTGTTATTAGCACATTAGGCGAATATGAAAAAGAGGAATTTTATTCAAGCGGTGTATTTCAAGACTATACAGATTATGGAAAATACTATTTTAGTGGAGTGCCAAGTATAAAAGATAATGAGTATTTTAAATTTGTTGCGGAAACTGATATAGTTGTGTTGAACGGTTACATTGATAATTTTGACAACTGGGTTAATTTGATTTCGGAGAGCCCTTCAACCAAAGAGGGTCGGGAACTTGTGAAAAATTATGACCTTGATCGTACAATAATTAATGAGGGTGATTTTTTCTATATTTACGATAAAATGGGCGAGCCTATAGGAGAAAGTCAGTATGAGCAATACGAGTGCTATGATGTGTATATTTTTGACATTGAGTCTTGCACTTTGTATTATTTTCACAATAACATTTAAATAAAGTCTTGCGGTAATCAAAGAAAAAGGTGAGTCCTCATCATCACCACTTATGCAAAAAATAAAGGGACACAAAATGTGTACCTTTTTGGCACGCCAAGAGGAACGTAAACCGAACACCACGGTTTGCGTTCTTTTTTATTTTTATTGCAAGTCAACAAAATTCTTAAAAATTAAAGCAACTCTTTAATTGGATTTTAGAAATGCTCACTTTTATTTGGTGGTAATATGTTGTATAATTAAGGTACAAGGGCGCTTTTGAATACAACAAAAAGGAAAATATTATGAGTATAGGTGAAAAAATTAGGGATTTGCGAAAAAGCAAAAATATGACACAAGAGGATTTAGCAGAATGCTTGAATGTAACAATTTCTGCCGTTTCTCAATGGGAAATAGGTAAAACTATGCCTGATATAACAATGATTCCTGTTATCTGCAATGTTTTTGATGTTTCATCTGATAAATTGCTTGAAATTGATTTGACGAAAAAGAATATGGAAATTGAAAATATCAGAGCTGAGGCGGGAAAATATTATACTCGTGGCTTCGTTTTAGAAGGTAAAGAAATATTAAAGCAGGGACTATTACGATTTCCGAACAACTATGGTATTATGTGTGATTATGTTCATGTGCTTGAATTAGAGAGGGATTTGCTATCTAAGGAAGAGGCAAAAAAGAACGAGGAAGAAATTATAAGGCTTGGAGAAAAGATTGTTGCAGAATGTGACGATTTCAGTATTCGTGCAACCACTATTCAAAAGCTTTGCATAATTTATAGCGACATTGGAAATGAAGATAGAGCTATCGAGCTAGCTAACAAAATGCCATCTTACCCATTAAGTAGAGAGTCTCTTTTAGAATTGATTTATAGGGGCGAAAAATTAAGAGATTTGGCAACGAATGTTCTGCTTTATGACCATGTACAAGCAATGGCAAATAGAATAAAGTGTAATTATCGAATGGAGTCGGGAGAGTGGCTATACACCGGTGATGAAAGAGCAGAGCTTGTGAAAAAACAAATCAATTTTTTGAAATTGATTTTTGAAGCCGAGGACTATGGCTTTTATAATGAAACGCTTTGTGACTCATACAAGGTTTTAGCAAGTCATAGTGCAAGAAAAAATGATGAAAAGCAAGCTATTTCGTATATAGAGCTTAGCGCAACCCATGCAATTAAATTTATAGAATATATGGCATGTAAGGAAGTTAAGTTTTCCTCACTTCTTTTCAAGGGTAGAACGGAAATACCGGCTATTCATCTTGATAGCAAGTTCAATTCCGCATACCATCTTCTTAAATTCTTTAAAGAGCCACAATTTGATTTTTTAAGAACAAATGAAAGATTTATAGAAATAACCAAAGAACTTGAAAAATATGCAGGTGAATGGAAAATCTGAATTTAATTGTGTTAAAATTCAACTGTTGCGTTATTGAAATGCCTTGTGTAGTGTGGTATAATAAAATAAAAGTGGCGAGGTGATATTTTTGGAATACAAAGCATTTGCACATAAACAATTAGTTGCATTCACAATAAGTGCGCCGGTGATGTTTGTGTTGATAGAATTATTAGTAATTCTTTCTTTGCCAAAAGAAAAGAAGCCTTGGGTGTTTATATTTGTAGCAATACAAGGCATTTTGTTCTATCTTATTTGCTTTGCAATATACAGTTATGCATATAAAATTGTAAAGATGAATGAGCATTCTATTAGATGCAGAAAAATCAGTATTAGTTGGGAAGATATACAGAAAATCGAATTAAAGGAAATTAAAATGATGCAATATTCTTTGTTGCCGACTATTACATATTCGTCTATGGCATATATTTATGGCTCAAATGGAGAAAAAATAGGAATTTCTATGACTAAAAGAAATTTTGATATGATTGTGCAACTGGGAAAAGATAAATCTCAAAAGATTGTGGAATTAAACGACAAAATTAGAGTTTAAACTGAAATGTCACCGTGTGAATGAAATTAATTGTAGCACAATGGAGGATTACATATGGGATATAAAATGGAAATACCTGTTGGTATGCTATTTAGAAAAATGTATTGTAGATATTGTGGAGAAAAGCTTAAAAGACATAAAATCGTAGATGTTTATACTGTGGGAGACCCGAATTTTTCAAGAACTATGAAAATTGGACCAGCAGGACATAAAATAGTTAATATACATAGTCAAACATTGGTTACATATGTTTATAAATGCCCAGACTGTGGCAAAGCAGTAACCTATGAGGAGCAAGTGTACTTTTCCAAAATTCAAAAAAAGCTAGGCAAAAAAATATTGTCTGATGATGAGATATAAACAAAGCCGAGTGCATTTCTGCACTCGGCTTTAGATTATATCAAATTAACCTTGATTCCTTTTTCCTTTGCGTAATTTTCAGCATAAGAGCCCTTTGGGGTGGTCATAGCATATTGTTGAAATGCTGTCAACATACCATTGAAAAGCTAGCCTGCGACTTGGATAAAAAGAAACCTAATCCAAGTTCGGATTAGGTTTCTTTTGGCGCAGGATTTGGGATTTGAACCCAAGCAACGCTATTCACGTCCTACGAGATTTCGAGCGGTTGAAGGATTTCGACAAATAAGAAAACATATACGAAGATAGCGGAAAATATTTTCCAAAAAAGTGAGCAATATCAAGCACTTATAAGATATAAAAAGTCCGAAAAGTCCCGTAAATACTGGACCTTTGATGCTTTTGCAAAAATGGCGAAAAAACACCTGCTTCGTTAGAATTTCCGTTAGATAAGAAAAGAAGCACAAAGCCTTGTCGGTACACGATTTTGGGCAAAATCAAGGGCGTGACATACTTTAGCCACTTCATTCTCCCCAAGGATGACCTAATAGACTTTCTTGCCTCAGCCTATGGCAATAAAATCGTCAATAAATCAAAAGCCCACACCAAGCTCATAGGCGACTGGAAATGCCAATTCGAACTCTTGCACGCACAACCCCTGCATGATATGATATCAAGCGACACCGAAACTTGAACCCTAGTAAAATTCGCCAAAAAGCGATGCTATGGTTACAAGGCACACCAGATAAGTGACTAAATTTTTGTGCCAAAAAATACAAAAATGATAAAATGTCAATTTGAAAGAGTTTTTTAATATGATATACTTTCCTTGAAAAATACTATTTTAAAGGAGTTTTTATGAAAAAAAGACTATTTTTAACACTACTTTTGACGATAGCATTGTTTTGCATAATTGCTATGACTGTAAGTGCAGAATCACCAAAGGAAGTGCCCGCCTATGACAGAACCTACAATGTTGATGGCGTAGAGTATCCAATTTGGGAACAAGATAGCGAAGGTAACTATCATCCGCTAATTTGGTATCTCAATAGCAAAAACAAAATGTGCAAGGTTTGGGCGGATAACCAAGATACCAGTAAGGCACCATATGTTACATATGCTTGTTACATATCCAGTGATAGCGATGCTGAGATAGGCACAATCAGAATCTATGACGAAAACGGCACAGAATATTTGACAAGAGAAAAAGCAGTAATTGCAAACCTCAATGGTGTTGAAATAACTTATAACGGACGAACATCATTTATTCAGCGCATTAATCAAAATGCATTTAACCGAAGTTCTTTAATTAGAGCTGCGTTTTTACCAAAGTCAATTAACTTAATGGGACCTGCTAATAGCGACCAATATAAATTTTCTGCGTTTAGAGAGTGTGCAAATCTTGAATATGTTGAATTTCCTGCAAATTCTGCAATAACAACTATTGGAAATGCAGCTTTTTATAAGTGCTCATCACTAAAGGCTATTTCATTGCCAAATAATGTTACTGTAATTGAACCGGTTGCATTCCAACATTGCACATCACTCCAAGCTGTATATCTACCTGACGGCTTTCAAAAAATGATGTGTAACAATGCTACAAGTGGCTCATTTAATAATTGTACAAGTATGTATTTTGTAGATGAACCATTTGTTCTAAATTCTACACTGTCTAATATACCCGAAAAGGAAAGTGTGTACTATTTTCCAAGCACCTTGACAGGTTTGGGTGAAGGAATAAGAGGCTGTTCCAATATGAATGAAACATTGGTGGTTGGCACTAATTATACTTCCCACTCAACATCAATGTACGAAGGAACAGGCGTTAAAACGGTAGTTTACCTTGGTAATATGACTTATTTTTGGATGACAAATACACAAAGCACAAAATTAAATATAGTATTTGCAGGTTCCACATCAACACCTCAAGTTGAGGTAACAGGCGATCAATCTGCAGGCACAACAATTTATCTTTGCAAGTTAAATAAATATTACAACTTAAATGAGAAGGTGTGGATTGATGGCACTACTCATTTTGAAGAGATATCAAAAACAATTATAACACCAAGCACAAGTTGTACAGAACCTTCTATGAAGACAGTCTTCTGTTTTTGTGGTTACGAAATATCAAATGAACCAATTGAAGGAACCGTCTCATCTCATGATTATGATTATTTAAATAATGACAAGGCAATTCTTGTTGGAATAGTATACTCCAACTATTCACAAAATGGCGAAAAAACAGTAATTTGTGGTAATTGTGGTGAACAAGCTATTCTTGAAGCGCCGGCTTTATTTACTTGCCTTGGTTACTCTGCTCCTGAGGATGGCAGAGGTGGAATTGCGGTTGGCTTTGCTGTGAACAATGTAGCTATTGCAGAATATGAAGAAGCAACAGGAAAAACCTTAAAATATGGTGTGTTTGCAGTACTACAAAGTCGACTTGGCGATAATGATGTATTCAGTAAGGATGGCACAGTAGCAGAGGGGGCTATCAACGCTGACATCACAAGTTATGAGTTCGCATTATTTGAACTAAAGATAGTAGGCTTTACAGATGAATACAAAGACATAAAACTTGCTATGGGTGCATATGTAGCTGTAACAGATGGCGAAACAACCGAGTATTCCTATCTCCAGTCCGGCACACCTAATGAAAATGAAAAATACTGCTTCGTTTCATATAACGATATTGTAAATGCTCCTTCAACTGATGAAGAGGTAACACAATGAAATATGTAACACCAAAGATTGAAATATCTGTTATAGAAACAGAAGATATTTTAACTGCTTCATCGGGTCAAGCTGCTAACTATGAGATTGAGCAAAAAGATGACGGAAGTGGAAATGTAATAATGAATGCATTTGACTTGTTTAGATAGACAACAAAACCTCTTCGACTAGCAAAAAGCACAAATCTTATTCTTAAGATTTGTGCTTTTTAATATATTCTGTAGGAGAAACGCTCATTTGTTCTTTGAATTGCTTACTAAAATAGTATACATCTGAAAAATTACAAAGTTCTGCAATTTGGTTAATTGAGTATCGACCTAAAAGTAAAAGCTCGCATGCGTAATTGAGCTTTTTTTGAATAATATATCTTTTAGGAGGTACGCCGAATTTTTTCTTGAACAATTTTTTTAAATATGATTCGCTAATATCACAAACAGAAGCCAAATAAGCACTTCTTAAATCTTTACTCAAAAAATCTTTGTTGATTTCATCAATAGCCGGCTTAATTTTCGAATATAACTCAGGTGACAAATAATTTCTTTTTTGAAGCTCTGAAAAAATTTTGTTAAGAAGAGAAATACATTCAAAATAATATCCATCTTCTTTGCTTATCCAAACCGAAAACATTTTTTTGAAAAGCAAGCCAATATGCTCTTTATGATTAGCATTAATTGCGAACGCATCTATGGAGACTGGCTTATCGGTGTCAAAAAATACATCTATACATTCACCAATGGTATCACGGACTACCTCGTAACGAGAAACATCTCCCTTCGGCAAAAATCTTACTGTGTTTTTTTCAGTTTTTATAACAGTGTTACCAAAATAAACCGTAGCGAGGCCTGAAAAATGGAAAATTAATTCATTGTAGTGTAGCGTATTGTTAAATATAAGTTTTTTATCTGGATATTTTTCTTTGCCTACTAAAACAACTTGATGAATTTTGGTAATTAGGAAATCATCATTCATATATTCACCCCCCAAATGAAATTATATAGCATTTATTTTTATAATTCAACCCAGAATAAAGAATATACTCAAAAATTAGTGCCGAAAAGTACAAAAAGGCTAAAAAATCAGTTTAATTTCCATTGTTATTATGTTAAAATATTAAAAATACAATTTTAAATTGGAGATAAAATGACCGAAAGAATAAAAAAATTAACCGACCTTGTTTTACAGGGTAAAATGTATGTTGACACGGTTAAAACAGAATATGAATACGAAAAAAACTTAACTAAAGAACAGAACGAGGTTGAGCACTTATGTAAATATATATTGAATCAAGAACCGAAAATCGTCGAATATTCTGCTTTTACAGGTAATTTCCTTTTTGACGGGAGTGTAGTAGGTGATGCCTTTAAACGAGGCGGACACAAAAACAACCAAAAAGCACTTGATAAATACTATTTAAAACCAATAGATAATCTATCCACAATGGAATGGCAGCACGCAACCGCCGACTACAAGCGAGTTCTCGAAAATGGCATAATAGGAATTATAAACGATATTGATAAATCTCTTGAAAGCCATCAAAAACCCGAAGGGATTGAGTTTCTTGACAGCCTCAAAACAGTAGCAAAAGTACTTATAAAATGGACTGAAAAATGTGCCGAAAGAGTGCACGAGTTTTCCAAAAACACAACCGACATTGAAGCAAACAGACGACTTGAAAAGCTTGAAAAAGCACTTATCCACTCACCTAAAAATCCACCGAGAAATTTCTACGAAGCAATTTTGACAATATATGTTTGTTTTAGTGCTGACCCCGATAGTATAGGCACTCTTGATAGATACTTAACTCCATTTTACATAAACGACATAGAAAACGGTACATTAACAGAAGCGGAAGCTAAGGAATATTTACAGGAGTTGTTTTTAATGCTTCAAGCCTGTACATATGTAGGCTCCCCACACTTTACAAGAGGTGGAGAATCTCACTTTTGCATAGGCGGCTATCTTCCAAACGGAGAGGACGGTTTTAACGATTTATCAAGACTGATTATAGAAGCACTTACAGAATTACCTACATATATCCCTCAGGTAACGCTTCGCTGGACTAAAAAAACACCTAAAGCGGTGCTATATTATGTGCTAGATAAGGAAAGACAGGACCCACACAAGCGTATAGCATTTACCAATGACGAAAAGAGGATAAAATGCTATACGGAAATATGTGGCATACCATACGAAAGGGCAGTTTCGTACACCACTGTTGGCTGTAATGAGCCTGCATTTTTAGGTGCCATTACAGGAAGCACATCAAAGGGGAACATCCTAAAATGTATTGAAACATTATTCCACGAAAAAAGTAAAAAAATCGAAAGCATCGACACCTTTGAGGATTTTTACACTGCGTTTGAAACGGAGCTATATTCTGACCTTGACAAAATTTATGCATACGACGATATGTACAACCTTGAAAGAAGCAAGGATATAAACTATATATCAAGCCTTTTCTTTAACGATTGCATAGAAAACGCAAAAAGTCTGACACAGGGCGGTGGAAATACTGTAACTGCATCTCCTATGCTAATAGGAATGACCAATCTGATAGATAGTCTGATTGTGGTTAAGCAAATGGTCTTTGATATGAAGATGTTTACTATGGAGGAGCTGATATCAGCATTACAAGCAGACTGGGTTGGCTATGAGGATATGAGACTACTCATTACCAAAAAATGCAGCTTCTTTGGTAATGATGATAATGTGTCAAATCAGGTTGCTAAAATGCTTTATAATAGTCTATATAAACACCTTTTAGGTAAGAAAAATCTCTTTGGATACCAATGGTTGGTTGGCGACTTGCTTGGCTACAATGAGCACCATAGGTGGTTTGGCGAGGGCACGAAGTCAACTCCCGACGGGCGCGCAGAGGGTGAAATGCTAAAGTTCGGTATCGGGCAGAGTCAAGGAAAGGACAGAAACGGACTTAGCGCACTTTTAAACTCATTAGCTAAAATGGACGAACACGGAATTGGCTGTGGCTCCACAGTTACGAATATTATGATTGATGAACAGTTAATCAAAAACGATGATAATTTTGAAAAGACCGTTGATTTGCTCTTGACTTATTTTCAAAACGGAGGCGTACATTTTCAACTCACCTATGTATCAAGGGAAGACTTAATTAAGGCAAAAGATAACCCAGAGGACTACGGAAATTTACGCGTCAGAGTCACAGGCTTTTCAGACTACTTTGTAAAGCTGAAGGATAGCATACAGGATGATATTATAAGAAGAACGGAGCACAAATGATAAGGACAGTTTTGGGCAATATAAAAGAAGATGCTCTTGGCATCACTCTTCCTCACGAACATATCTGTTGTTACAGCGAATATGTTTTCCAAATGGCAGGAAACAAGTATCTTGATAAGAACGATCTTGTAATAATCTCTTCTACATATCTGCGAGAGTTGAAGGAAAAATACGGCTTAAATACTTTTGTTGACTGCACACCGATCAACATAGGTAGAGATATTGAAATGCTGAAAAAAGTGTCCGAGCAAAGCTCGGTCAACATCATCTGCTCTACAGGATTTTATTACACGGATGAGCCAGTACTATATAATACTTCTACAGAACAGCTTTGTGAGTATATGATTGCCGATGTTCGCACGGCGAATGCAGGAATCATAAAATGTGCAGTAAAGAATGAAACGATAAGCAACTTTCAAGAAAAACTTTTACGTGCTTGTGCGAAAACACATCTGTATTTGGGGATTCCAATCGTATTGCATACGAACGCAGAAAATAAAAACGCCTTCAAAGCTCTCGAAATACTATTTTTGGAGGGCGTGAAACCGAACACTGTAACCGTAGGTCATTTGAGTGATACGGATGATTTGGAATATGTAAAACAAATCGCATCGTACGGTTGTTATATCGGTCTTGACAGACTCTATGAAAAAAACTCCGCAGAATACATAACGAAAAAGACGAATGGTATTTTGGAACTATGCAGAGCAGGTTATGAGGATCAAATACTTTTGTCTCATGATGCCCAATTTTTCAATGGCTTTGAGGCCGAGCCTAAAATATGTAAGCAACCGAGGTTTTCTTACTGTTTTGACTACATTTTGCCCAAATTGCACCATTCACTATCAGACAAACTAATGATTATAAATCCTATGCGAATGTTAACCTGTAAATAAGAGAAGTGCACTGTGGATTTTCAGAAACAAATTCATAGTTACGATTACGGGTGCAAAAAAGATTACACAATTACAATTTGAACTGTTGAGGAACAAGATGCTTACTGCTACTATTTTTGATATTCAACGAGGTTCCTATGTTGATGGACCCGGAATACGTACAACGGTGTTTTTTAAGGGCTGTAACCTTAAATGCAAATGGTGTCACAATCCCGAAGGCATATCTAAAGGTATTCAAAAGCTTTTTTATAAGGATAAATGCGTAGGGTGTGGTAAATGTGCACGAATTTGCCCGTACAATCAAAAGGACTGCACTCTGTGTGGCAAATGTGTGCTTTATTGCCCAAGCTATGCCTTAGAAATATGTGGCGCGGAATACACGATTAGCGAGCTTTTTGAAATAATTATTAAGGATAAGTCCTATTACGAAAGTTCAAATGGTGGCGTTACATTTTCTGGTGGTGAATGCATGCTACAAATCGACTTTTTAACTGAAATTTTAAAAATATGTAAAAAAGCCAATATCAATACTGCAGTTGATACCGCAGGAAATGTTCCATATGAGTATTTTGAAAAAATAATTCCTTATACCGACACATTTCTATACGATATAAAATGTATAAGTGAAGATTTGCATGAAAAATTTACTGGTGTATCTAATGCTACAATTATATCAAATCTAAAAAAATTATCTAAAAGCTTTAAAGGTAAAATAGTAGTAAGAATACCGCTAATAGGTGGTTTCAATGATGAGGATAGTGAAATCTTTAAAATTAAGGACTTTATGTTGCAAATAAATGTTTCGAATGTAGAGGTTCTACCATATCACAAAATGGGACTTCATAAATATGAAGCGCTCAATATGCAATCAGCAGAATTCTACACGCCTAATAAAGAAATAATAGACAGTTTCAAAAAACTCAATAAATAAATTATCCTGTCACAAACATAAATCAACTTAGCTTGATTGTTCCAAAAGAAAAAAACAAATCTTGCTATTTGGGGTATAAATCATAGAAAAGGCGAGCCTCATCATACGCAAAAAATAAAGGGACACAAAATGTGTCCCTTTTTGGCGCAAGCGGTGAGATTCGAACTCACGTGCCAGTTATGGCAAACTGATTTCGAGTC
>JAFQEG010000030.1 GCA_017399145.1 Clostridia bacterium | reverse complement strand
GCTGACGGATGAGGTGTAGTTTTACTTGTCTAATACCTTATACTCAAAAAATTCAAAGTCGGCATAAGCACGACCGTTTTCAGTGCCTGTGCCAAAGCCTTCCCCTTTGTTCGGAGGGGAAGGTGTCAGCGAAGCTGACGGATGAGGTGTAGTTTTACTTGTCTAATACCTTATACTCAAAAAATTCAAAATCGGCATAAGCACGACCGTTTTCAGTGCCTGTGCCACCAGTAAGGTCGGTACAAGCCATTCCAATAAACGTACCCGTGTGCCCCTCGTGATTTATATCGCAATAGGCCTCGTCAGTAAGGTTAGAGCAGTCGAGCACACCGCCTATCTCGAAAAAGTCAACACCATTTAAGGAATAGTAAAATTGAAGAGTTAAGTCCTCTTTAATTCTTACCCTTAGCCAAGCAGTGCTATTCTTACCAATTGACACGTAGCCAACAGGATTGTAAAAATTAAAGCTATCTCTTACAATAATCCTTAGCACGTTGTCCCCACACTCGTCAATTGACATATACAAATAGAAGAAATTATAGGTATCATAAATTACGTTTAGTCCTGCCATTTGCTGAAAGGTCTTAGGGCTAAAGGTCATTTTAATCGTAGCCTCGGCATTGAAGTGCTGAAGTCGTCTTGCAACCAAGGCTTGCTTATTCCAGCTAGTAGGCGCTTCATAGCCGTATAGCCTTAAGTAGCCCTCGTCCTTGGTAAAGCTACCAAATTCCTCAAAGGGTATTCTTAAGGTTTT
Organism: Clostridia bacterium; assembly: GCA_017399145.1. Classification (GTDB taxonomy): domain Bacteria; phylum Bacillota; class Clostridia; order Oscillospirales; family CAG-272; genus RGIG2000. The sequence continues at coordinate 81,771 of JAFQEG010000030.1, read as the reverse complement.
GTACTTATAAGGTAGCACACCCTTGAAAAAGTCAACCCCTGTGTCCCGTTTTTTGTCATTTTGAGGCAAATTAACGGAATAAGTAAGAGGTGGTGTAGTAGTTTTTGACTCAGCTAGCCTTAGCCAACCATCAACCCATTTAACCTTAGCAATACAGGTTTCACGACCAAGAATACACCTTTTCTTATCCCCCGTAGGTCTGCCACAAAGATAAGCAACGTATAAGTCCCCCTCGGGAGTTTCCACAAGGGAGCCGTGTCCCGTCCTTTGAAGATAGCTTTCCTTATCGTCTCTTACAGTCAAAAGAGGAGTATCTGCCTCATAAGGACCTAAAAGATTTTTAGACCTAGCAAGCAAAACACCATGATTATACATAGTGCCACCCTCGGCAACCATTAGGTAATAATAGCCATTTTTCTTGTAAATATGAGGTGCCTCGGTTGCACCAACTTCCGTACCCTTAAAAATTTCATAGACAGGACCAACTAGTCTTTTTTCCTTTTCGCTATACTCTTGAAGAAGAATACCGGAAAAGTCATTCTTTTCCATTCTGTGGTCCCAACGCATATTGACAAGATATTTTCGTCCGTCATCATCATGGAAAAGTGAGGGGTCAAAGCCACTTGAATTAAGATAAATAGGCTCACTCCAAGGACCATTTATATTTGTTGCAGTAACTAAATAGTTATGAGTGTCCTTAAAAATTCCATGGAAGTTTTTAACGTTAGTATATATCAAATAATACGTACCATCACAGTAGGAAAGGCAAGGCGCCCACACTCCCCCCGAGTTAGGATTGCCACGCATATCTAGTTGAGATACACGGCTAAGAGGCGAGGGCAATACCTCCCAATTTATAAGGTCCGTTGAGTGATAAATTTCCACCCCGGGGAACCATTGAAACGTTGAGGTCGCAATATAATAATCATTACCCACCCTTAAAATACAAGGGTCAGGGTGAAAGCCTGTCAAAACAGGATTATTTCCCAATACCATAAAAGTCTCCTATTTCAAATATTTAAGTGCCTCGTCAAGGAAGGGCACGCTTTGCTGTGCGCCTCGCTTAGTACAAGCAAGAGATGCACAAACCGAGCCAAACTCAATAGATTTTTCAATACTCCAGTCCTGTGCAAGACCTAAGCAAAGTCCACCGGAGGCAGTATCACCCGCCGCCGTTGTGTCAAGGACGTCAACCTTAATACAAGGGTAAATTTTAGATTTGTCCTTAGTTGCTATTTCATAGCCACTACCACCAAGAGTAGTAATAACCGTCTCAATGCCCTTATCAAAAAGCACCTCCTTGCCACCTAAAATAGAAAGCTCAGTTTCATTAGGCGTTATAATATCAACAAATTCAAGATATTTTACAATATCAAGGGATGCAGGGGCAGGGTTTAATACAGTTATAAGCCCCTTTTCCTTAGCCACCTTTAGGCCATAGCCGATTATATCAATAGGATTTTCAAGCTGAGTCAAATAAATATCTCCAGACTGTGCAACCGACAAGGCGGAATCAATGTGATTTTTTGTCAAAAATCCGTTTGCGCCACTATCAATTATAATTCGGTTTTCACCCTCAGTAACCACAATTACAGCCACTCCTGTGGGTGTTTTTTCAATTTCATATATAAAATCTGTGTTTACGTTGACGTTTTGTAGATTGCTAACTGCCATTTTTCCAAAGTCGTCGTCACCCACACAGCCACACATGTAAACCTTGCCACCTAGCTTACCACAGGCATAGGCTTGATTGGCACCCTTGCCACCACAGTTAGTCATAAAGCCATTTCCACGAATAGTTTCACCACCAAGAGGCATATAGGGTGAGTTTATTACAAGGTCCGTATTTAAGCTACCAACAACAAAAACTTTTTTCATAAAAGCACCTTCCAAAAAATTCTTACAAGTTAATTATATATTATAATTAAAAATACTTCAAGTAATACTTGACAAAAATTAAATTTAATAGTATACTTTCCAAGGATTATTTTTAAAAGAGGGAAGGGAGCTAGTCAAAATGAGGGCAGTAGGACACAAGAATCATAACTTCAATTTCATAAAAGTGCTAGTCCACGCAAGGGACCTAGTCCTTGCATTTTCCAAAAAGAATATAGTTATGCTAATAGCTTGTCTTTGTGCCACTGTAACCTGCTTTATCGTGCCACCAGATGCAAAATACCTTGAATATTTTGACCTAAAAACCCTTTCCTGTCTATTCCTTGTTTTAGCCGTGGTATGCGCCCTTAAAAACATTCGCTTTTTCTTTACCATTGCAAGAAAAATAGTAGAGATTTTCAAGAATACAAGAATGTGCGTCCTTGCACTTTTATATATCACCTTTATAGGTTCAATGCTAATTGCCAACGATATGGCGCTTTTGACCTTTTTGCCTCTTGGCTACCTTGTTTTAAAGGAAACAGGCAAGGAAAAATATATGGCATACACCTTTATTATGCAAAACATTTCTGCCAACCTAGGTGGTATGCTTACCCCCTTCGGCAACCCACAAAACCTATACCTGTATTCAAAATTCGCCATTGACAACCTTGAGTTTATGGGAATAATGGCACCCCCATTTATTTTGTCCGTTGCGCTAATCACCCTTTGCACACTAGTCTTTGTCAAAAAGGAAGAAATAAAAATCGAGGGCGACAAGGTTGCCCTGCCACCCCTCAAAACAATAATCTACCTTTTGCTTTTTGCCCTTTCAATTGTGGTGGTTTTCCGAGGTGTGCCTTACCCAATAGGACTAGTAATTATACCAATTGTCCTTTTATTTATGGATAGACGTGCACTTTTACAGGTAGATTACCCCTTACTTTTAACCTTTGCTTTCTTCTTTATTTTCTCAGGAAATATGGCAAGAATAGAGGAGGTAAGAATACTACTTGAGGGCTTTTTACAGCTTGATACAATGATAGCCTCGGCAATCTCTTGTCAGTTTATAAGTAACGTACCAAGCGCGATTTTATTGTCCCAATTCACAACCGACTATAAGGGACTTTTGCTAGGCGTTAATATCGGTGGAGTAGGCACGCTTATTTCCTCGCTAGCTAGTCTAATAACTCTTCGAGAGTACGCAAGTCATAACCCACAGGGCGTAAAGGGCTACATAGTTAAGTTTTCAATATTCAACTTTAGCTTCCTTTTAATCTTAATTGGATTTATGTGCCTTTTAAGACTCTTTTAGACTTGCAAAAAATAATAAAGTATGATACAATATTTTGGAAATGAGGTGTTGCTATGAAATCTAGAAGCAAAAAGATTTTAAATGCTTCCATTAAAAGAATGTCTAAGGAAGAATTAAAGGAGCAGGTTTCTCGCTCTAAAAAAACAATTATAAAGGCAGGCGTAATTCCAGCTGTCTTGTGGGGCTTGCTTGATATCGGCGCAATAGTTGCCCTTGTCCTCTATGGCGAGGTGCATATCGCATTGTATATCGGCTTAATGGTAGCTATCGGGCTTTTGTCCCTTTTCGTATTTATCTCACTTATGAAAATGGTGTCAAGACTCAACCACGTAAATGCCGACCTAAAAAGCGCAGGCATCGACCCAAAATCATTAAAGAAATAAAAGAGGTTGTAATACAACCTCTTTTTTCATATTTTTAATTCTTTTGCAAGTGCAACCATTTTGTCCTTGTCAACCTTGCATACCACTCGGTCGTAGGTCAAAAGACCATTTGTTTCGTCCTCAACGTCAGTTACCTGTGTAAGAATCGAGGCACAAAGACCAGTCTTTACAAAGGGGACAATCTCCCTTTCGTAAAGGTCGATAAGTCCATTTTCAAAATCCTTTTGGTCGTTGAAAAGCTTATAGCCGTAGGTGTTTTTTTCGTTTGCCACGTGACCCTCAACCTTGTAGGAATAGCCACCAAACTCACTTAACACAATAGGCAAGTCGCTCTTTATAGGCTTTACAGGCTTAAAGTAAACGTGCAAGGACAAAACGTCACTTTTGTGCTTACCAAACCAACCAGAGTTAGTATCAATAATTCTTGTCTTGTCAAGAGAGGATAGCAAATCATACATTTCATCACTTGAGAATTGACCCCAGCCCTCGTTAAAAATAGTCCAATAACAGATACAGGGGTGGTTATATAGCTGTGTAACCGTACTCTTCATACAGGAAACAAAGGCATCTCTTTCCTTCTTAGTGCGTTTTCTCTCGGGCAAATTCTTTAAGCCAATAGTAGGCAAGGCAGTATCAAGGAAAAAGCTATACCTTCCATTGTTTACCATGTCTTGAAAAACAACCATACCCTGCTTGTCGCACTCATAATAAAACCACTCAGGCTCAATTTTAATATGCTTTCTTAGAGTATTAAAGCCTAGGTCCTTCATTTTCTGTACGTCTTGTCTGTACAAATCAGGACTTGCAGGAGTATAAATACCATCGCTAAAATAGCCTTGGTCCAAAAGTCCATGGAAGAAGTAGGGCTTGCCGTTAAGACAAAGTCGCTTTACCCCGTCAACCTCACGCACGTCAATTGTGCGAAGTGCAAAATAGGAGGAAACCAAATCCTTGTCAGTCTTAACCTTAAAATTGTATAAATGTGGACACTCGGGGGACCAAAATACAGGGTCCACTACTTTTATCTTTACCCCACAAACATCACAAAACACCTTTTCCATAGGGAAGTCAAGAGTTTTTTCACCTAGGTCAAGGGACAGAGTAGCCTTATCAACGCCAAAGGCTAAAATCTCAACCGTGTCCTTGTCGGGAGTAATCCTTAAGGACTTAATATGGTTATATGGCACCGATTCAAGCCAAATGCTTTGCCAAATTCCCGACACAGGGGTGTACCACATACCCCCTCGCTTGTGCTTTTGCTTTCCGTAGGGGTAAATATGCTTTTTCAAATTGTCCGTTACTCTTATTTCAATTTTGTTTTCTTCCTCTAAATAATCGGTTATATCAATTGAATTAGCAATATAACCGCTAACAAGAGTGTCAACGTATTGAGAGTTAATAAAAATAGAGTATTTTTGGTCAATTGCACCAATATTTAGAATAACTCTTTCCTTCAAAAAATCAGAGGGCAGAGTAAAGGTGCGACTGTAAATTAAAAGGTCGTTGTCCTTAAATTCCTTGCCAACTCCGGAAAGAATCGATTGAGGGGGATAAGGCACAATAATTTTTGTTTTATCCTCTCCAAATGTAAAATCCCACTCACCATTAAGGGAGAAAAAGGACTCACGTCTTAATTGAGGTCTAGGATAAAGGTCATATTCATTTCCCTTTAATTCCTTGCCCTCTTTAGTTAATAAATGCTTTATCTTCATTTAATCACCCTTTTTTCAAACGACGAATTAGGAAATAAGCGCCCACAAGAAGTAAACAAAGCACAAGTGCAACCACTAAAGCGCCCATAAATATACTTGCATTAGGAATAAAGGTGGAAACACCGTCAATTAGCACCTTTTCAGCATCACGCAAAACAAATGCGCCAATTGCAGGGCCAACAATACCAGGAATTAAAACCTGACCAACAATTCTAAGGCCTTGAAACATACCCGACTTATTCTCAGGTGTGTTATCTCTTATAACTGCACCGAATACCGCATTACCAGAGAGAAAGCCACACATCATAAGAAGTGACCCAATAAATACAGGCACCTTACCACTTGTAAAGAACAAAATAACGTAGCCAATTATCAAAAGTGCAACGCTTACGATAATAGTTTTGTTAAATTTCCACTTGTCGTATATCCTACCCCAAATAGCAGTAAATACAGCAGCTAGCACAATAGCGGGTGCCATAATAAATACGTAGTCTGCCATCTGTAAGCCACGCTCGTAATAGATAATTAGGTAAGGCATAAATACTTGAATGGAAATACCAAAAACAGTAAATAGCAAAAGGTAAATATAAAGCAAGGGATTAGATTTTATAACCGAAGGCTTAAAGCCGTAAATAATATTACCAAAGTAATTTTGGTTACCCTGTGTCTCAATTTTAGGGTCCTTTATAATAAAGAAGCCTAAAGCACCAATCAAAATTACAAGTGTGCCAATTACACAAAAGACAATAGTCCAGTAGCTAATCTCTGTATTCTTGATAGGAATTAGCATAGCCCCACCAAATACAACTAGAATAGCCATAAGAGGCATCATAGCATTGATACCCTCTGCCATACCTCTGTTTTTCTCAGTTGTTGAGTCAGTTAGCCAAGCATTAAAGCAGGCATCGTTTGCACTTGACCCAAAAAATGTCATTATGCAGTCAAGAATAATAGTAATTGTAATACATACAGCACTAACAGATGCAACCGTAGGGAATAGCCCACCAATTATATCTGCTCTTACCAAAGCAAAGGCTAAAATAGACACTCCCCAAAGGATATAGCCAAGACAAATAAAGATTTTTCTCTTACCAACCTTGTCACTAAGTGCCCCTACTAAAAGAGTAGTCAGTGTCGCTGCCACAGATGAGGCACCAACCATCAATGAAATTTGAGTCTCACTTGCCGAAAACATATTGTAGATAAATACGTTGAAATACATATTTTCTACAACCCAGGCAACCTGACCTATTAAGCTAAATATTATAAGAGTAGCAAGAAACTTCCCACTCTTTTTTTCTTTAATTTTATTATCCATAAAAACCCCTTTGTTAGTTGTATCGTTGATACAAATAATGTTGACCTGTGGTCAAATGATGTTGCTGAAGCAAATTAAAATACTTGCCTACCCTTGTGAGGTGAGGTGGATTTTGCGTAGCAAAAGACGGATGGGTAGTATTAACCCTTGCGTAGCGAGGACTTCATCACGAAGTGACTTCATCAACACAGTTGATTTCATCCTCGTAAGAGGATTTCGTTGGACAAGGTGTAGTACACCTTGTCTATACTATTCTAAATCCTTTTCCTAAAATATCCGTTGAGTTTTAAAGCCTTCCCCTTGAGGGGAAGGTGTCAGTAAAGCTGACGGATGAGGTGTAGCCTCGCACAGAGAGGCGTGTAAATCAAACTATTCTAAATCCTTTTCCAAGTATATCCGTTGAGTTGGTAATTATACTAAACGCCTGTGGGTCAGTTTTCTTAATAAACTTCTTTAGCTGTGAAGCCTGTTGACGATTCAAAACAGTAATAATCATTCTCTTATTATCGTGAGTAAAGGAGCCCGTACACATTGAAACCGTAGCACCCCTGTGTAGCTGATTGTTAATAAACTCACAAAGCTCAACGTCTCTGTCAGTAACTATAATAAAGCATTTATTTAAGTTAAAGCCGTCAATTACGTTATCAACAATAAAGGACTTAATTACAAGACCACAAAGAGAATAAAGACCTATCTCAATGCCAAAGGCAATAGTACCCAAAACAACCAAAATAACGTCAGTTATCAAAAGAGCAGTGCCGATATTTACACTAGTAAACTTTTTAAGAATCATAGCAATAATATCAGTACCACCGGAGCTTGCCTCTTGACTAAACAAAATAGCACTACCAATTGCAATACCACCAATTGTAAACAAAAGGTCAAGAAATTTATCCCCTGTTAGTGATTCCTCAATAGGATAAATATATTCCATAGCAATAGTTGAGGCAGAAAGCAAAAGGCTTGAATATACTGTTTTAATAGCAAAGTCCTTACCGAAAATAATCAATGCCACAATTAGCAAAAGCACGTTTGCAATACCCATAAATATGGACTCGTTAATCTGTGGAAAATAGTGAGTAAGCACAACTGAAAGCGAGCTTACGCCACCAACTGTAAAGTGGTTAGGAAACTTAAAGAAGTAAACTCCACAAGCAATTAAAAGAGTACCGACAGTTATAACTATGTAAGACCAAAAGCCACGCATTACTCGTTCGCCAATAGAATTTGGCTCGTAATTTGGGTCAGTTAGTCTTTTGAAAAAGGGTGTAGTCGCTTTTTTATTCTCACTCATTTTCATTCTCCTTTAAAATATCCGTCAACGGATAAATACCTAAGTCCGCTATCGGCAAAGAGTGTAGCTATGCTTGCACCCTTATGTCTTTTTGCAATCTCAACACTTGCACAAAGAGCGCTACCTGAGGAAATTCCTACACAGAGTCCCTCCTTTTTTGCTAGCATAGCACCAAATTTGTATGCGTCCTCGTCACTTACACAAATAATCTCGTCAATCAAATCAAGGTCTAAAATCTCAGGCTTAAAGCCGGCACCAATGCCTTGAATCTTGTGCGTGCCACTAGCACCCTTAGAAATAAATGGTGAGGAAAGAGGCTCAACGCCAACTACTTTTATATTAGGATTTTTCTCCTTAAGATACCTTGCAACACCACTAATTGTCCCACCTGTACCAAAGGCGCAAACAAAATAGTCTATCTTGCCCTCAAGCGAGCTATAAATCTCAGGACCCGTCGTTTCATAATGGGCAAGAGAATTATCAAAATTATCAAATTGTGAAGGAATATAGCTACCCTCAATTTGCAATGATAATTCCTTAGCCTTCTCAATTGCCCCACTCATACCAAGACTAGCAGGAGTCAATTCAACCCTTGCGCCATATGCTTCAATTGATAAAATTCTTTCCCTTGACATATTATCAGGCATAACAATAATAACAGAATAGCCACGTAGTGCACCAATCATAGCCATCCCAATACCAGTATTGCCCGAGGTAGGCTCAATGATAGTTGATCCCTTTTTCAAAAGCCCCTTTTTCTCAGCCTCGTTTATCATATAAAGACTAGCCCTGTCCTTAACCGAGCCACAGGGGTTAAAATATTCAACCTTAGCAAAAATTTTGCTTGTAAGAGAAAGCTCCCTTTCAATATTTCCAAGCTCAACTAAGGGTGTATTTCCAATTAGGTCAATTGCAGAATTATAAATTTTCATAAAAGCTCCTATTTACCCATATTACAAAATAATTTTAACATAGCAAATTAAAAAAAGCAACATTAATATATAATAAAGGACTTTAAATTTCTCAAAATGTATGCTACAATATTAAAGTAAAGACTACAAAGGAGGTAAATATGGTATTCGCAGTAATCTTTGATTTAGACGGCACTCTAGCTGACACAATGGACGATCTAGGCACCGCTATGAATAATATGCTTAAAAAGCTAGGCTATGATACGCGCACAAAGGGTGAGCTTATTCGCTTTATCAACAATGGTGCTAGGAATTTTGTTCGTCAATCACTTCCCGAGGAGCTTCAAGATATAGACCTTGTGGTAGATAGCGCCCTTGCAACCTACGAGGACGAGTATTCAAAATGCTATGCAAACGATACCTATCCCTTTGACGGTATTCCCGAGGCGTTAGGTGGACTTAAGGAAAGAAAAATAAGACTAGGCGTTTTATCAAATAAGCAGGATAAATTCGTTCGTGCTCTTACAGAAAAGCTATTTGGTAAAAAGCTTTTCAAATGTACTCTAGGCAACAGAGACGACCTACCTAAAAAGCCAAACCCCGAGGGTGCGCTTTTAGTGGCTAAGGCACTAGGTGCCAAGCCTGAAAATTGTATTTTTGTTGGTGACTCCGACGTTGACGTTAAAACTGCCCATAATGCAGGTATGCTTTCAATAGCCGTTACATGGGGCTATCGCACCGAGCAGGTTTTAAGAGAGGCAGGCGCCGACTACATAGTTAGCGACACCGAGGGCTTAATTCGTGTAATAGATAAGGTCCTTGACGAAAAGGACCCCAAGAGAAAAAAGACAAAAATCCAAATCAAAATGAAAACCGACCTATCTAAATACGAAAACAAGCTTCCAAATAAAGACCCACAGCCTGAAGCACCACAGGCAGAGGAGCCCACGCCAGAGGAACCAAAGGCAGAGGAACCCAAGGTGGAAGAACCAAAGCAAGAGAAATTAGAATCTCCACTAAAAAAACATAAAAGCACAGTAACCCCTATTGTAGCCAAAAGGAATAAAAAGAAGTGAGAAATTAGCGTGTTTTGCTCAACGAAAACACGCTAATTTTTTAAAAGATAGTCTTAATAGCTTAATGAAAAAATTTTCTTATGATACTGATAAGGTCTTGAGAAGCAAGCTCGGTAAATTTATAAAGATCAATTTTTTGAAGCACATTACAAAAGATTAAGATAAAAAAGGGACTACCAAACGGTAGTCCTTTTTTTAGGAAATTGTTTTTTAAATTACTTAACCTCCGCCTTAGCGCCAGCTTCTGTAAGTTGCTTAGCGATGCCTTCAGCTGTTTCCTTAGAAACTGCTTCCTTAAGTGTCTTTGGAGCAGACTCAACAAGCTCCTTAGCTTCCTTAAGACCAAGACCTGTGATCTCACGAACAACCTTAATAACGTTAAGCTTGGATGCACCTGCATCAACAAGAACAACGTCAAATTCTGTCTTCTCCTCAACAGGAGCAGCAGCAACAGCAGCACCTGCAACTGCAACAGGAGCAGCAGATACGCCAAATTCTTCCTCAACTGCCTTTACAAGGTCAGCAAGCTCAAGAATAGTAAGAGTTTTGATTTCTTCAACGATATTTGTAATCTTTTCGTTAGCCATGATAAATAATCCTCCGTAAATTTAAATAATTTTTAATTTAATTTAATGTACATATTTTTGCAAAGAAATGCAAGGCAATATGTTAAGCCTTATTCAGCAGCAGCCTCGCCACCCTTGCTGTCGATAACAGCTTGAATAGCACGAGCAAAGCCTGAGATAGGACCTTGAATGCTTCCCAAGAATCTTGCAAGAAGAACCTCTCTTGATGGGATATCAGCAAGAGCCTTTACTGTGTCAGCGCTTACAACAGCATTGTCAAGGAATCCGCACTTAATTTCAAAGGTTTGAACCTTATCTGCGTATTCTTTAGCAATCTTTGCAGGAGCAATTGGATCATCATAACCGAAAGCGATAGCGCTCATACCGTTAAGACTTTCCTTCATTTCACCGTAACCAACCTCATCACAAGCACGACCAATAAGTGTATTCTTTACAACCATGTAGTCAACGCCTGCTTTTCTGAAAGCGGCACGCATCTTTGTATCATTGTCAACAGTGATACCCTGGTATTGAACAACAACGCCTGATTGCGCTCTCTTCATTTTTTCAACGAGGTCAGCAACAACGGCCTTCTTTTGTTCAAGAACTGAATTGCTTGGCATAAAAACAACCTCCTTAGTTATTTCCGTAACAGCCATATAAAAGAAAAAATCTTTTCACGATAAACATAAAATATGCATACCGAAAAAAGATTTAATTATTAAAAATATTAACTCTTTCCTCGGCAGGAAGCATACTAAATGCAATTACCGTAACCTGCTGTCTTTGGATTAGCGTAGGTATTATAACACGAAACACCTAGCTTGTCAATAGTTTTTTGAAAAATTTATTTTTTTAATTTTCTAATGTCGTTTCCTTGAAAAACTAGAATATCATACTCGCCAAAAAGACGGCTAGTAATTCTATCATTATACATCTTTTTAATCTCGCCGGAGGAAAGGTTAGTGCTTGCAATAGTGGGCAAGCCATTGTTAAGCCTTGTATTGATAAGATTGTAAAGGCAAGAAACAGAGAATTGAGTAACCGCCTCAGCGCCCAAATCATCAATAATAAGCAATTCTGCCTCAAGATACTTATCGCAAACTAAATCGCTTTCACTTTGTGCAAATCTTTCCTTATTAAAATTAGAAAAGATATTTTGTGCTGACTCGCATACCACGTCGTGACCATTTTCAATAAGCACCCTTGCCACCGAGGCAGACAGGTGAGTCTTACCAAGACCAGTTGCGCCAACTAGCAAAAGACTAGAGGATGAGCGAGAAAAATTATTCGCATAATCTCTTAGGTGGTCCAAAACCTCCTTCATACTATCCTTATTGGGGTAATAGTCAAGACTAAAATTCTCAAAGCTACATTTATCAATTACAGATGCAAAGCCACTTTGCTCAATTTGCTTTCTTACAAGGGCGTTTCTGTAACAGGGGCAAATTCCGTCGTGGGTGTAGCCCGTATCTCTACAAACCTCGCAATCATACTTGAAATTAGTATAATCTAGAGGAAAGCCTGCCTTTTCCAAAAGAGAGGCCCTTTTTGCTTGAAGCTCAAAATTTTCCTTTTTAAGCGACTCAATCCTTTGTGAAAGAGTTTCCTTATCTCCAAAGGACGCAGAAAAAATCTTCACACCAGTTTTAGAAAGCTCATTATCTATCTTAATAAGCTGAGGAATTTTGCTATGCACATAGTTAATTCTAGCCTCGTATTCCTCTTTTTTTCTTGCAAGTCTTTCGTCATATTCCAAACGGACAGAGGCAATAACCTTTTTTGAAAAGCTCATATTAAATCCCCTTCAAATTACTTTTTATTCTTCGCCATTTTTTCCTTAGACCTTTGTACAGCATGAGCAAAGAAATCATCTGCATCAAAGGATGAAAGCTGAAGCTTACCTGCCTTACGGCTTTCAATTTGCTTTTGCGCATCCTCAACGGTCTTTACACCACTAGCAAGCCAGTTGTCAATTACCTTAACCATGTAGGTAAGGGATGCGCTTTTAGTGTTGTCAACGGTTACGTCATAGGCAAGCTTGATAATATCAAACTTAACCTTAAAGCCCTCAAGACGCTCAAAAAGCTCTCTTTCCTTATGGGAAAGCTCTCTTTCGCCAATTTCAAAAAGCTTTCTTATCTTATATTCAAGGCTACGCTTGTTTTTACGAGCAGAGAAGTGATTTTCAAGCTTCTCGTAGGTATCAATACCCTCGTCGTAAAGCAAGCGAGCAGTCTTTCTTATGTAAGCCCAGCCTGCCTTGTCGCACTCAACACAATGAGCAAGCAACAAAAGAATATATTCGTCACTTAGCTTGTAGTAGCTTTTCAAAAACAAAACCGCATTGTAATCGTGAGTTGTAAAGCTTTTGCCAAGCACACCTTGACAGGAAATAAACAAGGTTTCAATATCCTTATTATTTTCAATAAAGGAAGCAATTTGCTTTCCTGTGTAGGTAGGCACTGAGTTTTTCTCGGCACTTTCAATCTCAACGGATTTTGATATATCAGTGCTTAACCCCTCAACAGAAATAACACCTGCATTGTGCCAAAATCCAAGAGAGTTTTCAATTTCTTCAATAGTAAGCCCTAAATTATCGGCAAGCAAGGGAATACATTTTTCAAAGGAGGAAAGGGACCCAAGGTATCCAAAAATTCCAAGAATAACCTTTAAGTCGGACTCGCTTGCATCCTTTACAAAGTCCGTTACACTAGCAGGAAGATTTAAAATACTTCCTGAATATTTTATCTCAATTTTCACTTCTAATTCTCCAATTTAAGGTCAGCTAGGATATGCGTTTAGATTCTCGCTACCACGCACACCATTTAAATATTCATAGTAGCCCTGTGCGCCAATCATAGCACCATTGTCACCACAAAGACTAAGGGAAGGCGCATAAAAGGTAGCACCGGATTTTTTGCATACCTCTTCAATTCCTGCGCGAATGTGTGAGTTTGCGCTAACACCACCGGCAAGCACAATCTTGTCATAGCCGGTTTTCTTAAGGGCAATATCAACCTTTGACACAACAGCCTCAACGATTGAGTGAGTAACACTTGCGCAAATATCCTCACGGCATAATTCCTCGCCCTTTTGCCTTTTAGTATTAATGTAGTTAATAACTGCAGTTTTAAGTCCACTAAATGAAAAGTTTAGTGTGTCCTTAGAAATTGCAGGAGAGGGAAACTGAATTGATTGCTTATTACCCATTGTAGCAAGTCTATCAAGGGCGCTACCACCAGGGTAAGGAAGACCCATTACACGACCAATCTTGTCAAAGCATTCCCCTGCTGCGTCGTCCTGAGTTGAGGCAATTTCCTCAAAATCCGTATATGATTTTACATCAAAGAACGAGGTGTGTCCCCCCGACATAACAAGGGCAAGAAATGGGGGCTTTAAATCCTTATGGGTTAAATAATTCGCTGCCACGTGACCCTTAATATGATCAACAGGCACAAGAGGTATATTGTTAGCAAATGCAAGAGCCTTAGCAAAGCTAACTGCCACCAAAAGTGCGCCAATAAGACCAGGACCTTGAGTTACTGCAATCATATCAATATCACTAATTTTAAGCCCAGCGACATCAAGTGCCTCGTAGGTAATCTTTGAAATAGCCTCAATATGGGCGCGACTTGCAATCTCAGGCACAACCCCACCATAAAGTGCGTGAATATCCACCTGTGATGCAATAATATTCGATTTTATTTCTCTTGTGCCCTCACTCATTTCCACAACTGCACAAGCAGTTTCGTCGCAAGAGGACTCAAAGGATAGGATATACACGGTGGAATTACCTCACTTTCCTAGTTTTTTAAAAATAAATTCATAAGCACCGCATTTTCAAGAGGCTTGGAGTAGTGATTTTTAGACACTCCTGCCACTAAAAAGCCAAATTTTTCATATAAACGAATAGCAACCTTGTTGCTTTCTCGCACCTCTAAAAATAGCTTGTCACCACCATTTTTCAAAACAAAGGAAATAGCGCTGTTCACAAGACAAGACCCAACACCAAGACCACGATACTTGCCTTTTGTTGCCACGTTGCAGATATTACACTCGTCAACGATTAGAGTAAAGCTAATGTAGCCCAAAACCTCTGAAGAGTCCCTTGCTATAAGAAAATGCCAATAGTCCTTTTCTAGATAGGACAAAATATCATTCTTAGTAAAGGGGACAGAGAAGCATTCCTTCTCAATTTCAGCCACTTGGTCCACAAATTCGGGTGTAAGAGGCTCAATTATAAGGTCCATATTAGTATCCAAACTTACCGGATAGGCTATCGTCGTTAGAAATCCAATCAGCTACGTCAACGATTGTAAATTCAAGCTTTGTATTTCTAATAATAACTCTTTCAATACCTGCGTTAATAATTTGGCGCTTGCACATCATACAGCTATTCATACCACCGATAATTTCCTCAGTCTTAGGGTCAGTACAGCACATATAAAGTGTAGCCCCAAGCATTTGCTCACGGGAGGCGGAAATAATAGCATTAGCCTCTGCGTGTACGCTTCTGCAAAGCTCGTATCTTTCGCCCTTAGGAATACCAAGGTCATCACGAGTACAGCTACCGATCTCGTTACAATTTCTTCTACCACGAGGGGCACCATTGTAGCCGGTAGATACAATAACGTCATTTTTTACAATAATAGCACCAAATCTGCGTCTTATACAGGTGCTTCTTTCTGATACTGTCTGTGCAATATCTAAATAATAATTGTGCTTAGAAACTCTTTCCATTTTATTTCTCCAATATATTTATTTCGCCAAGGAATATAATCAAAAATCAAACACACCCCGCCGTCTATAAGCCTTCCCCTTGAGGACACCCTGAAGAAACGTGCCTTGTGCAGAAGGTGTCTGCAAAGCAGACGGATGAGGTGTAGCTTCAACGAAGCGTGCCTTTGTTAAAAATCAAACACAACCTTGCCGTCCTGTAATTTTAGAACTGCATCAAAATTGAGCCTTCCCCTTGAGGGCACCCTTCAGGGCGTGCCTTGTGCAGAAGGTGTCTGCATAGCAGACGGATGAGGTGTAGCTTCAACGAAGCGTGCCTTTGTTAAAAATCAAACACAACCTTGCCATCTTGTAATTTTAGAACTGCATCAAAGGACTTTTTGTTTTTAGAAATAAAGCCCTTAATCTTGCTAGTTTTACCGGTGGCTAGTAGCATTTTTACGTTTGAAATTGAAATTGTGCGTGAGCAAATAGTTTTGTTAATGGAAAACTTACAGCCGTTTTCTTCCTTGTAGCCTGTACAGCCGTAGCCGAATTTTGTCCTTACCACGTCGTGGTCGCAAAGAGGACATTTTCCAACTATCTCACCAAACAAGCCAATGTTAATATCAAGCTCAGGATTTACGTCAAGAGACTTATCAAAAATCTCTCTAATTTCCTTTTGCGCAAGACCAACGCTATCGAAAATCGTACACTCCCCACGGAAAACTCTCTTAAGCGCTTGACCCATTTGCGAGGTCTTATACTTATCCATAATAATACCTAGCTGAGAAAGTGCCTCAATCAAGTACTCACCGTCAGGCAAGATATAATAAGAGTCCTTTTTAAGCATAATGTAAGCACTCTTACAGGCATTTTCAATAATTCCCGTACGAGTCGCCTCTGTGCCTAATTCAAGACCCTCAAAGATAGCCTTGTAATCCTCGTCGTCACTTTCGTCTGCGTTTGCCTTATCCTCCTTAAAAGGATTTTTAAGGTAGTTATTAAGTGTTTCAATGGTGTAATGCTTAGGTGGAGTAGTTTCCTTTTCCACAGGCTTAAAGCAGGTATTTACCTTATCCCCCTTAGAAAGCTTAGGCAAAATCTTGTCCTTAGGGGTGTAGTCGTCAAACTTAGTCCAGCCTGCTTGAGTAATAACAGTACCCTTTAAAACAAATTCCTCTAGGTCCCCTACGTTTATCTTAATCTCCGACCTTTCAATCAAGCAATCGTCAGCGCAAAATACTGCCACAAATCGCCTTAAAATAGTAGAGTAAACCTGTTTTTCTCTTTCATTAAGCGTCTTAGGGTCAGGAATTTTATAGGTAGGTGTTAGGGCAGAGTGGGACTCAATCTTAGAATCGTCAAATATAGACTTAGCAAATTTAAACTTAACAGGGTAGCCAAGCTTTGCAACGTTTGCAATGATAGTCTTAATCTTTCCCTGCTCCGCAGTTGCTAAATACTCAGAGTTTGTACGAGGGTAAGTAACGTATCCGTCCTCGTATAGCTTTTGCACAGTAGACAAGGAGTCGTCCATTGACATCTTAAACTTCTTACCTAAATAGCTTTGCAATTTAGAAAGAGAGAACAATTTAGGTGGGGAAAGGGTATCCTTTTTTGTCTTAACTGAGGTTACAATTGCATCAACCTCGTTGTATTTTTTACAGGCATCAAGGGCCTTTTGATACTCGTCCTTAGTAAACTTATTCTTCGAGGTCAAATCAACGAACTCATCGTTTGTCTTTTCGTGTGAGGTAATTACATAATACTTCTCAGGCACAAAGTTTCTTATAGCTAGGTCTCTGTCGTAAATAGCCTTAACAATAGGCACAATAACACGACCAACACGAAGTAGCTTACCCGTTTTAAGTGTAGCAAAGCGAGTTAGGTTAACACCGTAAAGCCAGTCAATATAGGTACGTGCAAAGCCCTCGTTTGCAAGATTATCGTATTCAACCTCATTCTTTAAATCCTGAAGCCCTGCTGAAACGGTTTCAGGCGTTTGGTCGGGCAACCAAAGACGCACAAGGTTTTTTTGTGACTCAAGAGCATTTTCAACGCAAATTCTTACAATAATTTCACCCTCACGGTCCGAGTCACCTGCATTTACAATAGTGTCAATGTCACGTCTGTTGCAAAGATACTTAATAACACCAAATTGCTTTTGCACACCGGAATCAACCTTTTTGTCAGGTCCGGTCTTTAAATTAAACTTAAATCTTTCAGGAAAGCAAGGAAGATTATCCATTTCCCATTTACCCGACTTAGATGGGGAATATTCCTCAATATCAGCAAGAGAGAAAAGGTGACCGAAAACCCAAGTAACAACGTAATTGCCACCCTCGTAATAGCCATTCTTTTTCTTCATTTCGTCCTTTTGTAGCCTTGCAATTCCTTGAATAATATTCCTTGCAAGGGAAGGCTTTTCCGCAATAATCAGTTGCATTTTCTCTCTCCTTTCTTAAGTCGATACAAAACCATTCTACCACACAAGTAAAAATATTTCAATATAAAAATAATAATTATTATATTTAAGGCTAATCTAATCCTACAACAGAATACAGAATATAAAAAAGAGCCTATGTATTAGCTACATAGACTATAAAAAAGAAAACACCACGTGGTACTTCCCGTGGCTGAAAGAAATAATTTTCTTCTCTGGTTGATATAAGTATATACCATTGTAAATAAAAAGTCAATCCCCTTTTTGTAAAGCTGTGCTATTCTGTGAAAAAAGACCCCTTGACAAAAAATCAAGGGGCAAAATATTATTTTTTCTTTAGCTTTGTCTTGCTTCCGTCGGGATTTTGAACAGTAATTCCACCAAGAGATGCTTGTAAATTCTTGCGATAACCATCAATGTATTCCTTATATAGTGCCTGTTGCTCAGCCAATTCCTCGGGGGTTAGTCCCTCAGCCTTTTTCTTTTTTGCAAGAAAGTTAATTCTATCAATCTTTTCCTGTGTCATCTTAATACCTCTTATTTAATTACCTGTGAAATTTTTCCGCCACCAAGCACAATATCACCGTCATAAATTACAACGCTTTGACCCTTGCAAATAGCTCTTTGTGGCTCGTCAAATACAACGTGTAAAAGACCATTTTCTAAGGTTACCGTTGCAGGGCTTTCCTGTTGCTTGTAGCGAATTTTTGCAAAAACACGTAGGGGAGTGTCTATTTTATCAATAGCCGATAGGTTTACCTCGTTTGCGTATAGCTCCCTTGACATAAGGTCGGGGGTGTCCCCTATTACAACCTTGTTTGTGTCTAAATCCTTTTCAACAACGTACATAGAATGGTCAAGGGCAAGACCAAGACCCTTTCTTTGCCCTATTGTATATCTAATTATACCCTTGTGCTTACCTAAAAATCTACCATCGGTAGTAACAAAATCACCAACAGGGTAGGACTTGCCTGTATATTCCTCAATGAATTTAGCATAGTCACCATCGGGCACAAAGCAAATATCTTGACTATCCTTTTTAGCCCCTAGAGGAATACCTGCCTTATCAACCAAATCTCTTGACTCACTCTTTGACAAAACATTGCCAAGAGGGAAGATAAGGGAATTTAAATTTTCCCCAGATATGCGATAAAGCACGTAGCTTTGGTCCTTGGACAAATCAAGTGCCTTTTTTAAAACCTTTCTTTGATACTTGTCTGAATACTCAACCCTTGCATAGTGACCCGTTGCAACGAAATCACAGCCTTGACTTTTAGCATAATCAAATAGCTTGTCAAATTTTAGCTTAAAATTACACTCAATACAAGGATTAGGAGTAGCACCGTTTTCATAAGATGAGATAAAATCTCCGATTACAAATTTGTCAAAATCCTGTGAAAAATCAACCACGTGGTGGGGGATTTTTAAAATATCACAGGCTAGACGGGCATCGTCAATGTCCTTGTCGGTAACGCAACCCTGTCCCCCCGAAGGTGTGTGAAGCTTCATTGTAGCACCAAGACAATCGTAGCCCATATTTTTCACAATGACAGCAGTAGCACAGCTATCAACGCCACCACTCATTGCCACTAAAACCTTTTTTAATTCCAAATTAAAATACGTAGCTTCCCTTTTCAACCTGATAGGTCACACCGTCAATTATGATAGTAGCTTTTGTTGGTGTGGTAATTTCATATCTAAAGGAATTGCCCTCTAAATACCAGGCAGAGGAAACTAGACCCCTTCTTGTTTCAATTTTTGCACTTAGGTGCTTTAATTTTTTGGTTGGCACAGGCGCAATTACAATTTCCTCAAAGCCGGGCTTATCCTCAACTGTTTTTATGCCACAGCCAACACCAAAAACCCAGTCAGCCACACTACCATAGGCATAATGGTTAAAGGAATTCATATCCTTAGACCAAAAATCTCCCTTATCGTTTATTCCGTCCCAATGCTCCCAAATAGTGGTAGCGCCCTGCTTAACAGAATATAGCCAGGATGGAAATTCCTCTTGCAAAAGCAAGGAATAAGCAAGGTCACTATATCCATTATCGCTAAGGGCGTGTAATAAATATGGTGTGCCTAAAAATCCGGTTTTTAGCCTTGTGCCATTTTCCTTTATCATTGTAGCTAGCCTTTTGGCAACTGATACCTTGTTTTCTGCAATTCCAAAATGCAAAGCAATTACACACTCTGTTTGCGTGTTGTAGCTAGGAAATCTCTTTCTTATTGCGCTTAGAATATTTTCCCTTAGCTTTTCGTATTTTGCAACGTCCTTGCCAATGATTTTTCCCGCCTTGCAAACAATACCGGTAGAATAATAGTAAAAGGCAGAGGCGAGAAAATCCTCGTTTGATGACCCCTTATAAGACCCGGCAGGTGCGTCAAGTCCAAGCCAGTCGCCAAAATGCTCACAGCCCGTCCATAAATATTTGTCTTTAGAATGAGTAGCAATATATTTAAGGTAGCTACACATTGACCTGTATTGCTTTTTCAAAATATCTACGTTTCCGTAGGTTAAGTAAATTTGCCAAGGGCAAATAACCGAGGCATCGCCCCAGCCACAGCCACTCCAATCGTCACCCCAAGCCTGAGGTATAACAAAGGGCACGTACCCGTCCTTACCTTGGTCAATTCGAAGGTCTGTTAGCCACTTTTCAAAGAATTTTTCAACGTCAAAGTTGTAGGATGCGGTTCTAACAAATACCTGTGCATCACCTGTCCAGCCCATTCTCTCATCTCTTTGAGGACAGTCGGTGGGAATGTCTAGGAAGTTACCCTTTTGTCCCCAAATAATATTTGAAAATAGCTTGTTGAGAAGCGGAGAGGAGCTATTTAAATATCCTGTACGCTTAATGTCTGAGTGTACAACGATAGCCGTAATGTTTTCAGGCTCAATATCACAGGGGAACTCATTTACTCTTATGTATCTAAAGCCATAGAAGGTAAGCTTAGGCTTATATTCCTGATAGCCCTCATCACAGGTATAAACAAATTCGCTTTTTGCAGAGCGATAATTTTCAGTATAGAAATTTCCGTCCTTATCCAAAACCTCGGCAAAGGAAAGAGAAACCCTGTCACCCCGTTTTGCGTTTAGCTTAATTTCAAAATAACCGGTTAGATTTTGGTTAAAGTCAATTACAACCTCACCCTTAGGCGTTTTAAAAATTCTGTGTGGCAAAATTCTTTCCATCTCACAAACGAAGGGACCCTGTTGCTTACATAAGCGAGAGTGAGAATAGTCGTTTACCCTAACAGGACCAAAGCTTTCCTCAAGGGTGCTATCATAATGCTCACCGTCGTAAATGTCAGCCATAGTAATCTTAGATTTTGAGCATTGCCACTCCCCGTTTGTGTAAATGTACTCCACTGACCCGTTTGCATAGCGAAGCATAACCTCGCCAATAATAGATGGGTAAACGTCCTTCATTTCTGCGTTTACTCGCCAGTTAAGTCTACCCTTAAACCAGCCCTGAGAAAGAGTAATTAAAAGCTCACTTTTTTCCTTTAGCATAGAGGTAATGTCGTATTCCTGTACCTGCGCACGGTGCCTTGAGGTAAAGCCGGGGGCAAGAATAAAATCTCCAACTCTTATACCGTCAATCGTTGCATAATAACAGCCAAGGGCTGAAAGCTTAAGGGTTGCACGGACTAAGCCCTCTTTCTTATTTATAACCCTTTTGAAAACAGGACAAGAGGTCCCTTGCATTTCAGGGTAGGATATCCATTTTGAGTTGTTTAGCATAAAAAAACTCCCTTCGAAGAATAAAATCTACTTCAATTATACTATATTTAGTATAAAAATCAATAGAAAAAGCTAAATAAATATTCCAAAACCTATTGACAACAGAATAAACAGTTGCTATAATGAATATATGAACAATTGCTCATATATGGGAGGAAGAGCATGGATAACGCAATTTCAAAGATTCAGGGTGCAATCACCCGTAATAGCGAGCTATTTGAGGAGGTAGCAGACCTTTTCAAGATTTTTGGAGATAGCTCAAGACTAAAAATTCTAGTAGCGCTTACACAAAGCGATATGTGCGTAAGCGAAATTTCGGAATTTCTTTCAATCACACAATCTGCGGTTTCACATCAGCTTAGAATTTTAAAAACAAGCAACCTTGTTAAAACACGCAGAGTTGGCAAAAACATTTACTATTCACTAACAGACGACCACGTAAAGACAATTATAGATTGTGGTATGGAGCACGTAACGGAGTAAGGCGATGAAAGCATTTCTAAAGGAGAATAAGGTAATCCTAATAAAGCTACTAATAAGCTTATTATTAGTAATAACAGGAGCAATAGTAAGTAATTTTAACGAGCAAATATCCTTCATTATTTATATTGTAGCTTATATCCTAATTGCCTATAAGACAATATATAAGGGAATAGTAAAGCTATTCAAGGATGCAGAGGTTGGGGAAAGGCTTTTGATGACAATTGCCTCCTTGGGTGCAATTATAATCGGTGAGCTATTTGAGGCTTCATTGATTATAATACTTTACGAAATCGGTGTGCTTGTTGAAAGAGGAGCTAAAAAGGGCTCACGCAATTCAGTTGAAAAGCTACTTTCAATTCGTCCGGAAAAGGCACGTCTAAAGCTAACGGGTGAGCACGTTTGCGTAGGCGAGGTTGAAATAGACCAGCTTGTTGAAATCTATCCGGGAGAAAGAATCCCACTTGACGGTGTAGTTTACGAGGGTGTTGCCTCGGTTGACACCTCAATTATCACAGGCGAAAGTGACCCCCGTGAGGTAAGACAAGGGGGGGAGGTCCTAGCCGGCTGTATTAACCTAGACTCAGTAATCACAGTTAAGGTAACTAGAAAAAGCACACAAAGTGCTGCACAAAGGATAATAGACCTAGCAGAAAAATCTCTTGAGAAAAAGACAAAGGGCGAGCGCTTTATTACTAAATTTGCAAGGATTTACACACCAATCGTTTGTGGCGTTGCGTTTTTAGTAGCAGTTATACCAACGATTTTTGGACTTGATATGTTTGAGTGGTTCAACAGGGCATTTTCAATGCTTGCAATCTCTTGCCCCTGCGCACTTGTAATCTCAATTCCACTTGCATATTATTGCGCAATCGGTCACGCATCTAAAAGAGGCATACTAATAAAGGATTCATTGACTCTTGAAAAGCTTGATGCACTAAATATGATATCCTTTGACAAAACAGGCACCCTTACAAAATCCGACCTACACGTAACTAAAATCGAGGCTTACGGAGACTATACAAAAATCAAGCTTCTTGAGCTTGCTTGCATAGTTGAGGCAACCTCAAGCCACCCACTTGCAGTAGCTGTAAGAAACGAGGCTAAGCGCTTTAAAATCAACGTTTCAAAGGGTGAAAATTACGTAGAAAAGGCAGGCTTCGGTGTTGAATGTGACTCGGAATATGGTCACATTAAGGCAGGTAATAAAGCATTCGTTGGCGCATACACAGGCTCAAACGTAGGCACGATTTTCGTATCGGTAAATAACGTTTACGTAGGCTACGTTGGTGTAGGCGACGACCTGAAGCCAAATAGTAAAAGAGCCTTCGACGAGCTAAGAGCCCTTGGTATTGAGAAATTGTTTATTTTAAGTGGCGACAAAAAGTCAAAGGTTGACGCAGTAGCAAGTGCACTTTACGCAGACGGTGCATACTCTCAATTACAGCCTGAAACAAAGCTAAATGCCCTAGAGGACATAATCAAGGAGCACGAGGGCGCAAGAATGGGCTATTGTGGTGACGGTATAAACGACCTACCATGTCTTTCCCGTGCCGACGTAGGCATTTCAATGGGTGCTATCGGCTCAGACGTTGCCGTTGAAAAGAGCGATATAATCATTATGGACGACGACCTTGAAAAGCTACCAAAGGCAATTTTGATAGCTAAGAAAACAAAGAAAATCGCTATATTCAACATAGTATTTTCAATCACAATCAAAGCAATCCTACTAGCCCTTAGCCTAATCTTCCCAGCCTTCCCAATCTGGGTAGCAGTCCTTGGCGACGTGGGCACGATGCTAATTGCAGTTACAATTGCAATTCGTGCAGGAAGATAAAACAAAAAAGCTATGCAAACGCATAGCTTTTTTCTTATTCAATCGTAATTGTGTACCCACCACGATAGGTGTAGCCAGATGGCAGGTGATACATTTCCTTTTTAGTAAGTAGGTCGTCAATAGCACCCTCGTCGGCAGGTATTGAGGACCAAGGCTCAAGGCAAATATATGGCGCATCGGTTTTTGGTGCGTGCCAAAGACCTAAATACTTCATATTTTCGTAAGAGATAGTAACACTTCTTTTTGATTTTTCGCTATATAGCTTAGCCGACTTAGGCACGTTATAAAGAAAGATTGCATCATCATCAAAAAGTGAGTGGGAAAGGTCGATTTTTTTAATTGATTTACCTGTATAAATCTTGTCCTTATGTGTGCAATAGCAGGCAGGGGAGAAGTCAACTCTTATAGCCTCGCACTCACGTGGAAACTCAACGCAGTAGTCCTCAAAGGAAAGATCCTTTTCAAGTGGTACATTAAATGCAGGGTGTCCGCCAAGACCAAAAATAAGGTCACGGGAATCGGTATTTTTAACAATATATTTTACCTCAAGTGCTTTTTCCTTAAGAGTAAATGAGGCTTGAAAAACAAAATCAAAGGGGTAAGATTCCTTAGTTTTTTCGTTAGACTTCAATTCTAGCACAAGACAAGAGGGAGAAAGTGCGCTTAATTCAAACTCACTAGCCCTTGCAATACCATGGTTAGGCATAGAATATTCCTTACCTAAATAGGTGTACCTGCCACCAAATAATCTTCCACAAATAGGAAACATAATAGGTGCACGACCACCCCAATATTTTTTATCCCCTTGCCAAAGATATTCAACCCCGTCACTTGACAAAATTGAAAAGATCTCAGCACCCAAGGAGTTTACTGTAACAGATAAAAATTCATTGGAAATAGTATGTAGCATAAAAATACCTCGCTTTGTTATTCTTATTCTATTTTAGCATATAATTTTTTAAAAATCAATATGTTGAAAAATCTTATAACTTATGCTACAATAACAAAAGGGGGTGTTAAAATGGCAAATATAGCACTTTTAAATAGATGCAATCTTCGTTGTCCCTATTGCTTTGCAGATAGCTACGTAGGAAAGGAGAGGGACGACATAAAAATAGATACTCTTATGGAGATTTTGGACTTTTGCGCAAGCGAGGGTACAATAGGCTTAATCGGCGGGGAGCCACTTTTACATAAGCAAATAGATACAATTCTTGAAATACTAAAGCAAAGCATTTGGTATCATAAGGTTACCATTTTTACAAATGGACTTTTACTAAAGGAGGTTGCAAGTAGCTTAAACCACCCAAAATTCCACCTATTAATAAACGTAAATTCACAAAGGGATATAGGCGAAAAAGCTTTTTCAATGCTAGAGCGTGGCATTGAAGAAGCCCTCAAATATCTACCTAGAGAAAACATAGACCTAGGCATAAACGTATATGAGGAAAATCAAGATTTTTCAAGCCTAATTTATTTGCTTGAAAAATATAAGCTAAAAAGACTAAGAGTAAGCCTTGTAATTCCTAAGGACAAAAAAGAGGGTGGCATACCTTACTTTTACAGAATGAAGAAAACTCTTTTGTCCCTGTACAAAAAAGCAAAGGAAATGGGTATATACCTAGGCTATGATTGTAACGCAATTCCCGAGTGCGTTTTCACAGATGAGGAAAGAGCGTTTTTAGACACTCTCCCCTACGAAAACCAATTTGAGAGGGAAATTTTCACAGGAAAAAGGTCCGTTTGCTCACCCGTTGTTGATATCTACCCCGATAAAACCGCAACAAGATGCTTTGGTATGTACGATAAGGCACGAGTAAGCATAACAGACTTTAAGACCTTAAACGACCTAAAAAATTACTTCTTTAAGGAAGTAGATTGTAGAATAATAAATAACTACCCACAACAAAAATGTAAGGACTGCTACAAAAACAAAACCTTCGGTTGCTTCGGTGGCTGTCTTTGCTACTTATAAAGGAGAATAAAATGGAGCTTTTAAACGCAATTTATGAAAGACGTAGCATAAGAAAGTATGCAAAGGTACAAATCCCCCTTGACCATATTGAAAAAATGGTAAGGAGTGCCCAAATGGCACCCTCTTGGAAAAACTCTCAAACTGCAAGATTTTACGTTGCCCACACAGAAAAGGCAATAGAGGAAATGAGAGATTGTCTTGCAAGCTTTAATAAGGAAAGGACCGAAAACGTAGGCGCATTTATCGTAACCACAGTAAAAAAGGGAATAAGTGGCTACGTAAACGGCGAGCCCACCCACCTAGGAAACGGATTCGAGTGCTTCGATAACGGCTTAAGTGTGCAAAATCTACTACTCACCGCTACCGAATTAGGCTACGGCACCCTTATAATGGGACTTTATAAGCCAGAAAAAATAAAGACCCTTTTCCAAATCCCAGATAGCGAGGACGTAGTCGTAGTAATCGCCCTCGGCAAAGCCGACATAAGCCCAGACGCCCCACAACGAAATTCATTAGACCAAATTCTAACAATAAAATAGCAAGAGCCTGCATCTTGAAAACAAAAACCGAGTTCTTTGAACTCGGTTTTTATTATTCAAATCCTTGCTTTGCAAGGTCCTCATCACAAGGTAATTTCATTGCCGACTGTTAGTCGGCTTTTGACTGCCACACGCACAAACTTCACCTAGGGGCATCAGGAGAGGTAGAGAAAAGGTGAACGCGTACACGTCGCCAGGGGTTCTCCAAAGTGAAGAATGAGCTTTGGGGGTTTCCGTCGCCGTACTGTGTACTGCAGAGTAGCGGTCGCCTTTAGAAAAGCAGATAAAAGGGATTTTTCTAAAGTAAAGCCTTGGAAACAAGTGAATAAAAATAGAAAAATCCTACCTTATAGACGAGTTATTAATGGAAGAAAAAAAGCAAGGTGAATACCCTGCTTTTCGTTCTATGCTTATATCTGACTGCCACGCACAAACTAACCCTAGAGGCGTTAGAGTGCTGTGAGAAAGTGTGAACTCGTACTCGTCGGCGTACTTTGTACGACAGAGAAGAGGTCGCACTTAGGAAAAGCATAAAAAAGAAGAGATTTTCACAAGCGTGAAAATCTCAACCTTGAATAATTGTTAAATAGTGATTAAACGAAAATGAATTGTAAATCGCTTTTCCGTTCTCATTGTGCTATCACGACTCTACTTCGCCTTTGTTTCGCAATATAGGCAACGATAAACTCTATTTTCCTTATCCGTCAAGGTAAACACCTGGTCAAGCTCCTGCTCACAGGATGTTATGCAACGAGGATTCTTACAGGAAATAACGTTTACAAGCCTTTCGGGAAGAGTAACGCCCTTCTTGTCAACAATCTTGCCATTTTTAATAATGTTAATTGTAACCTCAGGGTCGATATAGCCCAAAATAGTAGTATCCAATTCAATGTCTGCATCAATCTTAATAATATCCTTTTTGCCCATCTTTTCGCTACCAACATTTTTGCCGATAACAACAGAGCAATCAAGAGTGTCAAGCTTCAAAAGAGAATAAAGCTCCATGCCACGACCTGCGGTAATGTGGTCGATAACTATACCATTTTTAATTGAATCAATATTCATAGCCTAACCCCCTTAATCAATTCCCAAAAGCATTAAAATTAGAGCCATACGCATATATTTACCATTCAAGGCTTGCTCAAAATAACAAGCACGTGGGTCATTATCTACCTTAACACTAATTTCATTTACACGTGGAAGTGGATGCATTATGCAAAGGTCACGCTTTGCATTTTCAAGCTTAGCAAGGTCCAAAATATAGCTATCCTTCAAACGTAGGTAATCCTCCTCGTTAAAGAAGCGCTCCTTTTGTACTCTTGTCATATATAGAATATCAAGCTCAGGCATAGCACCTACAAGGTCAGTAGTTTCAACGTACTCAATACCCTTTTTGTTAAGAGTTTCCGTCTTTACGTAGTCTGGAATTCTTAATTCAACAGGGGAAATAAGCACAAACTTAATGCCCTCATATCTTGAAAGTGCAGAGATAAGAGAGTGAACGGTTCTTCCAAACTTCAAATCCCCACAAAGACCAACGGTTAGGTTGTTAAAGCGACCCTTCTTTCTCTTAATTGTAAGAAGGTCAGCAAGAGTCTGTGTTGGGTGATTGTGTCCACCATCACCTGCATTTACAACAGGAATAGATGCATTCATAGATGCAACAAGAGGCGCACCCTCCTTAGGATGACGCATAGCAATAATATCTGCATAGCAAGAAATCATCTTTGCAGTATCAGCAACACTCTCGCCCTTAGCGCTAGATGAGGAGGAAGCCTCGGAAAATCCAAGCACGTTTCCACCAAGCTCATACATAGCCGCCTCAAAGGACAAGCGAGTTCTTGTTGAAGGCTCAAAGAAAAGAGTAGCAAGCTTCTTTCCACGACACTTCTCGCTATATTTTAAAGGATTTGCAATAATATCAAGAGCCGTATCAATAAGACTATCAAGCTCCTCTAAGGACAATTCCTTAATGTCTATAAGACTTCTCATAGTTTCTCCTTTTGCGAGCCTTAAAGGTTTTAACCCTCTAAAGCTCTTGTAATTTCAAGCGTGACGTAGTCACTCATAACGTTTTGCGAAAGCAAAGCTCATAACTTACACGAAAGTGTAATCATAACTGCAAGGCAACGATTTGCTTTACGCGCCATATACCTCAAGGTATTTCTTAATTCTATCTACGTTTTCCTTGTTGGACTCGTCCTCGGAAAGATACTCAATAATATCATAAACGTCAACTACGGAGTAAACAGGGAAGCCAAACTCCTCCTCAATCTCAACCATAGCGCCCTTTTGACCTTGACCCTTTTCCTTTCTATCAACCATAACGAAGGTAGCAGCAACCTTAACGCCCTCAACACCCTTCATTATTTCCATAGTTTCACGAATAGCAGTACCGGCTGTAATAACGTCCTCAACGATTACAACCTCCTCGCCACTCTTTGGCTTGTAGCCTACGAAAACGCCACCCTCGCCGTGGTCCTTAGCCTCTTTTCTGTTGAAGAAGAAGGGAAGATTTAATCCGTTTTCGCTAAGTGCAATTGAGGTAGCAACTGCAATTGAAATACCCTTGTAAGCAGGACCATAAAGGGCAGCTTGCTTCTTGCCAAGCTTATCAATATAAGCCTTTGCATAGAATTGACCAAGCTTTGCAATATGCTCACCAGTTTTAATTTCACCAGCATTTATAAAGTAAGGAATCTTTCTACCACTCTTAGCAGTAAAATCACCAAACTTCAAAACACCAGCACTTTGTAAAAATTGTATAAATTCTCTTTTGTAAGCTTCCATTATAGACTCCTTTAATACGGGGATTTACAGGTTGGTAAAAACGAAAATCGCAATTTTCCTCACCATCTAAACCCCTTGTTTTATTTATTCTTTTCAACCCAAGCCTTGCTTGGACTTCATCACAGTGGTTCACTGTGATTTCATCTGTAAAGATTTAACCCTGCGTTAGCAGGATTTCATTGTGAGTTTGTTACCCAACAAACTCAGCAACGCATCTTCTGTAAGCTGCCACAGGGTCAGCAGCTGCAGTAATTGGTCTTCCAACTACAATATAGTCACTACCAATCTTCTTAGCTTCGGCAGGGGTCATAACTCTTACCTGGTCACCCTTGTCGCCATCGGCAAAGCGAACACCTGGAGTAACAGTAACAAAGTCCTTACCGCATACGTTGTGAACCTTTTCAGCCTCAAGTGGTGAGCAAACGATGCCTGCAAGACCTGCCTTCTTAGCATTTTGCGCGTAGTGCATAACAACCTTGTCCATAGGCTCGTTAATAAGTAGGTCATCTCTCATTCTTTCCTCACTTGTAGAGGTAAGCTGAGTAACTGCAATAAGAAGTGGGCAAGTGCCGTCCTCACGGGTAAGGCCCTCAAGTGCTGCCTCCATCATAGCAATAGTACCACTTGCGTGTACGTTTGTCATATCAACGTCAAGCCTTGACAAAACCGCCATAGCCTTTTTAACTGTGTTAGGAATATCGTGAAGCTTAAGGTCTAGGAAAATCTTATGACCTCTTCTCTTAATCTCACGAACGATGTCTGGACCTTCAGCATTAAAAAGCTCCATACCAATCTTAACAAATGGCTTTTCCTCCTTGAATAAATCAAGAAAGCTAAAAACCTGCTCCTTGCTTGCAAAATCACAAGCGATAATTACGTCCTTTCCCATTAGTGGGCACCTCCTATTATATCCTTTAAATTTTTAATACCATACTTTTCCATAACCCTTGGTAAATCCTCAATAATCTTAGGACAAGCCATAGGGTCAACTAGGTTAGCAGCACCAATCTCAACTGCACTTGCACCGGCAAGCATCATTTCGATTACGTCCTCGGCAGAGGAAATACCGCCACCACCAACGATTGGAATTTTAACTGCCTCGTAAACCTGATAAACCATTCTAATAGCCACAGGCTTAATTGCAGGACCGGAGAAGCCACCCATCTTGTTAGCAACAACAGGCTTCTTTGACTTTAGGTCAATCTTCATACCCAAAAGAGTATTGATAAGGCTAATTCCGTCAGCCCCTGCCTCCTCGCAAGCCTTAGCTATTGCTACAATGTCAGTAACGTTAGGAGAAAGCTTAACGATAACAGGCTTTTTTGTAACAGCCTTAACAGCCCTTACAACGCTAGACGCAGCCTCAGGTGAGGTACCAAAGCTCATTCCACCACCGTGTACGTTAGGACAGCTTACATTAACCTCAAACCAACCAATTTGCTCTTCCTTATCAAGCCTTTCAACTGTGTAGACGTATTCCTCAACAGAGAAGCCACTTACGTTAGCCATAACAGGCTTAGAAAAGCACCTCTTTAGCTTAGGAAGCTCGTTTTCAATAACCTTCTCAACACCGGGATTTTGAAGTCCAACGGAGTTAATCATACCACGGTCGCACTCGGCAATTCTAGGAGTAGGATTACCAAAGCGAGGGTCCTTAGTAGTGCCCTTAAATGAGAAGCTACCAAGCATATTTATATCATAAATCTCTGCAAACTCATAGCCGAAGCCAAAGGTACCACTTGCAGGAATAAGAGGATTGTCAAGCTCAATTCCACAAAGCTCTGTCTTTAAGCTTACCATATAATTTCCTCCTTTTCTAGCACAGGTCCGTCCTTGCAGATTCTCTTATTGCCGTATTTAGTCTTGCATGAGCAACCCATACAAGCACCAAAGCCACAGCCCATTCTTTCCTCAAAGGAGAATTGACCGCTTGTTACGCTCTTGTTGTAAACTGCCTTAAGCATAGGCTCAGGTCCACAGGTGTAAAAATATGTATAATCAACTAAATCAAATGCATCAGTTACAAAGCCCTTAACACCATAGCTACCGTCAGCCGTTGCCACAATAACGGAAGCACCAAGCCTTTTAAACTCGTCTTCGTAGAAAACCTCTTCCTTTGTGTTAAAGCCTAGAATTACACTTGGCACCTTGCCTTGTGCTACAAGGTCACGACAAAGCTTGTACATAGGGGGAACTCCTGCGCCACCACCAACCAAAAGTGGCTTGTCCCCACTCTTGCTTGTATCATAGCCATTTCCAAGACCTGTCAAAACTAAAAGCTCTGTGTTAGCACCCATCTGCGCCATAGCCTCTGTGCCACCGCCTACAACCTTGTATATAAGTGTTAGTAAATTGCCCTCAACATCACATACAGAAATAGGTCTGCGTAGGTAAAAGCCATCGAGCTTAATATTTACAAACTGACCGCATTTAATATCAGTACAATCGCCAGAAAGCACCATTTCGTAGGTGTTTTTTGCGATTTTTTTATTACTAGTAATTGTAAAAATTAAATCCTTCATTTAAAATCCTTTTAAAGCATAGGGGAAGGGAAGCCCTTCCCCCTTTTTATTATGAATCAATTGTAGAAATAGTAATTGTAATTTCCTCAAGGACGTCAAGTAAGATTCTTACTGTGTCAAGTGAGGTAAATAGAGAAATGTTATTTTCAATAGCAAGATGACGAATTTCGTAGCCGTCCTTTTGATTTTGGTTAGATGCATCGTCTTGTCCGTCACTTGTGTTAATAACGTAAGCAATATGACCCTGCTTCATAGCCTCAGGAATATCCTTAGAGCCGTCGCCAATCTTATGCTTAACTCTTGTTCTAATGCCATGCTCCTTTAGGAACTTAGCAGTACCCTCAGTAGCCTCAATGTTAAAGCCAAGGTTGTAGAAGCGTCTAATCAATGGAAGCGCCTCTTCCTTGTCGTTATCTGCAATTGTTGCTAGAATTGTTCCGTAGTTTTGTACCTGCATACCAGATGCCTGAAGAGCCTTGTAGAATGCACGGTTTAGAGTGTCGTCATAACCGATAGCCTCACCGGTTGACTTCATTTCAGGGGATAGGTAAGCATCAATTCCACTAATCTTCTTATATGAGAATACAGGAACCTTACAGTACCAACGCTTTTTCTCCTGTGGATATAGGTCGAATATACCAAGCTCCTTCAAGCTCTTTCCAAGAATAACCTCAGTTGCAATATCAGCAAGAGAGTAGCCGGTTGACTTGGAAAGGAATGGAACAGTTCTTGATGAACGTGGGTTAACCTCAATGATATATACGTCATCATTTGAGTCAACGATAAACTGAATATTGAAAAGACCAACAATGCCGATTCCAAGACCAAGCTTCTTAGAGTAGGTCAAAATCTTACCCTTAACCTTGTCGGAGATTGAGAAGGATGGATATACGGAAATAGAGTCGCCGGAGTGAACGCCGGTTCTTTCAACAAGCTCCATAATACCTGCAACAAATACGTCACGTCCGTCGCAAATTGCGTCAACCTCTACCTCTTTACCTCTAATATAGTGGTCAACAAGCACAGGCTTATCAACGTCAATTTCAACCGCAGTTCTAAGATAATGTCTTAGTTGCTCCTCGTTTGAAACAAGCTGCATTGCACGTCCACCAAGCACGAATGAAGGACGTACCAAAACAGGGTAACCAACAAGTGAGGCAACTCTTACGCCATCCTCAATGTTAGTTACAGCCTGACCCTTAGGCTGTGGAATTTGTAATTCCTCAAGAATTTTTTCAAAGGTATCACGGTTTTCAGCCCTGTCAATAGCTTGACTGTCTGTACCGATAAGCTTAACACCACGCTCGAAAAGTGGAGCCGCTAGGTTAATAGCTGTCTGTCCGCCAAGGGAAGCAATAACGCCGTCTGGCTTTTCGTATTCAATTTCCTCCATAACGTCCTCAACGGTAAGAGGCTCGAAGTAAAGCTTGTCCGCGGTTGTATAGTCAGTTGAAACTGTTTCTGGGTTGTTGTTAATAATGATAGCCTCGTAGCCACATTCCTTAATTGTCTTAACTGCATGTACAGTAGAGTAGTCAAACTCAACACCCTGACCTATACGAATAGGACCGGCACCTAAAACGATAACCTTCTTCTTGTTTGTCAAGATTGATTGATTCTTACCCTCGTGTGAGGAGTAGAAGTAAGGAATATAAGCATCAACGTGTGCTGTATCAACCATTCTAAATGCAGGAATGATATTATTCTTATGTCTTAGATTGTAAACGTCAAGCTCCTTAACACCCCAAAGCTTAGCAATGTACTTGTCGCTAAAGCCCATCTTCTTAGACTCTTGAAGAGTAGCTACGTCGTTTACGTTTGCTGAAAGCTTCTTTTCCATTTCAACAATCTTCTTAACAGACTCAAGGAAGTAAGAGGTGATTTGTGTAATCTCGTGAAGCTTTTCAACCGTTTCGCCATGACGTAATAGCTGTGCAATTGCAAAGATATTGTCGTCGTGGAATTCCTTTAGATACTCAAGAATATCCCCGTCCTTCATTGTATCAAACTTAGGCATATAAAGGTGGCAAACACCAATCTCAAGTGAGCGAACAGACTTAAGCAAGCACTCCTCAAGATTTGAGCCGATACCCATACACTCACCAGTTGCCTTCATTTGAGTGTTTAGCTTGTTAGGAACAGTTGTAAACTTATCAAATGGGAAGCGTGGGAATTTAGCAACCACATAGTCAAGTCTAGGCTCAAAGGAAGCCTTAGTGCCGGCAACCTCAATCTCGTCAAGAGTCATACCAAGAGCAACCTTAGCAGTAACTCTTGCAATTGGATAACCACTTGCCTTAGATGCAAGGGCAGAGGAACGAGAAACTCTTGGGTTAACCTCGATTAGGTAATATTCACTAGTAGTTGGATTAAGAGCAAATTGAACGTTACAGCCACCCTCAATCTTTAGCTCACGAATAAGCTTGATAGCAGAATCGTTAAGCATCTTTAGGTCGTGGTCGTTAAGAGTCATAATAGGCGCAACAACTATTGAGTCACCGGTATGAACACCAACAGGGTCGATATTTTCCATACCACAGATTGTGATTGCGTTGTCCTCACCGTCACGCATAACCTCAAACTCAATTTCCTTAAAGCCACGCACACTCTTTTCAACAAGCACCTGATGTACAGGTGATGCATCAAGAGCACCCTGTGCAAGATCAACAAACTCATCCATGTTGTAAGCAAAGCCACCGCCTGTGCCACCAAGGGTAAATGCAGGACGCAAAACAACAGGGAAGCCAATCTTTTCAATAGCCCTCATAGCCTCATCCATATTGTTAGCAATCTCAGAAGGAATTACAGGCTCACCAATAGACTCGCAAAGCTCCTTAAATAGCTCTCTGTCCTCAGCTCTTTCAATTGAGCGACTGCTTGTACCAAGCAATTGAACTCCACTTTCCTTTAGGATACCCTTCTTTTCAAGTTGCATAGCAAGGTTAAGACCTGTTTGTCCACCAATGCCTGGAACAATTGCATCTGGGCGCTCGTGTCTTATAATCTTAGCCACGTATTCAAGGGTAAGTGGCTCCATATAAACCTTATCAGCGATAACTGTATCAGTCATAATTGTAGCAGGGTTAGAGTTTACAAGAATAACCTCGTAGCCCTCCTCCTTTAGCGCAAGACAAGCCTGCGTGCCTGCGTAGTCGAACTCGGCAGCCTGACCGATAACAATAGGGCCTGAGCCGATAATCATAACTCTTTTAATGTCTGTTCTTTTTGCCATTTTTCCATTTCTCCTTAATCTATCTCTTTATTTTTTTACTTAATTATTTGCCCGTTTCTTACTGTGCCTAAGCACCTGCCGTAAAGTTCACAGTCCTCAAAGGGAGTAGCCTTACCCATTGACTTAAACTCACTTGGGTCAACCACATATTTTTGACCTAGGTCAAATACTGTAAAGGAATTACCAAGCTCAATTCCAAACCTTGCACGTGGATTGTAGCACATTAAGTCCAAAAGCTTTTCCATAGTAATTACACCTGTTTTTACAAAGTGTGTGTACATTACAGAAAAGGCAGTTTCAAGTCCTACAACACCCATGCTGCTATCCTTAAGCCCTTTGGATTTTTCCTCGGCGCTGTGTGGCGCGTGGTCGGTCGCTATCATATCAATAGTACCGTCCTTTATGCCCTCTATAAGCGCAAGCCTGTCTGCCTCGCTTCTTATAGGTGGATTCATCTTAAAGCGACCCTCGTCCAAAAGGTCCATATCGTTAAATACAAGGTAGTGAGGACCCGTTTCACAGGTAATGTCAACACCATCGCGCTTAGCCTGTCTTATCAGCTCAACGCTTTCCTTAGTCGAAATGTGACAAACGTGATACTTACAGCCAATCCTCTTTACAAGCTCTATATCTCTTTTAATTTGTCCCCATTCGCTTTCGCTACAAATACCCTTCATTCCATGTATTCTTGCAAATTCGCCGTCGTGAATGTAGCCACCCCTTAATAGGTCATTAATTTCACAATGGGCAACTATAATTTTATCAAGGGCTTTAGCCCTTTCCATAGCCTTAGCCATAAGGTCGTCACTTTGTACTCCTCTTCCGTCGTCAGAGTAGGCAATGCACAAGTCCCTCATGCCCTCAAGGTCGGCTAAGGACTCGCCCCTTTGCCCAACTGTAATTGAGCCGTAAGGGTAGATACCAATTTTTCCGTCCCTTTTAATTATATCAATTTGCTTTTGTAGATTTTCAACCGAGTCAGGCACAGGATTTAAATTAGGCATTGTGCAAACGTCGGTGTAGCCACCCCAAGCGCCAGCCTCAGACCCTGTCTTAATAGTCTCTTTATAAGAAAAACCCGGCTCTCTGAAGTGAACGTGCACATCACAAAATCCGGGAAGAATAACTATATCATCAAGACAAAGAGAGGAGGTTGAAAAAGAAGTGCCCTCAAGGATAGCACTAACAAGCTTATCATCAACTGTAAATCTTGTAAACTGTTTCACTCTCGTATCTCCTTTAGAAACTGCAATAAAAAAATCTTGTCCCACGACAAGATTCGCATAATATCCCCAAAGCACAAAAAGGGGAACAATATTTAACACAAATCTTGTCGATATCTCTGTATCGACCTTAAAGATCGTAAATATTATAGCAAAACAAAAGCAATTTGTCAATACAATTTTCAATTTTTTTACTAATAATATGCGTACGTGCGCATTGACATTAATGAAGGGTTGTGATAAAATAAGGTTACAGCCCAAGAAAAGGAGGGAAATATATATGATTGAAAAAGGAAAAAAATATTTCCCCGATGGTAGCGTTTACGAGGGAGAATTAGTAGATGGAGAAATGCACGGTCTCGGCAAAATAACCTATCCTGACGGCTCACGCATAAGAGGAAGATTTCGAAATGACACAATAGATGGTGTGGCTTTCTTTCGCGGGGCTGACGGTTCGTATTATAGAGGAGAATTTCTTGACGGACTACCAAACGGCAAGGGGATACTAAAAAGCTCTGATGGTATAATTCACAAAGGACTATACAGAAACGGAATATTCCACGGCTATGGGGAAATGATCTATCCAAACGGAGTTATATATCGTGGGGATTTTGAAAACGGAGTGCCCACCCCCGACGGAGACTTGCTTTTTCCTAATGGTCAAATAATCGGTGGACCGGTAAACAAAAGCACCATACTTTACGAAAACGGCAAAATTTACGAGGGCGAGGTTCGTGGTGGTATGGCAAACGGCTACGGTAGGCTTGACGAGGGTGGCGGTAGAATTTGTCAAGGCTACTTCTTCAACGACAAAAAGCATGGTAAATGTACAATAACCACCGAGGAGGGCGAAAGCTTCGAGGGTGAGTATAAAAATGATAAAAGAAACGGCTACGGCAAGGAAATGTTTTTAAATGGCGACTCCTTCGAGGGCTACTTTAGAGCAGACCAAAGACACGGATATGGAAAATACACCTATTCAAAAGGTGGCTATTTTGAGGGTACCTACGTGGACGGAAAAAGACACGGCTTCGGCACCGACAACCTACCCTCAGGTGCGAAATATGAGGGCTACTACCTAAAGGGTGAAAGAACAGGACCGGGCACTTTTACATATAGCGACGGTGGAAGTCTAACAGGTATATTCCTAAACGGTAAGTGCAGTAGCAAGGGCAGACGTGAGTATAAGGGTAACATTGTGTTCGAGGGCGATATTGTAGATAACATACCAAACGGCACAGGCAAATTTACCTACTCCGACGGCTCAGTCTACGAGGGACAGGTTAAAAACGCAAGAAAACATGGCTTTGGCAAATACACCTATCCAAACGGCACCTATTACGAGGGCTTTTATGAAAATGGCATACGTCATGGCAAGGGCTTTCAGCTACTATTCAATGGCGATACCTACGAGGGTGAATTTCTAAACGGACAATACCACGGCTACGGCAAATATACAAGAAAAGACGGCACAGTCCTTGAGGGCTACTGGGAAAAGGGCAATCTTAAAAAATCGGGGACTGATTAGAGGAGAGTAAAATGAGAGATTTTAACAGTAAAATTGAAATGGGAAATGGAAATTATTACATAGGGGAGTCTAAAAAGAGCTTACCCGACGGTATAGGCAGTCTTTTTGACAAAGAGGGCAGATTAATTTACGAGGGCGAATGGAAAAACGGACAATATAACGGCTATGGCAAGCTTTGTAACCTAGGTGGAGAAAGCTACGAGGGTGACTGGAAAAACGGAAACAGACACGGAGAGGGCAGAATGAATTATGCAAATGGCGACCTCTACATAGGACAATTCAAAAACAATGTAAGATGTGGAGAGGGCGTAATGATTTACTCAAACGGAGGTAGCTACAACGGTTCGTTTAAAAACGATATGCCAAACGGAATGGGCACTTACATAAGACCGAACGGAGACGAAAAAAAGGGACTTTTTGTAAACGGAAGGCTGTTTATAGGCAAATAAACCTGAAATGTGTTAGTAACTTATTACTAAAAAAATTCACAGATTTTTGTGCAACTTAACAAATAGACCCTTGAAAAGAGGGAATAAAACAAAATTTTTTGTGCAAAAATATTAAAAATTGATATTCAAAACATTGACAAAATGCATTCAAGTGTGGTATTATAATAAGGAAGAGTAGTTACTACACTAAGGAGGTGTTACCCTTGGAAATTGCAATTATTGCAGATGATACCAAAAAGGAGCTAATAACACAGTTTTGTATTGCATACTGTGGTATTTTGAGCAAGCACTCAATTTGTGCCACAAGCACAACAGGCTCTTATATTTCAGAGGCAACAGGCTTAAAGATAGAGAAGCTTCTTTCAGGTGAGCTTGGTGGAGAACAGCAAATTGCCTCAAGAATTTCCTTTGACGAAATAGATATTCTTTTCTACTTCCGTCCTACAACACCACAAAACGACCTTGTGTCAAATAAGCATTATATGGTTGAGCAAAATCTACTAAGGCTTTGCGACGTGCACAACGTTTTACTAGCTACTAATATCGCAACAGCTGAAACAATAGTTACTGCCCTCGAGCGTGGCGACCTTGATTATCGTGAAATTATCAACCCTCGCTCCGAGTACAACCTACGCAAGAAAAGAGAAAACAGATATTAGAAAAAGAGCCTAATAAAGGGCAAATAAATAATAATAAAGGCTCGTTGAAAACGAGCCTTTTATTGTCAAAAAGGAGAAATCATTATGAGAAAATGGATAGTAGGCATTGTCCTTGCGCTCATCTTAGTCTTAACCCTTGTAGGATGTAACCAAGCACCAGAAAATGAGGAAAGGGAAGACCTTTCCGATTTTGAATATATTGAGGAAAACGGCACTATTACAATAACAGGGCTAAAAAATACGGACAAAAAAATTCTAGTAGTCCCCGAGGATGTTACCCATATAGGACGAGGCGCATTTTCTTGGTCAAAAATGGAAGAAATTACTCTTCCAAGTACGCTTGTGTCTATTGGTGAAATAGCCTTTTCTGACTGTGAGAGCTTAAAGAAAATACAAATACCAGAAAGCGTAACAAGCATAGGCGGTTACGCATTTCGTGGATGCACCTTGCTTGAGGAATATAACATACCTAAGGCTATTACCACAATTCCAAATGGCTGTTTTTCAGGGTGCAACGGCATAACTAAAATAGAAATTCCAAGTCACGTAACGTCAATTGGTGAGTATGCCTTTGGTGACTGTAAGAGTGTAACAGAGGTTATAATACACAATAACGTGACAGAAATAGGAAGCTATGCCTTTGCAGGCTGTGAAGCCCTTTGTTCACTCACCATTCCAAGCAGTGTTACGGTAATCAATCAAGCCTTGATAAATAATACAGGCATAAAGAAAATGATTATACCTAAAACTATTACAGAAATAGTAACGGACGCATTTTCTTATTGTAGTGGTACAACAATTTATTTTGAAGCGCAGGACCAAAGCCAAATCACCCTTCACGAAAATTGGAATTCAGCCAATTGCCCCGTGGTATTTGGTATAACCCCTAGCAACACGATAATAATTGATAACCTTCAATATTATGTAAATGGACAAGAGGCAGAAGTGGTAGGCTATGTAAGCGAGGCTAAGACCTTTGCCATTCCTGAAAGCATTGAAATTGAGGAAAAGTCCTACCCTGTGTCTAAAATCAACCCATTTGTATTCCGTGAATGTAGGTTTTTAGAGAGTATAACCTTGCCTAAAACAATCACAACCATAGAGGACGAGGCGTTTATAAATTGTAGCGAATTGACAACAGTAGAAGCAACAGTTGAAAAAATAGGCGAAAGATCGTTTTATGACTGTAAAAAGCTTGTCAATATACCTTCTCTTGCAAATGTAACCGAAATAGGACAGAGTGCATTTGAATATTGTGAATTAATTACAGAGGCAGACCTAAGTAGTCTAAGAATAATACCAAAAAGACTATTCCATAATTGTAAATCTCTTAAAACAGCTATTCTAGGACAAGGACTTGTTGAAATTCAAGAGGAGGCATTTCGCTGGTGCGAGGCACTTACAGACGTAACTCTACCAAATGGACTTGAAACCATTGGAAGACTTGCATTTTTTGCATGTACCTCTATTACAAAATTAGACCTACCTAGTAGCATACAAGTCTTAAATGACCCATTTTCAGCATGTAGAGGCATTGAGGAAATCATAATTCCACCTCAGCTTAGTCAAATAGAAATGTGCACATTTAGACAAGCAACCAATCTTAAAAGACTAACCACACCAGTTAATCACCTGGATAAATTTACCCTTACCTGTGTGGAAAATGTCCTAATAAATAGTGGCGAAGAAATACCAAAAAATGCATTTAAGGATTGTGTTAGCCTTAAGGAAATCATCCTTCCTAAAACAATTACAAAAATAGACGAGAGTGCCTTTGCAAATTGCGTTGAATTAACGGGAATAGAATTTCCACCTAGCCTTGACCAAATTGGAATCAACGCGCTACAAAATTGCTCAAAAATTGAGAAAATAACAGTCCCAAGCACAGTTACCAAAATAGGAAAGGGTGCCTTTGCAAATTGCATTGCAATTAAGGAAATAACCCTTCCATTTATAGGTGATGAGATAAAATCGCCAACCGACAAAGCCCAATACCCTCTAGGCTATATATTTGGAAATGAGGAGTGTGAGGGCACAAGCCTAACTAAGCAACCCTACGTAGACCAATATGGCAAAGAAACCGAATACCATGCCTATATACCAAATGGACTAACTAGGATAACCATTACAGGTGGCGATATCCTAGGTGGTGCCTTTGCAAATTGTGGCAATCTTGAAGAGGTTATTTTACCTCAAACCATTACACAAATTGGCGAAAACGCGTTTTTCAAGTGTAAAAAAATCAAAACCATAGAAATACCAACAGGTACAGTCATAATCGACGAATGGGCATTCGGTCGTTGCACGGAGCTTGAGGAGATAACCATACCCGAAACAGTTACAACAATTGGTGACAGGGCATTTTTATACTGTGAGGGCCTTACAAAAATACAGCTACCAAGCAACCTTAAGACAATCGGTGCAAGCACCTTTTCCTATTGCATGGGAATTAGTGAAATTATTGTACCAGACTCAGTTGAAAAAATCGGCGCAGGTGCCTTTTCAAGCTGTCCAAGTCTTGAAAAAATAACTATTCCGTTCATAGGCAATTCTCGAAGTGAGGAGGATAGTTCTACTCAATACCCCTTCGGCTTTATCTTTGACTTAGCTGGGCTAAACAACGCAATACTAGCTGTGCAAACCTACAAAAAAAACGGAAAGATAGTAACTAGCGAATATTACCTACCAAGCAACCTAAAATCTGTAACCGTAACAGGTGGAAATATATTACAGGGCGCATTTTCCGGCTGTGGTAGCCTAACGGAAATAATTCTTCCTAGTGATATTACGTCTATCGGTGATGAAGCCTTTGCAGACTGTGTTGGAATTGAAAAAATAACAATTCCAACGGGAGTTAGAGTACTTGGTGCAGGTGTGTTTAAAAACTGTACAGGACTAAAGAAAATTCAAATACCAAACGAAGTCCAAGCGGTAAAAGAGAAAGCCTTTTATAATTGTACAGCATTGACCGAGGTGAATTTATCACCAAGCACAGTTAAAATCTATGGCTATGCATTTTATAATTGTGGCTTTAACTCTATAAGCCTAAACGAGGGACTTAATGAAATAGACGAGTATGCCTTTACAGGCACCGCTATTTCCACAATTAAATTGCCATCTTCACTTACTGTGGTATCTCCAACTAGCTTTAATGGTTGTAGCTTGCTAGAGGAAATAATAGTTGACGAAGAAAACTCAGTACTTAGGGTAGATAACGGCGCATTAATAAAAGGCGAAATCCTAATTTGCTACCCACAGGACAGAAAAAATGAGGACTTTACCCTTCCACAGGGCATAACATTAATAAGCAATCACGCCTTCGAGAATAACATCTATTTGAAGAGGGTTACATTAGACAATGATATTTCATCAATTGGCGAGAAAGCCTTCAAGAATTGTGCTTCAATTGAGGAATTGACCCTTGGTGGAAAAAGTGTACACATAGACTATGAAGCCTTTTATGGTACAACCAAGCTATCAAAAATCAACTATAATATTGTGCATACCATAGTAAATGATAGCTTGGAGGAAAGCAACAAAATATTCTATCGTGCAGGTGCTGACACAGAGGGCACGTCATTGATAATAGGTACAGCGGCAAAAGAAATACCTAACTATCTGTTTAGACCTGAATATCAGCAAAATGAAAACGCACCTAAGCTAACAAGCCTTACCTTTGAAGAGGGTAGCACTTGTACAAGCATTCACAAATATGCCTTTGAGGGCATAGTAGGAATAAAGACCGTAAGTCTACCACAATATCTTAGCGAGGTTGGCGAGGGTGCCTTCCGTAATTGTACAGGACTTGAAAGCGTATCCTTTAGCACAATGGTAAATAGTATAGGCAAGAGTGCCTTTGAAAACTGTACTAGCCTTGTACAGCTATCAACACCTAAGGGCGTAGAGGTATTTAAGGACTACGCATTCTATAACTGTACTAGCCTAAAGGGTATATCCTTACCAGTCAAAGATACAACTATCGGTAGCTATGCATTTGCAGAGTGTAAAGCACTAGAAAATGTAGAAATAGCCGGAGCAGTGGCTGAATTTGGTGCAAATGCCTTTGAAAACTGCACCTCGCTTGTAAAGGTAAGCGCAAATGGCTACATACCTTACAAGGATATCGTAATCCATAATAATTCATTCTCAGGCTGTATTAAGCTAAAGGAATTTTCAATAGTGGAAACAATTGATAGTATAGGTAGCTATGCCTTTGCAAATTGTAATTCTTTAACCACCCTAGTGGCAAATAGCGTCTACGAAATTAAGGATTACGCATTTTTGAATTGCACTTCAATGGAAAACCTAGACATACAGGGAGTTATGACTATTGGAAATTATGCCTTTAAGGGCTGTACCGCTGTAAAGGAATATACAGTGTCTAAGGATATAACCTCACTAGGCGAGGCAATTCTGTCGGGATGCTACAACTTAGAAAAAATTAACACTTACTATGAAGGCGATGAGGATATTCTTAAAACTAGATACTTTGGATATCTATTCGGAGAGGAGAAATTTGATGGTTCAACAAAAACCCTTCAATGCTATGATGACAGCAAGTACAATCCTATGTACTATGGCTTCTATATTCCAGATAAGCTAACAACCGTGGTATATGGTGCCTCAAGCGTGCCAACTAGATATTTCGAGAATTGTATCAATATTAAAAACGTAACCCTAGATGGTACAGCCTTTATTAGCGAGTACGCCTTTAGCAATTGTACAGGCTTAGAAAATGTAAACCTAGGTGAAAGCCTTAAGACAATTCAAGAATATGCGTTTAGTAAGGTAGGCTTTAAAACTGTTACAATTCCAAGCACAACAACTACAATTAACTATGAGGCGTTTTCTCAATCAAACCTAGAAAGTATATCGGTTGACGAAACAAGTGAAGCCTTTTATAGTATAGATGGCGTTTTATTTGATAGTGAAGGTAGGCTAGTAAGATACCCACCAAAGAAGGAAGGTAGCACCTACATAGTGCCAAGTGGTACTGAGATAGTTGGGCCATATTCCTTTGCGGACAACAAAAGCATTCTGTATGTAACTTTGCCTGATACTGTTTTCTCAATCGAGAACTATGCCTTTTCAAATTGTAGCAATCTACTAACCATTAATCTCAATGAGGGACTTGAATGGATTGACATGGGT
This sequence comes from Clostridia bacterium, assembly GCA_017399145.1. Classification (GTDB taxonomy): domain Bacteria; phylum Bacillota; class Clostridia; order Oscillospirales; family CAG-272; genus RGIG2000. The sequence goes on along the minus strand of JAFQEG010000030.1, from coordinate 38,026 downwards.
GCCTTTTGGTTTTGTACAGAATTAAGAGGAATTGATTTCCCAAGCACAACCCGTGTCCTTGGTAACGATGCATTTTGGGGATGCTACAATATAAGCGCTATGACAATCCCTGCAACGCTTACAGGAGTTTCCAATTGGTCACTAGCAGGTTGCTTTGGATTATCGGAATTTTTTGTAGCACAGGATCACCCGTATCTATGTAGCATTGATGGAGTAGTATTTAAAAAGGATATGACTACGCTTATAGCATACCCGCCAGCAAAGCTTGACAGTAAATACGTAATCCCATCAACAGTTAAAACCATAGCTGGTGATGCTTTCCGTGGTAATGAAAAGCTACAAGTGGTAGTAATAGGTAACTCAGTTTCAAGTATAGGCCCATCAGCGTTTAGAAACTGTACAAACCTGAAAACAGTCTATTTTGGAATAGGCCTCGAGACAATTCACCCATACGCATTCCTAGATTCAGGCGTAGAAAAGATGTATTATGCAGGCACAGAGAAACAATGGATAGTCGATGTAAACTGTGCCGAGGATGAGCTTTATAGGGCAGAAAGGATATTCAACTACCGAGTGGAAGAATAACAAAAAAGTGCTTGGATTTTCCAAGCACTTTTTTAATTAAAAAATCAAGGCAAAGCCTTGTATATCACCAATTTCGCAGAAATTGTCTATCATCACAGCGAGAGAGGATACAACCCTCGGTTGATGATATATAGTAGAATGAAATCGTGCAAAAGCACGATGAAATCCAAGCACACTTGGATGAAATCTTCGTTTGCAACTCAGATGAAATCAAATCCGTCTATCTACAACCCGACGAAGGCGGACTTCATCACGTAGTGATTTCATCCCACGTCAGTGGGATTTAACCCGTTGCGACGGATTTAATTGAAAAACGACAGGCTTAACCTGTCGTTTTTCTGGAGCTACTAGCCAGAATCGAACTGGCGACCTCATCCTTACCAAGGATGTGCTCTACCAACTGAGCCATAGTAGCATAGCGAAACTATTATACACTATGAAAAGGAGTTTGTCAAGACCTTTTTAAATTTAAATAGTAGTTGAAATAAGAGAAAAAATATAGTAGAATAATAGTGTTAAAATTCTAAGAAAGGGGTGGTTACTTGTCACAGACAGAGAAGAATCCATACAAGTATTCTAATACGAATAAGCGATACTATACCTACGATTATTTCCTAAAAAGCACCTTTGGTAAAAAATGTGCAAAAATCACCCTTGACCTAGGCTTTACCTGTCCAAATATAGACGGGTCTAAGGGTACAGGTGGCTGTATTTATTGCTCAGGTGGTAGCTTTGCAAGAAATGTTGATAGTCTAAAATCAGCCAAATTACAGTACCAAGAGGGCATTGAAATAATGAAGCGAAAATGGGATATAGATAGCTTCATTCCATATTTACAGGCTTACACAAATTCCTATACCTCGGCAGAGAATTTTGCAAAAATCCTTGAGGAAGTGTCTAATTTTGAGGGTGCAGTGATGGTATCAATAGCCACCCGTGCCGACTGTCTTGAAAACGAAAAGCTTGAAATATTAAACACCCTGTCACAAAAAATCCCAGTAACAGTTGAGCTAGGACTCCAAACAAGTAACGATAAAACCGCAAGTCTAATTAACAGATGCCACACCTACGAGGAATTTGTCGATTGCTTTTATCGAATAAGAAGACTTGCGCCAAGGGTAAAAATCTGTATTCATATAATCAACGGCTTACCAACAGAAACCGAGAAAAATATGAAAAAAACCGCACAGAGTGTCGCAATTTTACACCCTGATATAGTAAAAATCCACCTTCTACACGTGCTAGAGGGCACCCCTCTTGCAAAAATGTACAAAATGGGCAAGTACACTCCACTCACAAGAGAGGATTATATCAAAATAGTATGCGACCAAATTGAGCTTTTACCACCTGATACAGTTCTTGAAAGACTAACGGGCGACGGAATAGCAAGTGAGCTTTTAGCCCCTCTGTGGAGTAAGAAAAAGGTCACAATCTTAAATGATATTGATAAGGAGCTTTACAAACGAAGCACCTACCAAGGAATATATTACAACCCTAAAGGAGAATAAAAATGAACGTTTTATGCATAGGCAATAGCTTTTCAGAGGATGCAACAAGATATCTGCACCAAATTTCAGACGACGAAATCTTTGTAAGAAACCTATATATCGGTGGTTGCTCACTTGAGACACACTGGAATAATATAAAAACCGCAAGCCCGGATTATGAGTACCAAAAGAATGGTAGATTGCTAAAAATGACCTCAATAAACGACGCGCTAACCAAGAGAAAATGGGACTACGTAACAGTACAGCAGGTTAGTCAGCAATCAGGACTTATAGAAAGCTACGAGCCGTTTCTTGGCAATATAGTAGAATTCTTGAAAGAAAATTGCCCAAAGGCAAAAATAGTTTTCCACCAAACGTGGGCGTACGACGACCAAAGCACCCACTTCGGCTTTGCCTTCTACGAAAATTCACGAGAGAAAATGTACAAGGCAATAGTTGAGACAACAAATAAAATAGCAGAAAAATATGGCTTTGACGTAATTCCAAACGGAGTAGCGGTTGAAATGGCAAGACAGCTACCGGAGTTTTCTCAAGGTGGACCTCTTAATATCAATCGTGACGGCTTCCATTTGTCCCTTGACTACGGAAGATACCTTGCAGGGCTTGTAATGTACGCTTATTTTACAGGCAAAAATCCCGAGGACGTAACCTATGCACCAAAGGACACGAGCGAGGAGATAATTAAGAAGCTACGCAAGGTTGCAAAAAAAGCAACACTAGGTTAACTTTATATATATTATAGCCTTACAAATTTAAAATGTAGACAAAATGCACAAAATTCAAAAGTGCAAAATTTGAAATTGTGTTAAATATTTGTGCAAAAGGTCGAAAATGGTTAAAAATCCTAACTTTAATTGACTTTAAAAAACAGAAGTGCTATAATAAAAGAGCAAGTTAGGGGGTGTTCTCCCCCTCTGTAATATTTTGTAATATATTTGAAAGGAATACAAAAATGAAAAAGAACACACTTATTAAGCTTCTTAGCGTAGTACTTGTATGTGTACTTCTACTTCCAATGGTGGTTGCATGTAATAAGGGTCCACAATACCTAGTTACTCTTGACCCAAATGGTGGTACACTCAATGATGACGTTGAGACAGAATTCTATCGTGGCGAGGAAGAAAAAATTGGTAAGCTTCCAACACCTATTAGAAAGGGTTACACCTTCCTAGGCTGGTACGACGTTGACGACACAACACTTGAGGAAAAGATCACACGTTCCTTCGAGGTTGAGTACGATATGGACCTTATCGCTCAATGGCAAAGAAACGAGGGCGAGGGCGCTCTTGTTACAGTTGAGCTTATCCTTAACCCAGGCGAATCACTTAAGCTTGACGAGGATGGCAACGAGCCAGCCACAGTAATCGAGCTTGAGGCAGGCGACAGACTTGGTAAAACACCAGAGGCTGAGCTTGACGGCTTTAGATTTAAGGGCTGGTACAACGACAAGGGTGTACAATACACACAAACATCTATTATCAATGCTGATATTAAGCTAACAGCAAAGTGGGATAAGATTAACTACTGTATCGACGGTACAGAAAACCACGACTGGGCTTCAACTGGTGGTTATAAGATTAAGACTGAGGCTTCTTGTACAACTCCTGAGGTTCGTGAGCGTACATGTGGTGTACCAGGCTGTGGTATTACAGAAACAACTGAAACATCACCAGCACTTGGACATAGCTTCACTTGGAACACAGACACACCAATGGAAAGAACTGGTGTATGTAAGGTTTGCTCAGAAAAGGTTTCTGAAAAGTTTACAGACGTAACACTTAAGGCTCTTGGTAAGAACAATCCTCAAATGGACTCCGCAGCAGGTTGGGGTATGGACCAAGGTGCAACACTTATCGACAACAACTGGACAAGTAAGGCAATCGCAGGTAACCAAAAGCCTGTTACATGTACACTTGTATTTGAAGAGGCTACATATGTTGACCTTATCTACGTAGCAGGTATGGGCTCATCCTCATACGTTGTAACATGGTACGACTACGACGGTGAAGAGGTTGGCTTCGGTAGAGGTGGCTTCGGTTCTGTTGAGGCTGGCACAAACGTTAACCAATTCGAGGTTGGTGCTGATATCGCAAAGGTTGTAATTTACATGGAAACAACCTCTTATGGTACATGCTACTGGTCAGAGGTTCGTCTAGCACAATATCCTGAAGAGTAATATTAGATTTTGACGGTAGCCCTCGGGAAAAATATCTCCCGAGGGTTATTTTCAATAATTGATTTAGTAAGGAGAACAAAATGAAATTAAGAAATAAAATTCTTTGCCTTCTTCTTTGCGCATTGTGCCTTTGTGGCATAGTTGCACTTGCGTCCTGTGGTGGACCAAGTGGACCAAAGTACACAGTTACCTTTAACCCAGGCAATGGTGGTACGATGGTAAGCGAAAGCACAATTCAAGTAGTGGAAGGACAAAAAATCCCAATGCCTACAGCCACAAAGGATGGCTATAAGGTTTCTGGCTGGTATTCAGGTAGAACCAAGGATACGAAGTGGGATTTCGATAACGACGTAGTAACTAAGGACGTTACACTTACAGCTTGGTGGATAGCTGACACTGGCACAGGTGGTGCTCCTAGATGTGAGCACGAATACGTTGAGGACGCAAGAAAAAATAACACCTACCCCGACTGTGAAAATAGCGGTAAGATTTACTATATCTGCACAAAATGTACAGGTGAGACCTACGAGCTTAAGCCAAAGCTAGGTCATGACCTTGCCGAGGAGATTATACAGCCAACCTGTGGAGACAAGGGCTACACAAGAGAATATTGTAAGCGTGAGGGCTGTACCTACGAGGATAGAAAAAACGAGGTTAACGCCACGGGCGATCACAAATGGAGCAAGTACGAAACGGTTACTCCTGCAACAAAGTACACAGCAGGTCTAGAAAAGCGTACCTGTCAGGTTTGTAATGGTGTTTATGAGGAAGTAATTCGTGCAACCTACAACGACGAGCCTGATTGCTTTGACGACCTAGAAATAGGCAACTTTAAATATACAGGTGGCGACTATGTAAATGCACCATTTGTAAATATCACTCAATTTGGTGGTGCTTATGCTACAAATTTCTACTCAGTTTGTGAGCCAAAGCTTGCAATCGACGGCAACGTTTCCACCTACTGGAGTGCCGACACACTAGTTGACGGTGCTAAAATGACAGGCAACTACTTGCAAATTTCCTTCGCACAGGAATTTGTAGTTGGTGCTATTAGTGCAGTTGTACCATTCTACACCTCATGGGAGGTTGGCGAGGACTGCTACGTTTCCTATGATATTATGGCACTTATTGGCACCGAATGGCAAAAGGTTGGAGAGCTTAGCGATAAGACTGCTACACAATCAGGTGTACACGGTAACGTTTTAGTTACACTACCAACACCTGTTACAACAAAGGAAATTAAGCTTGTTGTAACTCACTCAACAAGATATTGCCCAGCTGCAATTTACGAGCTTCAAGTGCTTGCTGAAGCACCAAAGAATGAAAGAGTACCTGTATCACTAGTTGGCTCTTCACTTGTAACTGCATCTGGTGTATATAACTCATGGGGCAACCCACCATCTGATGCTATTGACGGCTCAAACAGCACACACTGGTTTACCGATACAAAGCACGCATCAGACGGTCACGAGGTATATATTTGTCTTGACTTCTCTGAAAACAAGTATCTTGCAGCAGTACAATTCACAGTAACTGCAAACCAAGATAGCAAAAAATACAGACTTTACTACTGGGAAGACGAGCAATGGAAGACAAAAGATGAACTTGACTTCTACGTTGGCTCAAGCACCTGTACTGAGGGTGGTATCTACTCACAGGACGGCAAGGCTGGTAGAATTTGTACCTTCCTTGTAGAAACAAACGTAACCACAAGCAAAATCAAGCTTGTAGAATACGAGGTTAAGGGCGCAGCACTTAGCTGGGCAGACTATAAGGTATGTGAAATTCTTCCACTTACCATAGTTGAGCAGGCAAAGGCATCTGCAATGGAGCCATTTACAGGCTGTAAGCACAATTACAGAATAGTTGACAGAAATGGCGATGGCAAGGCTAACGAAAAGGACGCAGTAGCAGCTACCTGTACCGAGGTTGGCTACACACTAATGGAATGCACAAGATGTAAAATGACAATCAAAACCGATGCAACAGACGTTTTGAATCATAACTGGAGCGTTCCTACCGTAGTAACCGCAGCAACAGAAACAACACTAGGAGTTAAGGAAACCTCTTGTATCTGTGGTACAAAGAAAACCTTTAACTATCACGAAACACTAGAAAATCCAGTAGTAACACCATACTACCACAATGCAGTCTCTGCTTGGGCTATGACCTTCGACGATGGTAACTACCTTGGTACCTACGAATGGGCAGTGCCAAAGCTTTTGGAATACAAGTATAAGGCAACAGCAGTTCTTTCAATTTGTTATATGTCAGGACTTGTTGAGGAATGGAAGGGCTACTTCGCAAGTGGCGCATTCGACCTTGGCTCACACTCATATAACCACACCTACATTTACTCAGGCGCAGCAAACGAAAATCAGCTACTTAATGAGGTTAACGGAGCAAACTACTGGTTTATGAACAACTTCAAGGGTCAAATGGTAATGACCTTTGCAACTCCAGGTGGTACAACCTCTGAGCCTTGCGCAAAGTTCTTTGCAGGCATTATGGCAGCAGGCCGACACGGTGATGCTCAGGTATACGATAACATAATGGATAACCTAACCGAGCGTAAGCATTGGGGAGACCTAAACACCTACGTTTCTAAGTCCGACCAAACAGAGGGCTTCTACGTATTCGTTAAGGATGGTAAAATCTTAAGCGATGTAAAATACGCAGGCGCAATCAACACAAGTGGCTCATTTGGTAAGGTACAAACAGGCGTAAACGATAAGGGTAACCCTGTTTACAGCTCAGAGTGGACTGAGTGGATTGAGGGTGCAAACGTACTATCAAACGGTGGCTTTGAAATTCTCGTTGAAGAGGGCGTAACTGCCGACAATGGCGAAAACAGAGTTTACGACAATAATCATATTGTAATCAAGACACTTACAGGCGTAAAGATTTACCAAAAGTCTGTTTTGGATGATCTTGTTGTTCAAAACTACGTATTCAATCCAGCAACAAATATGATGGAGCTTTCCGAAGAGGTAGGCACATACTACTACGACGAGGCTAACTATAAGTTCGAATGGAAGACCGTCGGCTCCTATGTTGACCAGGGTGGTACTCTTGTTTACACCGAGGGCGACGATTCAGGCTACAAGCTACTTCATGTTACTCTTGGCTCCTACGAGAAGTACATCAACTATCTTGTAGAAAACGGCTCTTGGACGATTGAATGTCTCCACGAAATCGAGGGACCAACAATTTCCGTTACTTACCCAGCAACAATTTCTAAGTTCGAGCATCTAAAGAAGGCAGGCTTCTGGGTTGGCTCATTCCATCAGGTAACACTTTACGGTAAGGAATATCTATCCTCAAGCGTTAACGTAACCGAGATGACAGATAGTCAAATTAAGCTTAGCCTAACAGACGAAATGGACGACTTTATCTTCAACCAAGCACTAACAATCAAGGTTGACATTCCAGATAGCTGGACATCAGTTACAGCTACCCAAAATGGTAAGGAAATCCCACTTGTAACAAACGAGGCGTACAAGGACGACATGACAGTTGTAACCTGTACAATCATCAACGAATTGATTGACGAGGAAGCAGGCACGTATAATAAGTACCTCTGCATCGACGCAATTCCGGACGGTGGCGAAATCGTAATCAACGGCATAACTGAATAAAACAAAAAAGTAGCCAAGCAATTGGCTACTTTTTATTATTATATAAGAAAAAAGTTTTTTTCTTAAAGCTATTGACATTTCAATAAATGTGTGTTAATATATTTAAGCACTCAAATGGTATGCGCCCGTAGCTCAGCGGATAGAGTGCCCGGCTACGAACCGGTAGGTCGCAGGTTCGAATCCTGCCGGGCGCGCCATATACAAAAAAAGACAGGTAAAAACCTGTCTTTTTTTGTATATCGCCCGTCGTGAATTCGAAATGTCTTTGCAACCTGTTGCAAATCAGGTGCGCCAAAAGAAACCTAATCCGAACTTGGATTAGGTTTTCTTTTTATCCAAGTCGCAGACTTGGTATATCATCAACCGCAGGTTGCATATCATCGCCTTGGCGTATCTCATCACGCACCAGCGTGTATTTTTCCCGCGACTTGATGATATGCAATTTTTTCAAAATTGGTGATATACAAATTTTCAAATTGATGATATACAACGGTAAACCGTTGATTTTAACTTGTTTCGCAGAATATCACTGTGATAAGTGTTGCGCCATAAGCGAAAGACATGACTTGCTCCTGTCCTTTTTTGTTTATCTACCGTTATTTGTGAAATTTAACTGTCTTTGACCCAACAAACAGCCTTGCATATAATATTAGAAGAAAGGCAGGTACATAATGGATAAAAGACTAATTTGCGTAATTTTCGGTGGCGAAAGCAGTGAGTATCAGGTATCATTAAGGTCAGCTTATAGTGTTTTAAACGCACTAGATAAGGACAAATATCAAATTGTAAAAATAGGCATAACAAAAAAGGGTAAGTGGTATTTATACGAGGGCGATAATGAAAAAATCCTAAAGGACACTTGGCACGATTCCCCCCTGCAGGAAATAACAATTGATTTTAATTCTGGTGTATTTATTTCAAGCGACAAAAGAAAAATAAAGCCCTACAACACATTAATCGTAATGCACGGAGAAAACGCCGAGGACGGACGAATACAGTCCTGTCTTGACCTTGCCAAAATCGACTACGTAGGACCAGACCCACAAGCTAGTGGAGTTTGTATGAATAAGCACCTAACAAAGCAATTTGCAAAAGCACTCGACATAAGGGTGGCAAGGGACGTTTTGGTAACATGCGATAACTATCAATCAAAGGAAATTCAAAACGAAATTGAAAAAATATCCTACCCTGTGTTTGTAAAGCCCACTTGTCAAGGCTCATCAGTAGGTGTTACAAGAGTAGAAAAAAGAGAAGACCTAGAAAACGCATTAGAAAAGGCACTTAGCTATTCTAAGAGTGCCCTTGTTGAGGAATACATAAACGGGGTGGAAACCGAGGTTGCAATTTTAGAAAAGGACCACCAAATAATAGCAATTGAGTCAGGTCAGCTAAGCTACAAGGAAAGCTTTTATACTTACGAGGAAAAATACAAAAACCAAAATACCAAGTATCAAATTCCCTCAAAAATTGACGAAAAAACAGAAAAATCCTTGAAGGAGTGTAGCAAAAAGCTATTTTTTGCCCTAGGTCTTAAGGATTTGTCACGACTAGACTTTTTCATAACCAGGGAAAATAAAATAATATTCAACGAGGTAAATACCTTACCAGGCATGACCGATATTAGCATGTACCCAATGCTACTTAATAGCAAGGGAATTCCCTTTGCAAAAATGCTTGATATTTTATTAGAAAAACCTAACTAATTTTATAATAATTATTGAAATAAATAATTTATTGTTATATAATAATATGAAAGGCTATTTATGGAAAGCAATCAATCAGTTGCCTTAATAGGCTTCGGTAAATCAAACCAAGCAGTATATGCTTACCTAAAAAGCAAGGGCATTGATCCGGTTATTCGTGTCCCAAGCAATATTAATCTTCCAAATGATGCAAAAGCAATAATAGGCAAGGACTACCTACACACTAGCGAGGACATAATCTTTCGCTCCCCCGTAGTCCGCCCCGATAAAATCAAAGCAAAGGGCAAAATCTACACAGAAATTGGCTACCTTTTAGAAAAAACACCCGCATACAAAATAGGAATTACAGGCTCCGATGGTAAAACCACCACCTCGACCATAATTTACGAAATACTTAAGGGCGAAACCCAAGTCTACCTAGGTGGAAATATCGGCACGCCCCTTATTAGCTACCTTGATAAAATGCAAAGTGACCACCTTTGCGTGTGCGAGCTATCTAGCTTTCAGCTATTCGACATAAGACCCCCACTTGATACAGCCATAATAACAGGCATTACTCAAAACCACCTTGATTGGCACAAGAATATGAGGGAATACATAAGCGCAAAGGAAAATATTCTAGTAAATTCCAAAAGGCTAGTCCTTAGCCTTGATATGTACGAAAATCGCAGATTCACAAACAAGGAAATTATCTATTTTTCTAGCCATAAGCCAAGCTGTTTTAAGCCAAATTCAAGCTACATATACGTGGAAAACGGAAAAATCGTATTCAACGGAAATCCCCTTCTTGAGGCAAGCGAAATAAAGCTAAGAGGCAAATTTAACCTACTTAACTACCTATGCGCCATTGCCACCACCTACCCACTTGTGCCCCTTGACAAAATAAGAGAGGTGGCACGTACCTTTTCTGGCGTTGCCCACCGTATGGAGGTAGTTGACAAAATAAAGGACGTTACCTTTATTGATTCATCAATTGACTCAACCCCCTCACGCACCAACGCAACCCTTAGCGCCCTTGACTTAGAAAGCACAGTCGTAATCCTAGGTGGCTACGACAAAAATCTTGACTACACGATCTTAGAAAAAACACTATCACAAGCTAAGGGAATAGTCTTGTGTGGCGAAAATAGTGAAAAAATCTATAATTCAATAAATTGCAAAAACCCAATTTTTACAACCACCCTAGAGGAGGCAACAAATGTTGCCCACAGTCTAGCAAAACCAAGAGGCACAGTAATTTTGTCCCCTGCCTCGGCTAGCTTTGATATGTTTGAAAACTACTATGAGAAATCAAAAGCATACAGAAAAGCAATAAATACCCTAAAATAAGAAAGGATATGGATATGGAAAAAATTAAACAAAGGCTAGAAGCACTTTGCAAAATTCCTACTGTTTCAGGACACGAGTCCCTGTATTTTGACCAAATACTAAATACCTTAACAGAGGAAGAAAAAAATAGCCTTGACGAAATAAAAAACGATAGCTTTGGCAACCTAATCCTAGTTAAAAAATCAATCAAGGAAAACGCACCTACCCTTATGCTAGATGCCCACCTTGACGTAATCGGCTTTATGGTTACCGACGTTTGCGACGGAGGCTTTTTAAAAGTTGCTTCAGTAGGTGGAATCGACACAAGAGTTTTACCTGCAACCCACGTTTATATAAATGGTAAGGAAAGAATCTTCGGCGTTATCACCTCAACCCCGCCCCACCTTCGCAAGGGTGAGTCATCAGTGCCCGACGTTGAGGATTTAATGGTTGACACAGGCTATTCTAAGGAAAAGCTTGAAGAAATCGTTTCCATAGGTGATACCATTTCCTTTTCACCAATGTACACACCACTTTTAAATAACTATGTTAGCGCAACAGGACTTGACGACAAATCATGCGCTTGTGCAATCCTTGACTTTATAACAAGCGTTGACAAAAAAGACCTTGAATACAACGTATATGGTGTTTTGTCAGCCCAAGAGGAAACAGGAAAATGGGGTCCTGCCCGTGTTGCCTTTGACCTAGACCCAGACGTAGCAATCATAACAGACGTAAACTTTGCAAAGCAAAAGGGTGTAGCAGACGACGAGTCAATCGAATGTGGCAAGGGACCAAGCGTTGATATTTCATCACTTTGCAACAGAAAGCTAACTAAAAACCTAATCAAGCTATTCAAGGACAACGACCTTGACTTCCAAATTATTTGTGAGCCGGGAAGAACAGGCACAAACAACGACGCAGTATCAATTAGTGGACAGGGAATAAGGACAGCAGTATTAAGCCTACCACTAAAGGCAATGCACACACCTAGCGAGGTTGTAAAGCTTGACGACATAAAAACACTATCTAGGGCATTTACACTTATCGCTACGTCAAAGGAGGCACTATGAAGGAGCTTTTAAAATTAAACAAGGACCTTTGCACCCTCTTTGGACCAAGTGGCAACGAGGACCTAATTAGCGAAAGAATCAAGGAGCTAATAACCCCCTATAAGCTAGACAATGCAGAGCTATTTTTTGACAAGGTAGGCAATCTTTACTACCACATACCTAAGGAAAACGCACCAAGACTAATGATAAATGCCCACATGGACGAGGTTGGCTTTATGGTTACCTCAATCCAAGGCGACGGTACCCTTTCCTTTGGCACAGTAGGTGGCTTTGACACTATAATCCTACCCTCAAAAAAGGTAATTTGCGAAAACGGACTAAGGGGCGTTATTCTATCTAAGCCAATCCACCTTATTTCTCGCAAGGCAAGGAAAAAGCCAATCGAGGTAGAGGATTTAGTAATCGACATCGGTGCAGAAAGCAAGGAGGAGGCAGAAAAGCTAGTATCAATCGGTGACTACTTCACCTTTGATTTGCCCTATGTTGAATTTGGCGAGGGCTTAATTTGCTCAAAGGCACTTGACGACCGTCTAGGCTGTGCCATTATGGTTAAGCTAATAATGGACATAAAGGACCAAAAAATAGACATACCCTACGACCTATATTTTGCCTTCACCTGCCGTGAGGAGCTAGGCTATTCCTCTTGCTTCGGTGCTAGCGAAAGAATAAAGCCAGACTACGCAATAATAATAGAATCTAAGGCAGTGTCCGACCTTTACGGAGTAAGCGAGGAAAGACAGGTTGCAAAGCTAGGTAATGGTGGAGTAATTTCCTTTGCCGACTGTGGCACAATCTTTGACCGTGACTTAATTAAGCATATTATGGCACTTTGCGAAAATAACGGAATTAAATATCAGGTAAACCAATACGTATCAGGCGGTAACGATTCTGCCAATATTCAACGTAGCGCAGGTGGTGCTAAGGTAAGTGTAATTTCCTCAGCATCAAGATATATTCATTCCTCATCAAACGTAATTCACAAAACCGATATAGAAAGCATTTACAAAACGGTTTTATCAGTCCTAACCGATAAAAACCCACTAAAATAAGGAGAGGGAAAAATGATAGATTTACTAAAAAAGCTAATGCTTACCCCTTCCGTTTCAGGAAGAGAGGATAAAATAAGAGAGGTTATCAAAAGCCAGGTGTCCCCTTACGTTGACGAGGTAATCACCGACCCAGTAGGTAACCTAATCGCACACAAAAAGGGCAATGGCAAAAAAATAATGTTTTGCGCCCATATGGACGAAATCGGCTTTTTCGTTACCTATATTACAGATAAGGGCTTTATCAAAATTAGCCCGGTAGGTGGTGTAAACCTAACCTCTGCCTCATTTACCGAGGTTATTTCTGAAAACGGAGTTGATGGTGTAATCGTACCGGAAAAATCAGAGGATACACTAAAGGCAGAGTCAATGTATATCGACATCGGCGCAAGGACCAAAAAGCAAGCAGAGTCAAAGGTTAGCCTAGGCGACTTCTTCGTTGTAAAGCCAAGCATAAAAAAGCTAATGAATCAAAGATACGTAGGCAGACCCTTTGACGACAGAGTAGGCTGTGCAATCCTAATTGAAGCACTAAAGGAAGTAAAAACCGACAACGACCTTTACTTTGTATTTTCCATACAGGAGGAGGTAGGTGGCAGAGGCGCAAAGCCGGTTACCTACACAGTAAGACCGGACATCGGTATTGCCCTTGACGTAACAGGCACAGGCGACAAGCCAGGCGCAACCCCCTTAGCTATTGAATTAGGCAAGGGCTGTGCTATTAAATTAAAGGATTCAAGCGTTATTTGCGCGCCGTCACTTGTCAAGGATATGCAAAGAATTGCCAAGGAAAACGGCATAAAGTATCAAAACGAGGTCCTTCCTTATGGTGGTACTGATACCGCAGGTATTCAAGTAACTGCAGGGGGATGCCTAGCAGGCGCTATCTCAATTCCAAGCGCATATATTCATTCCTCGGTTGAAATGATAGATATGGTTGACGTAAAAGAGGCAGTTAAGCTAACAGTCTCACTTGCAAACAACCTATAAGGAGTTAAAATGAAAAGAATGTTAAAAAGAATTTTACCAATAGCCCTAGTCCTCGTTATTCTAACCGCTTGCCTTTTCGGCTGTGGCTGTAATAATGATACCGAGGTTCCAAAGGGAATGAAGCTTGCCTCATGTTCAGAATTGTACAAGCTTTTTGTACCCGAGGGATGGCAGATTAACGAATCAACCCCTGCCGTTGTAAGAGCACAGGCAAGCGATACCGATATTGCAAACGTGTCCGTTATGTATTGGCAGATAAGCGATACCTGTAAGGACCACGACGCATTCCTAATAGAGTATAAGTCCCAGCTAGAGCAGGTATTTACCGACGTGCAATTCAAGGTAAACGGCACAAAAAGTAAGGTAGGCGAGTCCTATGCAGTAGCAGACACAGAGGGCAATATGACAAGCCCCTACAATGGACGTGACTATGTTTATACTGCAAAAATAGGTGGAAACTACTATAAATATCAGACAACAGTTGTGCTTCATGGTGGAGTTTTCTATGTAATCACCTTTACATTCCCACAGGATAACTATGGCACAAATTACGACAAAATCGAGGACGTAGGCTTCAAATCCTACACTAACCACGAGTCCAATATTGAACAAATTTTGAAGGTGTTTAAGCTAGGATGAGTGAGGTTTATTTCGACAATAGCGCCACTACCAAAATGTCAGCAAGGGCAAGGGACAAAATGCTTTCCGTCATAAACGAAAGCTATGGTAATCCCTCGTCACTTCACAAAAAGGGACTTGATAGTGAGCATATCATAAAGGAAGCAAGAGACATAATTCTTAATTCCCTAGGAATTATGCGAGGCAACAAAAACGAGCTAATCTTTACCTCAAGTGGCACCGAGGCTAATAACCTTGCAATCTTCGGCACAGTCTTTGCTAAAAAAAGACAGGGTGGCGAAAAAATCCTTACCACAAGAGGCGAGCACGCATCCGTTGAGGAGCCTCTTACCTATCTAGAGGGTCTAGGCTATCGCATAGTCCGTGTGCCAACCGAGGGTGGCAGGCTTGACATTGACTTTATTAAGGAAAACGCAAAGGACGTTATTTTGTGCACCTTTATGCACGTAAATAACGAAACAGGCGCAACCTACGACCTAAAAACCGCCTTTGATATAGTAAGGGAAAATTCCCCAAATGTAGTATGCCATGCAGACTGCGTACAATCCTATCTCAAAACCAACCTAAGTGTAAAATCCATAGGCGCCGACCTACTAACCATAAGTGGACACAAGGTAAATGGCGCAAAGGGTGTAGGTGCACTTTACGTAAAACCGGAAATCATAAAGGCAAAAAAGCTAGTAGCAGTTACCCTAGGTGGTGGACAGGAAAGCAATTTCCGTTCGGGCACAGAAAACGTTTATGGCATTTCTGCCTTTGGCGAGGCTGTGCGTGAGCACTGCGAGTGCCTAAAGGACGAGCTTGAAAAAATGGCAGGGGTAAGAGAATACCTAGTAGAAAAGCTTTCACAAATGAATGGTGTTTCCTTAAACCTACCACAAAGCCCAGCTCCCCATATTTTAAATATAGAGGTTAAGGGAATAAGAAGTGAAACAACGCTTCATTACCTATCCTCAAAAAATATCTATGTGTCAAGTGGAAGCGCTTGCTCATCAAATGCAAACAAAGGACATAGTAGGGCACTTACGTCCTTTGGCTTAAAGCCATATCAAATAGACAGCTCGATAAGAATTTCCCTATGCCCACAAAACACAATAGACGAGGCGGACCTATTCCTCAAGGGACTTTCCGAGGCTATAAAAAGACTTGCAAGACGTTAACAATTTAAGGAAATGGTACTAAAATTCGTGCCGGAATCCCTAGGTCAAGCCGTGCAAATCCTAGCCACGGGAATGATAGGAATATTTATAGTAACAGGAATTATAATTCTAGTTGTTTTATTACTAAATACTATCCTTGAAATCGTAGCAAATAAAAGAGCAAATAAGCAAGATAAGAAATAAAGGAATGCCCGTGTGAGAGTCACACGGGCAACTTGTAATAATATGAAAAAGAAAATCTTTTTAGTTGTCTTAACAATAATTTT
This sequence comes from Clostridia bacterium, assembly GCA_017399145.1. GTDB lineage: Bacteria > Bacillota > Clostridia > Oscillospirales > CAG-272 > RGIG2000. The sequence goes on along the minus strand of JAFQEG010000030.1, from coordinate 21,934 downwards.
AGCTATCCTGTGTCTGTTTTCCTGTAACGAGGTAACCCGCAGTGAGGAAATAAGTCTAGAGGAATATCGTGTAGTAATTCCCGAAAATGCAGACACTATAACTAAATATTGTGCCGACAATTTCATACTAACAATAAAGGAAAAATATAAGCTAGACCTACCCCTTACAACCGATGCTGACACTCCTTTGCAAAAGGAAATCCTAATAGGCAAAACAAATAGAGAGGAATCCCAAACAAGCAAAACCCCAAGAGAAAAGCAGTATCAGCTATTTATAAGGAATGACAAAATAGTAATTCAAGGAAATAGTATATTTGTAGGTGGTGGCTGTGGTGCGTTTTTAAACGACCACCTAGAAATTAAGGAAGAAAAAATATACCTTAAAAATATGCCAACTACCGACACTCCCCGTAGCTTTTACTATAAAAATGACTATAAAAGCGTCATCTTTATGATAGGCGACGGAATGGGTCAAAACCATATAAATATGGCAGAATGGGACTCTCTTGACAGATTTATAGCAAAGGATTTTACCTCAATCGGCACAGTAATAACTCAGTCCCAATCTGTAATTGACGGCGAGGCTGAATTTACCGATAGCGCTGCCTCTGCAACCGCTATGGCAACGGGCACAAAAACTCTAAATGGCTACCTAGGAGTTGACAAGGACAAGAATACGCTTGTGAATATAAGAGAATTAGCCCACCTAAGTGGCGCAAAAACAGGAATTATAACAACTGACGTAATAACAGGTGCTACCCCCTGTGCCTATCTTTGCCACCACGATGCAAGAAAGGATTCGGACCTTCTACAAGCACAAATCGACATACTCGTAAGCCAAGGCGAGATTGACTATTTACAGGGCGAGGTAGGAAACGACCTAACAAATCATACAAGGGAAGCACTATATCAGTTAAACAATGAAAACGGCTTCTTTTTAATGATTGAGGAGGCATACATTGATAAGGCGTCAAATGATAGGAATTTGCGTAGGACAATAAACTGCGTTATTCGCTTTAATGACGCAATTACTTACGCATCTCAATTCGCACTAATGCACCCGGAGGTTGCCCTAGTTGTAACTGCCGACCACGAAACAGGTGGCATTATCTCGAACGAAAGCCAAACCTACTATACCTTTACAACAAAGGACCACACAAACGTTGACGTACCATTTTTTGTAGTAGGTGCAGGTGCAAACAGATTAAAGGGTAGAATAGACAATACAGCCTTTTTTGAATTTTGTAAGAGCGCTTACGAAAAAAATCAATAAGGTACTTGAAATATTAGCTATAATAGATTAAAATAGTTGTATAAATTTTAGACACAGGAGCGACAAAATGGAAAAAATCAAAATGACAACCCCTCTAGTTGAAATGGACGGGGACGAAATGACAAGAGTAATTTGGAAAATGATTAAGGATGAATTGCTTTATCCCTTCGTTGACCTTAAAACAGAGTATTACGACCTAGGCTTGCCCGAAAGAGAAAAAACAAAGGACAAGGTTACCTTTGATTCTGCATACGCAAACAAAAAGTATGGTGTTAGCGTAAAGTGCGCAACCATTACCCCAAATAAGCAAAGAGTTGAGGAATATAACCTTACACAAATGTGGAAAAGCCCAAATGGTACAATTCGTGCAATTCTTGACGGTACAGTATTTAGAGCGCCAATTTTGATTGACTCAATTAAGCCGGCAGTACGCAATTGGAAAAAGCCAATTACAATTGCCCGTCACGCATATGGCGACGTTTATAAATCAACAGAATATCGCCCCGAGGAGCAGGGCAAGGCAGAGCTTGTATTCACCGACAAAGACGGCAACGAAAAATTCCGTCAAACAATCTACGACTTTGAGTGCCCAGGTGTTTTACAGGGTCAGTATAATAAGGATACCTCAATCCGTTCCTTTGCACACTCTTGCTTTAACTACGCAATCTCAACAAAGCAGGACTTGTGGTTCTCAACCAAGGATACAATCTCAAAGCAATACGACCAAACCTTTAAGCTAATCTTCCAAGAGATTTACGAAAACGATTATAAGGCAAAATTTGAGGAGCTAGGCATTACCTACTTCTACACACTAATTGACGACGCAGTAGCAAGAGTAATTCGCTCAGAGGGTGGCTATATTTGGGCTTGTAAAAACTACGACGGCGACGTTATGTCCGATATGGTATCAACTGCCTTCGGCTCTCTTGCAATGATGACCTCCGTGCTCGTTTCCCCAGAGGGCAACTTTGAATACGAGGCTGCTCACGGCACAGTAACAAGACACTACTACCGTTACCTAAAGGGCGAGGAAACCTCAACCAACCCAATGGCGACAATCTACGCATGGAGTGGCGCCCTTCGTAAAAGAGGCGAGCTTGATAATCTGCCTAGCCTTGTTGACTTCGCAAACAAGCTAGAGGAATCCTGCATCGACACTCTAAACGACGGCATAATGACTAAGGACCTAGTAGGACTCGTTTCCGAGGGCACTAAGGCAACAGCCGTAAACACCCTAACCTTCATCAAGGAAATCCGCTCCCGCCTAGAGAAAAAGCTAGCATAAAACCAAAAGACCTTGGAAAACCCAAGGTCTTTTTTACATATTAAATACTATTAAAAGGTGCATACCCCCCTTAAAACAGACACACAAAAAGCCCTTGAAAAATCAAGGACTTTTTTACATATCAATATAACTCCCAAAATTGCATAATATTCTTTTTTATCCAATTCCTTTCGAGTCGGATAGCAGTAGGCTTTAGCCTTCAACGTGGTAAACTCATTGAGTTTTCCTTGTTGGAGGGTAAAATACGTGTGGTAATGTGGGAAACTCAAAGAGTTTTCCATATTTCCACACAAAGAAAAACTAAACTAGATAGCCTTCCCGTGGTAATGTGGGAAACCTTGTTTTCCATATTTCCACAACTGCATATTAACAAACAATAGAGTAAGCCTGCTTTCCTCTCCTGGTCCGCCTTTGGTGGTGGAGAGTTAGTCAAAAAAGTAAAATATACTTTTAACAAACGTGCTTTTTCATAAATTCAAGCAACTCGTCGTATTTCATCGTGCCTGAGGCAACACCTAATCCAACCTTGATAAACTCTTCATTAGTCATTTTAATAAAGATACCATTTACCTCTAAAAATACAAGCATAACAAGCATACCGATTCGCTTGTTGCCATCAACAAAGGGATGATTAGAAATAAGAGTAAAGCCAAGACGAACACCCTTTTCTAAAAGAGAAGGGTATAACTCAACATCGCCAAAGGTTTGAAAGGGACCCTCAAGGGCACTTTCTAAAAGACCATAATCACGAATATTAGGGTCACCACCTGTTTGTGCACTTATCATTTCGTGCAATTTCATAACCTTGTCTAAAGATAACCTAATCATTTCGCCAAATCCTCAAAGCCTTCCTTGTAGCGAGTCAAAATTTCCCAAGCTACAAAATCAATCTTTTCATCATCAGTCATTTCAACGTACTCAAGTACAGTTTTTTCTAATTCTTGTTTTTTATTTTCGTCCATAATAACACCTCATATGTAAAAACCCCCGAAAAAATCGAGGGCTTAATTTTATTAATAATCGTTTTGTGCGTCAGCTATGTAGTTAACTCTGTCTTGAAGTAGCAATTCAGCAAACACCATACCACCAAGGGAGGTAAGCACAACAGTTGTATTTGTGATTCTGTTGTTAGCAAGGATTGAGTCAACGATCAAAGCACTCTTATAAACCCAATAAGCAGAGTAGAATGGCACAAATATCGAAAGTGCAACGCACTTACCAGCCTTTCTTGGCTCAGCATAGTTAGATGTATTAAGTGCATTTGTAAGCTTGTAAATTCTTATAAATCTGTAAATACCAAGTGTAAGAACAGAAAGAACAACGTACTTAACAATACCAACCTTAGATTCTCTTAGGTCAGCTGCATAGAATTGTGAGAAGTCTGTTTCTGCATCAAGCTCATTGATTTTGCCCTGAAGATATACGTCAGATGCAAAAGGACAAGCAACGCAAAGAATAGTAGCAAGACCTGCAAGAGAAATAAGCCCATCTCTCTTTTCGCCTAAGCTATCAACTGCAAGACCGGTTCTGTATGCCCAGTAAAGACTATAAAATGGAATAAAAATTGTAAGACCGGCACAAATAATAGGGTCACGCTTTTTAAGAGTGCCTTTATTCAAAAATCTAGTTGTGCGAGCAATCCAAATAAGTCTGTAAATACCAAAGGTAAAGATTAAAAGCATAAGATGCTTAAACAAGCTTGTTTTCTTAATTGTTTGTTCAGCCATAAAAAACTCCTTAAATATACAAGTGGGAAAATCCCGTTAAGGATAGTATAGCATAAGTAAATAAATATTGCAAGTAATTTAATAAAATTTTGTGCAAAACAGAAAAAATGTTAAAAAGACCAATTAACTCGCCACATTTTTAAAAGCTTTATGCTATAATGAAGAAAAAAAGAAAAGGGAGGCATAAAAATGAGTTATATTCCAGAACAAGACGTAAGCTCGCCAAAGTATGATGAAAGAGAAAGAGGTACATATCCGGTAAATTTGCTTCAAAGTATTTTGATATTGGAACGAGGCGAAAACAAGTCACTACTTGAAAATCAAGAGCTAAAAGAAGCTATTGAAGAATTGTTATCCCAAAATTTTAACCCCCTACAACAAAGAATTATGGTGGAGTTTTACCAAAACCTTAAGAGCTACAGAGAAATCGGCGAAGAGCTTTTAATGAACCCCGACATTGTAAGACATGAAACAGCAGTTGTCCTTCGCAAGCTTCGTCACCCAAAATACTCAAATCGATTAAAAAAATTCATTCAAGAATAAAAAACAAGACCCTGTGTCTAAAAAACGGAGAAAAATTATATACTACTAAAACAAAAAAGCACCGAGGGTGCTTTTTTTATTTCAAATATTCCCTAATTCTGTCAAGACAAGAATTCATTCTATCAATATGAATAAATCCGGTTTGGTCAAAGCAGGTTGCCTCGGTGGTAAATGTACCATCGTAGCCGATTTCCTTTAAAAAGCTAAAAAATCTGTCAAAATCTACAATGCCGTGACCCACAGGTAAAACGCGCAAATTAGACCAATCCTTGTAAGCACAGGTGCAATCATTTACGTGTAAATGGGCAATATTGTCAACCACGTGTCTGTATTTCTCGTCATAGAGAAGTGGTAATTCTTTGTGAAATTCTGCCATTTTAGTATCAAAGGTAAAGCTTATATCAGGATATTTCTCAACCAAGGTGCATAAATGCACAAAGGGACTCTCGTTATTGCATACCACGTTTTCACAGGTCAACAAAAGACCATACTCAAGGGCGATTTCATTTAGCTTGCCAAAGGCTTCAATATTGTAATTTATATTACTATCGGAAATAACTCCATTCCAAAGATGTAAAACTAGCTTTTTTGCACCAAGGTCCCTAGCAAGACCACAATTAAGCCTCATTATCGAAAGAGCCTCATCAAGCCTTTCATAGCTTAGATGCTCACCAATTTGCTTTTCTAGGTGGAATACCACAACGGGCAAGGGTAAGGACTTAACAACCGACTTAATTTCCTCAATTTTGTCGTGCCAGGTTTCGTAAAACATAAACTCTAGCCCGTCACACCTAAGCTGAGGCACTACTTCCTTCAATAGATAAAAGTTTCTACCATTAGGACGACCAATCAAAGCACCGGTAGATGCTAAAACTAAAGCCACAAAATCACCCCCCTTGAAATTTATAAAACTATTTTATCATATAGGAAAACCAATGTCAATAAAACCAATTTGCAAAATTCCCAAAACATAATCCCTAAGCGGGAATATATTCACTATTTAATGCATAATTATGTAAAAGATGAATAATTAGTAAAAAAATAACAAAAAATAAAATAAAATGTTGAAAAATCCAAAAAAATCAAAGAAAAAATATTGACAGTCAAATATACATGGTATATAATATATTTTAACGTACTAAAGTGAAAAATTTTAGTATGTATAATTATTCGCATAAAGTCAAAATTTACCAAAGGAGAAGAATTATGTTCTATTTTAGCTATTACTTTTCATTTTACTTTACAATAGAATCATAATTTAAAGCGGGGGATATTTTTTGACAAGCACCGCTTTTAGCGGTTTTTTTATTTTTCATAGCAAATCGGAGGACATCATGGACAACCCATTAGTGCTTTTAGATTACGGCATTTTGGTGCTTTTTGCCATATCAATGGTAGTAATAGCAGTAATAACCCGTAATCGCTCAAAATCAGTAAACGACTTCTTGCTTGCAGGAAAAAAAGGCTTAAACGGCTGGATGAGCGCATTTTCCTACGGCACTACATATTTTTCAGCAGTAATTTTCATAGGCTATGCGGGTAACTTCGGCAGACAATACGGACTTGCCTCAGCTTGGATTGGAATTGCAAACGCAATAGTAGGCGCACTTTTCGCTTGGCTAGTCCTTGCAAAGAGAACGAAGAATATGACAAGCGCCCTAAATTCCAAAACAATGCCAGACTTCTTTGAGAAAAGATACGATAGCAAAAATATAAAACTAATCTCTGCAATAGTTGTATTCCTATTTTTAATTCCTTACTCCGCATCGGTTTACAACGGACTTAGCAGTCTTTTCGAGGCAGTATTCGGTATTCCCGGTTGGATAATTTGCTTAATCCTTGCAGGACTAACAGCACTTTATCTATTCTTCGGTGGCTACTTTGCAACCTCAGTTTCCGACTTTGTACAGGGAATTATAATGCTAGTTGGCGTAGTTGTAATGGTAATTCTATTTATGAATAACGACCCAGTCAACTGGGATTTAAGTCAGCTTACATCAAATCCTGAGCTTAACTGGTTTACCTTTGGTAGCTCCAACACAGGACTTTACGGAAATACAATGTCCCTAATTTCCCTAATTCTACTAACGTCCTTTGGCGTATGGGCACTACCACAAACAGTACATAAGTATTACGCAATAAGAGACAAAAAGGCAATAATGCAGGGCACAGTAGTTAGCACAGCCTTTGCCTTAATAATAGGCTTCCTTGCATACTTCGTTGGCTCACTTTCAACAATTTTTGTAAACGCAGGCATGATTGACGGCAACCTTGCCGGCGACCAAATCATACCAGCAATGCTAAGCTTTAGGCAAATTATTCCAAACGGAGTAATTGGCTTAATCGCAGTTTTAATTCTTTCCGCTAGTATGTCAACCTTAGCTTCAGTATCTCTTGCCTCAGCATCCGTTGTGGCAGTTGATATTTACAAGGACAGAATCAAAAAGGATGCAACCGACAAGCAGGTTAATATAGTAATGAAAGCACTATGTCTTGTTTTCGTTGCTATCTCAGTAATTATAGCAATTCTAAACAACAAATTCAAAATTGCAGCAATTGCCTACCTAATGGGTATTAGCTGGGGCACTCTTGCAGGATGCTTTATGGGACCGTTTGTCCTAGGACTCTTATGGAAGAGAACCACTAAAAAGGGAGCATGGGCATCAATCATTTCATCACTTGTATTGACAGTTAGCCTAGTAATCTTCTTCGGCTACCACAAGTACTATCAGGAAAATGGAATTGTGTGTAGCTTTGGCGACGCAATCAAAACAGGCGTTAGCGTTTCCCCAATGATAGGCGTTATCTGTATGATATTCTCAATAATAATAACCGTGGTGGTAAGCCTTATGACAAAGCCACCTAAGGAAGAAACAATAAAGAAAGCATTTGAAAAGAGGGTAATAGAATAATGATATGGGCAAGAGAAGAAACCTTATCAAGGGCTGAAATGGAAGCATTACAGCTAGAAAGGCTTCAAGAAACAGTAAAAAGAGTATACGAAAAGGTACCACCTTATCGTGCAAAAATGGACAAAATCGGCTTAAAGCCAGAGGACATAAAATCCCTTAAGGATTTGTCAAGGCTACCCTTTGTAACAAAGCAGGATTTAAGAGACAATTACCCCTTTGGACTTTTCGCAGTACCTAAGGAGGAGCTACTTAGAATCCACGCATCCTCAGGTACAACAGGTAAGCCAACGGTGGTAGGCTACACCAAGGGAGATATGGAAACCTGGACAGAGTGCGTTTCCCGTATTGCCTGTGCAGGTGGCGCAAGTGCAAGCGACGTTGCGCAAATTTGCTTCGGCTATGGTATGTTTACAGGCGCACTTGGCTTACACTACGGACTTGAAAACATAGGCGCAACAATAGTGCCGTCATCAACAGGCAACTCCGAAAAACAGCTTATGTATATGAAAGACTTTGGTACAACCCTCTTAGTTGCAACACCATCTTATGCACTTCGCTTAGCCGAGGTTGCAAGAGAGCTAGGCATTGACCCACAAAGGGACCTAAAGGTAAAAATCGGTCTTGTGGGTAGCGAGCTTTTAACCGATGCTATGCGTGAGGAGATGTACAAATACTGGGGTAGCGATATGAAAGTTACCTCAAACTATGGCATGAGCGAGCTTATGGGACCTGGCGTATCAGGCGAGTGTGAGCACCTTTGTGGTATGCACATAAACGAGGACTTCTTCATTCCTGAAATCATCAACCCAGACACAGGCGAGGTGCTACCCGAGGGCGAGTGGGGTGAGCTTGTTATCACCTGTATCAAAAAGGAAGCACTTCCACTTATAAGATACAGAACTAAGGACATTACAAGGCTAATTTACGAGCCATGTAAATGTGGCAGAACAACCTGCCGTATGGAAAACCTCTCAGGCAGAAGCGACGATATGCTAAAGATAAGAGGCGTAAACGTATTCCCAAGCCAAATTGAAGAGGTTGTCCTCTCCGTTGAGGGACTAGGTCCACACTACGAAATTATCGTAGAGAGGGACGGCTACTCCGACAAGCTAACTGTAAGAGTAGAGCTTGCAGTTGCAACCGACTCCTTCAAGGAGCTTGAAAGGATTGAAAAAACAGTTAAAAATAAATTAAAGGTTATGCTGGGCTTAGATGCTAAGGTTCAGCTAGAATCTCCAAACACTCTAGCTAGATTCGAGGGCAAGGCAAAGAGAGTAAGAGATTTACGAAAGGAGCAAAAATAATGGCAGAAAAGAGAATAATGCTTGGTAACGACGCAATTGCTCGTGGCGCTTATGAGGCAGGAGTTAAGGTTTCAAGCTCATACCCAGGCACACCAAGTACAGAAATTAGTGAATTTTTAGCAAAATACGACGAGGTATATACCGAGTGGGCACCAAACGAAAAGGTTGCCCTTGAGGCAGCAGCAGGCGCTAGCCTAGCAGGTGTGCGCTCAATGGCTTGTATGAAGCACGTAGGCTTAAACGTAGCCTCTGACCCACTTTATACTCTTGCATACACAGGCGTAAACGGTGGACTTGTAATAGTTGTAGCCGACGACCCAGGTATTGCAAGCTCACAAAACGAGCAGGACACAAGAATGATAGCAAGAAGTGCTCACCTACCAGTAGTTGAGCCATCTGATAGCAACGAGGCAAAGGAATTTTTTAAGTATGCCTTCGACCTTAGCGAAAAATACGACACCCCCGTTATTTTTAGAACAACCACAAAGCTTTCCCACTCACAAAGCGTAGTTGAGCTTGGCGAAAGAGTAGTGCCACAGGACAAGGCTTACGAAAGACAAGTACCGAAGTACGTAATGATGCCTGCCTCTGCAATCGGCAGACATAAGGTGGTTGAGGCAAGAGAGGACAAAATGACTCTTGACGCACCAGCCTTCCCTATAAATAAGGTAGAATATAACGACAAGAAAATCGGCTTTATTACCTCAGGTATTCCTTATCAATACGTTAAGGAAGCGTGCCCACAGGCAAGTGTTTTAAAGCTAGGCGTTGTAAACCCACTTCCAAAAGCGTTAATCGAGGAATTTGTAAAAGAGGTTGAAACAGTTTACGTATTTGAGGAGCTTGAGCCGGTTATTGAGGAGCAGGTTAAATCCTGGGGACTTAATGTAAAGGGCAAGGAGCTATTTACAAAGCAGGGCGAATATAGTGCTAATATGCTTAAAAAGGTTATCTATGGCATAGACGAGTGCCAATTCGATAAGGCAGAAGCACCTGCACGTCCACCAATTCTGTGCCCAGGCTGTCCACACAGAAGTGTATTTTCAGTTCTCAATAAGCTAAAAATCCACGCAGCAGGCGACATCGGCTGTTATACACTAGGCGCAGTTGCACCACTTAACGTAATTGACACAACAATTTGTATGGGCTCATCTATTTCACTACTTCACGGTATGGAAAAGGCAAAGGGCAAGGAATACATAAAGAATTGGGTTGCTACAATCGGTGACTCCACGTTCCTACATACAGGTGTAAACTCACTTATCAATATGGTTTACAACAAATCCACAGGTACAGTTATGATTCTTGACAACCGTACAACAGGTATGACAGGACATCAGGAGCACGCAGCAACAGGTAAGACCCTAAAGGGCGAGGACACCTACGCAATTGATTTAGCAGACCTTTGCCGTAGCATAGGAGTTCCTAACGTAGTTGAAATCAACGCCTTTGACGTACCGGGACTTGAAAAGCTAGTTAAGGAAAGCGTTTCCTCTGATACTCTTACCGTAATTATTGCAAAGGCACCCTGTGCACTCTTAAAGGGACAAAAATTCCCAAATAAGTGCGTAGTAGACCCCGAAAAGTGCAAAAAGTGCGGAATGTGTATGAAAATCGGCTGCCCTGCAATGACAAAGACAGAAAACGGCACAGTAAAAATTGACGAAACAATGTGTAATGGCTGTGGACTTTGCAAGAATTATTGTAAGTTTGGCGCTATTTCCACAGTTGAAAGATAGGAGGGCATAATATGAATATAATGGTAGTTGGCGTTGGTGGTCAAGGTACACTACTAACCAGTAGAATTATAGGCAAAACTGCCCTTGCAGGTGGCTATGACGTAAAGCTTTCCGAGGTACACGGTATGGCACAAAGAGGCGGTAGCGTTGTTACCTACGTAAGATATGGAGATAAGGTTTTTGAGCCTACCTGTGAGGAGGGCACCGTTGACGTTTTAATCTCCTTTGAAAGATTAGAGGCGCTTCGCTATGCTCACTTCCTCAAAAAGGATGGCATTATGGTCGTAAACGACACAAGAATTGACCCAATGACAGTTGTAATAGGCGCTAAGGAATACCCACAGGGTATTTTGGAAAGCCTTTCACAAAGCCACAAGGTATACACCATAGATGGTGGAAAAATCGCAAAGGAGCTTGGCAACTCAAAGGTACTAAACTCCGTAGTTTTGGGACTTAGCGCAAAGCATATCGGCTTTACTAAGGAGGAATGGATTAAGGTTTTGCAAGAAACCGTACCACCCAAAACAATTGAAATCAACACAAAGGCATTTGAAAAGGGCTACGACGCCTAAGGAGAAATAGTATGATTTGGAATAAGGAAATGGAATGTATGTCCCCAGAGGACAAAAAAAGGCTTCAAAGCGAAAGACTAGTAAAGCTAGTTAAGTACGTATACGACAACGTAGAATTTTATCGTAAGAGAATGGACGAGTATGGTGTAAAGCCAGAGGATATTAAGTCAATTGACGATATCGTTAAGCTTCCATATACCACGAAAAACGACCTTCGTGACACCTACCCCTTCGGACTTTTCGCTGCCCCTCACTCTGATATTGTAAGAATCCATGCATCATCCGGTACAACGGGTAAGGCAACAGTAGTTGGCTATACCCAAAACGATATTGACGTGTGGAGTGAGTGCGTAGCACGTTGTATGACAATGGCAAACGTTACAAAGGACGACATAATTCAAGTAGCCTATGGCTATGGTCTATTCACAGGTGGCTTAGGCGCACACTATGGTGCAGAAAAGCTAGGCGCTATGGTTGTACCAATGAGCACAGGTAACTCTAAGAAGCTAACCACAATGATGGTTGACTTCGGCGCTACTGCAATCGCTTGTACACCATCATACCTATTACACCTATCTGAGGTTTTAAGAGACGAGGGCTTGCTTGACCAAATCAAGCTAAAGTCAGCTATTTGTGGCGCTGAGCCTTGGACGGAGAAGATGAGAAACGAAATCGAAAGCCGTCTACACGTAACAGCCCACGACATTTACGGACTTAGCGAGATTATGGGTCCGGGCGTTGCCTGTGACTGTGTACACCACGCAGGACTTCATATTTGTGACGACCATTTCTATCCAGAAATCATTGACCCAAAGACCCTTGAGCCGGTAGCAGACGGAGAAACAGGTGAGCTAGTATTCACAACCCTTACAAAGGAGGGTATTCCACTTATCCGTTATAGAACAAAGGACCTAACGAGCATCACAAGAGAGGCTTGTGAATGTGGAAGAACAAGTGCAAGAATTTCTCGCTTCAAGGGAAGAAGTGACGATATGCTTATCATAAGAGGCGTAAACGTATTCCCAAGTCAGGTAGAGGCTGCCCTTGTTGAGGTTGAGGAGGTAACACCTCACTATATGATGATAATCGACAGAGAAAACAATCTTGATAGCCTTGAAATTCAGGTTGAGGTAGATACAAAATACTACACCGACGAAATTCGTGGTATCGAAAAGCTAACCAAGAAAATTTCACAGGTAATCCAAAGTGCACTAGGCATTAGCGCAAAAATTAAGCTAATGGGACCAAACACCCTAAAGCGTAGCGAGGGCAAGGCAGTGCACGTAATCGATAACAGAAAGCTATATTAAGAGAGGTAAGAAAGATGACAGCTAATCAAGTATCCGTTTTTATTGAAAATAGACAGGGAAGACTAGGACAGGTATTGTCAGTCCTAAAGGAAAACGACATAAATATTTTGTCAATCAGCCTAGCTGATACAACCGAATATGGTCTTTTAAGACTTATCGTAAATAAGCCAACCGAGGCAAGAGACGTTTTATTAAAGGCAGGCTTTTCCTCAATGCTTACAGAGGTGCTAATCATAAAGGTACCACACCAAACAGGCGCACTTCAAAAAATTCTTGCCGTTATTGCTGAAAATAATGTTAGCATTGAATATATGTACGGCTTAAGCGTTGAATCAACTGATGCATCAATCGTTATGAAGACAAACGAGCTTGACAAGGCTTGCAAGATTCTAGCAGGCAGTAACATCGGCACACTAACATCAAAGGATATTGAAGCACTCTAATAAAATGGTAATCGACCTTCACACTCACATTTTCCCCGACAAAATAGCAGAGGCAACAATCTCAGCCCTTTCAAAAAATGCTAATATTATGGCACACGCAAACGGCACAAAAAACGGCTTAATTGAAAGCATGAGATCATCAGGGGTTGACATTTCAATAAATTTACCGGCTATGACAAAAGCATCTCAGCTAGGTAGCATAAACACCTTTGCTAAGTGCTTAAACGAGGAAAATCATACACTCCCTCGCATAATTTCCTTTGCAGGCTTCCACCCCGACATAGAAAATTATAAGGAGGAGCTTTATAAAATTAAGGAAAATGGCTTCCTTGGAATAAAGCTACACCCGGATTATCAAGGAACGTTCTTTGACGATGAAAGATATATAAGCATCTTAAAATGTGCAAAGGAGCTTGACCTAATTACCGTTACCCACGCAGGGCTTGACGGTGCCTTTGTAGGTCAAGAAATCAAGTGCACACCTAGTCGTGTTTTAAGAGTCCTTGATAAAATAGGGGGCTATTCAAAGCTTGTCCTTGCCCACCTAGGTGGCAACGAATTGTTCGATGAGGTATATAAGGAATTAGCAGGCTGTGACGTTTATTTTGACACCTCTTACGTCTTGATAAACACCAAAAAAGAGGATTTTCTAAAAATGATAGAAAAGCACACAGCCGACAAAATCCTTTTTGCAACCGATAGTCCATGGCAGTCTCAGGGGCAAATGATAGACAAGCTAAAAAGCTATGAATTACCAAAGGAAATAGAGGACAAAATCCTTTATAAAAACGCAACAAAATTATTAAATATTTAGGTGAACTATGTTAAACGAAAAAATGTATGCCTTAGGCAACAAGCGCTCAATTATAAGAGAGATTTTCGAATACTGTAAGAGTCGTGCTGGGGAAATAGGACCAGACAAGGTTTTTGACTTTAGTATAGGAAATCCAAGCGTTGAGCCACCTAAGGAAATAAGCGAAGCAATTATTGACCTTATAAATAACGAAAACTCCGTTTTGCTCCACGGCTACACCTCAGCACAGGGCGACCTTGGAGTAAGACAAGCAATCGCTAATGAAATAAACGAAAAATTTGGTGCAGGGGTTAATGAAAATAGCATTTATATGACCTGTGGCGCTGCTGCATCTCTTACAATTTCATTGCGTGCCCTTCTTAACGAGGGGGACGAGTGTGTGGTTTTTGCACCCTTCTTTACAGAATATCGTGTTTTCGTAGAAAACGCAGGGGGTAAGCTTGTAGTTTCCACACCTATGGAGAAAACCTTCCAAATAGATGTTTCCGACCTTGAAAGCAAAATAACTGAAAAAACAAGGGCAATTATTATGAATTCCCCTAACAACCCAAGTGGTGTAGTTTATAACGAGGAAACAATAAAGGCTGTTTGTAAGGTTTTGGAAAAGAAACAAAAGGAATACGGTAGCCCAATTTATCTAATTGCCGACGAGCCATATAGAGAGCTTGTTTTTGATGATATCAAGGTTCCTTACCTAATGAATTACTATGATAACACAATAGTATGCTATTCCTACTCAAAGGCACTATCCTTGCCAGGTGAAAGAATAGGCTATATTGCAGTTAGCCCAAGGGCACAGGACTCACAGAAGGTATACCTTGCCGTTTGTGGCGCAGGTAGGTCCCTTGGCTACGTGTGTGCGCCAAGCCTATTCCAACAGGTAATTAAACGCACAATAGGTGCTAAGGTAAACGTAAACATCTACAAGGAAAACAGAGATATACTATATAACGCACTTACCGAATACGGCTACGAGTGTGTACAACCAGACGGCGCATTCTATCTATTCGTAAAGGCACTAGAGGATGATGCCTATAAATTCTTCGAAAAGGCAAAGAAAAAGGAAATCCTAGTAGTCCCCTGCGACGACTTCGGCGTTAGTGGCTACGTAAGAATTGCCTACTGCGTTGACAAGCAAAGAATAGTAAATGCACTCCCCGCCTTTAAAGCCCTTGCCGAGGAATACAAAAAATAATAAAAAAAGCACTTCAAACGAAGTGCTTTTTTGTTATATAAGCGTCAAAATTAAATCTACTAAAAGTGCCACGCCACAGCTAACAACTGCAACAAAGGTAAGCCCCTTATCGCGAAAAGCAAACACTCCCCCCACAAAAAGACCAATTACGCTTGAGGCAAGATTGCCTGTTGCATAAAAGGCAGAGGGCACAGTCATTGCCACAAGCACGGCATAAGGAATATAGCTTAAAAAGGACCTTACGTAAACGTTAGTAATATTCCTTTTAATCGCTACAAAGGGAATTGCCCTAATTAAGTAGGTTGACCCTGCCAAAATCAAAAGGTAAATAAAGAAATCAGTCATTTTTACTTACCTCGCTTTCAATAGGGAAAAGGAAAGCACCAATAAGCGATGATAAAATTGCGCATATACTAATGGAAATACCTGAGGGAATACCACTAAATAGAGGCACGTAGTAAAAAATACAGCTTAAAATAGCAGAAATAATAACTACAATCATAATAGGCTTAGACTTCTTTGCAGGGGGAATAACGATAGCCAAAAACATACCGTAAATCGCAAGACAAAGGGCACACATAACAACCTGGGGTAGCACGTTACCAATTAAGCTACCTAAAAGAGTACCAAGAGTCCAACCAATCCAAGGGGTAGTTGCAATTCCTAAAAATAGCTTAGGGTCAACGTTTTCCTCTTGAGATGCAATTGCAAAAATCTCGTCTGTGATAAAGAAGCCTAAAAGCCACCTTTTAATACCCTTAAAGGAGGGGGACACCCTTTGCGACAGAGAAATTGACATAAAGGAATATCGCATATTTATAGTAAGCTGAGATACTAGCATAGTAACGTACTGATAAGGATTAACCATTACCTGAATACCGGCAAGCTGACCGGCAGAGGTAAGAGTAACCATAGAAATTAAAACGGCTTGCCACCAGGAAAAGCCAAGCGAAATAGCCATAATGCCAAAGGTAAAGGACACGGAAAGATATCCAAGTCCCACAGGGACACCAAGGCGTAGTCCCCTTAAATATTGCTTCATTGTATTGCCCCCATATAATTGTATGCAGATATTTTAGCACACAAAAATAAATAAGTCAACTTGCATAATAAACAAAAATTACCACAAAACCCAAAAAATAGTTGTCGCTTTTAAGATTTGTATGCTATAATATAAGCATAAGACTGAAAGGAGATATAAAATGACAGAAAAAGAAAGAATGGCGACAATAAGCCAAAAATTAAAATCTAGAGGACTAAAAATGCCCTCTGAAATTGAATTGATTTACGAATACGATGTGGACACCTGCTCAAAAGAGGATATTTGCAAAAGAGCAATTATTTCTGCCATAATGGCAAAGTGTGCATTCTACTTGTATGAATTAGAGGATAAGCAAAAAATCAAGGAAGAATACACAGCACTTTTGAAAAAATACGAATTATACGACTGCTTGTATGATGATGAGCTTGAGCTTTTAAACGAAGAATTCGACGAGTCATTATCCGATACAATAGCCTGGAGATATGAAAGCGCAATAGCTCTTTTATGGACGCTTGGCTTAGTTGAAAATATTGACGATGCATTTGTTCCTGAGAATGCCGAAAAAGAAATTTGTAATACCTTTGATATAATTACCTCTTACGAAACGTTAGATGCTTTGATGTCGAAGGCTAAGCTAAAAAGCATAGAAGAGCGCTCCGATATGTACGTTTTGTATTGGTATTACCATTGGTGCGTTGTGGACGCAAGCTTTAATGGTGAAGAAATCGACACCTTGTATAGCGAAGTAGTAATAGAAAGAAGAAGAGCACTTGAATGGGCACTATTTTGCAACGGAGAAGATTGGGACTTTATAATGGACACTTGATCAGATTTAAAAATCATTCAAAAGCCTTGCTTTAGCAAGGCTTTTTATTAGTCAATTTCAGATAAGATATGAATTTGTGAGTAAGCCAACCTGAATGGAGTGATAAGAAAACAGTAAAAAATTTTATAAAATTATTGAAACATTCTGTCAACCGTGATATAATAAAAATACCACACGAATTGAATAAAACCACGAAAGAGTACGCATTTTATATTTGATAAAAATGCATACTCCATTTCTGCGTACTTGTATGTGGTTAATTCGTGTGGTAACGATTGGGGTTGTGCGTTTTTTGTGCACTCCTTGTGGGTGCACTTTTTTATTTCTGTTATTAGTATATCAAAGCCAATGTGTCAAAAAGTGGGCTCAACTATATTTTTAGTGAAAAACATAGTTAAAATTTTATTCCAAAGGAGGCTGTTATGTCGTATAATAGCAATCGTTTAGCAGGATTACATATTTACTCAATTCTTCTAGAGCATACAGGCGATAAGGAGCACAGGTTGACTCACAAGCAAATAGCCTATTATCTTAAAAGGGATTACGGCATAGAGCTTGAAAGGAAGTCGATTAGCATATATTTAAAGGAGCTTGAGGCGTGCGAGGAATTAAACGTAGAAACTACCCCCAAGGGCTCTTGTGCCTATGGAAGACTTGACGATTCAGAGCTTCGTGTTTTAATAGATTCAGTTCTATCAAGCAAATTTATTGATAAAAAAAGGTCGCTGGAGCTTATACAAAAGCTTTGCTCTTTATCTCATGAACGCTTCAAGCCTAAAAGCATATATAGTCTTGACTCCACAGTTAAAAGTGAAAACAAAAGCTTACTAAGTAACGTAGATTTGATTGTGGAGGCAATAGACAAGGGCAAAGGAATAAAGTTTGTGTACAACAGCTACGAGGCAGACAAAAAGCTACATCCCATTAGTGATACTCCCTTTGTCGTCGTTCCGTATCAGCTTTTTATCAGCGATGGAAAATACTATTTATTTGGTCTTGTGGAAACTGAAAAGAACTATTTCAAATTTGAGCTTGACAAAATAACACTCTGTAGCATAGTTGAAAAAAGCGTAGAGGCTCAAGCAAATAGTAGGGATATATACGCATTTGTAGAGTCAAAGGAGCTTGTAAGCATAAAAATGAAGGTTGAAGCCTGTGCTATAAACGACGTTATAACCTATTTTGGCAAGGACATATCTATCACACAAAGCCACGACAAGCTTTTAGAGGTTAGATTTGAAGCCGATTTGAACGACGTGTGTCAATGGGCGCTAAGGCATGGCGACATAGCAGAGATTGTTTCTCCAAACGAGGCAAGACAAAAAATACGCAAAATCATATCAAGAATGAATATTGCCTATACAAAGGATGAGGAAATAAAGCAGGTAATAATTCCTAACGGAACTACCGAAATAAGCAAGTGGGATTTTGTTCTTTTTGATAAGAAAATAGATTATCTTTTTATACCCAAAAGCGTGTCAAAAATATCATCACGTGCCTTTTATGGGGTGAGGAGTATAGCAAAAATAACGGTTGATGAAAATAATCCTGTTTATCATTCACATAACAATTGCATTATCGAAACAAAAACGAACACCCTTATTTTGGGTGGAGAAAACAGCATAATACCCGAATATGTAACGAAAATTGAAAAGGGAGCCTTTAACGGCAGAGAAGCACTCAAAAGCATAGAAATCCCCAACGGTGTTGCAGAAATTGGCTATATGGCATTTTATCAAACAGGCTTAAGCTCGGTTAAAATACCAAACAGCGTAAAAATTATTGACTCATTTGCCTTTGCTTTGTGCAAGATAAAGGAATTGCCAAGCTTAGAAAAACAACTGGAAGTGACAGGACAAGGAATTTTTGCCGACTTTGATGAGATGAAAAAATTATTAAAAAACAAATAGTTATGTACACTTTTCTACACATCATGTATGATACACTGAAATAAAGACTTAATAATCAAGGAGCAGTGTATGAAATTATTTGTATCACCTAAAACGCTTATTTCATTTATCAAGGATAAAGAAAGATACGTAATAAAGGAAACAAAAAAGGACAAGGAGTGGTATTTTTCAAAGGAGGGTGCAGAGGCTTATTCTAAGCAGGATACAACAGGCAAAAGGGTAGCCTTTTTCTGTGAATGCTTAACAAATACAACAGAGGTAAAAAACGAAGGCGAAATTACGAAAATGGCGTTATTATTAGCACAGGGCGTGGTAAATTCAAGATTAAGCTACGCATCTTACCCCGAAATTATTGACGAGAATAAAAACCCACTAATTTTGTATTTCAAGAAAACAGGCACCTTCGATACCTGTACCTTTCTTTTGCTCACAAGCAACGAGGAGGGCGAGCTTGATGATTTTTCAAATCCACAAAAAGCTCCCTATAAAAAGCTTTCTTACTGCACAAATGGTAATATCAGCGAGCAATATAGACTTGAAAGATTGATAATCGCCATAGGAGAGGGCAAAAACGACCAAAAGCTGGTTGCACCGTACGTGCACAACTTTAATTAAAGCGGGGTAAGACGAAATGGATCAAAACAAAAAAGAGCTTATTGATAAATTGTATCAAACTGCCAATTTGGTAACAGAGTCAGTGAAAACAAGTCATCAAATAGAGAACCTAAAGAAAGAGGATAAGATTGCAAATCAGTCGTTAGTTAACAGTGCCAATGCAAGAGTAGGCGAAATCATAAGCACAAACGAGGCTAAAATTGTGAATCGTCCAAGGCTTCCCGAAGCTTGCTTCGTAGCACCACCAAAAAGGCCAAGAGTGCCGGATTGCGATAACGAAAAAAAGGTTATGCTAACCGGAGTGTTCGGATTTTTAATGTATTTTGCCTTCATATATTTGGGTGCTATGATGATTTTAGTTGGCACAGACCCCAATTTTGCAGTGCCCTATAAGATAATTCCTATGTTCTTTATTTTTATTGCTCTTATGGTTCCTTGGCTTAGCACAGGTGCAAAAAGAGCAGAGATTTTGGATTACGATAAAAACTGCCAAGCCTATGAGAAAAGCCTTCAGGAATGGGTAAACCAGCTAGACGAGGCAGTAAACGAGGAAGTAAGAAAAGACCTTTACAATTCCTTTGTTGAATTTGATAAATCCTTTTTAAGCTTTATTAATGAAACCGATGTAGCGATAAGGGATAATTACAGTGCTTATAACAAAAGAAAACAGGAATTACAGCTTGAATATATAAAAAAGTATAACGAGCTAGTGGAGCACAAAAAGGAAACCGACAAGGAGCTTGCCTCAATCGATGTTCTATCTCCAAGCTATTACTATCTTGCTCTAGACATAGCCGATATTTTAAAAAGTGGTAGAGCCGACACCTTAAAGGAGGCATTAAATCTTGCCATTGACGACGTGCGCAAGGAAAACGAAGCCGAGGAAAGACGCAGAGAGGCGCAAAGACAGGAGGACATTTTAAAAAGACAGGCTGAGGAGGAAAGAAGACATAACGCAGCAATGGAAAGAGCCGCCAGGGAGCAAAACGATGAGCTAAGGCAACAGGGTGATGAGCTAAGGCGCCAAGGCAATGAAATGAGAAAACAATACAACAAAAAATACGACACTAGTATGTGTCATAGATGCTACAATTTTGGCAGAGGCTGTGACGGTAGCTTCGTAAGACAAACAGGAACCTGTGGCTCCTTTAGAACCTTAAGATAGGAATAATAAAAAGCCTTGCATTTCAAAATGCAAGGCTTTTTTTATCGCTAAAATGAAGCAAGCTTTTTAAGTAAATTTCCAATGACCTTGTTTTTTGCCATATTGTAATAAACACCTTCCTCGAAGGAAAAAACATTTTTACAGGAAACAAACCACAAAAGGGTAAATATCTCAAGGCTTGATAAGGAATTTATCAAATCACCACCTGCAATTTGAGTAATGACAGCATACACACCCCCGTCAAGCCCAAGCCTTTCCTTAATTCCCTTAACAACCTCGGTTGGCGGTGCTATTTTATCATTGTCAATGCTTTCAGTAACCTCAATCATATCATTTAAAAATTCATTCATTATTTTTTCATCAATACTAGCTTCACTAACACTTGTAAAATAGTCTACATATTTATTATTTGTTATCCTAGAAAAATCCATATAAGCTACCTCATTTCTTTAATGTAAGAAATAGCCTCGCTTTTGCAAGGCTATCCCTATATGATATAAATATTCTGCGAAAATTCATAGTTGATTTTTACCCTTTAGAGTAGTAATAGAAGAAACAAGCATGCGACGAATTTCGCCACAAGAATGAAGCAAGCATTTTACTTCCTCATCTGAAACGATGTGTGATTTTGAAAAGAGCTCCAACCAGTATTCCGTTTCGTAGCATTCCTTTAGTGATATTTGAAGCTTTGAAAGAAAATCTGCTTTGCTTTGTGCGTAATTTGCCTCACGGATATTCGCGCCTATGCTTGTAGCAGAGCGTTCAAATTGGTTTTTTAGCGAGTTATGTCCCTCAATGTCTGATGTCAATTCTAGTGCTTTTATGGAGAAGTCCATAGATAAATCAGCAAGCTTATTTTCTCTCATAATATCTCCTTTAATGAAATCGCGCCAAAAAATTTGGCGCGATTAAATCACTTTGTGATGAAGTCCATCAAGGGATGGATGAAGTCGAAAACAAAGTTTTCGGTTGATTAAATCCACTAATCGCGATAGCGACTTCATCCGAGCTTTGCTCGGATTTCATCTGCGAAGCAGATTTATTCCACACCATAGTGTGGATTTAATTGAAAACGCGTTGCGTTTTCCTTATTCCCACTCAATAGTGCCAGTAGGCTTTGGAGTTAGGTCGTAAAGTATACGGTTGATTAAATCCACTAATCGCGATAGCGACTTCATCCGAGCTTTGCTCGGATTTCATCTGCGAAGCAGATTTATTCCACACCATAGTGTGGATTTAATTGAAAACGCGTTGCGTTT
>JAFQEG010000029.1 GCA_017399145.1 Clostridia bacterium | reverse complement strand
TTATTGTGTTGTATATTATTTTTACGATGACAAGCCTTGCGACGATGCTTGTAATTTGTTTGTGCATGCCAATAATGGTAGTGGTTAGCCTTTTTGCTCCAATTTCTTTTGACCTCTCGACTGATTGTCGAGGGGCTTCTGTCCATAATTTTTGCAATTTCTCGAAAACTTTTTCCTTGATTTAAGAAAAACTGTAGACTTTCTCGCTCAAATAGTGTAAAATGTGTGTAGGACAATATTCTTACCTCCGTGTAGTTGTTTGTTGTTGTGACTACATTTTACACCTTGGTGAGAATATTGTCTATACTTTTCCGGGTGTTGCACTTATTATTATAATCTGCCCTCCCTTGTGCAAAGGGAGGTGGCACGGCTTGCCGTGACGGAGGGATTGTAAAAAGGAAAAAATTCAAAGAAATACAATCCCTCAGTCAGCTTCACTGACAGCTCCCTTTACACAAGGGAGGGCAGATTATAATAATAAGTGCAACACCCGAAAAAAGTATAGACAATATTCTCACCAAGGTGTAAAATGTAGTCACCACAACAAACAACTACACGGAGGTAAGAATATTGTCCTACACACATTTTACACTATTTGAGCGAGAAAGTCTACAGTTTTTCTTAAATCAAGGAAAAAGTTTTCGAGAAATCGCAAAAATTATGGGGAGAAGTCCCTCTACGATCAGTCGAGAAGTCAAAAGAAACTGGAGCAAAAAGGCTAATCACTACCATTATTGGCACGCACAGACAAACTACAAGCATCGTCGCAAGGCTTGTCATCGCAAGAACAATCTGCAATATAACAAAGAAATGTATCAGGTTGTTTTTGAAGGATTGCTCCAATATTGGTCACCTGAAATCATTGCAGGTAAATGGAATAACAATCATGCGGAACACATTTCATGTTCTTCCATATACCGAGCTGTAAAAGCAAATATGTTTCCTGGAATAAAGCCTGGGACACATTTCAGAAGAAAGGCAAAGCCATATTCTCATCAAAAGAAGTCCTATACACGCTTCTTTGATAGCTCCATCCACGATCGACCTGAAATCATAGATAATAGAGGGCGATTAGGAGATTTTGAAGGAGATACCGTCTACGGTTCGGTAGGTAAAGGATATCTCATTACGGGAGTAGATCGGCAATCGCGACAATTTGTTGCTGCTATAGCCAAGGATAAAAAGCTTGAAAGCACAAATGCCGCTTTTATCTCTGCATTTGCAAATGCAGAGATAAAAGTAAAGCCTCTGACATTGACCTTGGATAACGGCACTGAATTTCTTGGTTTTAAAGAGTTGGAAAAAGAACTTGGTATAAAAGTTTATTTTGCCGACTCTCATTCGCCTTGGCAACGTGGTAGCAATGAGAACATAAACGGATTAGTTCGGTTTTTCTTCCCAAGAGGAACTGATTTCAATAAGGTGACTCAGGAACAGTTGGACGCTGTTATTTCTCTGATCAACAATCGTCCTCGTAAATGCATTGGCTTTTTGTCTCCCAATG
>JAFQEG010000028.1 GCA_017399145.1 Clostridia bacterium | reverse complement strand
TTCAAGAATTTCTATCCCTTGTTGAAGATTGGCTGATTTTTTACAATACAACTCGATTAAAAAACAGGAAAAGGTGATTTCCTCTTCCTGTTCTTTGTCATGCTTTTTATTTTTTTGTGAACTATTTGGGGTTCACTTCACAAGAGGAGTGCTTTTTGTTTTATATGTTGATTTGTCCACTTCTCTGCATTTTATATTTTTGCAGCTCTTGGCGGAAATTCTTGTTCTGTTGTTTCCTCTTCTTTAGGTTTTGATTCGCCCATTTTCTTTTTGCGAAGATGTAGGGCTATAAAGTAATTGATAAATAGTGCAGTTGAGGAAAGCACCCAGGTTATTGGATGAATTAAGTATAGCATTGCTAGATTATTAAAAATTGGAAACACTGTATAAACCCATAAAATACGCATACCACATACGCCAACTAAGGATATTATAGTAGGGCTTACACTGTACCCTAGTCCACGAATTGCTCCTGGCAAAACACCCATTATTCCAGCAAGAAAATATATTGGGAATGTAAAGGTTAATCTTTCTATTCCGTATTGCACAGCAACTGGATTATCCTTTATAAATATTGCTAGAATTAATTCCTTAGCAAAAAAGGCACTTAAACCTAAAACCAGTCCAAGAATTGCGGTCATTAATAGTGTGTATCTTACAACCTTTCTTGCTCTTTTTAAGTTACCTGCACCGATGTTTTGGCTTACAAAGGTAGTTGTAGCATTTAAGAACGACGTAAGAGTTACCCACATGAGTCCCTCAACCGTACTAACAGCTGTACTACCTGCAATTGCATCTTTACCGAAAGAGTTTACACCCGTCTGCAAGAAAACGTTTGAAAGGCTAAATACAGAGCTTTGCAATCCTGACGGCAATCCTATTGCAGTAATTTTTCCTAATGATTTCCAAGAAAACTCAATGCTTTTAAACGAAAAGGAAAATAGTCCTTTATTAACTAACAAGTTAATTAAAATCATAATAGCAGATATTACTTGAGAAATGACAGTAGCGACAGCTACACCTACAACACCCATACTAAACGCACCGCAAAATAATAGATTCAAAAGTACGTTAATGAGTCCCGAGGTGGCAAGATAAATGAACGGCTTGTTTGTTTCTCCCGAGGTACGAAGCACTGCAGCGCAAAAGTTAAACAGCATTGTAAATGGTACACCTATCATTAAAATTTGAAGATATGTAGTTGCCTGTGCCAATACACCGTCCTCAACCGGTGTATCCATTATCGCAAGAACCGGGCCTGCTACAATCGCACCAAAAATTGTGACTATTAAACCAAGAAATGGTGCTGTTATAACTGCGGTATCTATTATTCTTTTAACAGCCTTGTAGTCTCCCTTACCAAACGCATGAGACGACGTAACATCAACTCCTGCAGAAAAGCCCATAAACAAGCCAACTAAAACATTAAATATACTTGAAGTCGCACCAACTGCGGAAAGTGCAATATCACCAGAAAATTGACCTACTACAACCAAGTCCGCTGAATTGTATAGACTTTGAAGTAAGCCTTGTAGCATAATGGGGATTGTAAATAAAACTATTTTCTTAAATAGTCCCCCATTCAACATATCTATTTTTTGAGTCATTTATTTGCCTCGGATTATCAATTGTTATTTTCGAGGTTATTGTAGCACAGTTGTATTAAAATAACAAGTAGTTTTTGCATTTTTTAAAATTTATTTTAAAAGTCAAAAAAAGTGCTGTTATCAGCACCTTTTTTTACTAAATTTTCACTAAAGAATATGAATAAATTCGCTTATAGATTTCATCATGAATGTACAAAATTGATTTAATCAAAAATACTATAAAAATTACCCTTACAATATCGTTTATCATTATGAAATCTTGATTATATGGCTTGTTATATATCATTATAAAGTGTACTACACCACAAGCTAGAGACAATATACATACTATTAAGAAATTAATTTTTGATTTTTTCTTATATTCCTCTAATTGATACGAAAAATCGCATCCATCAAACAATTCTCTGTTTTTTATTAGTGCGTTTTTTCCACTTACAATTAGTGTAAGCATTATGAAAGCTATAGATAAAACAAAGAATATAGAGGATATTCCACTCCACAAGGAAATTTTATTGTATAATGATAAAACACCTTTTTCTCCAATTTGAGCTAATGAGTAAGCACTATAAAAATCGTAGGTTGCCTTAGTTTCTAAAGCAAAGAAAATAGCTTGTCCTACAAAGGATAGTGCAAGTCCAATGTGCAAAAATGATAGCTTTTGGTAGCCCTTAATAAGCATAAATGCAAATCCGCACACAAAAGCAAGAGTCATTAAAGCATCTGGTATAATAGAATAATCCAAATACCTAAAATCAAAGACAAATGCAGACGCGATTGCAAAAATTATCATCAAAGCGATACAATTCTTTGCTTCAAAAAGTGGCTTATTATCCTTGACTTGATTTATAAAGTCACTTTTGCATTTCTCTTCTACTTCCTTATTAATAAGCTTACAGAAATGAATTTCAACAATTACAAGCCAAATAGCACAAACAATAAAGGAAAACGTACCAGTTACTATAAATAGCATCGGTCTAAAGCCTGTCAAAACGGGTAAAACGTCTGTATCGACTCCGTTATTTAATGTAAGTGCAGTTAAATCAGGTAGCATTGCTATAACTAGTCTCGCAATCGTTACAGCAATTGTAAAATATGAGATTTTTGTACAATTCTCTGCTTCCTTGCCATTATCACAAGAAAGCGCTAGTTTTGATAAATAGTTAAATAGCTTTAAGATAAATGGTATACCAAAAATCAACTCGATTATCATGAATGAGAAAGATAGCAGAAGCGACATTGTAACGTCTGTTGACGACACAAGCAATAGGCTGAAGGTCTTTGCAATTGATATTATTAGCAATTTCCTTGCAGAGTTATAGGCATCCTGTGCATTTTCGTTTGTATATGTTGCCTGTGACAACGCAAGCATTATTAAGAAATAGCCAATAAAATCAGGTAAAACGTCTAGATTTGATAATACGGGATTAAACAAAAATATTGCTGAAATTATTAGATAAATACGTTTCATTATTTCTTTCCCTTTGGTTTATTCTTTCTGTTAAATGGGTTATCAAGCTGACGATTAAGAAAGTCAATAACAGGATTACCTGTTTCCTTCTCCATATTTTTGTCGTCCTCATAGCAAATCTTCATATAACAATTAAATACCGTTAAAAGCCCTAAAATCGCAAAGATTACCTGTAAAAGCATAATAACAAACATTATCCTTTCCTTTGCGAATTGGTCACTTATAGCAAGATATGCAATCAAGAAGCCAACACATATACCAATAAAGCCTGTATTTATCAAGGACATTACCTTGATTTTCAAAACATCAACCTCTTTTGCAATTACAAAGATTGATAACATTAACATTATATTGAGTAGATGCGCCCCCCACTGATATGCTTGACCAAATATTAAATAAGCAATATGGGATTGACTTGTACCCATAAATCCCATTATAGCAACTGCAATACTTGAAATTTCAAGTAAAATTGCAATTATAGAGGACACAAGGAATAGCTTGTTTTCGAAAATAAGCTTGCGCAAGGACAAAATAATTATGCCGACACCCAAAATGTACGTAAATACGGAAATTTCAGATATAAAAGCACCTAGATAGGCTACAAAATAGCCAATAAACATTAATCCAAAGCCCATTATTCTTCACCTGTATTTTTTAAGGCACCACAGCATTTTTTGTACTTTTTGCCACTTCCACAAGGACATGGGTCATTTCTTTGCACCTTATCCTTATTGACAATAGGTACATTTGTCTTTTTTGTCTCTACTCTGCGTTGACCAAGCTTCACAAAGCCCTCATCGGTAGGTCTTGCAACCTGTACTCTTTCGATAGGCTTTTCTCTTGGAATCGCTAGTAAAATACCTCTTACTGTGTCATCTCTTACTGACAAAATCATTTCGTCAAATAATTCAGCACCGGCAAATTTATATTGCAATAGTGGGTCTCTTTGTGCGTAGGCCTGTAAGCCTATGCTATCACGAAGGTCATCCATTGCCTCTAGGTGGTCCATCCACTTTTCGTCAACGTTACGAAGAAGAATTACTCTTTCTACCTCGCGCATTCCCTCCTCTGTAAACAACTCTTCCTTGCTTTTCCAAAGCTTTAACGCCCTTTCAACAAGGATATCCTTAATTTCATTTACACTTAACTTTTCATCCTTAAAGTCATCAGACTGACACAAGCTACCAAGATATTTATTCTTCAAACCATCAAGATTCCACTCACTTCTTTCGCCTTGAGTAAAGCTATCAACTGAATCGTTGACGGTTGAAACTATCATATCCTCAATCTTTTCCTTTAAGTCAACACCATTCAAAACGTCTTGTCTTTGTGAATAAATAACGTTTCTTTGCTGATTCATGACGTCGTCGTAGGAAAGGACATGCTTTCTGCTCGAGAAATTTCTATCCTCAAGTCTCTTTTGAGCACTTTCAATTTGTCCAGACAAAATCTTAGCGTCAATAGGTGTGTCCTCGTCAAGACCAAGTCTTGATACAACGCTCATTATTCTTTCGCTACCGAAAAGTCGCATAAGGTCATCCTCAAGTGAAATGAAAAATCTTGATTCACCAGGGTCGCCTTGACGACCTGAACGTCCTCTTAGCTGGTTGTCAATACGTCTACTCTCGTGTCTTTCTGTACCAATTATGAAAAGTCCACCAGCTTCTTTTACCTTTTGCGCCTCAGGCTCAATTTCTTCCTTAAATTTCTTGTATAAATCGGCAAAAACGGCTCTTGCATCAAGGGCTTCTTGGCTTACAGACATTGAGCTACCAGTAGCAAGTGCGATAATATCCTCGGTATATCCGTTCTTACGCATGTGATTTTTAGCCAAGTATTCTGCATTACCACCAAGCATAATGTCGGTACCACGTCCCGCCATATTGGTAGAGATAGTTACCGCACCAAATTTACCTGCTTGTGCTACAATTTCAGCTTCTCTTTCGTGATATTTAGCATTCAAAACCGTGTGAGGAATACCAGCGCCCTTAAGCTTTCTTGAAAGTGCCTCAGACTTTTCGATTGAGACAGTACCAACAAGGACAGGTTGTCCCTTTTCGTGACATTTTTTAATTTGATTTATAATTGCTCTGTCCTTACCTGCAACCGTCTTATAAACCACGTCGTTGTGGTCCTTTCTAATCATTGTCTTGTTAGTTGGCACAACAACAACGTCAAGATTATATATCTCTCGGAATTCGTTTTCCTCTGACAAGGCAGTACCTGTCATACCGGAAAGCTTTTTATACATTCTAAAGTAGTTTTGAAAGGTAATCGTGGCAATAGTTCTATTTTCCCTTTGGATTTTAACCTTTTCCTTAGCTTCGATAGCTTGGTGCAAACCATCAGAATATCTTCTACCAGGCATTAAACGACCTGTGAAGGTATCAACAATTACAACCTGGCCGTCCTTAATTACATAGTCTGTGTCTCTTTGCATTAGGCCTCTTGCCTTAAGTGCCTGTTGAATATGATGATATAACTCATTATTCTCTGGTGCAGTTAGATTTTCCACATTAAAAAATGCTTCAGCCTTTGCAACACCATGCTTTGTAAGAGTTGTTGTTCTTGATTTTTCGTCAAGAATATAGTCCTCCTCTATATCGTCATGCTCTACCTTTAAGTCAAGCTCCTTAATTACGTGCTTTTTTAGCTTACTTACAAAAGCATCTGCCTTGTCATAAAGGTCAGTTGACTTTCTGCCAGCACCAGAAATAATAAGCGGAGTCCTTGCCTCGTCAATTAAAATTGAGTCAACCTCATCGACGATTGCAAAGATATGACCTCTTTGAGACATATCTTTTTTGTAGATAACCATATTATCGCGAAGATAGTCAAAACCAAACTCGTTATTTGTGCCATAGGTAACATCGCAATTATACGCATGTTGCTTTTCTGCCCTTGTTTGTCCATGAATTACAAGTCCAGTCGTAAGACCTAAAAACTCATGAATTCTGCCCATTTCCTCACAGCCTAAGCGCGCAAGATAATCGTTGACGGTAACAACGTGTACGCCTTCGCCTGTTAGTGCATTTAGATAAGATGGTAAAACAGCTACTAACGTTTTACCCTCACCAGTTTTCATCTCGGCAATTCTACCTTGATGCAAAAGAATACCACACATAAGCTGTACTCTAAATGGACGCTTGCCAAGGACTCTGTCCGCAACCTCTCTAACAGTTGCATACGCCTCTGGCAAAATATCGTCAAGAGTTTCACCATTTTTAAGTCTTTCCTTGAATATAGCCGTCTGTCCTCTCAATTCCTCATCATTCATTGAAGAGTACTTCTCTGCATAAGATTCTATTTTGTCAACAATTGGTATTATTTTTTTGATTTGACGGTCACTATATGACCCAAATATTTTTGAAAAAATTCCCATATTAATAGCCTCTCGGCTTCCTTCCATAGTTATTCAGCTTAATTATACTATAAAATTTTATAAAAATCTATACTTACAATAAATTTTCATAAGATTTTCACCTAATTTTTCGTTGATTTTTTGCTAATTTGGTATTACAATAGCAATATACGACTTTTTACGAGGTGTTTATGCTTAATATTGTTTTACTAGAGCCTGAAATTCCACAAAACACGGGAAACATAGCGCGCACCTGTGCCGCAGTTGGTGCAAGGCTTCACTTAATTAGACCACTTGGCTTTGAAATTAATAACGCCAAGCTTAAGCGTGCAGGCATGGATTACTGGTTTCATTTAGATATTAGCTTTTATGACGGAATTGATGATTTCTTTTCTAAAAATCCAAATAGTGAGCTTTATTGCTTTACTAAAAAGGCATCTAAATGCTATACCGATGTTTCCTATGGTGACAACGTATATTTTATTTTTGGAAAAGAAAGCTGTGGCTTACCAGAAGACTTTATTGAAAAGCATAAGGAAAACGCATTAAGAATTCCTATGCGCACAGGTCTTAGGTCTCTTAATCAGTCTAATTCTGTTGCAATCGCAACCTATGAATATTTTAGGCAAAAGGGCTTTGAGGGAATGCAACAAAGCTATAAATAGAAAAAACGGATGCAACTGCATCCGTTTTATTTCCTTTTATATGGATTGTTTTCCATAGTGCCAAAAACACATCTGTTTATAACCTCACAAATGTATTCTATCTCATCACTACAATTTTTATTAAGCCATTCCGTCACTATTGCCATAATGCCAGAAAGATAAAATTTCATTACATATTCTCGTTCATTTTGTGTAACATTAAATCTTTCAAGCACTGGATCAAATACGTATTTAAATAGCTGACCATAAATTCGTCCTGCTCTACTTGCATCAAAAATCTTTAATGCTGTTTTAAACACTACTTGATTTTCCTTGATGTACTTTAGATATGGCACTAAATACTCAGGCGTTAAAAAGCATAGCTCTTTTAATTCAAGGCTTGAATATCTGTCCTTAACATCATTAAAGCTTACATCAAAATATTCAAGAAAACCATTTGTAATGTATTTTACAGTTTCCTCTAAAAGGTCACGAGTATTTTCATAATGAAGATAAAAGGTTGACCTGTTTACCTTTGCCTCGCTGCATATTTCCTTGATAGAAATATACTCAAAGTCCTTTTTGCCAAGCAAGTAAATTAACGCCTTATTCATTTTTATAGCTGTGTTAAAATATTTGCTTTCGTTCTTGTTCATTTTTTCTCCTTTCAGAGATATTACTCTTCTTCGCTTATTTGACGTGCAAGCTCAACGATTTCATAAGAATACTTTTCCATTCCTTTGGCTAGTAGCTTTTTGTAGATTGGATAATTAACTCCAGCACCTACTAAGCCTAAAATTCCTAAGACTACGCCTAGAATAAATAAGCTTCCTTCGGCTAAGACACCCATAGAAAAGCACATTCCAACACCTAGCACTAGCGTGGAAATAATTCCAAAGGTATAGGTAAAGATTGTTGCAGGCATTTTTGCCTTTCTGTCAAGCTTACGTAAGGCAACTACCTTTGAGTCGTCCTTAGGTGCGTACTCCTTTGCGATTGATTCTGCGTAAATTTTGTTTGTGTTCATTTTATCATTCCTCCTGTTTTTTTACAAGTTCATTTTACGCTATCAAAAAAACAAATTTGAACAACAAACAAATGATATTTTGTTGATTTAAAAAAGTGGTGCAATCGTAGAAAGAATCCCTCTCAATATCCTTACAAATATATTAACTCTACAGTCCTGTATTGATATTTGGTTGCTTTGACTTATCATTGTATTTATATCTTTTGAAATGTCCTGGATTACACTTGACTTATAAATCCAAACGCCACATTCAAAGCTTAGATAAAAGCTTCTATAATCAAAGTTTACACTACCGATTGTTGCAAAATCCTCGTCTACTACAACAATTTTCGAATGATTAAAGCCTTTTTTATATTCATATACCTTAACGCCTGCCTCAATCAGTCTTTTATAGTTTGATTTTGTAACCTGATTAACGATTTTCTTGTCAGGTATTCCTGGTACCACAATTCTTATATCAACACCTCTTTTAGATGCATTAGTAATTGTCCTTAGCACTTCATCATCTACAACGAAATATGGAGTGCTAATATATACTGATTTTTTTGCAGATGAAATCATATTTATATACACATTCTCGCCCACCTGCTCGTTATCAATAGGACTGTCTGTATATGGTTGGAATATTCCGTCTGATGGTTGTAGATATCGAGGCTTAGAAATTTTTAATTCGCTTTTAGTTATGTGCTCCCACATACTAATAAAAAACACTTCCATTGAAAATGCACCCTCTCCATATAGTGCAATTCCACAATCCTTCCAATAGCCGAATCGTTCTTTTTTATTTATATATTCATCAGCTATGTTAATTCCACCAGTATATGCTATTTTTGAGTCTATTACGCATATTTTTCGATGGTCTCTATTATTGATTATAACATCAAGCACGGGTACAAAAACATTAAATGGTCTTGCCTTTATTCCATATCTACTTAATGACCTGATTTCTCTTATGGTAATTTTATCTATGCACCCAAAATCATCATAAATAAGCCTTATATCTACCCCGTCCCTTGATTTCTCTATTAATTTTTCTTTAATAGTTGACCACATAAAGCCTGGCTTGATTATAAAGTATTCTAGATATATACTTTTCTCTGCCCTCTCAATATCATCAATTAAGCTTTTAAAATACTCCTCACCGCAAGAAAAGTATTTTGCACTTGTATTTAAGACAGGTGGTGAATAGGAAAAGTTTTTTATATACTGTGACTGTCCCTTTGCACAATCGTCATCAAATTCGATTTTCTCTGCATCTAGCTTGTCCTTTATGCTTTGAGTAATAGACATCATCTTTTTTGCTTTTCTTTTAGACAACAATCTGCCACTAAGAATTATATACATTCCTACACCAATCATTGGTACGACGAGAAGTAACAAAATCCACGCAATTTTATAGCTTGCATTACTGCTTGTGTTAATAACATATACAGAAAAAATACAGCCTACTATAAAACAAAACAAGTAATAGTAAACAAATATCTCGTTTGCTATTATGCTTATTGCAACGATTATTAGTATTTGTAGGAAAATACTTATTCCCGTCTGTACCAGTCGACTGGTTAGTAGCTTTAATATCCTTTTCATTTTACTTCCTCACTTCTCTCATTTAAATAAAGGCTGTAATTGCTTTCCTACAAGTGCAAGCTTAAGGGTTTCCTCTAATTGAGAGAAATCGCATACGAGTGAATGAGGCTTATTTTTAGGGTCGTCCTGCTTCATAGGTACAAAAAATACGTTTTTTCTTTCTAATAAAATGCTTATATTCTGCAAATTAGCAGATAATGCATCATTTGAGCATAATGCTATTACGGTTGGTCTATCTGACCTTAGATGTGCTTTAGCTGCCATTGTTACTGGGGTGTCGGTTATCCCTCTTGCAATCTTAGCAAGAGTGTTTCCCGTACAGGGCGCAATAACTAAGGCATCAAGCTTAACTCTAGGTCCTAAAGGCTCAGCCTCTACAATGGTGTGTATAACCTTGCTTTTGGTTATGTCTTCTACCTTATTTATTAAATCGCAAGCCTTGCCAAAACGAGTATCCGTTGTATATACGTTTTCGCTCATTATTGGTAGTATATCATAACCATCACTTTTCAGTGCTGTCAGCTTGTCAAGGCTTTGCTTGTGTGTACAAAAGGAGCCACAAAATGCGTATCCTATCATATGACATTATCCTTTCCTATAAGGGAAAAGATTTTTAATTGTATCGTATATAATTTCGGCAGAGCTTTTGGGAAAAATCTTACCAGGCAAGCCAGATGCTGTATATACTCTTGAAGCATCCTCAAATCCACCAGGCTGTGAGGCAAGCTCAATAATACAAGTGTTAGACGAGATATTGTCTATCATTTCTTTACTAAAAATAATTGATGGTACAGTATTTAGCACTACATTACACGATGACGAAAACTCAAGAGGCTTGCTTATATATCCGTCATTTTTAATTTTATCTCTTATCTCTTCTCTTCGTGCATATGCATACATCTTAGCACCTAGTGACGAAAAAATACGACAAAGATGCCTTCCTATCCGTCCATAGCCACACACAAAAATTTTTAAGTCCTTTAAACTTCTTTTCAAAAGTGAGTGAAGCACAGAAACGGTTGCCTCGGCA
Source organism: Clostridia bacterium (assembly GCA_017399145.1). GTDB lineage: Bacteria > Bacillota > Clostridia > Oscillospirales > CAG-272 > RGIG2000. The sequence continues at coordinate 45,178 of JAFQEG010000028.1, read as the reverse complement.
GTAAGATAAGCATTTTTTTCTAAAAATTCCTCACTAGCCGAATAGTCAACAACTCTGCCGTCAAAATATTCTTTTATTTTATTTTTGTTGCCAGATAAAACGAGTGTGTCCCTTGGTATTTTTGACAAAAGCACCTTTAATTCGCTATCATCAAGCTCTCTTCTAACGGACAATATTAAAATATCAGTAGACCCAATATTATCTATTGTGCAAATCTTTGAATCATATCCGTTAGACAACAATATTTCATTTAACTCTATATATCTTTTATCTTGCGATACAATACTTATTTTCATTGCTTTCCCTCATAAATTATTGAGAATTTCTTCTCATTTTCATTATATGCGAGGGTAAAACCAATGACTATTTATTATTCTTAGCAATTAGCATATTTATAGTAAAGCCCTTTGCACTAAAATTTCTTTCGTATTCGGTTCTAATATTGATGCTATCCATTTCTGAATTGTGCAAATCAAAGGTATGAAATTCTAATGTAAAAGGAGATTTTTCAACCTCTTCAAGTGAGAAATCAAAAAGAGGTCTGTTGTCTGTCTTGAAATATAGTTTACCGTCTGGTTTTAATACTCTTGAGTACATTTTCAAAAACTCAATATATGTTAGTCTTCTCTTCGTATGTCCCTTCTTACTCCAAGGGTCACAGAAGTTTATAAAGATTGCATCAGCTGAATTGTCAGGAAAGCAAGAAAGCAATTCCTTAGCATCGCCTACTGTAAATCTTACATTACCAAGCTGGTTCTTTTCAAACTCCACAACCTCACCAAGTGGGAAAACCTTTCCGTCAGCACGCTTCCATCCTCCGTTGGGTGCAAGGTCGCCAAGGCCTCTTTGAATTGCGTAATTCTCTGTTGCAAGGGTGCAAACGTCTGCAATTTTTTCAATTGCTAAATAGTTATAGTCTGGCTCTTGCTTAGACTTTCCACAAACAAAATCGCCCTTTCCGCAACCGATTTCTATGCGAAGAGGTCTTTCGCAGTCATAGTAAGAATTAGGATTTTGTGCAAAGGCCTCTACATTTTGTACTGTTAGCATTGACAAAAGCTTTAATCTTTCTTGTCCATGCTTCTTTTTTTTCATTCTCATATTGAATTTTTCTCCGTTTTTTGATAAAATAGAAGCAATAAGCTACTTGATATGTATTTTAGCACACATATTTCAAAATTTGTAGTCTTTTTTTGTAAAATAGGAGAAATTTATGAGTTACACTTACAAAACAAGGGGTGTTTGTGCCTCTGTAATCGAATTTGAGCTAAATGACGGCATTGTTTCCAACGTTTCCTTTAGAGGTGGCTGTAATGGCAACCTAAAGGCTGTATCTAAGCTTGTTGAAGGAATGGAAGGTAAAAGGGTTGTGGAAATTCTTAAGGGCAACATTTGTGGATTTAAGAATACCTCCTGTGCCGACCAGCTTGCTATTGCTATTGAAAAGGCTCTTTTAGAGCAAGGAGAATAAATGAAAAAGCTATTAATTGTTGATGGTAACAGCATTCTTAATAGGGCTTTTTATGGTGTGCATAACTTGACAACTAAGGACGGCACTCCTACTAATGCACTATACGGAATGATGAACATTCTTAAAAAGCATCTTGATAATCTTAAGCCAGAGTATGCAGTTATTGCCTTTGATTTGAAGGTCAAGACATTTAGACATAAGGCTTGTGATTTTTACAAGGCTAACAGAAAACCAATGCCAGAGGACTTGGCAATACAGCTTCCAATCGCTAAGACACTTACAAAGATGCTTGGCTTTAACCTTATTGAATTAGAGGGCTACGAGGCTGACGATATAATCGGTACTGTTTCAAGAATCCCAGGCGAGGACGTGCATTCATACGTTTTAACCGGTGACCGTGATTCTCTTCAGCTAATAAACGACGAGACCTCCGTTATTTTAGTTAAAACTAAAGAGGACGTTGTTTACGACCCTGAAAAATTTATAGAGGAATATGGGGTTACACCTACTCAATATATTGATGTAAAGGCGATTATGGGTGATTCCTCTGATAATATTCCTGGTGTTGCAGGTATAGGCGAAAAAGGTGCCTTTAAGCTAATTTCCGAGTATGGTAGCTTGGAAAAGCTATATGAGGAATATGAGTCCTCTTCTCTTTCTCAAGGAATGAAGGACAAGCTTACAAATAGCAAGGATATGGCATTCACCTCAAAATTTCTTGCTACAATCGTTTTAGACGTGCCAATTGAAAAGCAAATTGAAGACCTAACCAACAAGGGCGTAGATTCTGCAAATCTTCGCCGTGAATTTGCCAAGTATGAGTTTTCTTCCTTAATTAAAAAATTTGGCTTAGACAAGGTTGAGGAAGCACAACAGGTTGGAATTGACCCCTTTGCTGAAATGGAGCAAATTGGCTTTGATATTCCTGTTGAGTCTGTCACCTTTTCACAAGACATAATTTATGAAGCACCACCATTTCAAAATGTGCCCTGTGCCGTTTACTTCATTGGAGATGAGGCACAGATTTGTACTGCAAATGGTCTTGTATATCAGTGTAAAGTAGACCTTTTGACTGAATTTTTAACCTATAGTCCTGTTATTTGTCATGACCTAAAGAGTCTTCTTTCAAAGTGTGATATTTGCTGTGTATTTGATACTATGCTTGCAGGCTATGTAATCTCACCATCGGATTCGTCATACGACCTTCCTACCCTTGCAATTTCTTATCTTGACGTTGTATTTGAGGAAAAATATGGCGCTCAAATTATATTCAAGCTTTATACTGAAATGAAGCGTAGACTTGAACGAGATGAAACACTTCATATTCTTACCGATATTGAAATTCCTCTTGCAAGAGTGCTCCACTCTATGGAAAAGGAAGGCTTTAAGGTTAATTTAGATGGACTTTCGGAGTACTCTAAAATTCTTACTCAGCTAGAGGACAAATATAAGGAAAGAATTTATCAATTAAGTGGTGTTGAGTTTAATATTAATTCACCTAAGCAACTTGGAGAGGTGCTTTTTGACAGGCTGGGACTTCCCCACGGAAAGAAAACTAAAACCGGATATTCAACTAGCGCTGACGTGCTTGAGGATTTAGCTGAAAGATACGAAATAGTTGAACAGGTTTTGGAATACAGAAAGGTTGCTAAGCTAAATAGCACCTATTGTATTGGGCTTATGAAGGTTGCCGATGAAAACGGGATTATTCATACAACCTTTAATCAAACAGTTGCAGTAACTGGTAGGCTTTCGTCAACTGAGCCAAACCTACAAAACATTCCTATTAGGACCGACCTTGGCAAAAATCTTCGTAAATATTTCACAACTAAGAATGACGATTACGTATTGATTGATGCCGACTACTCTCAAATTGAGTTGAAGGTGCTTGCGCATCTTTCCCAAGATATAAATATGACTCATGCCTTCAAAACTGGTATGGACATCCATACAATGACCGCTTCCCTAGTTTTCAATGTTGCGCCCGAGGACGTAACCGCTGAATTGAGAAAAAGAGCGAAGGCAGTAAACTTCGGTATTGTATACGGAATTGGCGACTTCTCTCTTGGCAAGGACCTTCACATTTCAAAGGCTGAGGCTAAGGAATATATCAATTCCTACTTTGCGACTTATCCACAAATTCATGAATATATTCAGCACCTTATTAGCGAGGCTAGAATGACTGGCTATGCAAAAACAATGCTTGGAAGAATTCGTTATATTCCTGAATTAAGAGAAAAGAATAAAATGCGTCAAGCATTCGGCGAAAGGGTTGCGATGAATAGCCCTATTCAAGGCACTGCTGCCGATATTATTAAAATTGCTATGATAAATGTTGATAAAGCACTAAAGGAATCTGGAATTGATGCAAGATTAATTCTTCAGGTCCACGACGAATTGATTGTTGAGGCACATAAGGATTGCTATGAAAAGGCCCTTGAAATACTAAAAACAGAAATGGAGGGGGCACAAAAGCTTATAGTGCCACTTACAGCCGAGGTAGCTGTTGGTAAAACCTGGTATGATGCAAAATAAAATATCAGCTCTAGCCTATGGCAAGATTAATCTTTATCTTGATGTCCTTTCCAAAATGGAAAATGGCTATCACTATATTGAATCCGTTATGCAAAGCGTTTCGTTAAGTGACAAAATAACCCTTGAGGTTGTTGATATTGAGGGTGAAAATCAAATTGAGATTAAAACTGCCTGTGCAGTAATTCCAAACGATAAGGGTAACCTAGTTTATAAAACCGCAAGTGCTTTTCTTGAAAAGGCTAATATTTCCGGCAAGCACATAACATTCGAAATAGAAAAAAGCATTCCTATTTCGGCAGGAATGGCAGGTGGCAGTAGTGATGGCGCTACTGCTATGAAGCTATTAAATCAGTATTTTGGCACACCGTTTTCCCTTGATGACCTTTGTACAATTGGCGCAAAAATCGGTGCTGATATTCCCTTTTGCTTAACCGGTGGCACTTGTATTTGCAGGGGAATTGGCGAAGAAATTACAAGGCTTTCACCCACTCGGGAAATGCTTTTAGTTTGTGCTATTGACAATTCAAGCGTGTCAACACCTGTTGCCTTCTCGATGCTTGATTCAAAATATGGCACCTCACCTCTGCCCTATGGCAAGCTAGACGATATGAAAAATGCTATCGAAAATGGCGATATTGAAGGTGTTTCTGCCCTTCTTTACAACAAATTTGAAAATGTAATTATACCAGAAATACCAAGCATTTCTAAAATTAAGAAAATACTTTTAGAAAATGGTGCCATTGGCACTCTTATGAGTGGTAGTGGACCATCTGTTTTCGGCATATTTGACAATGAAAAATCACAAATAAAAGCATATAATGCTTTAAAAAATTGTTCAATTCGTGCTTTTTTATGTAAAACCATTTGAATTTTCTGTTTTTTTGTTGACAAATTGTTTTTTTCGTTTTATAATTAAAAAAATAAATTCATATCAAGGAGAGTATTATGGCAAAGGATTTATTCGATTACAAGTTTGGTAAGGAAGGCATCACCTTCGATGACGTGCTTCTAATCCCAGCAAAGAGTGAGGTTGTTCCTAAGATGATTAACCTCGAAACACACCTTACAAAGAAAATCAAGCTCAACATTCCTCTTATGAGTGCTGCTATGGACACTGTTACAGAATCTGAGCTTGCTATCGCAATCGCTCGTGAGGGTGGTGTTGGTGTTATTCACAAGAATATGTCTATTCAAAGACAAGCTGAAGAGGTTGAAAGAGTAAAAAGAAGTGAAAATGGCGTTATTAGAGACCCATTCTACCTTTCACCAGACAACACAGTGCTTGAGGCAGACCAGCTAATGGCAAAGTACAGAATTTCTGGTGTTCCAATCTGCGTCGAAAACAAGAAGCTTGTTGGAATTATTACAAACAGAGATATTCGTTTCCTAACAGACCTTAACGTTCCAATTAAGGATTATATGACTAAGGACAAGCTTATCACATTAAAGGATGGCTCTACTCTTGATGATGCAAAGGCACTCTTGTGCAAATACAAGATTGAAAAGCTCCCAATTGTCGATGACAATTACATTCTAAAGGGACTTATCACAACTAAGGATATCGAAAAGGCTCAAAAGTATCCAAACACAGCTCGTGACGAGTACGGCAGACTTCTCTGCGGTGCTGCTATCGGTGTTACTGATAACGTTGTTGAGCGTGCAGGTGCATTACTCTCCGTTGGTGCTGACTTCCTAGTGCTTGACTCTGCACACGGTCACTCAAAGAATATTGTTCTCTGTCTAAAGAAAATTAAGGAAGCTTATCCTAATGCACAAATCATTGCTGGTAACATTGCAACTGGCGAGGCTGCTCGTGATTTGATCGAGGCAGGCGCAGACGCTGTTAAGGTTGGTATCGGCCCTGGTTCTATCTGTACAACACGTATCGTTGCTGGTATTGGTGTACCACAAATTACTGCAATCTTTGACGTTTACAATGTTGCTAAGGAATATGGTATTCCTGTTATTGCTGATGGCGGTATTAAATATAGTGGTGACCTAGTTAAGGCTATCGCTGCCGGTGGTGACGTAATTATGGTTGGTTCTCTTCTCGCAGGTTGTGAGGAAAGCCCTGGTGATGAGGAAATATTCCAAGGTCGTCGCTTTAAGGTTTACCGTGGCATGGGCTCACTTGCTTCTATGGAAAAGGGTTCAAAGGACCGTTACTTCCAAGAGGGTAACAAGAAGCTTGTTCCTGAAGGTGTTGAGGGTCGTGTACCTTACAAGGGTCCACTCTCTGATACTGTATATCAGCTTATGGGCGGTCTCCGTTCAGGTATGGGCTACTGTGGTACCCCAACAATTCCTGAGCTTAAGGAAAGAGGTCAATTTGTTAGAATTTCTGGTGCTGGTCTTCGTGAATCACATCCTCACGATATTAGCATCACTAAGGAAGCACCTAACTACAGCATTCAAGCTAACTAATTATATTAAGGGCAATCGATCGATTGCCCTTTTTATTGCATAAAAATTCAATTGTCTATTGACTTATAATTTTTTTTGGTATAAAATGATAATGATAATTTAATTTGGGTAGGTTTTGCTAAATGTTTAAAAAATTCAAGGAAAATAAGTATTTTCGCTATGGTGCTATTGCATTTATAGTCGGTGCTTTACTCGTTGGATTGATTTTTGCAATTATCAAGTTTTCTGACATTACTAGTGTAATTTCTGGTATTGTTGATGCAATGTCCGCCTTTGTTTATGGATTTGTCTTTGCATTTTTAATCAATCCTCTTTATAAGAAGTATCACAAGCACGTTTTTAAGTTTGTTGAAAAGAAAAAGGAGCATCATAAGCTAAGAAAGGCATTCTCTCTTATCCTAGCTTATATTACAATTGCTGCAATTATTGCATTGTTTATTTGGCTTGTAGTACCTAACATTGTTGATAACGTTAAAACACTTGCAGAAAAGTTTCCTGCATACGTGCAGTCAATCAAAGCCTCACTTTTAGATATACTTTCTAAAATCCCAGGAGTTGAGGACCCTAATGTTACACTCCAACAAATAACTGATTATTTTTCATCTGATTCTGCCACCTCCGATATTGCAGGGATGCTTGGGTCAGTTGCAACAACTATAATTCATATTGTTATTACAATCGGCTCACACGCTTTTTCAATTATAGTTGGAATTATTCTTTCAATCTACTTCTTAATTTATAAGGAATCAATTATTAGACGCACTAAGAGACTTCTCTGTGCAATCTTCAAGCAAAAGAACTATGAAAGAATAATGGACTTTGCAAATTACACAAATAATACATTTGCAAGATACATTGTAGGCGCAATTCTAGACTCAATTCTTGTTGGAATTGTTATAGGTCTTGTGCTTTGGGCATGTGGATTCCCATTTGCAGCACTTATCGGTGTAATCTGTGGTGTTACAAATATTATTCCATTCTTTGGACCATTTATCGGTTCAATCCCTTCTGCTGTATTGATTTTAATTGCAACTGGCGATATTTGGAAGGTTGTACTATTTGCATTAATTATTCTAATCATTCAACAAATAGATGGTAACCTAATTGCACCTCACATTCACGGTGCTTCAACTGGTCTTACACCAATCGGCGTAATCGCAGCTACCACACTATGCTCGCATCTATTTGGATTTGTAGGTATGGTAATCGGTGTACCTCTATGCGCAGTTGTTTGTTATATTTTCTCACGCATTATTAACAAAAGACTTCGTAAAAAGAATATGCCAATTGATGAAGGACATTATGCCTCACCTGATATTTACAAGGATATACCAACTGGTGCAGACGACAACCCTTCAAGCGGTGCTAAAAGCTAATATCTAAAAAAATCAGGCATTTTATGCCTGATTTTTCTGTTAATTTAGACACAGGGTAAGCTTTTTGGTTTTATTTCTTGTTATATTGGCAATAATAAGAAAAAAACGAAAGGAATAACAAATGAAAATAAAATCTATAAAGGCAAGAGAAATAATTGATTCAAGAGGCTACCCTACTATTGAAACCGAGGTTGAGTTAAACAATGGAAAAACAGGGGTCGCATCTGTCCCCTCCGGTGCCTCAACCGGTGTTTATGAAGCAATTGAGTTAAGAGATGATGACGAGAAAAGATATTTTGGAAAAGGAGTTTTAAAGGCAGTAGAAAACGTAAATCATAAAATTGCACCTTATCTAGTTGATAGAGACTGTGAGGAAATTCTCTTAATTGACAAGGCTATGACTAGCCTAGACCCTACTAGCAATAAATCACAGTTAGGTGCTAATGCTACTCTTTCAGTCTCCCTTGCCCTTGCAAAGGCTAATGCTAGCTTTTATAATCAACCGCTATATAAGTATCTAGGTGGAATATTTGGAAATAAGCTTCCTATCCCTTTTATGAATATTTTAAATGGTGGTGCGCACGCATCAAATAATTTAGATATACAAGAGTTTATGATAGTGCCTTGTGGCTTCTCATCCTTTAAGGAAGCATTGCGTGCAGGGTGCGAGGTATATCAATCATTAAAGAAAATTTTAAAAGCTAAGCATTTATCTGTATCCGTAGGTGATGAGGGTGGCTTTGCCCCAAATTTAAAGGATGAATGCGAGGCAATTGAACTTATTATAGAAGCCATCAATAAAGCAAATTACGACACTGGGTCAATAAAAATAGCTTTAGATATTGCTTCAAGCGAATGGTGGATTGGTAAGGGCAAATATACTCTACCAAAGAATGGTACGACCTATTCATCAGAAGAATTAATTGACAAATGGGAAGCTTTAATCGAGAAATATCCTATATTCTCTATCGAGGACCCTCTTGGCGAAAAGGATTACGATGGTTGGCGAAAAATCACAGAAAGATTAGGAAATAAGGTTTTATTAGTTGGTGATGATTTGTTTGTTACTAACACAGATAGATTGCATAAGGGAATTAGTGAAAAAATGGGAAATTCGATTTTAATCAAGCCTAATCAAATAGGTACTCTTTCCCAGACTCTTGAAGTAATAAGACTTGCCAAAAAGCACACCTATGCTACAATTATTTCTCACAGGTCGGGTGAAACAGATGATACCTACATTGCTGACATTGCAGTTGCTACAAATGCAGGATTCATTAAAACTGGTGCCCCTTGTAGAATGGACCGTGTTTCAAAATATAACCGTCTGCTCAAAATTGAAGAGGAATTATATCAAAAATAAAGGTAGGGCTTGCGTAAAAATTTACGCAAGCCCTCTTAATGTACCATTTTGGGTATATTACAGCTAGAAAATTCATATATAATAAAAGAATTTTATATTATACTTGACTTTTTGTAGTTGTATGTGGTATACTACTTTTGTTTAAGAAATAACAAGTTGTGATATAAGGTCATACTAGTTGGGGTGTTAGCGGTACCCTGCACCTGAAATCCGCTATATGCAGGGATGAATTCCCAGTTTGAGGGTTATTCTTGTGTGGTCAGCACCATTAGTTGATGTGTTGACAGATGAGTCTTGCGCAATTGTCGGCTGTGAACCGTGTCAGATGGGGGACCAAGCAGCACTAAGCGGTTGTGATGATGTGCCGCGAGGGTGCTTGTCTCGAGCAAAGACTAGTGGATAGCGCATGTAAGGGTAATTCGAAGCTTGGGTGTATGATCTTATATGACAGCTTGTTTTTTATCTATTTTCAAAAGGAGGAATTATTATGCATCAGGCATTATACAGAAAATATCGTCCATCTAACTTTAATGATGTGTATGGACAGGACCACATTACCTCTATATTGCGTCAAGAGGCACTAAACAACTCTGTTTCTCACGCATACTTGTTCTCTGGCTCACGTGGTACTGGAAAAACAACCTGTGCTAAAATTCTTGCTAAAAGTGTAAACTGTCTCAATCCTAAGGACGGAAACCCTTGTAACTGCTGTGAAAACTGTGTCGCTATTGACCAAGGTACTACTACTGATGTTATTGAAATGGACGCAGCTACAAATACTGGTGTAGAATATATTCGTGAATTAAGAGAAAGCGTTATGTTTACACCTGCTATGCTAAAAAAACGTGTCTACATAATTGACGAGGCCCACATGCTTTCAGATAGCGCCTTCAATGCTCTATTAAAGACAATTGAAGAGCCTCCCGAGCACGTAATTTACATTTTTGCTACAACCGAGCAACACAAAATTCCCGCTACTATTATTTCAAGATGTCAGCGCTTTGAATTTCGTAGAATTTCTCTCAATTCTCTTGTTAAAAGGCTTATGTATATTGCATCCTGCGAAAAAATTGACCTAACAGAAGAGGGAGCTAAGCTTATTGCAAAAACTGCACAAGGTGGTATGCGTGATGCAATTAGCCTAATGGAGCTTTGCGCTGGTCCTCATAAGACTATTACCGATTCTTTAGTTAATGAAATTCTAGGTACAAGCTCGTATGAAAAAATGTGTAACGTAGCTAAATACATTGCAGAAAAGAATTATGGAGCTTTATTTGATACTGTAAATGAGGTTGTTGTTTCTTCTAAGGATATAATGGTGTTTTTTGCCGATTTAACCTCATTTTACAGAGATATGATGGTAAAAAAATCATCTTTAAATAGTGATTATTTGGACCTATTGCCCGCAGAAAATGATGCACTTGAGAAAACCGCTTCTCTTTTCAATATGTCTACATTAATTTATCACACCTCCTTGCTTGACGAGGCTTATTCCTCAATGATGAGAAATCCAGGTGGAAAAAGACTTTGTGCCGAGGTTACACTTATGAAAATGTGTGACCCTAAGCTAAGTGGATCAAATGAGGCTATTTTGTCAAGACTTTCTACTCTTGAGGACAAGCTTGTTTTACTTTCAAAGGGTGTAACTCCTGTTATGAATATTGAACCTAAAGTCCCAGAGTCAAAGCCTCAAGAAAAGGAAGTAAAGCCAGAAATAGAGCCGGCATCTGTAAATCCTACTGCTAGTGATAGCTCAAGCTTTGTTGATAACTGGGATGAAATTGTAAGCAAGGTAAGTCAGCTTAACGTTTCCATAGGTAGCTTTTTAAAAAACTGTGTTCCCTCTTATTCAAAGAAAAACAATAAATATTATATAAGCTCTACTGCTCAAATTACCGTAACTATGCTAAGCACTGAAAAGAACAAAAAGGTAATTTTTGACGCAATGGTATGCTGTGACGTTGACATTAATTCGATGTCACAAATTGAATTTGTATACAAAAATGCAAGGTCTCAAAAGAATGACCTTGACGAATTTTAAAGGTGGTATAAGTATGAAAGCAAACGTTCCAAAGGGTCCTAGCATGAATGAAATGCTTAGACAAGCACAAAAAATGCAACAGGATATGCAAGAAAAGCAAGCCGAGCTTGAAGCAAGAGAGTATGATATTCAAGCTGGTGGTGGAGTTGTTAAGCTCAAAATCAACGGTAAAAGACAAATTTTAAGCATTGATATAGACCCAGAAATAGTTGACCCTGATGATATTGAAACTCTTTCAGATATTCTCGTAGCTGCTGTTAACGAGGCTATTAAGAAGGTTGATGCAACAACTGAGGCTGAAATGGGCAAAATCACCGGTGGCATGGGTGGTCTTGGTGGATTTCCAGGGGTATTTTAATGGATAATTTAATCAAGCCATTACAAGACCTTGTTGAAAAATTCCGTTCTCTTGATGGTGTTGGCAGAAAAAGTGCTATGAAAATGGCATTCTCCTTGCTCGATATGACAACAGAAGAGGCTTGTGAATTTGCACAGGCTATCCTTGATGCAAAAACTCAAGTTGGTCTTTGTACCATCTGTCAAAATCTTGCAAGTGAGGCCGTCTGCCCTATTTGTGCATCTGATTCAAGAGACCATACAACTGTTTGTGTGGTTTCCGATTATCAAGCAGTAATTGCACTTGAAAAGGTTAAGGAATACAAGGGTGTTTACCATGTGCTTCACGGCACTATTTCCCCTATGAAGGGAATCGGTCCTGATAAGCTAAAAATTAAGGAATTATTAGCTAGAATAAATAACGAAGACATTAAAGAGGTTATTGTTGCTACTAATACAACCGTTGAGGGTGAGGCAACTGCTATGTATCTTTCTAAGATTATTAAGCCTCTTGGTGTGAAGGTAACTAGAATTGCAAACGGCTTGCCAGTTGGTGCAGACCTAGAGTATGCCGATTCCGTTACTCTCTTCCGTGCTATTCAAGGACGACACGATATTTAATTTTATGACAGGAATTTACAATGGAATATTTATTTTTTGACATTGAATGTGCAAATTGCTTTCAAGGTAAAGGTAAAATTTGCTCCTTCGGCTATGTAATTACCGATGAACGCTTCAACGTTTTAGAAAAAAACGATATTCTTATTAATCCTCATTCAAAATTTCACCTTTTTGGTCACAAAAATCAGCCTGGTATTTCACTAGGCTACGATTATGCTACATTTAAGCACTCACCTGACTTTAATTATTATTACAAAACTATTCGCTCTCTTCTTACAAGACCAAATACAATTAACTTTGGATTTGCCGTCCTTTCCGATGCTGGCTTTATTCAAAGTGAGTGTGAAAGATTTTCACGAGAGCAATTTGACTATTCATTCATTGATGTACAAAGAATTTATACAGAGTTTAAGGAGCTTGAAAACACGCCTGGACTTATAAAATGTGCTCATGAATACGGTGTTACCGATAGTCAAGACGTACATAAAAGCGATGATGATTCCTACTTCACTATGCGTGTTATGAAGGGAATTTGTCAGGAATTAGGGCTTAGTGCAATAGATGTTATTGAAAAATTCCCTCATTGCAAATGTAAATGCGTAAATGGTGCGATTGAATCCGAATACTTAAAGTATAAGGAAGCCTTAAAGGCGCAAAAGCTTTCTAGAATGGAAAAGCTTACCGGAAGTAAGCGTAGCAATTGGCTACATACTAACGAAGAAAACAATGTGGAATTTTGTAATTATTTCAAAAGAGTATTTATAGAAAAAAACTCTACCTCTGCTCTTTCTGGAAAAAGAGTTTGTATAAGCTCTTTATATGAGGAATATCATTTTAACGAAATGATGAATATTGTTTCTCTACTCGCAAAGAATGGTGCGAAATATTCACGAAATGCTTTTTATTGCGATATATTTGTCTCTTATCAGCTTAATGGTAAGCAAGGCGTGCCTTATACTTGTTATCGCCAAAAAAAGGTTGATATTGCTCGAGAGGAAGGCAAAATAATTGACACTATGGATATTTCCGACCTTTTCAAAATACTTGGAGTCCAAGAAGATGATTTGAAGGTGCTTGACAGAAGCAAGCTCGCTTTCCTTAGGTTTAAAAGACCTACTAATTATTAAATAAACAGACACTCTACCGACAAAAATCCATATGGATTTTCTCAAGCTTTGAGTTTTATGGGACAGAGAGTGTCTGTTTTTTTATACAAAAAAGCACGGAAATCCGTGCTTTTTGTTTAGATAAATCCCTTCATATCGAGGTCTAGCATATTGTTTCTTGTTATAGTGTAATACTCGTTAACCTCGTTGTCTTGTAGTATGCTCAATTTGTTTTTAATGGCGCTGACAAAATATTCAGGGTTTAAATAATTTTCGTTGTCTGCCGTTAAAATCGTATGAATTGATATACCACCGTCAATCTTTTCTGCTTCGACTAGCTTTATGTAATTGCTAATGTCTACTTGCTTTTCCCCACTTTTTGTTTTTTTGGTGATTACACATTCCTTTGAAAACAAATCCTTTATAATCTCACAGCTTTCTTCTGTTAGCTTACTAGAAAATAGATTTATTGTATAGTCTATATATCCTATATTCTTGAATTTTTGCTCGGGGACATATACAGAAATTACCTTCATTTCCTCTGGAAAGCTATCGCTTAGTCTTTTAGCAATTTCTTCACATGACATATATGAATTGATTTTGAAATCAAGAAGCTCACAATTACTCTCTACTCCAACTGGAAGTGGCACAGCAAAGGTAAGCCTTGGTTGAGGGTTAAAGCCCTCACTATACCAAATATCAATACCTGCACGTGTTATAATTCTTTGCATTGTCCTTGCTAGGTCTAAGTGAGATATATACATTAAGTTTCCTGTTTTAGAAAATTTTATTCTTATTGGAATTACTTCTTGTTGGGACACCATGTTAGCTCCTTTCCAAGACGATTAGCGCCACAGCCTGAGCATTTTTCCTTACAGTTAGGTGTGGTTAAGCTTTCATATGCCTTTTTGTTTTCATTTATCATAAATGATTTATTTACTCCAATGTCAATAACATCCCAAGGAAGAATTTCGTCAAATGGAATACGACGATTTGCATAAAAATTGGGGTCAATACCACATTTTTCAAATATTTCCATCCATCTATCGTAATCGAAATACTCTTCCCAAGCATCAAACACCATTCCCTCGGCTTGCGCTTGTGCTATTGCCTTAGACAAACGTCTGTTTCCCTTAGAGAAAATCGCCTCTAGTCGAGACACCTTTGCCTCGTGCCAATTATATCTTACCTTTCTATCGGTAATTTTTTCAGCTAAGAATTTTTGCTTATCACAAAGCATTTCCAAGGAATTTTGTGGCTCCCACTGGAATGGGGTGTGAGGCTTTGGTACAAAGCAAGACACGCTTACAGTAACTGTAAGTGGCTTTCTTGGTCTGTTTGGTGTTTTATAAAACTCGTCAACAACCAAAGATGCAAGAGTTGAAATACCCTCAATATCCTCGTAGGTTTCTGTAGGTAAGCCATTCATAAAGTATAGCTTAACCATACTTTTTCCGCCTCTAAATGCAAGGCTTACTGCATTTAAAAGGTCTTTTTCGTAAAGATTCTTATTGATAGCATCTCTTAGCCTTTGTGTACCCGCCTCAGGTGCAAAGGTAAGTCCGCTTGAACGAATTGAAGAAACTTTTTCCATCAATTCCTTAGTAAAGCTATCTGCGCGTAAAGATGGTAAGGACAAATTGATTTTCTTTTCATTCGTCCATTCAAGTAAGCTATCAGTTGCCTCGTGTAGGCATGAGTAATCACTAATTGAAAGTGATGTCAATGAAATCTCATTATAACCCGTGTTTTTATACAATTCCTTAGCTTGTGCATTTAAAACCTCGGCACTCTTTTCACGTACAGGACGGAATACCATTCCTGCCTGACAGAAGCGACAGCCTCTAATACAGCCACGGAAGGTTTCAAGCATTATTCTGTCGTGGACTGTTTCTATGTATGGCATAACAGGCTTTGTAGGGAAATAAGAGGTATTTAGGTCGCTTATTACCCTTTTTATTACTCTTTTAGGTACATCTTCATATTTAGGCACAAAGCTTTTGATTGTGCCGTCCTCGTTATATTCCACATCATATAGTGATGGTACATAGAAGCCCTCTAGGTGAGATGCCTCTCTCAAAAATGCCTTTTTAGAATAGCTTCCCTTTGATTTCATATCAATATATAGTTGAACAAGCTCGCAAAGTGCTTCCTCGCCCTCACCTATGCTGAAGATATCGAAGAAATCGGCAACTGGCTCAGGGTTATAGGCACAAGGACCACCACCTAAAAGAATTGGGTCACTTTCATTTCTGTCTTTTGCAAAAATATTTAAGCCAGCTAAATCAATCATATTGATTGCAGTTGTATAGCAAAGCTCATATTGTAAGGACATTGCCATAAAATCAAATTTCTTGATTTCATCCTTGCTTTCAAGGGCGAAAAGTGGAATGTTATATTTGCGCATCTTTTCTTCCATATCCGTCCAAGGTGCAAATACTCTTTCGCACCAAACGTCATCAAGCTGATTTAATGCACCATAAAGAATTTTCATTCCTAGGTTTGACATTCCTATTTCGTAAGTGTCTGGAAAGCAAAAGGCCACTCTTGCCTTTACCTTGCTTTTGTCCTTTATTATTTGTCCGTATTCTCCACCTGTGTATCTACCAGGCTTAGAAACATTTTTTAAAATTGCGCTTATGTTTTGCATTATATCTTTTTAGGCAACATTATGATGGTCAAAAGTAGCATAATTACGAAAAATGCAAGATAGTATAGGACGATTGCTACTGATGGTAAAAGTCCTAGCACACCAAAAATGCATAATCCTATATAAGTGCCACCCAACACCGATGCTACTATCTTAAGTGCCTTAATTACCTTTCTAATTGTTGAAATTCTTTTACATACAGGGATTGCCTTTAATAGTGCACTAGAGCGTCCCTTTGAAACTATTCTTGCATCCTTTTTAGGTGTGTGTGTTGGCACCTCCTTAGGATTTGATAGCTTAATAACTCTAACATCGTGCTTCTCAAAACCTGTAATTTTAGCAAGCAAATCATTACTGATATTAGGGTCAAAGGTCCTTATTCCAATAATTAAACCATTTTTATTGGAGCTTATTGCAGTTTTAACAAATTCCTCGTCGATTTGATATTTGATGTACATTTTTGCACAAAGCACGCCGTCGCACGCAGTATACATTACAGATACATCCTCAACATCATCTCTTTCTGCACCAACCTCAATTCCTTGGGCTGTCATGCCGAATTTATCGGCAAAAATAACATTATGTCCATCAATGCTAACACATAGATAGCTTCTTCCTGCACATGTGAATTTAACCTGCTTACTCTTAGCTACTGCGTTATTAGTTGCAGCATCAAATACCTCAGCCAGTGGTCCACCAACAACAGAAAAACCACTTGCTGCGTAATAAATAACATCCTCCATTGTGAAATTGTTATACACATTGAAGTAAGTAAGCTTAACATTTGATGGTGGAAATGCAGATGTATCGTTAACAGCTACAACGTCCATTTTTGAAAAATCGTCTATTGCATTTTCACCAATTATGGAAACCTCATCATCGTAGAGGGTTTTATTTCCAAAATAGAATGGTATGCTATATGCAAAAAGCGTACCAACAGGTAAAAGCATAAGTGCACATATTGAAAAATAAGTAAGGGAGTCAGCAAGGTTGTAATTCTTAAACATTGCCACAACCGCAAACACCAAGGATACTATAAGTACAAAGAAGTAATAAATCTTTAAAAAACCTTTTAGATTAACTGGTGCATTTGTATTCGCAAAATAATTCTTTACAAAGGTTGTCCTTCCTACGCGAGCAATCTCACCCTTAAATTCTCCATTTGAGGTTGATGTAAATGTATCAAACTCTGCCTCAGCATCACTTTCAAATACCCTTTCAAGAAAGAATTTTGAATTCTTTGATGAAACTACACCGAAGCCAAAGCGCTCTCTTGCAACGTTTATGTATGAGTACATAATGGTTGTTACAATTATAATAGCAACTGGGAAATTGTAGAGTGCCGGGGGTTGGTGAAATACTGATACTGAAATGAACTGAAAAAGATTGTTAATTAATGCAATACCAAGTGCAATACCTGCAACTGATTCAGGAATGAAATTCCTCTTAAAGATAGATTTTATTCCGTGATAAAGCTGTTCGTAAGCAAACAAAGCACATGCAACTAAAGCAATTAAGCTTATGATTGTGTGAATATATGGGTGCTTGTATATATCAAAATATTCCCAAATTGTAGGTGCATTAGGTATTAATATAGTCAGATTTTCGACTAAAAATATAACGATTGCAAATATGCTAGATAGAATCAGCTTGGTTTTCAAGCTACTCTTTGCATACTTGTACATACCAATAATTTCTTTTCTTTGAAGACGGTCATTATATTCATAATCAACCTGGTCATCATCATTTTGGTCGTCGTCAGACTGTTTATCAGACACAGCATGTATAGATTGACCAAAGGCCTCATTAAACCTTTTGTCAGTTTGTGCAGTACGGGAGTATGCCTCGTTTAATTCAAAGTCGCCTGTTTTTTCCTTATCACGACTATGCCAGTAAAACAAGTTACCCGAGCCACTAATATCCCCTGCAACCTTTTGAAATATTTCCTTATTTGGCGAGACAAAATCGTCCTCGTTAATATCATCGTCGGGTGTTATATTAATAGAAATACCATGAGGCTCAGCATTCTTATCTTGATTTTGGTCATCAAATTCTATTTCCTTCTTTTCTTCCATAGCTATTTCCTTTCCATAGTCTTATTTTTTAGCTTCTTTGCATTCTTGCTACATGACAAAGAATTACAGAGGCTGCAGTCGAAACATTTAGTGAGTTAACCTTTCCATACATTGGTATAGATACTATATAATCACTTCTATCCTTAACAAGTCTTGAAACACCATTTCCCTCAGACCCTAAAACAACTGCACAAGCACAGTTGAAATCTGTCTCGTAATATGGTGTACCACCTGCCTCGGAGGTGAATATCCAAAGTCCCTTCTTCTTTAATTCCTCTATTGTTGTTGCAATATTGGATACCTTAGCGATAAGCATATGCTCGATTGCGCCAGCAGATGATTTATATACTGTTGAGGTGATTCCCACAGCACGTCTTTTAGGTATTATTAAGCCGTGAGCACCAGCACACTCTGCGCATCTAATAAGTGCACCTAGATTGTGAGGGTCCTCAATAGAATCGGCTATAACAATAAGTGGCTTTTCGTTTCTCTCTTGTGCTAAAGCAATCATATCGTCCATGCTTGAATATTCCTTCATTGATGCAATCGCAATAATTCCTTGATGGTTAGCGCCACCACTCAAAAAGTCAAGCTTTTGTTGCTCGACCTCAGAAATTGGAATACCACGAGAAATCGCCTCTGCAACTAGGACAGTAATTGAGCCCTCATGAGCCCCACCCTTTTTTACATAGATTTTTTCTATTGTCCTATCACTCTTTAGAAGCTCCCTTACAGCATTTCTGCCTACGACAGTACCACTATCTTCGTTTTGTTCTGTTCTTTTATAGTCATTATTCTTGTTAAATTCTTTATTTTTGAAATTGTTTTTATCGTAACTTTTATTCTTCAAAGCAATACACCTCTCACTTACGCATATTCATCTTATTTTAACATATATATTTATTTTTGTACAGTTATTTTAAAATAATTTTTTTAAATTTAAAAAAAAATAAGCCCCTAACACTTGGTTAGAGGTTTATTTTTTAACTCAAATACTATTTATGTAGATTACTGTTGGTTTTTCTTAGCAAAGCATTCACTACAATATACAGGCTTCTCGTTATTGGGCTGGAAAGGAACCTTAGCTTCCCCTCCACATTCTGCACAAACGGTTGTAAAGAATTCTCTTGGAGTCTTTGCTGCATTTCTCTTAGCATCTCTGCACTTTTTGCATCTCTTTGGTTCGTTTTCAAGTCCCTTTGATGCAAAGAACTCCTGCTCGCCTACTGTGAAAATAAATTCTTCTCCACAATCCTTGCAGATTAATGTTTTTTCCTCAAACATTTTTTCTCTCCTCTTTGTTTGATTTAACAGATTTATACATAGCTTGCGCTTAGTATCTATTTATCTATGCCCTTGAGCTTAACCTTGACCCTGTATATCGCATTGTTTACGGATTTCTGCTCGATTTTTAATCTTTTAGAAATTTCCTTACCCTTCATACCAACCAAATACATTGAAAAAACTGTTTTTTCAAATGCAGATAAATTTTTATCTGCCAAAGCTGTCATTGTGTCACCAAGTTCATCACAATTGAAATTTGAAGCACTGCCTCCCTTTCTCTCATCTAGTGGGGTAACAACTATCAACGAACGCTTTTTTGACTTATACTTTCTAACAAGGGAAATCAACTTATTCCTTACACATCTCTTAGCATAATTGCCAAAGGTCACTCGTCCATTGTCAAGCTTAAAGCTAAGAGCGGCTTTGTATAAAGCATATTTTGCCTCTTGTAGAAACTCTTCTCTTTCTGCACCGTTACCTTGGCACATTACATAGTATTTATCTGTCAATGTAATGACCAAGCCGAGATAGTCCTTGCATAGCTTCTCGTATGCACTATCGTTGCCAGATTTTACTGCCAAAAGCAAATCTTCAAGATTATTTAGATTTTTCATTAAACCATACCTTAAATCTTAAATTTAGCCCAATACGGCTATCTTTTAGTTAGTAAACTATCCAAATCACCACAAAATAGTACACAAAATCAATTGTTAATTAATTATAACAAAATTTATTGTGTTTGTCAAGAACTTTTTGTGCACTTTTGAGAAATTGAGGAAGTTTTGAGTCATTTTTTTGTAAAAAGTGCACATTTTAACCTGTTTGCGATTAGAAAGTTAAATTTTTTTAGTTAGTTCTTTGCAAAAATATAGTTTTTGTCACCAGAAACAAGTGCCATAGTGCCCTGATAAACAATTTCCGGTCTTCGCTTGAAGTTGAAAAGCATTTTTTCAGCCTCAGTATTGCTATCAACGTCAATGTTTATTTCAAGAATCTTCCTGCCCTTTTCTGCAATTTCGCAATGCACACTATATTTACCATTTGGTAATTCTGTTTTATAGCAATCAATAGATGCGCCTCTCTTTTCAAATGACAGGTATCTAATTGCGCTACGATAGCTAGCATCCTTAATTGTTGGCGAAATTTGATCGCTAAGTGCAGTCCCTATTTGCTTACCGGATGGTGACACAACATAGGTTTTCTCTCCCTTTTCGTCTATACCAACCTCGGACACGTGCTTAGCCTCAATCAATTCAGCTAAACAATCTCCACATTCAAAATAGGAAACTACCTCCTCTTGCTTTAAAATTGTACATATATCATTACAATTCAAGGGATAGCCAATTCTGTCCATCAAATAAAGAATGAACACCTTAAGTTCGTTTTTATCCATGTCTACATCTCCTTGTAAATTTATCGGTATTGATATAATAGCACACAATTTTAAATTTAGCAACAAAAATTTTTTACAAGTGCTTTTTAGTAATACGAAGTTAATTAAGTGAATACACTTTTAAAAAAGGAGGAATAAAAATGGCAAGTGATTTAATAAAACTAGACATGGTTGACAACCTAAAAAGCAAAGGAATAAAGCTAGAAAGAAAAAGAAGAAAGCACAAGGGGATTGCAAGAAAGCTCATTGCTCTTATGGTATTAATTGGATTATTCGTCGTTGGCATCAAGGTATATCCATATGTGAAAAATATCAAGCTACCAAGCATTAGTTTTCCCGAAAATTCAGACACTCTCCCCAACGAAAGTGCCGATAACAATCAACAAGAGGACGACAATAACGATTCCACTAACAATGGCAACAATGATATTGATAATGATAATACTCAAAACAATCCAGATGCACCTCCTCAACAAGATGAGACAGAAAGTGTCTTACCAGACGGGCATTTTGCTATTGTAAATGCTGAGGCACAGCATCAGCTTGTAAACAATAGTGCTTGTGAAATAGATTTTTCAAAGGATTTCACCTCTAAACAAGTTAATGATATATACGAAATATATGGTACAGGTGCACCTGTAATTTTAATAACACACTTTGCATCAAGAGAATGTTATTCTAATGGAAAATCATACACTCCCAAGGGAGTTTTTTATTCAAATGAGAAAAATATAGGTTCTATTGGCGAGTTAATGACTACCACTTTTAATTCCATTGGAATCAATGCAATTCATTTAAACGAGGTTTATTCCTCGGGTGCTATCTACTCTTCTCGTGATGAATATGAGGAATCATTAAAGAAGACCTTAAAGGCATATCCTAGTATAGCTTATGTTATTAACGTTTCTAGAGATATAACCGTAAACGACGATATGACTATGACTAAATACTCTTTTTTAAGCAATGAAACGCAATGTGCGCAAATTACACTTACAGTCGGTACTAATTACGAGGAAATTACAGATTTGCAAGAAAAGAATATTCTTTTTGTCGATAACCTTGCAAAGCAACTAAATTCTCAACATCAGGGTTTTGTAAAAAGCACTGAAATATCTAGATTTGAATTATCCCAAAATATAGACCCTGTATGCTTTAATTTGGAAATAGGTAGCTACGCAAATACATATGAGGAGGCATGCAATACCACTTCTCTTTTTGTAGACTGCTTTAAAAAAATAATCGAATAAAAAAGCGGTTTAACCGCTTTTTTAAATTTTGAACATTATTTGAATCGCATCTTTTTTGCATATGCATCTGCAATGCTCTTTTATGTAGCCTTGACTATTTTGTCTTAGTTGTCGTGCATATTCACCCATAAAATAATATTTGGGGTTCTTAGTTGATATTTCATCTAGTAACAGATAGTAATTTTTTTGGTCGTTATCATAATACAAGGAGCTTTTTCCGTTATACCCCTTTGATAAAAGACTTCTAATTATATTTATCACTCCATTTAGGTCGTTTATTGAAAATATTGAAATTCCGTTCGTAGACCTTTTTACATTATTTTTAGACCTTCCATCTACTTCTTTCTCACCGTAAGTAAGAAATATTTCGCACCCACCATTTTTAGAGTTGAATATTTCCGCAACTACTCTTTCGCCCGAAAAGCTATATCCCACCTCTTTTTTTGCTCTTGATAGCAATTTTGAAAACGACCCCTTCATATCATCGGTGTTAATCTCGGTGCTTTCGTCTAAGCCATAAAGCTTACTTTCCTTTGCGTTTAGACTAATTTTTAAGGATTTATCTCCTATTTTCATAAATTCCATTGTTAATTCCTCCACTACCATTATATATTCGTATATCCGTTTTGTGCAAGGAACAATATTTGGAAGAATTGAATTTTGTACTTTTTGAGTAATTTTTTTGCTTTTATTTGCATAGCATTTATTAAGAATTTATTTGGAGATGTTTATGAAGAAGTTTTTATTATTTATCATTCTTTCGACCTTTTTCCTTTCGCTAAGCGTTTGTGCAACTAATAAGCTTTCACCAGCAATTGATGTGCTAGCTTATGAAAATTCCATGGTTAAAGCGGGTGTTTTATTCAATGGCGAATTAAATTTTGATGTTGACGATTTTGACTCCGTGCTTGGCACAAACGTGCAAGGTATTACAATCACCTCTCTGCCTAGCGAGGAAAATGGCAGATTAATGCTTGACAATCTGTATGTGCTCGAAAACCAAGTAATTAGTCGTACCGATTTTTCTATGTTGAAGTATGTAAGCACTGCCGAGTCAGACGAAGAGGTTTTCTTTACATTTAAGCCTAAGGGTGGCAATTACTCTATCAAATGTGAATTAAAATCCTTGAAGAGTGTAAACCTATCCCCTGTTGCAACAAACGGTGCAGATGTATCTGCATGGACAAATCAAAACACCTCATATTATGGTGTTTTAAAAGGATACGACCCTGAGGGTGATAGCTTAAAATATGAAATTTGCTCTTATCCTACTAAAGGCATTATTTATTTGAACAATAAATCCGAGGGTGACTACCGATACGTGCCTTACACAAATGCTAAAGGTACAGATAGCTTTACATACAAAGTAAGAGATAGCTATGGTGAATACTCAGAGACCTGCCTCGTGACTATTAAAATCGAAAATATATCTGCAAAGCCTGTCATTGCAGATTTAGACGATGAAAGATACTTAAATGCAATAATGGTTATGAAAAATCACGGTCTTATGTCTTTGTTTGAGGGTAATAATGGTACTCAACTGTTTAAGCCAGACGAGGAAATAACTCGCGAGGAATTTCTGGTCCTTGTTATGAGAGCAATGGGTGCGAAAAACGTGCCTAATCTTGAAAAAACTAGGTTTGCAGACGACAGGGATATTTCAAAGGAATACAAGGGTTACATCGAAAGTGCTATCAGCCTAGGAATTATATCCGGTGAGATAAAAAATGACGGCTTATACTTCAACCCTCGTGGTGTGGTTACAGTATCCGATGCAGCTATAATAATAAACAGAATTATCGGTGCCGAGGAAAAGCTTACAACAAATGTTTTCTTAGATGATAGTGAAATTCCTGCCGAGGCAAAAGCATCTATTAAGGCACTCTGTGATCTTGGAATTCTTTCAAAAACCGATGGTAAAATTCTTCCAAATACACCACTTACCCGTGCCCAAACTGCAAAAATCTTAATGTCATTATTAGAATTTAGAGGTAAAATTAAATAAGAAAAAAGGGTGAACTCAGTTCACCCTTTTATTTGCATTGACTTTATTTTCTTTTCATCAGGAGTCACGTATGCCGTCCAGTTTACGTGGTAAATTACATATCCTGGCTTTGACCCAGTTGGTTTTTTTACGTGCTTTGCATTTGTATAGTCAACTGCCACGTTGTTTCCCTCAGCCTTTGAATAGTATGCCGCAACCTCGGCAGCCTCGGTAAAGTCTATTTCGCTGGGCTCCTCCTTGCCACATTGCATCAATACGTGAGACCCAGGAAGATTTTTAACGTGAAACCACCAGTCTGTTTTCTCTGCTAGCTTAGTAGTTATATAGTCGTTTTGCACATTGTTTTTTCCACACAAAAGCGTGTAACCACCACTAGTTTTAAATTTAAGTGGCTTTGGGGCTTGATTCTTTTGTGCACTATAATTTTTCATTCTTGAAGCATAACCACTATGATAAAGCTCGTCACGAATTTGGTTAAGGTCGCTTTCGCCCTCTGCCTTAGTTAGTGATTCAAATACGGTTGAAATATATTCAAGCTCCTTTTCTGCTAGGTCGATTTGCTTAACTAATTCTTCCTTTGCTTTCTTTAGCTTGGTATATTTTTTGTAATACTTTTGTGCGTTTTGAGATGGACTAATTTTATTGTCAAGAGGAATTTTTACCATAGACATATTTTCATCGTAATAATTAATTACCTCTACTGATTGCATACCGGTTTTTATCGCATATAGATTAGCAGTTATAAGGTCTGCCATTATGCGATATTCGTCTAGTCGGTCGCATTCCTTTAATTCTTCCCTTTGAATTGCAATTTTTCTTACAATTCTACTCTCAGCATTAGTTAAAAGTCTTAAAATATCAGTTGATTTTTGGCGAATTCTTTCGTTATTTCCTTTTTTAGTAAAGAAAGCATCAAGTAGCTCGCCGAAGCTATCAAGCTTAACATTTTCATAGCTTTTGCCAAAATATTCTATTGGAATGTAGGAATATTCCTGTGGCTCCTTTCTTTCGTTTAACAAAAGGTAAGGACAGGCCCTGCCTTCCTTTATGCTGTCAATGATTTCGAAGAAAAGGTTTGCTAGATTTTCTTTATTTACATTTTCAAGGGTAGCATCTATATTTCCCGTTAGCTTATATGCAATCTGTCTTGCACTTGAGGGGGCAATTCCTGAAAAATTGGTTGTTATAAATCTATCAATTTTCATTCCCTGTGATGCGTTTTGAAATACACTTAAAAATTGCTCCCTTGTCACCCTTGCAGTATCAAGCTTGTCTTGGCTTGGTGGCAATTCATATTTCATTCCAACAAGCAATTGTCTTTGTGCGTTTGATGAAAAGTCAATACTTCTAGTTAGTGCTAAAATTTTACCATTTGCATCGGTTAAGATTAGGTTTGAGTATTTACCCATTAGCTCACAAATTAAGAATTTGCTTGATTTAAAGCCTAACTCGTCGTAAGACTCAAATTCAAGCTTACAGACTCTTTCAAAGCCCTCGCAATATGCATTTAATAGCTTTCCACCATTTAAGTGCTTACGCAAAAGCATACAAAGCATTGGCGCCTTTTGAGGATTTTCCTGTGTGCTTTGCGTTAGGTTTATTCTTGGGTTGTTTGACCCAACGTTTATAAGGATTCTAGCCTTTGTCTTAGCAGAATGAAGGATAATTACAAATTCATCCTGTGAAGGCTGATGTATTTTCTCTATTCTTGACTGATTTAAGTCTTGTATTTCTCTTACAATACAATTTAACATTCCCGCATCAAGTGCCATTTGTATTTTCTCCCTTCTTAATACTACTTTCATTCATTTTACTACAAATCCACTCCCAAGTCAAATATTTTATTAATTATTTATAACTTTTTTTAAATAAATGTGGAAATCCCTTTCAATTTGTGTTATACTGTAATCTAGTTTAGTAGTGCCTTGTGCACCTATTCCATAAATTAAACATTTTCTAAGAGGCTTTTTGCCTCAATATTAATATTTTTTGCGAGGACAATAATGGCAAATTTACACGAATATTTTGAGACGCGTACTCTTCCATTAGTTACACTAAATGGCTTAGTATTCGCCTTTCCTAATTTCCCTATAACCGTTGATATTTCTTCCCCTGAAAACAAGTGTGCTATTGAATATGCAGAAAACAACGACTTTTTGGTTTACGTGGTTACTCAAAGCGACCCATTTGCCGAAAAGCTAGATATCAAAAACCTTTATTCAGTAGGTACAGTTGCTAGGGTTAAGCAGATTACAAAAAAAGGTCCAAAAAAGGCAATTGCAACTATTGAAAGCATTGCACGTGCTGAGCACAAATCGATAGTGAAGCAAGACAAGCACTATATGTGTGAGGTTGTTGTGCCTATGATTGAGGACAAGGACTCTACATACGAGGAAAAGGAAGCATTTTTAAGAGCGCTAAAGGACCAAGCCAGAACTGCTGTTTCTATGTTTTCTTCTCCATCTAATGAGCTTTTGAATATGATTGATTCAACAAGCGACCTAGGTGCACTTGCAGATTTGTGTGGTGCCTTGGTGTTAACTAAGGTTGAAGACAGATATAGCATTTTGAAGGAATATCATCCTTTCCATCGTGCTATTGCTGCCTCTGCCCTTTTGGATAATGAGGCTAAGGTAATAAAGCTTGAGTCAGCAATCAAGAGAAAGACTAACAAAAAAATTGAAGAAAACCAAAAGGAGTTTTATCTAAGAGAACAGCTTAAGGTTATTCAAGCAGAGCTTGGTACCGATTCTCAAAGCGAGGCTGAGGAGCTTTACGAGAAAATAATGGCGAAGGGCTTCCCTAAATATGTTACCGAAAAGCTAGTTAAAGAGCTTAATAGATTTAATAAGGCGCCCTTTGGCTCACCTGAGGCTGCAGTTTTGCGTACATACATTGAAACCTGTCTTGAGGTGCCATTTAATAAATTCTCTAACGATGAAACTAGCGTTGCAAACGCAAGACGCATTCTTGACAGGGACCACTATGGACTTGAAAGGGTCAAGGAAAGAATCCTTGAATTTATTGCAGTTAAGGAGCTAAAGCCCGACGTTAAGAATCAAATTATTTGTCTTGTAGGCCCTCCCGGCGTTGGTAAGACCTCTCTTTGCGCGTCTATTGCTAAAGCCCTTAAGAGAAAATACGTACGTGTTTCTCTTGGTGGTATAAGAGATGAGGCTGATATTAGAGGCCATAGAAAAACCTATATTGGTGCTATGCCTGGTCGAATTATCAATGCTCTTTGCGAGTGCAAAACCTCTAATCCTTTAATGGTGCTTGACGAAATTGATAAGATGACCTCCGACTCACGTGGCGACCCTGCGTCTGCTATGCTTGAGGTCCTTGATAGTGAGCAAAACAAATCATTTAGAGACCATTTTATTGAGCTTGACGTTGATTTGTCTCGCTGTATGTTTATTGCAACTGCAAATACCCTTGACTCTATTCCATCACCATTGATTGATAGAATGGAAGTTATTGAGCTTAATTCTTATACTAGAAATGAAAAGCTTAACATTGCTAAAAACCACTTAATTTCTAAGCAATTAAAGCTTCATGGTCTTACAAAAAGACAGTTGAAAATAACTGACGATGCTATTTTCATGATTATTGATTCCTATACCGCCGAGGCGGGTGTGCGTAACCTAGAAAGAGAGATTGCGTCACTTTGCAGAAAGGCTTCTAAGGAAATTGTTGAAAACGGTGTAAAATCAGTGACTGTAAGTGCCAATAATATAAGCAAATACCTTGGTACTTATAAATATGAAAGTGAAAAAATAGACGACGAAAATCAAATCGGTGTTGTAAACGGTATGGCTTATACCTCTGTTGGCGGTGACCTTTTAAAGATTGAAGCCTCTGTTATGAAGGGTAATGGAAAGCTTCAGCTCACTGGTAAGCTTGGCGAGGTTATGAAGGAATCCTGTGAGATTGCCGTAAGCTTTATTCGTGAAAACGCAGAAAAGCTTGGTGTTTCGCCTGATTTCTATTCACAAAACGATATTCACATTCACGTGCCCGAGGGCGCTGTGCCTAAGGACGGACCTAGTGCAGGCGTTACTATTACTACTGCCCTTGTAAGTATCCTTACAGGACGCCGAGTAAAACGTGACGTTTCCATGACTGGCGAAATTACTCTTCGCGGTAAGGTGTTGCCTATTGGTGGTCTTAAGGAAAAGACTCTTAGTGCATATGCAGCAGGTGTTACAACTATTATCATTCCTAAGAAAAACGAAAAGGATTTAGCTGATATTGATCCTGTTGTAAGAGAAAACGTTAAGTTTGTTCCTTGTAGTAATATTTTTGATGTTCTTGACGCTGCACTAGTGAATGAAGATTTTGTCGCAATTATAAACAATGTCAAAGGACTGATTAAAAATGAAAATAAATGTTAATAATGTTTCGCTTAAGATTAGTGCCGGTCATCCCTCTCAGTTTGTTCGCTCTGCTTTACCACAGATTGCGTTTTCTGGAAGGTCAAACGTAGGTAAAAGCTCTCTTATCAATACTCTTCTTAACAGAAAGTCTATGGCAAGAGTTAGTGCTTCCCCTGGTAAGACTATTACTATCAACTTTTATGATGTTGATAGCAAGCTTTTCCTAGTTGATTTACCTGGCTACGGCTATGCTAAGCGTACCTATGATGAAAAAAAGAAGTGGTCTATGCTTGTTGATGGTTATTTTACTAACAACCCTAACATTGACCTATTAAGGCTTGTTGTACAGCTTGTTGATTCACGCATAGGATTGACTAAGGACGACGTTGATATGGTTTCATTCTTAAATGAGGCTGAAATTCCATATATCATTGTTGCAACAAAGACTGACAAGCTTAACAAAACCGAAAGAGAAAAATCGGTTAAATCACTTGTTACCCACCCTGCAATTTTACCAGGCACTCAAATTATTCTCTTCTCCTCTGAAAGCAAGGAGGGAAAAAATGACGTGTGGGACTCGATTATTAAATATTCAGAGTAATTAAAGAAAGGACACCTTTCATGGATTGGTTGCTTGATTTCCTTTTTGAATTAGCTATTTCAGCACCTGTTGTGCTTATTGCACTGACTGTGCATGAGCTATGTCACGGTCTTTGCGCTTATTGGCTTGGGGACCCAACTGCAAAATATGCAGGTCGTCTTACGCTTAATCCCTTAAAGCATCTTGACCCCATCGGTGCTATTTGTCTTTTACTTTTTAGATATGGTTGGGCTAAGCCTGTGCCTGTAAATACAAGGTATTTCAAAAGACCTCGTCTTTATATGGCACTCACCTCTTTTGCAGGACCATTATCTAACCTAATTCTTGCCTTTGTTGGTGCTTTCTTCTACGTTTTATCAGTTTACGTTGGCAATTTTGCACCTGATGAGGGTTTTTTACACATTATTTGCTTAATTTGGGTAAACTTTAGCTATTATTTTGTTTTCCTAAACATTTCACTTGCAATATTTAATCTACTACCTATACCACCACTTGACGGGTCGAATATTCTATTCT
Source organism: Clostridia bacterium (assembly GCA_017399145.1). GTDB lineage: Bacteria > Bacillota > Clostridia > Oscillospirales > CAG-272 > RGIG2000. The sequence continues at coordinate 15,758 of JAFQEG010000028.1, read as the reverse complement.
CATTCCTGCCGGAGTCAGCCCTTGCTGTAATTCGCAAGTATCAGCATTATATTTCTCTTGCATTTTTTGTTATTCTTTTGCTTGATACCAGAATTTTAGGTGGTTATATAACGTATTTTTTATCAGTTGCGGTTAATTGGATATTTGACATATTTGTTATGCCCTTTACTTTAATTTTCTTCTAGGAGCTTAAATGGAACCAATTATTTATAAAATAGAAACCTTCGAGGGTCCTTTGGACCTTTTGTTGAGTCTTATTTCTAAAAATAAGATGGATATTCTTGATATTAAGATTTCTATAATTTGCGACCAATACCTTGAGTATATTGCATCTATGGAATCTATGGATATAGACTTATCCTCTGACTTTTTAGTTATGGCATCCCATCTTATGCTTTTAAAAAGTAGGATGCTACTACCACGTCCACCATCAGCACCACCTGACGAGGACTTGATTGAATTACAACGTATATTGCTTGAGCATCAGGTTACTAAGCAGGTATCTGGTGAGCTTGGTAAGCTATATTCTGTCTTTAAGGGCAGACTTGAAAAGGACACAGACGAGATTTCTCCCGATAGGTCCTTTGTTACCGACCATGAGGTTGGATTACTTAGTGCTGCACTTTTAAGGGTTATGAGTAATATTGAAGCCTCTGACGAGGAGGCCTCTGCAAACATTAAGCCTCTTATTAGTACTCGTACTGTTTCCGTTGGTGAAAAGGTATTCTCTATTTTGAGGACTCTTATTATGAATGGTGGTAGTGTAGAGGTTACACGTTGCTTCCTTGGTATTTATACTAAGCATGAGGCTGTTGCTACCTTTATGGCACTTTTAGAAATGCTCAAGGCTGGTAGAATTACCATTCGAGAGACTGAATTCATTGACGAAGAGGGTGTTATTACCCTTTGTAATGGCGTTTATATTGATATGTACACTGGCAAAATTAAGGTTAGTGAGGAAAATCAGTAATTTTATTAAATTGACTAACTATTGTTGAATACGGAGTGTAAAATAATGGACAATAATCTTGAAAAGCTTGATAGTAAATATATTGAAAGTGCTATTGAGGCTATCCTCTTCGCTGCAGGTCACCCTATGCTCTATTCTAAGCTTGCTGAGGTGCTATCCTTGACTGAAAACAAGGTTAAAAAGAAGGTTAAGGAATTTAGCGAAAAATATAATGAGGATGACAAAAAGGGTATTATGCTTTTGTGCTTTGATGACAGATGTCAGCTTTGCACTAAGGAAAGATATTTACCCTACATAAAGGAAGCGCTTGGTCTTAAAAAGGGTGGAAACCTATCAAACTCATCTCTTGAGGTTTTGGCTATAATCGCTTACAACACAAATATTCGCCCTGTAACAAGAGCCTATATTGATGCTGTAAGAAAGGTTGATAGTGCATACATAGTAGCTTCTCTTTGCGAAAAGGAATTAATCGAGCCTTATGGACGACTCGATGCGCCTGGTAGACCTCATATTTATAGAGTAACCTCCAAGTTTATGCGTGTTTTCGGTATTGAAACTCTTGAGCAATTGCCTTATGTTGAATTGCCTGTTTCTCAGCCTGAGGGCATTGTTATTCCTATGGAAATTGATATGCCTGAGGATGGTGAAAATCCCGAGGACGAGGCTAACGTTGTTGGAAACGAGGTCGCTGACGACAAGCCTGACAATGGCGAGGCTATCGAGGGTGACCAAGACGACACACCAGACGACGAGGGCGACGAGGAATAATTAGATTAAGGAGGACAAAATGCCACCTTTTGTATATGTAATAATTGGCTTAGTCCTTCTTGTTGCTATTATTCTTGCCTTGAAGGTCAAGCTTGTATTGGCTTATGAGGGCGAATTCTCTGCCCATATACAGGTGCTTTGCTTTAAGTTTCCTCTTTTTAAGGATGAGGAAAAGAAAAAGAAGAAAAAATCTAAAAAGAAAACAGATTCAAAAAAAGCACCTACTAGCAACGATGTAAAAAAGGAAGAGAAAAAAGAGGAAAAAAAGAAAAAACCTCCCTCTGTCCTATCTAAGCTGATTAAATTTAGAAGTATTATTTTCGATATTTTAGAGTGTGCCTTAGGTAAGCTACACTTTAAATTTGCAAAGCTAAATATTTTAGTTGGCACCGACAATGCAGCAACAACTGCCCTTGCTTATTCTGGTGTTTGTAGCGCTGTTGCTTGTCTAATCTCTTTACTTGAAGAGATTTCCAACGTTGATATATCACGTTTCTCGGACATAAACGTACAAGCAAATTTTCTTTCCGAGGAATCGCTATTTGAGGGAAAGGTGGTGCTTTACTGCCGTGTACTTCCCTTGCTTACTATACTTAAAAAAATTATTAAGCTCATTTATAAAATTAAGCTTAACGAGGAGGATTTAGAAGATGGAACAATCTAAGCAAAGCGAAATCATTAAAACTGCCCTTGAAAATGTTAAAACAATGGTAGATTCAAACACTGTTACAGGTACACCTATCAACCTTGACAACGGTACTATTATTATTCCTATTTCAAAGGTATTTGTAGGTCTCGCAACCGGTGGTGTTGACTATTTTGGTAAAAAGGCTACTACTGACAAAAACTTCGGTGGTGGTGGCGGTACTGGTGTTACTGTTTCACCAGTTGGCTTTCTTGTAATTGATAAGCTAGGAAAGGTTGACCTTTTGAATTTAAGCCAAAAGGACCAGCCAAAGGACACTGTTTCCTACATTTTAGACTTTATTGAAAATTCTCCTGAGCTTATTGAAAGATTTAAGCAGTTGTTTTCAAAAAATGACAAGAAAAAAGAGGCAGAAGGCGAATAATTAGCCATTTATATAAGCTTGCTTTTTGTGCATAATATTTTTAAAAAGGAGTATTTTTATGTACAAAAAGCTTTGCTTTGCACTTTTTTGCGTTTTTCTATCACTTTTTCTCTGTCCTTGCCTATTTGCTAAGGCTTTGGACATTGGGGATATTTCGGCAAAGGGTGCAGTTTTAATTGAGGCTGATAGCGGCTCAGTCGTTTTTGAAAAGAATAAGGATTTAGTCCTACCTATGGCTAGTACAACAAAAATAATGACTGCCATAGTAGCGATTGAAAATTGCTCTCTTGAGGACAAATTTACTATACCTATTGAAGCAACTAACATTGAGGGATCAAGCATATATTTAAAAGAGGGTGAGATTCTTACCTGTAAAGAGCTTTTATATGCACTTATGCTTGAAAGTGCAAATGATTCTGCCGTCGCCCTTGCCTATGCTACCTGTGGTAGCTTAGGGGATTTTGTTTATTTAATGAATGAAAAAGCAAATGAATTAGGGCTAAAATCTACGCATTTTACAAATCCTCATGGACTTGATGACGACGAGCACTACACTACTGCATACGAGCTTGGTGTTATTGCCTCTTATGCTATGGAAAATCCTGTATTTAGGGAAATTGTTAGCACCTATAAGACTACTATTCCACTAAATAATGGTGAGGGTACTCGCCTTTTAGTAAACCACAATAAGCTACTTCGCTCCTTCGATGGTGCAAATGGTATTAAAACAGGCTTTACTAAAAAATGTGGTCGCTGTCTTGTTTCCTCTGCCGAGGTTGACGGGGTTAGTATGATTTGTGTAACTCTTAATGCGCCTAACGATTGGCAAGACCACAAAAGCATGCTTGAATACGGACTTTCTAGGTACGAATGTATTGACCTTGCCGATAGTGGTGATTACATTTTAGAGCTTGATGTAATCAATGGCAAAAGTCCTGTTGCCCTAGTAACAAATCATCACAAGCTATCTGTTGTATTGCCCAAGGAAAATATCAATATTTCTGCTAGACTTGAGGTAAACAGGCTTTTATGTGCACCAGTCAATCAAGGTGATTATGTTGGTAGAGTCGTGTTTTATAATGATAATGAGGAAATTGGCACCTTACCTCTTTATGCACTAAATACTGTTAAGGATATAAGATATAAAAAATCTATTTTTGAAAGAATATTCGGTTGAAATAATGGAAAAAATTAGACTTCAAAAGTTTTTTACTGATAATAAAATAATGTCAAGACGTGCAAGTGAAAAGGTTATTTTAGCTGGCAATGTTAAGATTAATGGTGCTATTGCACAGCTTGGCGACAAGGTTGACCCTGAAAATGATGTAGTAACCTTTAATGGGAAGGTAATTAAGCCTATTATTGAGAAAAAAAGATATATTATGCTTAATAAGCCCTTGGGCTATGTTACTACCACCTCTGACGAAAAGGGTCGCGAAACCGTTTTATCCTTAGTTTCCGAGGTGGGCGAAAGAGTTTATCCTGTTGGTAGGCTTGATATGTATTCCGAGGGACTTTTACTTTTAACTAACGATGGTGAGTTGACTAATCGATTAACTCATCCTAAGGGTGATATGCCTAAAATTTACAGCGTTATTATAAAGGGAGATGTTTCTCCCGACGCTTTACATACCCTTAATTCTCCTATGGAAATTGACGGCTACAAGCTAAAGCCTGTCAAGGTCAGGATTGTTTCTCAAAAAAATGGTGGCACTAACACTATTTTTACATTGAATGAGGGTAGAAACAGACAAATTAGAAAAATGTGCGACGAGTGTGGGCTTACAATTATGCGTCTTACACGAATTGCGATTGGCAAGCTAAAGCTTGGTGAGCTTGAACGTGGCAAGTGGCGTGAGCTAACTCAGGCTGAGGTTGACTATTTATACGGAAAAAGAGATACTATTTAAGGAGTTATTATGCTTACTGTATTACCTATTCAATCTAAGAGTGAGCAAGAGGAGCTTTGCAAGCTCTGCTCTGTTGAATATTTAATTGAGGGCTTTTGTTATAGGGCTGACGATGACGATTTTATCGGCATTTGTCAGTTTACCTTTATAAATGACGTAGGCTACATAGAAAATCTTGCTTATGCGCCTAATATGGACGACTCTGAGGCTATGATTATTATGCTAAGGGCTACAATGAGCTTTATGCATAGGTGTGGTCTATCAAGGTCCATAATGAAGCCTAATGCTACTACTGACAAGCTACTTAATATGTCAGGCTATTTAAAAAATGAAAACGGCGAATACGCAGTTGACCTTAAAAAATTTTATGGGGGATGTGGTAACCATTGAAAAAGCTTTTTTGCTGTCCTGTATGCTACAAGGAATACGAAAGCAAGCCTGAAAAATGTGACTGTGGTTTTACCGACTTTATAAAAGAGGTTGATTATTTTGAGGAAAGTCGTGACCTTTACGAAAAATATGAAAATGACCTTTTATTCTCTCTTTATAAGTTTACAAAATCTGTTTTTTATGGGAAAATTCCATATACTCCCGACACCTTAGACATTGTTGATAACCCGTCTAATAAGGAAATTTACATAAAGGGTGCTTATGGTGGTCGTGGCCTTTCACTAGTTGAGCTTACAGGTAATAGACCCTGTGTAGCTGATGATGGAATTTTGGCATTTGACAAGACAAAGGCCTTAATTGTAAACGTCGATGAAATCACAAGTAATTTACTTGATGAATCCCAGGTTAAGATTTTATTTTTAGGACCCAGATGCAGGATTGAAAATAATCACCTGTTAAGAAATAGCATAAGGTATTTGTCTGTACACAGCGCTAATCCTTACTATTATTGTGAGGACAACGTTCTTTTTACAAAGGACAAAAGGACTCTTCTTTTCTACCCTAACTATAAAAAAGAAGAGGAATACAGGGTCCCATCTTATGTAACAAGTATTGAAAAATCTGCCTTTAGATATCCATTTAATTTGAAAAAAATATACGTTGGCAAAAATGTAAAATTTGACAAGGAAATGTTTGTTTTCAACGACCTTAAGCATATAGATATTGTTTATATATAAAACGCACCTAAAGTTAGGTGCGTTTTTAATTATCTCTTAAGCGATTGAGATTAGAAATAAATTCCTCTTCGGTTAAAATTGTTGCCATTTTGTTATGCTTACCTATGGTATGGCATAGCAGTTTACCCTTCGTTTCTAAAAGAGATTTTTTAAAATTTTCGTTTTGAAAAAGACAATTATAGGCTCTCTCAATTAGCAAATCAAAGTCCTTGCTTACTCTTTTTATCTTTTTGCCTTGCCAATAAATATTGCCACTTAACCTCCACCAAAACTTAAATTTACCCTTGTTTTTAGCTTCAGTCCCCACAAATGTGCAAATTTTTACTTGTTTTTTGGGATTTCTATATTTTAGTGATTGTAAAAAGCCTTCCATGCTATTGCATTCAATTCCGTCAATTTCAAAGGAATGAGGGTAGAAATTGGAAAGCGCCTTACCTTGCTTTTTACTGTGAATATCTATAATTTCCATTCTTAACTCCTTCGTATAAAAAAGAGACTGTCATGGTGACAGTCTCTTGGTTTTTTAATACATTCCTCCACCCATTGGGCCTTGTGGCGCTTGTGGTGGTAGTGGCTCCTTTTTATCGATAACAAGTGCCTCAGTTGTAAGAACAGTTGATGCAACGCTAGCTGCATTTTGAAGCGCAGACCTTGTAACCTTTGTTGGGTCAACAATTCCTGCCTCTATCATATCGCAATACTTTTCATTGTAAGCATCAAAGCCGTAGCCGACCTTACCACTATTCTTAACCTTATCTACTACAACTGAGCCGTCAAAGCCTGCATTTTCTGCAATTTGACGAAGTGGCTCCTCAAGTGACTTAAGAACAATCTTAACGCCTGTTTTTTCGTCGCCCTCAACCTCGCCAACAAGCTTTGCAACGTTTTCAATAGCATTGATGTAGGCAGTACCACCACCTGCAACAATACCCTCCTCGACTGCTGCTCTTGTTGCGTTGAGTGCGTCCTCAATTCGAAGCTTCTTTTCCTTCATTTCGATTTCAGTAGCTGCACCAACCTTAATTACTGCAACACCACCTGAAAGCTTAGCAAGTCTTTCTTGAAGCTTTTCCTTGTCGTAGTCTGAGTGTGTATTCTCAATTGAAGCCTTAATAAGTGAAATTCTTCCCTTAATATCTGCTTCGTTTCCGTAGCCATCTACTATTATGGTTGTATCCTTATTTACCTTAACCTGTCTTGCTCTACCTAGATGAGTTAGGTTTGCGTCCTTTAGCTCTAAGCCGAAGGTATCGGAGATTACCTGACCACCTGTAAGTGCTGCAATATCTGCTAGCATTTCCTTCTTATAGTCGCCATAGCCTGGAGTCTTAACACCTACTACTGTAAATGTACCACTAATCTTATTTACAAGAATAGTTGTAAGCGCCTCGCCCTCGATATCGTCAGCGATAATAAGAAGCTTTTTGCCAGCTTGAACAATTTGCTCAAGCACTGGTAAAATATCCTGTATTCTTGATATTTTCTTGTCTGTGATGAGGATTAGTGCATCATCAAGCACAGCCTCCATCTTTTGTACGTCTGTTGACATATAAGCCGAGATATAGCCTCTGTCAAATTGCATACCCTCAACAACCTCACAATAGGTTTCAGTTGTCCTTGATTCCTCAACGGTAATAACACCGTCTGCGGTTACCTTTTCCATAGCATCAGAAATAAGCTGACCTACGCTTTCGTCGCCTGCAGAAACGGCACCTACTCTTGTGATGTCCTCTTTACCATTAATTTTTTGTGAATTTGCAACAAGGGCTGATACAGCTACATCAACAGCCTTCATAATACCCTTACGTACTACCATTGGGTTTGCGCCTGCTGTAACGTTTTTCATTCCCTCACGAATGAATGCTTGTGTTAAAATAGTTGCAGTTGTTGTACCATCACCTGCAATATCGTTTGTCTTTGACGCAACCTCGCGTACAAGCTGTGCGCCCATATTTTCAGCTGAGTCCTCAAGCTCGATTTCTCTTGCTATTGTAACACCATCATTTGTGATAAGTGGTGCACCGTATTTTTTATCTAAAACTACGTTTCTGCCCTTAGGACCTAGTGTTATTTTAACTGTATTTGCAAGCTTATCTACACCTCTTAAAAGTGCATTTCTTGCCTCAATTCCATACAATAATTCCTTTGCCATAATTACCTCCCTTAATCAACAATTGCTAGTATATCGGTTTCTTTTACTATTACGTATTCCTCGCCGTCAAGCTTAACCTCGGTGCCTGAATACTTACTAATAATTACCTTGTCGCCTACCTTAACAGTCATAGGAATAAGCTTACCCTCGTTATTAACCTCGCCTACACCAACTGCAATTACCTCTGCAATTTGTGGCTTTTCCTTTGCTGATGCGGTAAGAATTATTCCGCTTTTTGTAGTTTCCTCTGCTTCAACATTTTTCAAAACAACTCTGTTTGAAAGTGGCTTTATAGTCATTTTTTATTACCTCCAAAATAATTTTAGCACTTAAAGTCGAAGAGTGCTAACACGTTATATTCTATAACCTATTATATTAAATTTCAAGGGTTATAGAACATTGTTCACAAAATATTAACAATTGACTTGAAAGCCTGTAATTATTGAGGTTTTATGAGAATATATTTTTTCTGTGAGGTGATATTTTTTGAATTTTTTATGTGGCGTTCTATTGCCCTCAATATTGATTTTTACAGGTCTTGGTTTTGGTTTAAGCTACAAGCTTTTTTATATTTTCCATCCCGTTAAGCTACTAAAGGATATACTTAGCAACAATGGTGGATTTAAGTCCCTTTTTCTTGCTCTTGCCGGCACCTTAGGGATTGGAAATATAGTCGGGGTTGCAGGGGCTATTTATTATGGTGGCTATGGTGCTATATTTTGGATGTGGATAAGCGCTATCTTTGCTATGTCCTTGAAGTATGCCGAGGTTAAGCTTGCTTTAAAATACAGACAAAGAAACGAATTTGGATATTTTGGTGGTGCACCATTTTACATACAAAACGGACTCAAAAATAAGCTTGGCAAAAATATTGCTTTTTTCTTTGGTAGTGTTTTCTCAGTTTTTTGTATTTTAAACTCTCTGTCAACTGGAAATTTGGTGCAAATAAATGGGATTGCTTCTCTTTCACCTGTGCCTAATTTGTTTTTTGGAATAGGGTTTGCTATTCTTTCTCTTGTGATTATTTTAGGTGGCAAGAAAAGGATAACTAGCTTTAACTCTATTCTAATTCCAATTTTGTCCTTTTTATACGTTTTTGTTTGCTTAGGTATTATAGTTTTAAATTTCAAAGAAATACCAAGCGTTGTTGAATTGATTTTTAAAGATGCATTTTCCTTTAAGTCGGCTAGCTATGGATTTTTAGGCTTTGGCTTTTCAAGGGCCATAAGATATGGTGTTTCAAGAGGTATATTATCAAACGAGGCAGGCTGTGGCACCTCACCCTGTGCACACGCGTCATCAAATGCTAATAGTCCACACAAGCAAGCCTGTCTTGGAATTTTCGAGGTATTTATTGACACTATTTTACTTTGTACTCTTACTGCCTTTGTGATTATTCTATCAAATAAATCTCCCGAGGAAAATGCAATGAATATGGTCATTTCTGCATTTGAGTGCTTTTTAGGTAGCTTCGGAAGATATTTTGTTTCAATATCTTGTATTCTCTTTGCCCTTGCAACAATTTGCACACAATACTTTTATGGTAGCGAGTCTCTTTCCTTTATGACTAAATCAAGGGGTATATCAGTTGTATATACCATCATTTTTGCCCTTGTAACCGTTTTGGGTGCTGTAATTCCAATGTCGCTTATGTGGGAGATTTCCGACCTGATTTTAGCCCTTATGACTATTTTTAATCTTATCTTTCTTATCATTCTTTTTAAAGAAACGAAAAACGAGTGCTGATGCACTCGTTTTTGTCTTTTATAAGGTTTGTTTAAACGCAGTTAACGTGTTTTGAAGTAGCATTGTTATAGTCATTGGTCCTACTCCACCAGGCACTGGTGTGATATAGGATGCAACCTTCTCCGCACTTTCAAAATCTACGTCGCCGGTTAGCTTGCCGTCTGCACGTCTATTCATACCTACATCAATAACAACGGCACCTTCTTTTATCATATCGCCTGTTACAAAATCAGCCTTACCAATTGCAACAACCAATATATCTGCCCTCTTTGTAACTTCCTTTAGATTTTTTGTCCTTGAATGGCAGATTGTTACTGTGCCATTTGCTTGTAAAAGTAGCATTGCTTGGGGCTTGCCTACTATATTACTTCTACCAATTACAACACATTCCTTACCTGAAATATTTGTGCCTGTTGACTCGATAAGCTTCATAACACCTGCAGGTGTGCAAGGCAAAAAGCTATGATTTCCAATCATAATTTTGCCTGTATTTACAGGATGAAACGCGTCAACGTCCTTGTTAGGGTCAATTGCTAAAATAACCTTTTCCTCATCAAGATGCTTTGGAAGTGGTAATTGACATAAAATGCCATGGATTTTGTCATCCTTGTTAAGTCTGTCAATAAGTGCAAGTAATTCTTCGATTGTGGTATTTTCTGGCATTCTATAAAGCTCAGAATGGAATCCTACCTCAATACAAGCCTTTTCCTTATTTGCAACGTAAACCTTAGAGGCTGGGTCCTCACCTACAATTATAACTGCAAGTCCTGGCTTTTTTCCATATTTTTGAAAAAGCTCCTCTGTTTCCTTTTTCTGTGCTTCTCTTACGTTTTGAGAAACTAGCTTTCCGTTTATAATTTGTGCCATAGTTATTTTCCTTTACCGTTTTTTTCTTTTTGGGCTTTTTTAGCCTCTCTTTGCTTCTTTACATCTGCCCTGTAATTATCTACACCCGTGTGGTCAACAAGCTGTACTAGCTTACCGCCCTTGCCCTTTTTTAGAAGCACGAAGCTTAAAATCATCAAGGTAAGTCCTACTACAAGGGACAAAAGTGCAACAAGCTGTGATACTCTTATTACGTTTGGTATTAGATATAAGCTATCTGTACGAAGTCCTTCAATCCAAAGTCTGCCAAGACCATACCAAATTAGGTAGGAATAAAATAGTTGACCATGGAATTTATGAAGCTTTTTCGTTTTTGTGATTTGCACGAATACAAGCCACAATACAAGGAAGCCTAAAAGATTCCACATTGATTCATAGAAGAAGGTTGGATGTACGCCAAGTGTGCCGTCTACCATTTGTTGATAGGTTTCAGACCCACTCTCTAGTTGACCAGTCCTTACAAGATAATTAATAGCACTTGGTGAGCACATTCTAAATGGGGATGCGGTTATGCTACCGAATGCCTCTATATTGAAGAAATTACCCCATCTACCAAGGGATTGTGCCATCATTACGGGTGGTGCTAAAAAGTCAAGGATTTGAAGGATATTTAGTTTCTTTTTTCTTGCAACAAAGAATGCAGCAAGTCCGCCTGCTATAACTCCACCGTAAATAGCAAGTCCACCCTTCCAAACGGATATCATTTCAAGCAAGGAAGCACCTAGGTTTTTAAAGAAATTGCCTTGGTTGGTTATAATATAATCGTCTAGCTTGAATAGTACAAAATACAAGCGAGCACCTACTATTCCACAAATTATTACCCATAACGCAAGGTCGAGAAAATCATCAACCTTTAAACCATTTTCCTTAAAGCGAGTTAGCACATATATTGCGGCTAAAACTATTCCTGTGGTTATAATCAATGCGTACCAGTTTATTACGAATTTGCCATTAAATAGGGATATGGCAACGGAATTAATATCAAATTCACCTATGCCAAGTCCCGGAAATGAAAGCTTTCCCATTATTTTTTATCGGCTAGAGGCTCTACTACTGCCATTGTGTAGTATTCCTCTTTGTAGCCCTCCTTTAATATGTCGCTCACGTACTCGAGTGTTATTGAGTTTATTACATCTGATGCGTCTAGTATATCAAAGTCATCAAATACGTTAAATATTAACTTATCACCTATTTCCTCGGTAGAGTCAAAGGACTTAATGTTTGACGAATAAATTGTCTTTTTTGCCAAATCGAAGCTTTCCTTATCAAGTCCCTTTTTCTTTGTTTCTTCAACATAATCTACAAACTTTTTATATACAAGCTCTGGATTGCTAGATTCTGACGAAATAACGTTAAATGAATAATATTTAGTTAACTCACAACCACTTGAAAAGTCTATTGAAATTAGATTTGCATCATAAAGCTCATTATAAAAGCTTGAGGATTGTGAAAATAGCATCTCGTTTAAAATTTCTGTTGCATAAGACTTCTTTGCTCTTTCTTTTGGACATTTTGAAATATTAGTATCCTTTATGCCTATTGAAAAGATTGGCTTAGAAACATCCATTTGAAGATATGCTCTTTTCTTGTTAACCTCTTTTGGCTCGTCATCATCCTCGTAATCTCTTATAATTTCGATTGGCTTAGCGACTTTTAGAATTTTGTCGCAGATTTCATTTACCTTGTCAACGTCAACATCGCCACAAACAGCTAGTGTCATATTGTTTAAGTTATAAAAGGTATTATAGCATTTATACAGAATATCGACGTTAATTTTGGCAATTGATTCACAGGTGCCTGCTATATCAATACGAATCTTATTCTTTTTATAAAGTGCCTTTAAAAGCTCCTTATTAAGCCTTGACCCTGGTCTGTCCTCGTACATTCCTATTTCTTGACCGATAATACCCATTTCCTTTTGTACGGTTTCCTCTGTAAAGTATGGATGTGTAACAAAATCAAGCAAAATCTCAAGAGATTCATAAAAATTATCCGTTGCAGAAAATAAATATCCTGTCATTGTATTAGAGGTATATGCGTTTGCACTTGCACCTGTTTTTGCAAAAAGCTCAAATGCGTCAATTCCACCCTCGCACTCAAATAGCTTGTGCTCAAGAAAATGAGCAATTCCGTCTGGTACGATTGTAAATTCTTTATCTGTGCTAAGCTTAAATTTGTTATCCATTGAGCCGTATCTTGTTGCAAAAATAGCATAGGAGGTTGTCAAATCCTTTGGGAAAACATAGACCTCTAGTCCTGATTTGTGCTTAAAGCGATAATGCTTTTCTTCAAGCAATTGACTTTCGGTAACAACTAAATCCTTAATCATTGGAATCCTCCCCTCTTAAGAAATAAACAGTATCAAGCTTAATTCTATTAGCTATCTCTTGAATTTGTGCAATAGTTGTTTTCTCAATCTTTTCACATTCTTCAAGTGGAGTTGTGCTTATACCACAAAGGGACCTATAAAACACCCAATTTGCCATCGCACTTTGGCTATCATAAATAGACTTATAGCCATTTATAATGGACTTTTTAGCACTTTCAAACTCTTCCTTTGTTATATTCCCCTTTTTGATATCCTCAAGCTGGTCAATAATTGCCTTTTCTGCAATCTCTTTTTTGTCAAATTCAATACCCGAGTTAACTCCCATCATGCCAGTTACCTGGGAAACAGTTGAGCGACAAGTATAGCAAAGACTCATTTTTTCTCTAACATTCATAAATAGCTTAGAGGTTGGTGACCCACCATATATCTCGTTAAATAACTGAATTAAGTGATATTTATTTTCAGTGTAATTATAGCCAGTACGGAAGCCTAAAACAAGCTTGCCTTGCTTTACCTTTTCATAATCAACTATTTGCTTAACCGATTCAACATTTTCCTTTATAGGCTCGAATGAAATATCAATTGGCTTTCTCTTGATATCTACAAATCGTGATTTTAGCTCGTTAGCAAATGTCTCAATATCACAATCACCAACTACGTAAATCTCTATTGGATATTGCTCTATCGCTCTTTTATAAGCGCCATATAAGGATTTTGAGGTGATTCTTTTGACATTTTCTAGTCTACCAAGTCTTGGTATGCTAAATGCCTCTCCCTTGCACATTTCGCTTATCATACGGTCAAACGCATAGCTACCCTTGTTATTGATTTGTGCCTCTATGCCGTCAATAAGTGTTTGCTTTTCACCTTTTACGTATGCTTTAGAAAACACTCCATTCTCTAAGTATGGATCAAAAATCATATCGCAAATCAACTTTATTGTTTCTTGATTTATGTCAATATCGTTTGCAAAGCGATTGTTGAGCATATTTGCCTTGAGTCCAAATACCTGACAGCTTCCATATTTATTATTTGATACTCCCACATCCGCTGAATACAAGTATTGCAATCTTTTACTTAATTCCATTTGTGTAGGATATTTGCTAGTCCCTCTTGTTAGTACTAATGGAAGTAGGGCATTATAATGTACTGTCTTTTCTGATAACGGAGCTATAAAGTTAAATGATACATAGTTAGTTTTAAATTTTTTTGTTTCGATGTAATTTAAGTGTACACCATTTGCAATTTCATAAATACAATCTACCATTTTTCCGTCTCCTCTTTTATTTCTTATTTATTTTACTATAATTAAGACTATTTTGCAATATTTTAACAAAATTTCTTTACATTTAAACTAAATTATGTTAAAATGCTTAGTGGTTGACGAAAAGTCATATGATAATTTATAATTTTAGGAGCAAAAATGAATAATAATATTATTAAAGCGGTTAATACATTTCTTCCAGATGAAAAATTTATTTCATGTGAAAATCTTGGAAATGGTCATATTAATTCTACTTTTTTAGTTACGACAGACAAAGGACAATATTCTCTTCAAATAATCAACACTAACATTTTTAAGGATGTTGATGGTCTTATGTCAAATATTCAGAGTGTTACACATTTCTTGAGAAAAAAGGCACGCAATTACGGCACCGACCCACAAAGGGCTACTCTTAGATTTTTGCCAGGTCCTGAAAACAAGAGATATGTAATGATAGAAGACAAGGCATACAGAATGTATGAATATATCGACAAGGTATTTACTATCGAAAAGATGGAAAATCCTGAGCACTTCTACTCTGCCGGTGTTGCCTTTGGTAACTTTGCAAAGCTTCTTAGTGATTTTGATGCAAGCTTACTTGTTGAAACAATTAAGAATTTCCACAATACTGCTTCAAGATATCTAGATTTTGAAAAGGCAGTTTCAGATAACATCTCTAAAAGAGCGAGTGAGGTCGAAAACGAGATTGCATTTATTAGAGAACGCAAGGACTTTATGTCATTGTTTGTTGACAAGCTTGAAAATGGCTCACTTCCCCTAAGAGTTACTCACAATGATACAAAGCTTAACAACATTCTTTTCGACGAAGAAACAGGCGAGCCTGCGGCTGTAATCGACCTTGATACTGTAATGCCTGGCTCATATCTATACGATTTTGGCGATGCTATTCGTTCAGGTGCTACACATGCAGCCGAGGATGAGCAAAACCTTGATTTAGTTGATTTTGATTTGGGACTTTACGAATCTTTCGCTAAGGGTTATTTGAGTCAATGCAAGGATTCCTTAACCTCTGTTGAAATCGAAATGCTTCCCTATGCATCAATTATGCTCACCCTTGAATGTGGTATGAGATTCTTAACTGACCACTTAAATGGTGATACATACTTTAGAATCCACCGTGAAGGACACAATCTTGATAGGACAAGGACTCAACTCAAGCTTGTAAAGCTAATGGAAGCAAAGCTTGACGAAATGAGAGCAATTATTCAAAAATACGTTAAGTAATATGAAAGACCAACGAAAAGTCGTTGGTCTTTTTTTGTTGAAAAGTTAAAATAAGTAACAAAAAAAGGCACACCGTTTGGTGTGCCTTTTAAAATGCTCATTAAAAACCGAACAAAGAGATAAGTGAGAAACAAATAATTAAGATGAAAGATAAACTCAACAATGTATTGAAAGAATCGAATACAAAGTAGTTCAAGCGTTCGGTCTATTAGTATCGGTCAGCTGAATACATTACTGTACTTACACCTCCGACCTATCAACCTTGTAGTCTACAAGGGACCTTATCAACTTA
>JAFQEG010000027.1 GCA_017399145.1 Clostridia bacterium | reverse complement strand
TGGTGTTGCTTGATACTAACAAAAGAAAATTGCGAAAAGCAATAGCCCTTATGGGTGAATACCTAAATAGCATAGGGCTTTCTTTGAAAGACAACTCACAAATATGGAAGGTGCATAGTAGACCTATTGACTTTGTTGGTTTTCGTTTTTACAAAGAGAAAGTGCTATTAAGGAAGAAAATCTTTTTTCGGTTATGCCGAAGAGTGAGGAGAGTGCGTAAGGCTGGCTACATAACATTGCAACAAGCACGTGGTTTATTATCTTTACTTGGTTGGCTAACTCATATTAACGGTTGGAAATTCTACAAGGAGAAAATCTACAAATATGCTCCAAAGTGGAAATTAAAACAAATTGTAAGTAATTACGCCAAAAAATTAACGGAGGTATTAAAAAATGGCAAAAGTATTCAGCAAACAAAAATGGTTGGAGTCTGCTAACAAGCAAATGGAAGAAGGGTATCTTTCTCAAAAGGAAGTAGATGATGCTCTTGAATTATGGGTAAATGACCTTGACGGCAAGACAAAAGAGGAAGTCGAAGCAAGCGGTATGAGTATTGCTCGTGATGAGTGGTTTGTATGATAGAAATCACACTTGAAAATATATGCCAAGTTTGTGGGAAGAAAGGTTGTAAAGAGCCTTGCAAGAAGTGGTATGACCTCTTTGAAGGAAAGCCCGTGGACTTTGGCTTTGTAGAAGAAGGAGAGAAAAAATGAAACACTCAAAATTAAAAATATTTTTAGCCTTGCTAATCGGTTTGATTGTCGGTGTGCTTGGTGCTTGTGGGGTATACTTCGCAACCGTTGGAGACGTTGCTTGGGAGGTATACATAAAAGAGATGATTGTGCCTAATGTGGTTTTAGCCTTGACTACTATTATTGCATTATGGGTAGCCGCATCTCCTATCATCAAAAAGATTTTATCTGCCCTTGGATTATTTAACCAAGCAACAAATGATATCAATAAGACAGTAGAAAGCGAAGAGCAAAACAAAAACAATCTTGCAACAATGCAACAAAATATCCAAGAAGGCTTTACTCAAATTTGTAATGATATTAGGGCAGAGTTTAAGGAACATAAAGAGACAGTCCAAAGAATTGATAAAGCCACTACTAACACCGAAGAAATCACAAGGATAGGTTTTGGCAATATGGACGAACTTGTGAACAAGGGATATGCTGCCGAAATTGCAAAGGTAGGTGTAGAAGATGAACGTGAAGAAGATGAAGCGTAGGCTTGTCCTACTTCAAATTGGAAGTTTTTTCGTGTCTATTGCTCCCTTGATTATCGTCTTGATTATAAATTGGGGAGAGTATACTAAAACTCCCGGAGAAACAATCAAACTTTGTATTGGTGGAATTATGGCGCTATTCTTCATTTTCTTGAAGGTTATAGGCAAATTAAAGATGCCAAGAAGAATTGTGTTGTTCGGAGTAGTTTTTATTATGGCATACTTATTACAAGCAATAATGGACGATATGATTTTGTTAAGTGGTATGGCACTACTTGGAGAGTTTATTGACTTGGTATGTTTCCAAGGGTTTATCAAAAAACTCAAAGAAAATATCCTTATTGGCAAGACTGCAAATGCCACAACTGACCAAGTTGAGCAAGTTATACAAAAATACCTTGGTAATGGGAGGGTATAATGAACGAGAAAATAAAAGATTTTTTTAGACAAAATATAGGCTATTTTGTTGTAGGGTTTATCTCTATTGTTTATATTGCTACGGCATTTATCACAATAGACGAAACCGGGAAATCCGTCTCACAAATAATTGCTGACGGTGTAGTAGCCTTTCTTTTGGGTGTATTCATCAATAGGGTGTTTGACCTACAAGGTATGATGAGTGGCGAAAGAGAAGAAAAAGTAGTAGCCACAAAGAAACTCCACGGAGAAATGGTTATGAAGATATCTCCAAGCATTGAGAAGTTAGATGATTGGTGCGAAGAGGAGAATAGAAAAAACTATAAAGTGCAAAGGACTAAAATCCTTGCAAGAGTTGGCTTGAAGTATGATGATTGCTTTGATGATAGTGGGGTAGCCAAACCCTACAAGGTAGACCAAAGCCGACTTGACGATAAATACCTTCGCAAGCAAGAACTTAAAAGGCTTGCTTATCACAATAAGGCGGTAAACTTAAAACTTACTGCTTTGAGTGCAGGAGAACTCACAAGCGAAGGTGGAAAGC
>JAFQEG010000026.1 GCA_017399145.1 Clostridia bacterium | reverse complement strand
TAAGCGGATTGTTGAGCGTGTACCTATTGTTAGCCATTTCTTTTTACCGCTTACAAGCCAAAATACGGCCTCAAAATAGGGCAAAAAATAAAAAAAATAGTCTAACCTGAACATTGGTTCAAATTAGACTATTCTTGGCGGGATGTCGATGTTTGCATTCTAAAATCCAAACTGGTTTTTAGAACGGTGTTTGTGTCGTCAAGATCAACCAAATCTACGGTTTTTCCACCCTTTATGTTAAAGTAGACCACAGTATGGTCATCGCTGACAAACACTTGACTAACCAAGTTATCTACAATTTTTTGTTGGTATTCCTTATCGTTTCTATCTCCTTTTAGCAACTCTGCTACAAAATCAATGATGTCCTTTTTAGTTATTTTGTAGCCACGTTCAAGTTCCAATAGTGCTTCTTGGTATTTCAAATCGTTAAGAAGAATTTCGTACTCCTCCATCTTCTTTTCGATGGTCTCTTGAAGAAGCCTGCTTTTTGCTTTTACAAAAGAATCAGCAAGTGCTTCAACCTCTCTTTGAGCATTTGCTATTTTCGTTTGGATTGACTTCAGATTGCTGACATCAGTCCTTTTTTCATAGTAGTTCAAAACATCAGTCGCAGCAACTTCTACATTTGCAGGGTCGCTTAGGAAGTCACAAACGCAATTTACTACGTATAACTCGATAGCATCCTTGTGTTCTCTACGTTTGTCACATTTGCCTCTTCTTTTCTTTTTGCAAGTATAGTAGTGGTATTCATATCCTTGCTTGCCAACACCTCCGTCCGAAACCATTTCTGAGCCACAATGAGCACAAAATAGCTTACCAGACAAAAGATATGTTAGCTTTGCTTTGTTCATACCACCTA
The DNA here is from genome assembly GCA_017399145.1 of Clostridia bacterium. Lineage (GTDB taxonomy): Bacteria > Bacillota > Clostridia > Oscillospirales > CAG-272 > RGIG2000. The sequence goes on along the minus strand of JAFQEG010000026.1, from coordinate 6,445 downwards.
GGAAGTATTGGTTCTTTTTCAAGCGTTCTTGAACTCTCTCAAACAATCCTTTGTCTATAATTTGTGGATACATATTGTTGCACAAACGTCCACCAAATTCAAATTCTCCAGTGTACTTTCTATTAACCATCCAGTTATCAAAGGTCCTGCCCTTGAAGGGCTTGCCTTTATACCTGTATCCTTTCTCATTCAAGGTATCGGCTATTTCTTTTTTGGACTTACCTAAATCGTATTGCTCAAAAACAAATCTAATAATCTCTGCCTCTTCTTCCTTGATAGCAACACGCTTTATAAACTTGCCAGGCTTGCCGGAGATAGGTTCAAGGTCTATTTTGTAGCCATACACTAAATATCCACCACAAAACGTTCCATTGGCAACACTTGTATCAAGGCCATCTCTAACACGTTTAGAAAGGCGCTTGCTGTATTTTTCAGCGTTCCACTCCAAGAACATTTCATAGAACTCACCACCTTCATCCTCAGCAATAGGCTCCAATGCAGACAGCACCCTAATACCATACTTTTCTTTCAGCATTTCTTTGTACATAATGCTGTCTCTACGGTTACGAGCAAATCTGTCAAACATGTACACGATTATATATTGAAAAGCCCCGCTGTTTGCATCGGCAATCATACGTTGAAATCCGGGACGAGCATCATTCGTTCCCGTTTTTGCTTTGTCAGTATATATGTTAATATTCTTGAATCCCTTGCTTTCGGCAAATTCTCTACAAATACGAACTTGCGCTTCAATGCTTTGTTCATTTTGTCCGTGAGAACTAAATCTTGCGTAAATTACACAACTTTCCATCTTGTTTACTCCTTATCTATTTTGTTCCAAATTGTCTTTGCGAACGAACTGAACTTGCCAGTAGGGCGCATTGTCAAGGAAAAAGACAATGGCTTATGCTTAACGAGGGATAACCATTGTCCCTTTACAATGTGGACTAATGGCGACACCCAACCCCAAGCAAAGACAATTTGCAAAATAGTTTTTAGAAATTTCTAATTATTTCTTCAAATCGCTTGACTTCTACTCCTATTATAGCTAAAATATAATCATAACGCAACAAAAATTGCGTATTAAATTTAAAAAAGGTAAAAATTTTTATGAGAGTAATGAATGAGAGTAATTTCAGCGCAATAATTGCTTTTATAGACGACTATTACAACAAACATGGCAAAGTTCCTACTCAACAAGAGATTGCCGATGCAGTACACCTTGACAAAAGTAATGTTAACAGAAACTTGAAGGTCATGCGTGCGCGCGGACTTATTGATATGGATGGCGGTTGGCGTGGAATTAGAACAACCAAGATCCAAAAAAGGTCCGACGAACTGAATTACGTTCCAGTAGTCGGAACCATTGCTTGTGGTACACCAATGCTTGCAGAGCAAAATATTGATAGATATATCCCAATTCCTAAAGCTCTAACAGGGCATGGAGATTTTTTTGCATTGCACGCAAGTGGCGACAGTATGATCAATGCAAATATCGATGATGGCGACTTTGTAATAGTTAGACAACAAAACACAGCAAACGAAGGCGACATTGTTGTTGCACTCATTGATGACGAAGCAACTCTCAAAAGATATTACCTTGACAGACAAAACAACAAAGTTAGATTGCATCCTGAAAATGACGATATGGAAGATATGTATTTTGATACCATCAACATTCAAGGTGTGGCAATAAAGGTTGTAAAAGACCTTATTTAACTGCGTTTATGTATAAAGGTCAATATCGTGACTTACTATGTGGGCGGATTCCCTAACCCCTGCAATATAGTTTGTCAAATCCAACCGAGAAGTGACTAAGGGAAAGGAGGGTGAAAAATGTATAAGTACATCACTTGTCCTCAATGTGGGAAACGTTTGTGTAGGGCAGTTCTTGGAAGTAAGCTTGAAATTACTTGTGCTGCTTGCAAACAAGATTATGTTTCTACCGTAGATGAAAACGGTGGCGTTCACACATTGCCGATTGATAGTAAAACTATACTTAAAACAAAAAGAGTATAGACAATCACATTTAATAACTAAATATTTTGAGAAAATGAAAGAATAAATCCTGTATTTGGCAAGCCAGTAGGGCTACGAAGCGACCACCAAGAGGAACTTTACATTTTCAAAAATTGTTGTTATCTACTTGTAAAGGTAGATACAAGAGTGTCCGTATTTGGCTAGTCAATTAAGACTTCAAAAGCGACCATCAGAGGGCCTAACAATAGCTAAATCACTTTTAGATAAGTGGTTTTCTATTGTTGGCTCTTTTTTTATGCCCAAAATCCAATAGTAACCCCCGATAATTGTGGTTTAGCCCACGATTGTCGGGCTTTTTCATATCTGCTTCCGGCAGTCGTTACAAAACGAAATTAAAAACCGGAGGTTTATTATGAAAAAAGTAACAACAAAAATTCAAGACAAAAATGGCTACATTAGAACGATCCGAGCTTATTTGGACGATAAAACATGGGAAATTCTTTCTACTCTTACTGAAGAAGAAAGGCATCAATACATTATTGATGAGCATTATGGAGTCTTTCTCAATGATTTTACTGAAAGAAGGCGTCACATTTCATTGAATAGAGCATTAGATGCAGGTCATGATTTTGAAGACAGACTATTTGATATGGATGATGCCCTAGATGAAAAGATTTTGTTGACTAGGTTACAAGAAGCTTTAAAGACATTGACATCGGAACAACAATGGCTTGTTAATGAGTTTTATTTCAAAGGACGTTCTAATAGGGATATCGCTAAAGAATTGGGCGTTGATAAATCTGCTGTTAGTCATAAATTGGAAAGAATTTTGAAAAAATTAAAAAATTTTTTGAATTAGACCGTCAACTTTCGCTATTTCCGTGTGTTATAGGTGAAGGGTGAAGAACTCTTCAAATCTAAAAAGGAGGAAATACCTGTGAGTGAAAGGTATCAAAAGGTTGCATATATAGGGCTGCGCAATCCAGATGGTTCTTACCTAGCAAACGTTCCGTTATATGTCAAAGTAAGTGAACTAAATCAAAATGGTCTAACAGATATGCAAGAAGAGCTTATACACAAAATTACAGGTATTATGCTCCAACATTATCAACAAAGGTTTGGCGAGTTTATAGACAGTAAGAAGAAGGAAAAAGCCAACGAGTTGATGAACAAATCTAAAACCTAAAAGGAGGAAAAAGCAATGAAGACTGTAGATTACTTCAGCGAAGCGGATAACGTTTATCGCACAGAAAACTACATTGTATGCCAAAAGGTCTCTCTTTGTAGGAGTGGCGAAGGTAACACCTTGATGCTAAGTCAAGATACATACCTTGCTCGCACGCATAAAAGAGATGCCGAGTACGAGCTTGTGTATAAAGTTCGTGGCAGAAAAATCAACGGAAAGCGCATGCGTTCAGGCACTTATTCACGCAAGTACGAAGATTAACCCTAGCATGACATAGTTAACAACTACATTTTATGCACTGACAGTTGCGTGGTCTATATTAGATAAAGTTGGCCGACTACCACAATACGAGTGCCCGGACGTGATGTTCAACTAAGGTTCTTAACTATCTCATAAAACTACAACTCAATAAACCATTCCAGCTGAGCCAACGGCAACACGGGCAACAAAAGATGAGCTACCAGACTTAACGGGCATACAAAATTTAATCATAAGGAGGACCATTGAAAATGGCAAAAAGCAAAACTAATGAAACTAGGGATTTTTCCCAACGTAGATGGATGAAGCCATCTGTACGTGCAAAAGGTTATGCTGAAGAGCGCAAAGCAGCTGTTCACAAGCGTGGCCCAAAGAATGGTGAACCATTGTCTGAATACGACAAGGGCATTCGTTCCGGTTACCTACTTGCACAATCCGATAGTACTGGTATCTACAAGTACAAAAAGGCATTGGGCGAAGGTAAGACCAAGCAACAAGCAAGAGACATTTCCAGACAAAAAGGCAAAAAGAAAAACTAAAAGGAGGTAATGAGTCATGGAAAACAAGATTTTTGTTCAAAGAGAAACATTCAAAAAGAACGGTAAGGAGTTCTATACATACTTCATTAAAGGTCAAGTACGTGGTCGTGAAGTAAGGGTGGCTGTTATGCCCCCAGATTTTGGTGGTTACACCGTTTTGGACATTGTGTTTGACGGTGCAAACCAAGCAGAACTTGTAGTATCTCCATATGAAATGACTGACGCAAAGGGTAAAGTCCTTCGTGGTGTTACGTATGGAGTACGTTCTTGTGACGAAGATGGTGAAATCTACGAATGTAAGATTAAGCCTGTTCGCACATCAGATAAAGACATGCTCAGCATGATCTTGCGCTAATAAAGGAGGTAAAACAACATGAGTTACTATGATGCTCACATCAAAAACGACAAAGCAAAGTGGGTTGTTACATTCATTGTAATGGCATTGCTTGTCGTAGCAGTTATTGGACTTGGCGTTGGCCTTTCCAACCAACTCCCTGAAGAAATCAATGCAAGCGACTTCAAAATTGGTGCATTGAATAGTCAAGGTCAGTTTGTGGAAGACAATGCGTCCATTGTAACCAAGAGCCTTATTGATGTAGAAGGACTCGAAATTGCCATTGACGAAGATGCCGAAGTTACATACAAAGTATTCTTCTTTGACGAAGGCAAGGAGTTCATCTCCAATACAGATGCTCTTAGTGCAGACTTTGATGCAACTTCTATCCCTGCAAATGCAGCATACGCAAAGGTGGTAATTGTACCAACCGAAGATGCCGAAGTAGGTGCTTTTGAAGTAGCCAAGTATGCAAAAATGCTCACTATTACTCTTGGCGAGTAATTAACATTACTAAAGCCTTTGTCTATCTTAGGCAAAGGCTTTTTCTTAAAAGGAGGAAAACATGAAAACATTTATTCAAAACAACAAACGTAAGTTGCTCTTGATTCTTTCAGCAGTTTTGGTTGCATGCACATTTTGTGGCTTTATGCTTACTGCAAGTGCGTTTACTCTTGCAACTGGTTGGACTGTTACATACAGAACCGACTGTGAAGCAATTATCTCAACTACTACTGAGGACTTGGATACGGTAACGGCTTATCCAGTATCCGGCTCTGTTAACGAATTCGGTATTGTAGTTAACGGACAAGTGTATGGTAACGCAAATGTAGCAAGTACTTTGACGGCTAATAAGCTTATCCTTGGTACTGTAGGTGAAGACTTTAACGAAGGCTCCAACTACGAAGACTACGCCATTTATTACAAGCTCTCTACGGACACATACTTCACACGTGCAAACACAAGAACAATTACAACACCAAGCAGCAAAAAGGTACAAATTGCACCGGTAACAATTACCGAAGCTGGTACTTATACCATTTGTGCTGTTCAATGTAGTTATACAGTCGATGCAGACGATGTAGAAGAATATTTCACCCGTTCCGCGTTCTTGACTGTAACAGTTAACCCAGATTACACATTGCCAGAGAATCCAACAAAGACTGGTTACACTTTTAGTGGTTGGTACACAGACCAAGCATGTACAACATTGTTTGAGGGTGACACCATTACAAGCGACCTTGTATTGTATGCTGGTTGGACAGCAAACAATTACACAGTTCATTTCCACTTCGTTGCTGGTTCGGAAGAAAGAACTCAATCTTTTGTTTACGATACTGCACAAACACTTGCTCCAAATGAGTTTGAATACACGGGTTACACATTCAAGGGTTGGGCAACTTCAACGCCTGCTACGTCAGTTAAATATACTGATGAACAGGAAGTTAAGAACCTTACTGCCGATGCCGATGGTCACGTGCATTTGTATGCAGTATGGGCCCCAACATCTTTCACTGTAGCATTCAACGCTAATGGCGGTGAAGGTCAAATGACATCACAAGTAATTACGTACGATGCCCCAACTGCGCTTAGTGCTTGTACATTTACAAGAGAGGGCTACATCTTCAAAGGTTGGGCTACAAGTGCTGATGGTCCAGTTGTATATGACGACAAAGCTATTGTAAAGAACTTGGCGTCCAATCCAAACAATCCTGTACAACTTTATGCAGTTTGGGAGATCATCCAATGCAACGTAACATTCATTGTTGACGGTAAAGTGTATGCGGTTGTAACTGTAGATTACGGTACTCCTGCTGAGGAAGTTATTTCTTCTGCAGTGAACACAGCTTTGTACAATGTTGTCGAAGAAGAACTCCCTTTAGAATAACCTCTGATCTTACAATTCGACTAACAAGAACAGAGGTTGGAGAAATAGTCGATGACATCGAAGAAAACGTTTGGCTGAATACAGCAACTAAATTTCTTGGAGTAATTTTAGTGCTTTGCTTTGTCCTTTGGATAGCAACACTAATTAAGAAAGCAACCAAGAAAAAGCGCTAAGCCAAAATACTAACGGCTTACAGTTTATGTAGGCCGTTTTTACTTAAGCGATGCTTTGTGTGGATAAATACATGTTTTATTAGACAC
>JAFQEG010000025.1 GCA_017399145.1 Clostridia bacterium | reverse complement strand
TGAGGCAACGGTTGTTGATTTTTCAACATTTGCAAAGAGCTTATCTAAAAAGTCCTCGAGAGTGTCCTTATTTTCGGTAGCATAGAGTGCCAAAACTGCAACACCCCAAGCGCCACCCTCGCCTGCATTTTTCATAACTGTTTTCAAAGGAGCGCCTCCGTCAAATAATACTAAAATTCCGTTAAATGATAACTATTATTCGCTTGCATTATATTATATTATATAATTGGATAAAAGTCAAATAGTTTACAAAAAGGAGAAAATTATGAAGAAAAAATTATTACTAGCATTTATCCTAGTAGCAATGCTTGCGTGTATGCTTGCAATAAGTGTAAGTGCGGCTACAACAAATGAGTTTGGCACACTAGAAACAAGCAATACTATTGATTTGACAGGTATGGCAACGGATACAGACCTAAGAGTTGTGTTGTTTGATGGCACGGAATATCATACCTATCCAGCACAGTACATCGTTACAAGTGCAACTGACATTACCTTGAATTTTGATAAAATCAATTTGGCATTTACAAAGGAATACACCAAGGCAAGTGTTATTAGAATCGAAATTCCAAGACATGTTAAAAAAATTGTAAGTGGCTGGTTTAACTATTCAAACAATGATAACTTGGTTGAGGTGATTTTTCCCGCTGACTCTACGGTTACTCAATTTAACTGGGGTTGCTTTGAGGATAGTGATTCTCTTGAAAAAATTAACATACCTGCAAGCTTAGTAAAATTTGATGGACAAAACAATTTAGCTCAATGCGATAAGCTTACTAGTCTTACCTTTGACGAGGGATGCTCGATAACTAGTATTCCAACAAACTTTGTGCAAAGCTGCAAATCTCTTGAAGAAATTGTGTTTCCGAACTCTGTTACTTCCATAGGTGGCGGTGCATTTGGTAGCTGTGCAAAGCTAAAGAAGGTTGTTTTGAGTGCCAATCTTCAAACAATGGGTGGACCTATGTCTGACTGTTCTACAAGTGGCTCCGTTTGGTATTTATCTGAAACCTTCTACGCACCAAGCGTAACAAGTGAGCCACCATCAAATATGTTCCACTGGGCAGGCACTCAAACTAACGGAGTTAGTGGTAACAGCAACAATCCTCGTAATATTACCTTTGTTTACACGGGCACAAAGGAGCAAGCTTTAGCGCTTCAAGCAAGATTTAAGGCAGCAGATGCGGCAACTGGTGAAAACTGTGTTGGTCTTAGCAGAATTTACAATGCAACAGTTTGCACTGAGGCTGAATATGAAGAGCTAACCGGCAAAAAGGTTGGCGAAATTGCAACAGGCTATTATATTGTTTATGGCTACAATAAGTGTAAGGCATTTTATAGAAATGAACACAAGCCAAGCGCTGAAATAAAGAAAGCATTCCTAGGTCAAGCATTTGCAAGTGACTTTAAGGTTTACACCGAGTGTGGTCGTGAGTGTGGTGCTGAAAACGTAATTGAGACAATCGGTCAGCTAATTCACGTAAAGGGCTACGCAACAAGCGAAATTCCCGGTAAAAAGGCTATGATGCATAGCTTTGTGGTTGACAAAGCACTTGTTTCTAAGTATCAAGAGCATTTTGCAGACCTTAAGTTTGGTATTCTAGCCGTTGGTGAAAATGAAAATTCACCATTTAATGGTAACTTGATTGATGCACAGGGCAACAAGGTACACGAAAAGATTGCAATGTCAGAGTTTACTAACAGAGATTTTGATGAGATTGAAATTAAGATTGGTGGCATTGACAACTACGAGGACAGAGACCTTTATTTCTGTGGCTACGTTATCGGTGGCGAAAACGTTTACTACATTGAAAACGAAACAATAGCAACAACTGCTACAACAATTACCTATACACAGGTTTGCGCAATTGTTGCAGAAAAGGAGAATGAATAATGTACATTTCACCAGAATACAAGCTTGAAATAATTTCAAGCGAGGACATACTGGAGTTTTCTCCTAATGATATCGTAACAACAAAGGAAACCTTTGACTTCGGTGAGGGTGAGGTTGAGGTAACTAAGGGTACATCAACGGCAGATATTAAAGATCTACTATTCTAATTTAGTACGGTTGACGGATACATGCTGGTAAAACCATAACCACGTGGAAAATAAACAAGAAGCAAGGATATAAAGAATTTCAAAACAAGGGCTTAACTCTTTGGGTTAAGCCTTTGTTGATTGAATTTAGATAAAATATTTTGAGGGCAATATGTCAAACATAACAAAATATTATATTCATACAACTATATATAACGTTGGATTCACCTTTTGCACCGGTGCAATTATGCAAACGTTTTTAATTCAAGCAGGATTTCTTGAGGACCAGGTTTACCTTTTAAATTCATTAATGCAGATTATGCAGGTAGCTATGATGCTTGTTTTAACCTTTTTATCGGGGAAAATAAAACGAGTAAAATTGGCAACTAGCATATCATATTTATCCTTAAGCTTATTAACTGTTGTATTTTTGATTGGTGCAATAAAGCCCGAATTGATAAAGCATGGATACGTTATCGCTGTGTTTATTGTTGCGGGCATATCCTACGTAGGTGTAGGCTTGTACACCATTCTTGCGTATTGCTTGCCATATTATACAATCGATATGAAGGATTATGGAAAAATGACAGGCATTAGCACTGCAATTGCAGGGGGCGCATCCTTTTTGGTGTCCCTTGTTTATTCAATTCTTTTATCAAAATTCTCCTATATGAGGACAACGGCAGTTTTCTTCGTGATTGCAATCGTATGCTTTATTCTAACGAGTATTGTGTGCGCATCTATGAGAGAAAAAACCATAGAAATGGAAAGTGACAACCAAGAAAAGGGCGACGTTGTGGCAGTGTTTAAGAATAAGAATACTTACATATTATTGATACCAAATTTTGTACGTGGATTAGCAATAGGAATATTTAACGTGATTGCTACAATTGCCATTTCTACAAGTATTCTAAACGAAACTACCTCCTCTTACGTGAACATAATTTTACAAATAGCCACCTTTGCAGGTAATATAGCTTTCGCTTTCGCATATAAAAAGCTTTCCACTAAGAATGTACTTTTATTTGCGACACTTGGTGTGTGCGTAAGCTTTCCCTTTTCCCTTAAGCTTGGGGCTATTGGCTTTTTCTGTTGCTTTGCGATTGCTTCGTTTTTTAGGTTTGTTATTGATACTGCAATCCCTGTTATTATTACGGAGATTATTCCCAAAGAGCAAATTGGACCATACACGTCTATTCGTATGCTTATATTTACAGGGGCACAGGCAGTTGCAACCTTAATTATAACACCTCTAAAAAATGCAATTAGCTACACAGGGGTGTTGATTTTTGCAACGGTGATGCTATTTATTTGTGGCATAACCTATTATGCTGTTGCAAAATGTGTAAAGCAAAATGAATTGAAGGGAAGTGAGAGTAATTGAATAAAAAAGCAAAATTTATAATTCAAATGGACCCTTATACAGGCAATCTTGCAAATATTCCTGTGGATAAGCTTATTGATTGGCTTTTTTACTGTATTGATAAAAAGGGCGTTTTGGTAGATGAGATTCTTTGGGAGGGGCATTGCTTTTTTGAGCAAGAGTTGCCTTGTTACAACGCCAAAATATACAAGGAGTTTCAGTCAAAGGGCATAAATATTATGGAACGCATTATTGATGAGTGCCATAAGCGAGGAATTAAAGCATACTGCAATCATCGTTTTTCAGAGGTAGAATTAGAATCCGAAGGAAACGAAATAAAGCAAAAGCATAAGGATTGGGTTATTAAGACCTGGTGGGAAGAGGGGCTTTGGAATTTAGCCTCGAAAGACCTTCAAGAATTTAAGCTTGATTACATAACAAGGGTTATGACTAAATATCCCTTTGACGGAATTTGTATAGACTTTTTAAGGCATCTTCCTTGTCTTCCCGTAGGTAAGCAATGGGAATACAGAGAATGTGCAACGGAGTTTATGCGCAAGCTAAGGGACAATATGAATAGACTAGGTCGTCAAGTCGTAGTGGGTGCAAAGCTACCCGAGGGCGAAAAAGCTTGCCATACAGACGGCTTTGACGTTGAAGAGTGGGCTAAAAATAATTTAGTTGACTTTGTAATTGGTGGGTCAAGGACTATTAATTCCGATATTGAGTGGTACAAAAAAATTACACAGGGTACAAGCACCTTAGTCTATACCTGTTGGGATGCCGGTCACGTGTCGGAGGGATATCACAATCAAGGAAGTAATTTCTATCGTGGAATGATATCTAATTGGCTTTACAAGGGAACTGACGGAGTTGTTGCATTTAACTTTGCACCAGCACCATACGAGGTACTTTATAAATTGTTGCCCCCCGACGAAATAATGCATTGTCTAGGGTCAGATTACATTGATTTTTATAATATTTTCAGTGAGGAAACCCTTGAGGACAATGAGAGAAAATTTGTTGCAGAGAGAAGAGGCGGATACCCATTTTTAACGGGCTGTGGTGGAAATAACGTATTTGCGCCACTTCCTGCACCTATTCCAAGCAATGAAGTGCTTGATATAAAAATTGATGCCTGTGGGGATTTTGAAAATAGAGGGGCAGAGATAAGATTTGTTATAACTAATGCAAAGGAATCCTGTGATAAATTTAAAATATTCTTAAATGGGACCGAGATTAAGGACCCTTCACTGGATTATAGCTACAAGGACCAACAAATTTTTTGGCCTGACCCACAGCCCTCTGTATATACAGCTAACTGTCTAAACTCAAGCCCTGCACCTATCTTAGAAATTAAATCGAAGGTTGATATAGGTCTTATTAAGAATGGAACAAATACACTTTCAATAGCTGTTTTTGACGGGACAAGCAAGGACAGTATAAGTGTTGAAAGGGCAGAAATTATTATCGGTGCAAAAAAGCCTTGACGTAAATCGTCAAGGCTTTTTTGTCTGTTAGTTTATTTCCTCGGTTGCGAGCTTTTCGATTTTTAAGCCTAGCTTATAGGACTTCATAAAGCTAGCGAATTTTTGCTTTTCTTCCTTTGAGGCAACGGTTGTTGATTTTTCAACATTTGCAAAGAGCTTATCTAAAAAGTCCTCGAGAGTGTCCTTATTTTCGGTAGCATAGAGTGCCAAAACTGCAACACCCCAAGCGCCAC
>JAFQEG010000024.1 GCA_017399145.1 Clostridia bacterium | reverse complement strand
CTCCTTCAATTCCTTTGTATAATTCCTGAATTTTTGTCCTTTTTTAGCCATAATTAAAAACCTCCTATGGCTTTATTATACCATAAGAGGTTTTATTCTGCTTTTTATTTTTTTGTGAACTATTTGGGGTTCACTTCACTTTTCTGCCTCTTTTTTATTAATATCCTAGTGCTAATACAGTTAAATTTTTTATTCTTGGGTGGGTTACCTCGTGAAGTGGATTTAGCATTTGTTGCATATATACTATTGCTAGCTCTCTGTCCGGGTCGATTGAAATAAGTGTGCCTGCTGCACCGTCCCAGCCAAACTCACCTATTGAGGTTAGGCTACCACCAAGTCCTTGGTCGATTTTTGTTCTAACACCGAAGCCGTAGCCATAGCCAACGTTTGAATTCCATGACCTAAAGGTTTTGAGTCTTTTACCGTCTAAAACGTTCGTTCTCATTAAATCAATAGTAGATTTTGACAAGATTCTTGACCCATTCATGCCGACTCCACCATGTGCCATTGCATAAGCAAATTTCGAGTAGTCGTCCATTGTGGTTATTACACCGGCACCGCCACTGTCGTATTCTGTGCCAAAGATGTAGTCGTTTTTCTTTCCAACTAGGTCCGCTTTTCCCGTTTCAAAATTGTAGCGATATTGTTGCATCATTTTTGAAAGAATTTCATCATTTATTCTATATGTAGTTTTGTCCATTCCTAGTGGGTCAAAAATTACCTTTTTAACGTAGTCCTGAAAACGTGTTTTCGTTGCTACCTCAACAAGACAAGCTAAAACGTCGTGACAAAGGCTATAACAAAAATCCTCTCTTGGTTGGAATTCGAGTGGCATTTTTGCAATGCCCTTGATAACCTCTCTTGTAGGTGCACGTCCGTTAGTTTTTGCAATTACCTCTTTTATTTGTTCGCTTTCGCAGTTATAGTTAAGTCCTGCAGACATCGAAAAAAGGTCTTGTATTCTTATTTCTCTATCAAGGGGCACTAGCTTTTCTGTGCCATCTGGTTGCTTCTCCTTAACCATACAATTTCTAAACTCAGGTAAGTACCACCAAAGAGGCTCGTGAAGTAGAAACGCCCCCTCTTCAAAGGCATGAAGTGCAACGGCACAGGTAATTGGCTTTGAGGCAGAATAAATATAGTAGTATTCCTCACCATTCATTTTAATTTGGTTTTCTCTGTCCGAATAGCCATTGAAGTAACGAAAAACCTCCTTGCCCTTGTGGTAAATCTTACAGTCAAAGCCGGGAATTTTTTCTCTTACTAGTATTGAGTCTAAATATTTTTCTAAATCCTTAAAGGTATACATTTGTCAATCTCCTACATTTTATATATTTATATGATAACATTTAATCGTTTAAAATACAAGTGCTTTATCAAAATAAGGACCGATAATTATTGACTTTATTTACATTTAGTAGTATAATTTTATTGGTATCAATGATACTTTTTACAAGGAGGATTTTATTATGCAAATTGGATTTATTATTGGATTTTTACTTGTTTTAGCAGTAGCATTTTGTTTAGGCTTCGTTGTATTTAAGCAGGCTAAGGCAAGACAAGGGCTTGGCAAGAGTGCTAAGGGTATTTCTATTCCTTTAGGAATTGGGGAAAGAGTTGCACTAATTATAGGCTGTGTGCTTTTGATTGCTTTGTTTCTCGTCCCACCAAGCTTTCACACGGTTGACACTGGTGAAATTGCAGTAGTTAAGCATCTTGGCGAGGCTAAGGGAGTTAGGACCTCTGGTACATATTTTGATTTTTGGCTAACTGAAACCTACGAAATTTATGATGCAAGAGTGCAAAACTCTGAAATTACAACCGCTGCTTACTCAAAGGATGCGCAAACTATGGACGTTGTTATGACAATACAATGGCAAATTGATTCATCAAAGGCTGTTGAAATTGCAAACAAATACGGAAACCTTTCAACCCTAGGAAACAGAATTCAAAGCGTTTCTATTGAAAAGGCAAAGAGTGTTCTTTCTAATTACTCTGCTATGTCTATTATTGAAACTCGTTCCTCGATTTCACCAGAGGTTGAGATAAAAATCAAGGAAGCTATTGACGAAAACTATTACGTTGATATTGTTGCAGTTGTGCTTGTAAACATTGACTTCTCTGATGCCTTTGAGGCAACAGTTGAAAACAAAATGATAGCCGAGCAGGAAAAGCTAAAGGCTGAGTACGAAAAGGAAACTGCTATTGTAAACGCAGAAAAGGAGCTTGAGGTTGCTAAGCTAAACGCACAGGCTAAGCTAGCACAAGCAGAGGCTGACGCAGAGGCACAAATTAAGATTGCCGAGGCAGAGGCTGAGGCTATAAAGCTAAAGTCAATCGAGGTTGCACGTTCACTTGGCTTTAAGATTGATGAAAACGATATTACTCTTGAGGACGGCACAAGCGCAAAGGAATATGAAATTAACTTTGAGGGCAAGAGTGCTGACGAAATTAAGCTAATTTCTGAATACCTAAAGTATCTTGAATACCTTAACAAGTGGGACGGTAAGCTACCTAGCGTTATGACTGACAACGGTGGTACAATCGTTGTGCCAACTCCTACTCCATGATTGTGTAGCAATAGGACCCTTTCAGCATAAAATATACTGTACTAAAATAAAAGAAATAAAATGCAGAAATTAAATGGCTTTTGCCTTAATTTCTGCATTTTTTGTTTAAGGAGTGTCTGTTTTATGGAAATAAAGCTATCTAAATTATTCTATATTTGTACTCATATCTTATATACAACTGTTGGTGAATGTGGGGACTACGCAATTAGGAGATGTGGCAATACCTTGTTCATTTATTTTCAAGGGTCCAATGGAAAAATTGATTGGAAAAATAATCTTGACTTCCCTGCTAAGCCCTATAAAAGAATGGGTAAAATCGTTTGGCTTTGTCACAGAGGCTTTTTGAAGGTTTGGAAAAGCATGGAGGGGTCAATTGGCAGGTATATTTCAGACACGTCCCTTGAAAAAATATATATTTGTGGCTATTCTCACGGGGGTGCGCTCGCTACTCTTTGCTACGAGTACGTATGGTATAACAGAAAAGATTTGCGTGGCAATATTTTTGGATTTGGCTTTGGTGCGCCTAGAGTTTTATGGGGACTTAGATTTAAAAGCATCACTTCAAGATGGCGTGATTTTACAGTTATAAGAAATCTTGACGATTTAGTTACTCACGTCCCTCCCTTTTTGTTTGGCTATTTTCACGTTGGCACTCTTTTAAAGATTGGTAAAAGAGGGCAATATTCTAAGATTGATGCCCACCGAGATAACAATTTACTGTGCTCTCTTTTAGAGTACGAAAAGGGTCGGCAAATTGCCGACCCTACTAATATTTGTTATTAAATTATCGAGAGAGTGTCTGTTTTTACTGTTTTATTGCTATTGTGCTTCCATCTGTTGTAATGGATACTGTACCATATCTTGTTTCGTAATTTTCCACTTCAAATTCTTTTAAGATATCAAGAGTTTTTTCGTCTGCCGTATTTTTCTTAGAGTCTGTAATTACAGAATATTGTGGCTTTGTCATTTTTAGGAAGTCCTCGTAATTTTCAAGGTAATTTCCGTGATATGGTAGCTTGACAAAATCGTAGGTGCCTATATTCCTTTCAATAATTTCCCTTAGCCTTAATTCCATAGCATCACCACAGAAAAGAAAGCTTGTGTCCCCACACCACATTGAAACGATTAGTGAGGAATTATTGTCTTGCTTTTCCTCATATTTGTCCCTTTGTGGTATGTCGATTGTAAATTTACAGCTATCATATTCAAAGGAATAGCTTTCATTTAGCTTTTTAGGGCTTATGCCTTGATTTGCCATTGTGTTATGATAGTCCAAATATTCAAAGCTATTGTCTGTTATTTTTGTTTCAACAACCTCTTTTACGTTGTAGGTAGAAATAATATCACTTGCCCCGCCGATATGATCCTTGTCGTAGTGGGTAAGAATTAGAGTGTCTATTGATGTATATCCCTTTTTATTCATATAAAAATGAATATCGTCTAGGTTTTCCACCTCACCCGTGTCTATCATTACGATTTTTGTGCCAGTGTTAATTACTATGCAGTCCGCCTTGCCTATTTTCAAAATATCGACACTTGCAGGTACAATTTCTTCCTTGTTACAAGAGAAAAGAAAAATTAAGCATATGGCAAGTAAGCAAAATGCAAATATACAAGCTATTCGTTTATTCATTTTCTTTCCTCTCTTTTCTTAATGTATATACATTATACCACACTTATCTCTTTTTTTCAACCTTTAAAAGGGTGTTGCATCTGTATATAGCACCTTACATAAACATTACATTCACCTAACCAAAATATGATTGCTGAAATATTTGTATCGAGATACAATAATAGTGCAAAATATGAAAAAGGAGATTTTGAAAATGAAAAAATTTTTTGCACTTATTCTTACATTCGCAATCATCACCTGCTCTCTTGGGGCACTCACCTCCTGTGGTGGCGCAAGATTTGACGAGAATAAAAACATTAGTGTTGTCACTCGTGAGGACGGAAGTGGAACAAAATCAGCATTTATGGAAATTATCGGTCTTAAGGGTAAAACTGATGTTTCAGGAGTAATCGTTGCTTCAAATACAGCCTCTGTTCTGGTGGAAGTAAAAGGCAACCCTCTTGCAATTGGCTACGATAGCCTTGGTTACATTACCAATGATGTTAAAATGCTTAAGGTAGATGGTGTTGAAGCTACAATTGAAAATATCAAAAATGGCTCTTACAAAATTTCAAGACCGCTAAATATTGTTTATCAAGAAAGCACCATTACTGACGAGGTAAACAAAGCATTCTACTCATTCCTTCAAAGCTCAGACGCACAAGCAATTATTACAGATAACGGATACGTTTCAACAAACGACACTACTACATCATATACAGTAATCCCCGGCTTAACAGGCGAAATTGATATTTCCGGTTCAACCTCGCTCCTTCCTCTTATGGAAAAGCTTGCTACTAGATTTGAAAGTATTCAAGGTGGTGTAAAAATCACTGTTGCCGGTGGTGGTAGTGGAACAGGCTATAACAACGCTAAAAATGGTGTATCAGACTTTGGAATGATTTCAGAAGACTTCAATCCATCAAAGGCAGATAATTGCACATATTACGAGGTTGCAAAGGACGGAATTGCGGTAATTGTTAATAAAGAAAACACCTTTGACAGCATTTCCTTAGAGGACCTAAAAAATATTTATAACAAGGACGCAGGCGACTCCGCTATCAAGACCTGGGCAGACGTTTCAAAATAATATGAACAGCCTTTACAAATTTATAAATACACGAGAAAAGCTAATGCGCGGACTGTTCCTTTTCAGTGCTATCTTTTCTATTCTCGCGCTTGCAACAATTACAATCTTTCTTTTTGTGAGTGGTATACCATTTATGGCAAAAACAGGATTTGCTAAATTTTTATTTGGCAGTGATTGGGCGCCTGTTGCTGATAATCCAAGCTATGGAATTTTTCCAATGATTGTAGCCACCTTATATGTTACAGCCCTTTCGGTAATTATCGGGGTAGGAATAGGTCTTCTTACTTCAATCGCATTATATAAGTTTTGTCCAAAAAGGCTTATATCCCCAATAAGACAAATGATAAATTTGCTTGCAGGTATTCCCTCTGTTATTTTCGGACTTTTTGGAATGACTATTATCGTTCCTTTTGTTAGGGATTACATTTCGCCCACAGGTGTCGGTTATGGTATTCTTTCAGCATCCCTTGTTCTTGGAATAATGATTTTACCAACTATTGTTAGTGTAAGCCTCGATTCCTTGAATAGCGTTCCCTCATCCTATTACGAAGGTGCATTGGCTCTTGGTGCAACAAAGGAGCAAGCGACCTTCAAGGTTATGGTGCCCTCTGCGAAAAGTGGTATTCTTGCAGGAGTGGTTCTTGCAATAGGGCGTTCTATTGGCGAAACTATGGCAGTTATTATGGTAATTGGCGGAAGCCCTGAAATGCCAGAGAGTATATTTCAAAGCGTGAGAACTCTAACTGCCAATATTGCAATGGGAGCTCTTGAGCTACAAGGTGATGCTCTTTCGGCACTAATTGCGACAGGTGTTGTATTGTTTGTCTTTACGCTTATTTTGAACGTAAGCTTTTCATTGTTGAAGAAGGATAAATCCGAAAAGAAAGAAAAGCGAGGTGCAAGTAAATGAAAAGGTTATATTCCATCTTAAAATATATTTGCATAATTGCTCTTGTTATTTCTCTAATTTCTCTTTTAGCTGTTGTAGCTTACGTTCTAATAAATGGTGTTGATAAGCTTTCCTTTGACCTTTTGTTTGGAGATTATACAGACTCGCCATCTATATTTCCCGCATTCATAGGCACACTTCAGCTTGTAGGAATTGCATCTATCATTGCTGTACCTATTGGAATTGCAAGTGCTATATTCCTTGTAGAATATACAGGCAACAAGGGAAGATTTGTTAAAATCGTTCAGGTTGCAACCGAAACTCTTGCTGGTATTCCAAGCATCGTTTATGGATTGTTTGGATATTTAATATTCGTCGTTGCCTTTGGCTGGGGATACTCAATACTCGGTGGAGGAATAACACTTGCAATTATGATATTGCCAACCATTGTAAGGTCTACGCAAGAAAGCTTACTATCCGTGCAGAACGGTCTTCGTGAGGGCTCATATGCGCTTGGAGCAAGTAAAGTAAGAACTATTTTTAAAATCGTTCTTCCCTCTTGTGCAGGTGGCATAGTTACATCAATTATTTTGGCTATTGGTCGTGTTGTTTCTGAAAGTGCAGTTTTGATACTAACCATTGGAATGGTTGTAAATAAGGTTCCCGAGTCACTTATGTCACCGGGCGCAAGCCTAGCACTTGACATTTACTATTTTGCAAGTCACGGATATCCAGCCGAAGCCTCGGCAACCGCAGTTGTCCTTCTCGTTTTCGTTATATTCCTCAATCTGTTGGCGAGCTTTGTTGGTAAAATGATTAAAAAATCTACTTATGGAGATACAAAATGAACGAATTTATAGGTAATATGGATATCATCGCAAAAAACTGCAATCTTTTTTATGGTGATTTTCAAGCATTAAAAAATATAAATATTGAAATTCCAGAAAAGCAAGTAACTGCTTTTATTGGTCCATCGGGTTGCGGAAAGTCAACCTTTCTAAAAATATTCAACCGAATGAATGACTTAGTTGAAGGTTGTCGCATTGAGGGAGATTTTAGAATAGGTGGTGTTGACATTTACGATAAGGAAACAGACGTAAATCTTTTAAGAAAAAACGTAGGTATGGTTTTCCAAAAGCCTAATCCCTTTCCAATGAGCATATACGACAACATCGCCTTTGCTCCAAGAACCTTTGGTATTACTAAAAAAAGTGAGCTTGACGAGATAGTTGAGCAGTCATTACGTCGTGCCAGTATTTGGGATGAGGTAAAGGACAGGCTTCGCAAAAACGCCCTCGGCATGAGTGGAGGACAACAGCAAAGGCTTTGCATTGCACGTTCTCTTGCAGCAAGTCCAAAGGTTTTACTAATGGACGAGCCAACCTCTGCTCTTGACCCTATTTCCACAGGAAAAATTGAGGAGCTAATGGAGGAATTAAAAAAGGATATTACTATTGTTATCGTTACCCACAATATGCAACAGGCAACACGAATTGCTGATAAAACAGCATTTTTCCTTCTTGGTGAGCTTGTTGAATACGGAAACACAGACGATATCTTTACTTCACCTAGAGATGAACGTACCGAGCGCTATATTACAGGAAGATTCGGTTGATTTTGCAGAAATTTTATGATATAATAAAGGAGATAAGAATGTCTATTAGAAAAATATTTGAGGACGAGCTTGCCGAATTAAAAAAACAGCTAGTAGAAATGTGCAGACTCACCGAGCAAATGATTAGCGATGCTATTACTGCTCTTGTAAACAAAGACCGTGAGCTTGGAAAGAGCATCGGAGTTGTGGACAAAAGAGTGGACGAATACGAAATGGCTATCGAAAAAAGATGCATGCGAATCTTACTTAAGCAACAGCCTGTTGCAAAGGATTTTCGTGAGGTTTCAACTGCTCTTAAGATGATTACAGATATTGAACGCTTTGGAGACCAGGCTGCAGACATTGGTGAGCTTGTTTATTCAATGCCGGGTGAAAAATACATCAAGGAATTAACCCATACCAAAGAGATGGGAAATCTAGCTATAAAAATGGTAAGAGAAAGCGTAAATTCATTCATAAACAATGATGCTAAGCTTGCTGATGAGGTTATTGCACTTGACGACCAGATGGACGAGCTTTTTGATACAGTAAAAACCGAGCTTATCGAGCTTATAAAAAAGGATGGAAGCAATGGCGACCAAGGTATTGAGCTTATGATGGTTGCCAAATATTTGGAGCGTATCGGTGACCATGCTGTAAACGTTGCCGAATGGACTAAATATAACGAAACGGGGGTACACCAAAAATTTTAATGGAAGAGCTTATTTACATTGTCGAGGATGACGAGGGCTTAAGAGAGCTTTACGAGGGTGCTTTTGAGGGAGTTTATAAAACCATGCTATTTGAAAATGGCAAGGATTTTTTCTGCCAATTTGAGAAAAATCGCCCTGATCTAATTATTCTCGATATAATGCTTCCCGATATGGACGGATACACCATACTTACAAAAATACGAGAGGTTGACGAAAAAATACCTGTTCTTATTGTGAGTGCAAAATCTGATGAAATTAGTGCAGTTAAAGGTCTTAACAAGGGTGCTGATGATTATATCGCTAAGCCCTTCTCCGTCCTTGAATTAATTGCTCGTATCAAAACTAACATTCGTCGTGCAAATCTTTATGTTAAAAGCCAAAGGGGTTTTGTAATTGACAACAATGTTTACAAAATCTTTTTTGAAGGTCGTGATTTGGGGCTTACCTTGAAGGAATTTAAGCTTTTAAAAATGTTGATAGCGCATACCGGTGTTACAGTTGAACGTGAGGAGCTATTCCGCGAGGTTTGGGGTGAAAGCTTTATGGGTGAAACAAGAACACTTGATATTCATATTTCTCAGCTCCGTGATAAAATAACAGAATGTGGGGGTGGCGATGTAATTGTTACCGTACGCGGTATAGGATATCGTTTTGAAGCACAATGAAAAAGAAAATATTTTTTAGATTTTTTGTAGTTTCAATTGTTATAGTGCTGTTAATGTTTGTTTTCGGAATTATAGCTGTTAATTTAAACACAAAAAACATCATAAACCAACGATTGAAGGAAGAAACCGAGCTTGCCTCTTCTCTTTTAAATAGCGAAGATGATTTTTCTAATTTGGCAAAATATAAGGATAATTCCGAGCTTCGTATTACAATTTTTGACCTTAATGGTGACGTTCTCTATGAAAGTGATACAAATTCAAAGCTCGAAAACCATGCTAACCGTGAGGAAATCAAAAACGCACTTGCAGGAGTACCAAATACAGTAAAAAGATACTCCGAAACCTTCAAGTGTGATATGACATATTACGCAACTGTAACAGAGTTTTCTAATGGTGCTCAGGTAATTTTAAGGCTTGCTGTTAGAAGCAGTGATGGGACCCCTTATATTACTGCGTTAATTCCATTGCTTGTGCTTGTGCTTGTTATCTCTCTTATTCTATCCTTTGTGCTTGCAAATATTCTTTCACGCAACATTTCCTCCAAGGTTACCGAAATTGGAGATAGCTTAAGGAGCTTGAATGAAGGAAAATATATGCCTATAAATACAGATATGAGCGAGCCTGAGCTTTTCTCGGTTCTCAGCCAGATAAACGAATTAAATTCAAACATTCATAATCATATACGGATAGCAGATGCTGAACGTATTAAGCTAAATACCGTGCTTGATAACGTTTCGCAAAGCATTATAGCTCTTGATAAATCAAAGCATATTGTTTTTGCTAACAAGCGAGCACTTCATATGTTTAATGGTTCAAGCTCAGACATAGGACGGGACCTTGTTTTCTTAATTGAAAAGCTTCCCGTTTATGAAAAAATTATTCAACATATAGGTGAAAGCTTTGCCTTTGAGTGTATATACGATGATATGTATCTATCAGTAGTGATTACAAATGTTACTAACGACGTAATATGCGACAATATTTCCGCTATAATTATTGTTACCGACATCACAAAGGAAAAGCTGATTGAGAAGCAAAAAAGCGACTTTTTTGCGAATGCATCTCACGAGCTTAAAACACCAATAACAGTTATGCAAGGCTTTTCCGAGGTTCTTATGAACAAGGAAGGCATTGACGAGGGCACTAAAAAGCAGATAGCACATATTCATAAGGAGAGCATTCGTCTTGGCTCTCTCATTTCCGATATGCTCATGTTATCAAAAATAGAAAACAAGGATGCTACACAAAATGCACCTGCACTTGTTTCTCTTGATGAAACAACCAAGGAAATTTTTACTGAATTTTCAGAGGAAATCAAAAAGAAAAATATTTCAACTGAAATTATCGGCTCTGCAAGTCTAGTATCCGAGCAACATATGATATTTGAGCTTATAGAAAATCTTGTATCGAATGCTATCAAATACAATAAGGACAATGGCTCAATTATCGTTTCCTTTTCCAACACCGCTTGTGGAATAATTATGCAGGTAAAGGACACGGGAATCGGCATAGATAAAGAGCATTTGCCACGTTTATGCGAACGCTTTTATCGAGTTGATAAGTCTCATTCTAAGCGTACTGGTGGAACCGGTCTTGGGCTTGCAATTGTCAAGCATATTTGTGCTTTTATTGGTGCAGAGCTTTCCATTGAAAGTGAATTTGGTATTGGCACTACCGTTACAGTCGCTTTTACAAATAATAAATAAACTTTAACCTACTGTTGGCTTTCTTGTAAAGTCTTACAGTAGGTTTTTCATTATCAAGTAATATCACAGATTGACTGTTTTTTTCAATTTTTTCGAAATACCTTTACATTTTAATGTTTTTGTGATACAATAAGGTTGCCAAACAAACTTAATATAGCAATTTTTGGGTGTTTTTTATTGGGATAACTATACCCTTTTTTGTCGATACTTATTTTAGACCTATTTTACATTTGGTAAAAATGTAATCCCCTGTCTGAAATAAGTATGTAACCCATATTATTGCTCAGAGTTTGTTTGGCGACAATTGGGGACTTACGTTTTTCGGTGCGTTCGACCTCGGTTGGACGCACTTTTTATTTTCACCGAAAATATTCATATTTATTTTAAAGGAGATCATTATGAGAAGCAATAAGCTAGACCATCTTATGGGAAGCATTATGTACCACTTAGCACAAGAAGAGTGGAAAGGATCTGAGTATTTCACAAGCGACGATCCCGCTCCAGAAAAGGTAGCCGAGAGGAAAAGGGCTCAGCATGCAGTTCTCTCCGAAGTAAACGGTATGGAATTGGGAATGGGCATTTTATTGCCAGGAACAAGACATAAAAATTACTTTCATTGGTGGGATGTTGCAAGCATCGGCAGTCAATATTCACGTCCAGTATTGTTTGTTCGAATAGTCGAAAAAAAAGGTAAGTTCTATCCCCTTTTCCAAACAAACGACTTTATTAAACCCACTACTGGTTCGTTAATTAAAAATATTTGGAAGGGTCCTTGGCTCAAAATAGCTTTCGATATGTTATGTGAAACTAATAATAGAATGGGCACAGGACAAGGAACGCTTACTGATAGAAACTCCTCAATCGCCTCGGGCAAGGTACAAGATGGAACAAGAACTATAACTGAAAAGGTAGCGGTTACTCGCACCGAAAAAGTACCTATAGGATTCGAAATAAAAGAAAACCTCCCTAACAGTTACATTGCCACACCTATAATGAGCGAAAGATCATACACCGATTACGAAAATAGATCTAGAAATGTTCCTACATATAGAACTGAATATAAAACAAAAACGACTACATATTTAAACAAATACTTTTATTTCAAAGATCTAACTGAAGAGGAATCAAAGCGCTTTTCCCTAATAGCTGACAGGCTTTCAAAGGTAGACGAATTATATGATAGTTACTCGAAGCTAGGTATTTTTTCCTTTTCACAAAAGGCAGAAATAATTACATCTATTAAAAACCTACTTACATATTCAAAGTTTGCTGTCTATAAGGCACTTATAGATCGTTGTCCAGATTTCCTCAAAAATGATATTGACTACCTCGATTCCTGCATTGAAAAAAAGAACGAGGATTTACACAAAATAGAAAAGGAGCTCGTTGGTGTAAGTAGATTTTCATCAATGTACTCTATCGTTGCTCCTAGAATCAAAAACTGCAAGGATGAGATAAACGAGTACAAAAGAATCAAAGCCCATCTTGGTGGTTCATATAAAACAGTTCAACAATATTTCGAACAGGTAGAAAGAGAACTTAAAAATATAGAAGCTAAATTTTTAGAATAATTCCAACTACTTTCGAAAATCAAAGCTAATCCTTACGCAGACCAAGGCATTCGCACCACCCATTCTGCATACCATAAAAATGCTATGTCAAAAGCATAGCATTTTTTGCAAATACTTTTTAACACAAAAAAGACACACCATCTAGGGATTACCAAAATGGTGTGTCTTCTTTTTACTTAATTTTTAAATTACTTTGAAGCCTCTTCAACAGCAACAGCAACTGCAACAGTCATACCAACCATTGGGTTGTTACCTGCGCCGATAAGACCCATCATTTCTACGTGAGCTGGAACAGATGAGGAGCCTGCGAATTGAGCATCGCCGTGCATTCTACCCATTGTGTCAGTCATACCGTAGGAAGCAGGACCTGCAGCCATATTATCTGGGTGAAGTGTTCTACCAGTACCACCACCTGATGCAACTGAGAAGTAGTTAACTCCGTTTTCGTTACACCATTTCTTGTATGTACCTGCAACTGGGTGTTGGAATCTTGTTGGGTTGGTTGAGTTACCTGTGATAGATACACCAACGTTTTCAAGTCTCATAATTGCAACGCCCTCTGGAACGCTATCACTACCATAGCACTTAACGTCAGCTCTTGGACCCTTTGAGTAAGGTGTTTCAGAGAGAACCTTTACCTCCTCTGTGTAAGGGTCAAATTCAGTCTCAACGTAAGTAAAGCCGTTGATTCTTGAAATAATCATAGCTGCGTCCTTACCAAGACCGTTCAAAATAACTCTAAGTGGCTTTACTCTTACCTTGTTTGCATTAAGAGCAATCTTAATAGCACCCTCAGCAGCAGCAAAGGACTCGTGTCCTGCTAGGAAGCAGAAGCACTCTGTTTCCTCGGAAAGAAGCATCTTACCAAGGTTACCATGGCCGAGACCAACCTTTCTGTTTTCAGCAACAGAGCCAGGGATACAGAATGATTGTAGACCGATACCGATTGCAGCAGCAGCGTCAGCAGCCTTTGTGCAACCCTTCTTAATTGCGATAGCAGCACCTACTGTGTAAGCCCAAACTGCGTTTTCAAAGCAGATTGGCTGTGTTTCTCTTACAATCTTATCACAGTCGATACCCTTAGCAAGTGTAATTTCCTTACACTCCTCAATGGAGTTAATACCATATTCCTTAAGAGCAGCAAGAATCTTTGCTTCTCTTCTTTCGTATCCTTCAAATAATGCCATTATTCGTTACCTCCTTATTGCTTTCTTGGGTCGATATACTTTGCAGCCTCTGCAAATCTACCGTATGTACCCTTGGACTTTTCGTAAGCTTCGTTTGGCTCCATGCCCTTCTTAATGAAGTCAGTCATTTTGCCGAGAGAAACGAATTCATAACCGATAACCTGATCATTTTCATCAAGAGCCATTCTTGTGCAGTAGCCCTCTGTCATTTCAAGGTAACGAACACCCTTTGCCTTAGTACCATACATAGTACCAACCATTGAACGAGCACCCTTACCAAGGTCCTCCATACCTGCACCGATAACAAGACCACCCTCAGAGAAAGCAGACTGTGTTCTACCATAATCGATTTGTAGGAAGAGCTCACGCATAGCTGTGTTAATAGCATCGCATACAAGGTCTGTATTAAGAGCCTCTAGAAGTGTTTTGCCTGGTAGGATTTCTGCTGCCATAGCTGCAGAGTGTGTCATACCTGAGCAACCGATTGTCTCAACAAGAGCTTCCTCGATAATGCCGTCCTTAACGTTAAGGGATAGCTTACAAGCGCCCTGTTGTGGTGCACACCAGCCAATACCGTGTGTGTAGCCTGAAATGTCTGTGATTTGCTTAGCTTGTACCCACTTACCCTCTTCAGGGATTGGAGCTGGACCATGCTTTGGTCCCTTTGCTACGGAGCACATGCTTTCAACTTCGTGTGAATAAATCATTTGAAATTCTCCTTAGAAAATTATTTTTTTGCATTTCTATAATATCATATTTCGACACCAAAATCAACATATTTAATGAAAAAAATATTTTTTACAAATAAGTACAAAAAAATCCTATTTTTTATTAAATAATTATTTACTTTTACTATAATATATGTTAAAATAGGAATAGCATTTTTTACGAGGTGAGTTATGCGACTTGATAAGCTTTTATGTGAATGTGGCAAGGCCTCTCGAAGTGAGGCAGGTAAGCTTATTCGTCTTGGCAAGGTTACTGTAAATGGCGCTGTTGTCAAAAAGGCTGATTTCAAGGTCGACGAATTAGCTGATACGGTTACACTTTGTGGGGAAGACCTTTGCTACAAAAAATTTACCTACATTATGTTAAATAAGCCACAGGGCTACGTTAGCGCAACTGATGACCCAAAGGAAAAAACAGTTTTGGACCTAGTTGACAACGAGGACAGACGCAAGGGACTTTTCCCTTGTGGTAGACTTGACAAAAACACTCTTGGGCTTGTTATTTTGACTAATGACGGTGACGGGGCACACTATGTTTTGTCCCCTAAGCACCACGTAAAAAAGGTTTATCGCTTTGAGTGTATTTTTCCACTTTCAAGCGAAGATATTACACGTCTTGAAAAGGGTGTTGATATCGGTGGGTATTTTACTAAGCCCTGCACAATTGAAATGGAAGAGACACAAAAAGGCACTATTACTCTTACAGAGGGTAAATATCACCAAATCAAGCGTATGCTTGAGGCAGTTGATAACAAAATTACCTATCTTGAAAGAATTTCCTTTGGCGATATTTTGCTTGACCCCTCTCTTGAAAGAGGTCAATGGAGATATTTGACAAAAGAAGAGGAAAAAATCTTTCTAAGGACAGGAAAATAGCAGAAAGAAGGCTACTTTATGAAAAAGTACATTCTTCCAAACGAGGTTAACTGGTATCGTGCAAATATGCACTGCCATTCTACTATATCAGACGGATCCTTAACCATTGAGGAAATTAAGGACGCATACAAGTCACAGGGCTACTCTGTCGTCGCTTATACGGACCACGAAATTGTCCTTGACCACTCAGACCTAAACGACGATGATTTTCTAGCTATTACAAGCTCGGAATACTCTATTACCGAATCCTTGGCATCTGTGCCTAGTGCAACAGGGTCGAAGGGAAATAATCCTTGGTCAAGAAAGAAAACTGTACATTTATGTATATATTCTAAGGACCCACACAACGAGTTTCAGCCCGGTGCTGACGACGATAGCTTTAGGTGGGTACAGGGTGGCATTCACACAGGGAAAAATAAGTGCGATGGCTACCACCGAGAATATACTAAGGAAAGCATAAACGAAACAATAAAAAGGTGCAACGAGGCAGGATTTTTAGTACAATTAAATCACCCTAACTGGTCCTTAAATGACAGACGAGATTACGAGGGTCTTGAGGGTCTTTGGGGTCTTGAAATTCTAAACTATGCAACGGAATTGTTAACAGGTGCTGAATATTGTCCTTATATTTACGACGATATGGTCCGTTGTGGCATGCACAAGCTACATTGTACAATGGGCGACGACAACCACAACAGAGATAAAAGCCTTACACAATCCTTTGGTGGGTCAACCTTTATCGGTGCTAAGGAATTGAAGTACGACCAAATAATCTCAGCCTTGGAAAAGGGTGAGTTTTACTGTGCTAGTGGTAAAAATCCACCAAGAATTAAGTCCCTATATGTAGAGGACAACGTGATTAAAATTGATTGTACTGAGGCAACCGACATAATTGTTACAGGCTACGGTAGAAGCTGGCAAAATGTCACAGGAAACTTCATTACTCACGCAGAGTTTCCATTAAGACTAAACGACGTTTTCTTCCGTATTACTGTAAGGGATATGTACGGAAATAACGCCCATACAAATTATTATAAGGTAAAGGATTTTTACGAGGAAATAAAACAATGAAAAAGTACATTTTACCAGCTGATGTTAATTGGTATCGTGCAAATATGCACTGCCACACTACCGTTTCCGACGGACACTATTCTCCTGCGGAAATTAAAGAGGCTTACAAAAATATGGGCTACTCTATCGTTGCCTATACGGATCACGAAATTATTCGCACCCACAACGACTTAACAGACGACGAATTTTTAGCTATTACGTCAAGTGAATTTTCAATCAACGACAATAAGCCCTGCTTTGATATACCAAAGGGTAGCTATATGGAGGGCTGGCGTTCAAAAAAGGTTATTCACTTAGGCATTTATTCCAAGGACAAGGATAATGTTTTTCACCCTGCAACAAACGGTGACATTTTCAATTGGTGGAAGAGTCAGGGCAAGGATGTAGGAGAGGTTGAATACGACGGATACTGCCGTGAATACACGATTGAAAGCATAAACGAAACTATCAAAAGACTTAACGAAAAGGGATTTTTGGTTTCAATGAACCATCCGAACTGGTCCCTTAACGATATGAACGATTATCTTAACATCGAGGGTCTTTGGTCACTTGAGATTTTAAACTATGCAACCGAGCGTATTTCAGGCACTGAATACTGTCCTTATATTTACGACCATATGGTAAGAGCCGGTAAAAATCCTAACCTTTTCTGCAATATGGGTGATGACAACCACAACCGCGGTGGCTCATTCGACCACTCCTTCGGTGGCTCAACTATTATCGGTGCTAAGGAATTGAAGTACGATACCGTTATGAGTGCCCTTGAAAGGGGAGAGTTTTACTGTGCAAGCGGTAAAAATCCACCAAAAATTTTAGACCTTTACGTTGAGGACAATATAGTTAAGATTGACTGCACTCCCGCAACAGACATTTTTCTAACGGGTATGGGCAGAAACTTCCGTTTTGCTAACACAGACGCAGGTGAGGTAACCCACGCAGAATTTAAGCTTGACCCACAGGATGTTATGTTCCGTATAACCGTACGTGATAAATTCGGCAACAATGCACATACACATTACTACAAAGTAGCTGACTACTTAGAGAAATAAGAGGTATATATGAGAAAGGATTTATTACCATCAAACGTAAATTGGTACAGAGCTAACTTTCACTGCCATACAGTATGCTCTGACGGTGCACTTACTCCTGCACAGGTTAAGGAGGCTTACAAAAATCACGGCTACTCTATCGTAGCTTATTCCGATCACGACATTTTGCTTGATCACTCCGATTTGAACGACGAGGACTTCCTTGCTCTTACAAGCTCCGAATATGCCGTAAACGAATCAAAGCCTACTTTCCCTAAAATTTTTGATACGGAAACAAGCGATTGGGTACGCAAAAAATGTATGCACTTAAATATATATTCAAAGGACCCACACAATACCTTTATGCCTGCTACCAATATCAATCAGCATTGGGGACTTAAGGATCGCTATCCTGACACTAAATGTGATGGCTTTATAAGAGAGTTTACTAAGGAAAACATCAACGAAATGATAAGGCTCTGCAACGAGGCAGGCTTCCTTGTTCAGCTTAACCATCCCTACTGGTCTTTAAACGAAAGAGAGGATTATATCGACCTTGAGGGACTTTGGGGTCTTGAAATTCTCAACTACGCAACCGAGCTTGAAACAGGCTCTGAATACTGTCCTTACATTTATGATGATATGGTAAGAAACGGTATGTATAATCTTTGCTGTACTATGGGTGATGATAACCACAATCACGCAGGCTTGCGTGAGTCCTTTGGTGGCTCTACCTTTATCGGTGCTAAGGAGCTAAAGTACGATCAAATTATCGAGGCTATGGAAAAGGGTAATATTTACTGTGCAAGCGGTAGAGATAACCCACCACAATTCAAGGAGCTTTACGTAGAGGACAACAAAATTATTATTGAGTGTACTCCTGTTGAAAGCGTATATATCAACGGCTATGGTCGTGCTGACCGTCATTTAACAAACCAAGAGGGAGAGGGTATTACTCACGCAGAGTTCCCACTCCGTGAAAGCGACGTTTACTTCCGTGTTACTATAAGAGATAAATATGGAAACAGTGCACATACTCACAATTATTTCGTTAAGGACTACCTTAACAAGTAATATATGCAACAAAATTTAAAAGAAAGCAACAAAATTTAAAGAGGACCAAAAAATGAACATTATTAACGAACTTGCAAAAGAATTCAACCTAAAGGTAAGCCAAGTAGAGGCAACTGTTGGACTTATCGACGACGGAAACACCATTCCTTTTATTGCCCGTTACAGAAAAGAGGTAACTGGCTCACTTGATGACACTATTCTTCGTGATCTTGACGAAAGACTTAAGTATCTAAGAAATCTTGAGGCTAGAAAGGCTGAGGTTTCCTCACTTATCGAGGCACAGGGCAAGCTTACCCCTGAAATTACAGAGGCGCTTGAAAAGGCTCAAATTCTAACCGAGGTTGAGGACATTTATCGTCCATTCAAGCCTAAGAAAAAGACAAGAGCATCTGTTGCTCGTGAAAAGGGTCTTGAGCCACTTGCACAGCTTCTTATGGAGCAAAGAGATTCCTATGATAAGCCAATTATGGACCTTTGTGCTGACTATATTTGCACAAACGAAAAGGACGAAAAGCTTAGTGTTTTAACTGCCGAGGACGCACTAAACGGCGCTAAGGATATTATCGCTGAGGAAATTTCCGACAATGCTGAGTTTAGAAAGGGTATCCGTACACTAACTCACGATAATGGTATAATCGTTTCTAAGAAGGCTAAGGAGGAGGATTCCGTTTACAGCTCTTATTATGATTATAATGAAAGCATTAAGAAAATCCCAGGTCACCGTGTTCTTGCAATTAACAGAGGCGAAAAGGAAGAATTCTTAAAGGTTGATGTTCAAGTTAGTCCTGAGCTAATTATTAATTACTTAAATAAGCAAATTATCAAGAATCAAAATAGCCCTGCTAAGGAGCATCTTGAGGCTACAATCGTTGATAGCTACGACAGACTTATTAAAGCATCTGTTGAAAGAGAAATTCGTACTGCTCTATTCGATGAGGCTAGCGAGGGTGCCATTAAGCTATTCTCCGATAACCTAAAGCATCTTTTGATGGGTGCACCTCTTAAGGGTAAAACTGTACTCGGCTACGACCCAGGCTACAGAACCGGTTGTAAGCTTGCAGTAGTTGACAAAACTGGTAAATATATTGACTGGGACGTTATCTACCCAACAAAGCCAAGAGAGGACATTGAGGGCTCTACAAAGAAGGTTGAGCGCCTTATTAAAAAGTACGGCGTTGACGTTGTAGCTATCGGTAATGGTACTGCATCTAAGGAAAGCGAAATCTTTATTGCCGGTGTGCTTAAGGGAATGGGCAATCCAAACGTTAAGTACATTATGGTAAGCGAGGCAGGTGCTTCCGTTTACTCTGCATCTAAGCTTGGTGCTGAGGAATTTCCTGACTTTGACGTAACTCAACGTTCTGCTATATCAATTGCAAGACGTTTACAGGACCCACTAGCTGAGCTTGTTAAGATTGACCCCAAGTCAATCGGCGTAGGTCAATATCAGCACGATATGAAGCCTGCAAGACTTGACGAGGCACTAGGTGGCGTTGTTGAGGACTGTGTAAACAGTATCGGTGTTGACGTAAATACAGCATCATATTCTCTACTTTCCTACATTTCCGGTATTAACACTGCTTCTGCAAAGAACATTGTAAAATATCGTGAGGAAAACGGCGAATTTACTAAGAGAGAGCAACTACTTAATGTACCTAAGATTGGCGCTAAGGCATATCAGCAATGCGCCGGCTTCTTAAGAGTTCCAGACTCTAAGGAAATTCTTGATAACACAGGTGTTCACCCTGAGTCTTATGATAGTGCAAAATCACTTCTTGCTAAGTTTGATTACACACTTGATAGTGTTGGCACAGGTCTTAAGAATATAAGACAGCAATGCAACAAATATGGTACTAAGAAGCTAGCTGAGGAGCTTGGCATTGGCGAGCCTACTCTACTTGACATTATCGGTGAGCTTGAAAAGCCAGGTCGTGACGTCCGTGATTCACTACCACAGCCTATTCTCCGTGATGACGTTTTAGGCATGGAGGACCTTTCTGCTGGTATGATTATGACAGGTACTGTACGTAACGTAATTGACTTCGGTGCATTCGTTGATATCGGTGTGCATCAGGACGGCTTAGTACACGTTTCTGAAATTTCTGAAAAGTACATTAAGCACCCATCTGAGGCACTTAGTGTTGGTGATATCGTAACTGTAAAGATTAAGGGCGTTGACCTTAATAAGAAGCGTATCAGCCTTACAATGAAAATATAACCGCCTTTAGACAGGTGGCAAGTCCACCTGTCTTGGGATTTTTTTCAAAGAATTTACACCTAACTGTGCAATTTGACGATTTTTGTTTACATTGCACAATAACTTGACTTAAATTTTGTGCAAAAAGGATATTCCAATTTGTATAAATTTCTGTTATAATAATTATGTTAAAGTAAAATTATTATGGCTTAATGCGAGATTTTTTGAATTTTCGTCATTTTTTGACGACCTTGCGCTAGGCGATGATGCAAAAAAGGAGAAATAAATAATGGCTAGTTTATCACTTAAGCACATTTACAAAAAATACCCAGGTGGCGTTACAGCGGTTTCAGACTTCTGTCTAGAAATTCAAGATAAGGAATTCGTTATTTTCGTTGGCCCTTCAGGATGTGGTAAGTCCACTACTCTACGTATGATTGCAGGTCTTGAGGAAATCACTGAGGGTGAGCTTTACATCGGCGACAAGCTAATGAATGATATCGCACCTAAGGATAGAGATATTGCGATGGTTTTCCAAAACTATGCGCTTTACCCACATATGACCGTTTACGAAAACATGGCATTCGGTCTTAAGCTAAAGAAGACACCAAAGGAAGAAATCAAGAGACGTGTTGAGGAGGCTGCTGAAATCCTTGGCATCACTCACTTGCTTGACAGAAAGCCAAAGGCTATGTCAGGTGGTCAGAAGCAACGTGTTGCTTTGGGACGTGCTATCGTTAGAAATCCTAAGGTATTCTTACTTGACGAGCCTCTTTCAAACCTTGACGCTAAGCTTCGTGCAACAATGAGAACTGAGCTTACAAAGATACATAAGCGCGTTGGTACAACCTTCGTATACGTAACTCACGACCAGGTTGAGGCTATGACAATGGCTACACGTATCGTAGTTATGAAGGACGGCTTTATTCAACAGGTTGACACACCACAAAACCTTTACGACAAGCCTGTTAATATGTTCGTTGCTGGCTTTATTGGTACACCACAAATGAACTTCATCAACGCTATGCTTGAAAAGAAGGACGACGGTGTTTACATTTCCTTTGAGGGCTACTCACTTAAGCTTCCTCACGAAAAGGCTACTGACCCTGCTATTCAAGATTACATTGGCAAAGAGGTTGTTGCTGGTATCCGTCCTGAGTGCATTCACGACGAGCCAATCTACCTTAGCACAATGGCTGAAAACGTTATCGAGGTTAACGTTGACGTTACCGAGCTTATGGGTGCTGAAATTTACCTATACCTCTCTATCGGTGAGCAAAATGCTACTGCAAGAGTTTCCTCTCGTTCACAAGCTAGAGCTGGTGATACAATTCAGGTTGCTGTTGAAGCAGGTCGTATTCACTTGTTTGACAAGGATACACAAAAGT
Organism: Clostridia bacterium; assembly: GCA_017399145.1. Lineage (GTDB taxonomy): Bacteria > Bacillota > Clostridia > Oscillospirales > CAG-272 > RGIG2000. The sequence continues at coordinate 27,971 of JAFQEG010000024.1, read as the reverse complement.
ACATTATTCACTAAGATTTATAAGGGCTGTCCTTTGGACAGCCTTTTTCTTTACTTTTTTAGTATAATTCTTTAATTCAATATGTTGAATTTACTCAATTTTGCCGAGCAAGTGTCGTATTTTTCCATATTTCTATTGACTTTTTAACATAAATTTGTTATACTACCTTTGTATGGAAAATACAATTTTTTAAAGTAGCTTTCGAAAGGTTTTATATATGAAAAAGAAAATTGCAGTAGTAGGATACGGTGGTATGGGCTCATGGCACGTTAACCACGCCCTTAAAAGTGACGTATTAGAATTAGCCGGTATCTACGATATTGATGAAGAAAAGGCAGAAAAAGCAAAATCAAATGGTATTTACGCATACTCATCTCTTGACGAGCTAATTGCTGATGAATCAGTTGAAATAGTTACTGTTGCTATTCCTAACGATGTTCATCTTGAAACTGTTGTTAAGTGTCTTGAGGGTGGCAAAAACGTTGTTTGCGAAAAGCCTGTTGCCCTTTCCTCTGGCGACCTTGAAAAAATGATTTACACAGCAAATCGTGTTGGTAAAATATTTACAGTGCATCAAAACAGACGTTGGGACGTTGACTATCTTGCTATTCAATCTCTTGTAGATTCTGGCGAGATTGGCAAGCCTATTCGTATTGAATCAAGAATTCATGGCTCCCGTGGTATTCCCTCCGACTGGCGAGGCGAAAAGGAGCATGGTGGTGGTATGATTCTTGACTGGGGTATTCACTTAATTGACCAACTTATGCTTATATATAAAAATGAAGAGATTGACACAATCAACTGCGAGGTAACAAACATTACTAACAAAAAGGTTGACGACGGCTTTTATCTTACAATCACCTTTAAAAGTGGCGCAGTTGCTTTTGTTGAGGTTGGTACATATAACTTCCTTCCACTTCCAAGATTCTATATGAAGGCTGAAAAGGGTTCTGCCCTAATTACCGACTGGAGAGAAAAGTGCAAGGTTGCTAAGTGCAAATATTGGCACGAAAATGACGTTTTACCAGTTCAAACTGCTGCCGGTCTTACTAAAACTATGGCACCAAGAGATAGTGTTACTCTTGACGAGTATGAGCTTGAAATCCCAAAATCCGACGTGCATAACTTCTACAGAAATCTTGTTAATGCAATTGACGGAAAGGAAGCTCAGCTTATCACTCACGACCAAATGCGTCTTGATATGAAGATTATGGAGTATTGCTTCAAGTCTGCAAGGCTTCACCAAACAATTAAATTTGAATACTAAAAAAGTGCTAGACCTCCCATACGGGGAGGTCTAGTTTTTTATGTGGCTTTACATTTTACGATTATTAGGCACTTTTTTTATCCACTTTTTCCTTATTCTATCATATGTTATATATGCAAAAAAAGACGAAGGCTTTGACCTTCGTCTTTTTGTTTTATAATTTACACTAATTTATAGGCTGATTAAATCCACTTTTCAACACTGATACCGAACTTTGCAAGAACGTTAAAGTATTGAATTGGGGAGATAACGTCGAGATAGTCAGCACGCTTAACAGCAGACCTTCTTGCAAAGCTTTCAGCTGATGTTAATGCACGACCATGAAGTGTTCTTGATGAGTCAAGACCATAGCCAACGTATGGGCTATAAATGTACTCTGATGAGTAAACCTCAAGCTCCTTCAAGAATGGGAATACCATACCGTTTGAAATATATACAACACGAATGTCGTCTGTCACAGTTGGAGTAACTGCTACTGAAACTATTGGAGACTTTTTATTTGTATCGTATGACGTACCTGCGCCAATAGTTACGTACTTGTTGTTTACCTTAGCTTGAATTTCAAACTGCATTACGTGATCTTGTGGCTTGCCCTCAGTTACAGCATCGTTAAAGTAAAGAACAACCTTTGTAATTTCGTGTGCTTCCTTAAGAGTAACACCACAGTATGTGCCCTTATCAAAGTTTGCAGCAAACCATGCAAAGCTATCGTCAGATGTGTTTCCATCAATTAGATAGATTGGGTCTGAAATACTTGAATATTCAAATGAAGATGATGCGTAAGCTGTACCGTAGCAAGCAAGGTTACCTGTTGCAGTCGAAGCCTTTCTTGCAACTGTCATATAGTCAGCATAGAAAATTGTCTTATCAGGCTTTGTGCCCTTTGTGATTTGAGCAATTATCTCATTAACTACAGGCTTAACGTCACTTCCATTTTTCTTAGATGATGTAAATGAAATCTTAACACCAGAAATACCAATATCATTAATTGCATAGGTCTTTAGCTTATCGGTATTAAGCTTATCGGTAATAACGTCGGTCAAAGTCGTAATCTTTTCGCCACGCTTTAATACCTGCCAATTGTTGCCCTTCTTAATACTTATGGTATATTCAAGGTCAATGCCTGAGTCAATTTCATTCATACCACCAAAGTTAAGTGATATGTTAGAAATTGCATAAGCTGTATCAAAATCAATCCAGAATTCGTCAACACCACCAACGTTGTTACCCTTCCAAGAGGTTGTAGAAATATTATCATTACCAAGGCCTGGGTATCTTGCAGTGGTTGATGACGTAGCACCGGCAAAGCCACCGAGTGCTGCGTTTGTAGAAAGCATAGCACCCTCTGGCACGTCGAAGTCAGGCTTGTAGCCCTTTCTACCCATAATGATAACCTCGTGCATTACAGGCATCTTCCACCAGTGGTCCCAAAGTGGTGATTTGTCAGGGTCGTAGCCTTGGTCTGTGTACCACTTTGCATATCTTCCGTACTCTGTACATTCAATTCTTATATTCTTTGTGTTTGCCTTAAATGGAATTGGATTACCATTTGCGTCAAGCACAAGATTGCCATCCTCATCGTACTCGTAGAAAGGAATCTCAACAACAGCATTGTTACCACCCTGTACTGAGTTTTCTCCCTCTGGTACGTAGTATTGCAAATCGTTGTTATAAGCAACACCAAGAGTCTTCCACTCACCATAGATAAGTGCCTTAATGGTGTACTTAATGTTGTTATGTTGGTCAGTTAAGAAGCTTGTGATAGTAACGTCTGCACATGTTGGGCACTTAGCAGATTTACGAACCTGCTGGCCTGTCTTGCTATCCGTCTTGTATTCAAGGTCCTTAAGCTGTTCATTTGTGTATTCAGTTTTACAGCCAACGCAGAATGCACCGTCAACAGCATCCCATTTCTTCATATAAATGGTCATGCTCTCGCCCTCGTAGTATGTATTAAACTTCATACCACAATACTGAAGTGTATCGTCGCAAGGACCAGTATTACGTCCTGTTGATGATGGCTCCCACATTTGATATGAGTTCCAAAGGAAGCCGTTGTTTAGATATTTTGCGCTACGGTCGTTGTTAAACGTTGAGGAATGGTAGGTCATACCATACAAAGCAATGTTTTCCAACTCGCCAGTTGCCTGTCCCTCGTCAGCAACTATCTGCCAAGCGAAGCAAGGTACTAGCATAAGCACGCACAAAATTAGTGATAATGCCTTTTTCATTAGTGTACTCCTTGTACTATAAATTATTTACTACTGTATTTTACCATATTATATTATAAAAAGCAAGGTGTTTTTGTAAATTTGTCATTATTTATATATTAAATGTATAATTTTCGTGCAAATTGCATAAAACTAAAACAAAGGTCTTAATCCATTTTCTTGCCGACCCCGTTGGGGCAGAATTTGGAAAAAGACCTTTTTTCAATTATTTAGCGGACTAAATAAAATACCTCTTAGCAAGGTCGGTATCCTTGGCAATTTGCACTTTTAGTTCCTCAATAGAGTCAAATTTTCTTTCATCTCTTATAAACTCACGAAAGACAACCTTAATATATGACCCATATAAAATTCCGTCATAACCAATTATATGAGTTTCAACGTTGACCGGTGAGGATACACCATCAACGGTCGGTCTTACCCCTACATTAGTTATTGAGGGGTAGGTGTCCTCACCGATATAGCATTCAGTAATGTAAACACCATTTTTAGGCACAACCTTACCCTGTGGTATGTACTGATTTATGGTAGGAAAGCCCATTTTTCTGCCTAGCTTTTTCCCCTCTTCAACTCTTGCATAAATCGAATAGGGTGGCATATAGTCTTGAATTTCACCGACTAAGCCGTCTTCAATCATTTTTCTTAGCTTTGTCGAGGAAAGTGTCTCGTTTTCAATAAAGATTCTTTCGGAAATTACGACACTCCCACCCACTTTTCCAAGCATTTGGCACAAATTCTCTGCATCACATGAGGCACCCTTACCATAGCGATAATTAAAGCCACAGCAAGCGCAAGTCACCTTAAGTTGACCTATAAGGATGTCCTTTACAAATTCCTCGCCACTCATATTCTTGATATCGTCAAAGCTATCAAGGGCAACATAGTCTATACCAAAGCTCTTGAAAAAGCCTAGCTTTTCCTCAAGCGTAAGAATTTTTGCAACCGACCTAGGATTATCTAAAAATGTATAAACAACACTTTTCAAGCGTCTTTTCTTTGCCTCGTAAAAGGTGTTTTTAAATACCGAGGCATGACCAAGATGAAAGCCATCGAAGGTGCCTAAGGCAACTACGGTATTTTCACTAATTTGTGTGATTTGCATTGTATTTAAATCATATACCTTCAATCTTAATCCCCCCTTAGGATACTATTTTATCACAACTTACGATAACTTTCCATATTTTTTTATATTATTTTAGGATTTTTTCACACAACTGGGTTTTTTTGTGCTACAATAGAGTATAATGTTTTACTAATTCGTAAAAAGCGAGGTATATTCTAATGAAAGTTATGTGGATAGGACATGGTGGTCTTCTCTTTGTTTCTGGAAAAACTAAGGTTGTTATTGACCCTTATCTTTCCAACTCCCTACGTGATACAGACGCATCCTTCAAAAGAAAAATGGGTATTAAAAGAAAGCTTTTGAAAATAAAGCCCGATGCTATTATTTTGACAAGCTCACATCCCGACAGATGCGACCCTAAAACCGTTACTGCATACGTTAAGAAAAGAAAATTCCTTTTCTTCCCTATTAAGGTTAAGCACAAGGTTGACGTTTTGTGCTCACAAACTGTTTTCAAGACACACTCTAAGGCATGGACTAAAATGAACGCTAACCCCGTTATGTTTGGGTCAGACCTTGAGTGGAGTGTGGGAAATTTAGTTATTAAGGGTGTTTCTGCAAAGACTGACGACACCTCTGCCTTCGGCTTGATTATTACTGATATTACCGATGGTAAAAAATATTACATAGCATCTAACACACTTTATTCCGATAAGCTTTTCAACAAGCTGCCCGACGACCTCTTTGCTGCATTCATTCCTGTCGGTGGTATGTTTGGCTCAATGAATATTATTGACGCAACAAGGTTTGCAAGACGATTGAATGCACAATTTAGCATTCCTGTGCTTTTCGGTATGTTTGACAAAAAGCAAAAGGCAGATGATTTTGTTGTACCTGGAAGAATTATTCCTAAGATTTATAAGATTATTCAATTTACAATGTTCCCGGTAAATTCTATCTTCTCTTCAGGTCTTGATATGTTTTTCAACGAAAAAAATAAGAAGAAGCTTAACCTTGACGATTTTGACGACCTTGACAATCTAGACGAGGAAAATGAAACTCCTTCTAACACACCTGAGGCTGTACCGGCGATTGCCGACGAGGGAGCACCTGCTGACGAGGAAGTGCCTGCCGACGAGGACGTGCCTGCTGACGAGGGAGTGCCTGCTGACGAGGGAGTACCTGCTGATGAGGAAGTACCTGCTAACGAGGAAGTGCCAGCCGACGAGGAAGTACCCGCCGACGAGGAAGTGCCTGCTGACGAGGAAGCACCCGCCGACGAGGAAGTTCCTGTTGACGAGGAAGTACCTGTTGACGAGGAAGCACCAGCCGACGAGGAAGTACCTGCTGACGAGGGAGTGCCTGTTGACGAGGAAGTGCCTGCTGATGGTGATTCCGATGGCGAGGATTCTCCCTTTGATAATGGTGAAGCCCCTGTTGATGACGACAGCAAAAAGGACGAGGACTTGCCTAAAATCAACCCCGACGACGAATAATTTTTATCATTTGCAAATGCTCTGTTTTAAAATTACAGAGCATTTTTCTTCCTATTTTAAATTTATTTTTTTAATCCCTGTTGATTTTAGAAAAAATTGGGTCTATAATATCTTATAAAAGAAAAGGGGGATATTATGCCAGATTTTGTAATTGCTATAATTTCTGTTGTTGGTGTGTTAATATTAGGCTTACTTATTGGGTCCTTATATGCTTACTCTCAAGCCTTTTATTCCCCAAAAATCGAAAAAAGAAAAACCAATTCTCTTGATTTTCTCGACAAGGATTCATACAAAGCTGTTTCAGAATTAATGACTACTCTCGTAGGACAGATTAGGACTATTCCCTTTGAAGAGGTTACTATTAAAAGCTTTGATGGCACTAAGCTTTTTGCAAGATACTATCATACAAAAGACGGTGCCCCTCTTCAAATACAATTTCACGGCTACCGTGGGTCTGCCTTTCGAGATTTTTGTGGTGGACATGCCCTTGCAAGAGAATTAAACCATAATATCCTTTTAGTTGACCAACGCAGTCACGGACTTAGCCATGGCAAATCAATTACCTTTGGTATTAAGGAAGCCCGCGATGCCAAGGCATGGTGTGAATACGCAAGGGGTCGCTTTGGAAACGTGCCTATTTTCCTAGTTGGTGTATCAATGGGTGGGTCAACCGTTATTGGCGCCTCTGCCTATGACCTACCAGAAAATGTTAAGGGCATTATTGCCGACTGTCCCTTCTCTTCACCTCGTGATATTATAAAGAAGGTGTGTAGTGATATGAAATTAAATCCTACACTAATTTATCCCTTAATCAAGCTAGGTGCAATTTTGTTTGGGCACTTTAACCCTGATAGCTTTAGCTGTGAGGGTGCAGTTGAAAATGCAAGGGTGCCTATGCTAATTTTACACGGCGAGGCTGATAGCTTTGTACCCTGTGAAATGAGTAAGCGAATTTATGAAAAATGCAAATCAAAATGCTTTCTTTACACCTTTGAGGGTGCCGACCACGGAATTTCATTCCTTGCTAACCCGGAAAAATATAAAAAAGCCGTTTATGATTTTTTAAACTACTGTATGGAGTAAACAATGGAAAAGAAAAAAACAAAATTAGGGCTATTTAAAAGATTTTTGCCCTACTACAAAAAATATATTTGGATTTTAATTGCAGACTTATTCTGTGCTGCATTGACTACCGTTTGTGAGTTGGTCCTTCCTATGATTGTAAGAGAAATTACAAACAGGGCAACAACAGACTTAGCCTCACTAACGCTTGACCTAGTTTTAAAATGTGGTCTTTTCTATCTTGCATTAAGAATTATTGACACGGGCGCTAACTTTTATATGGCTACCTTCGGTCACATAATGGGTACTAAAATCGAAACAGATATGCGTCACGATTTATTCGCCCAATATCAAAGACTTTCATTTTCCTATTATGATAACACAAAAATAGGCACCTTAATGTCAAGAATTACAAGTGACCTATTTGACGTTACAGAATTTGCCCATCACTGTCCCGAGGAATATTTTATTGCAGGCATAAAGCTTGTTGCGTCCTTTATCATTCTTTGCTCAATTAACCCAATTTTAACCCTTATCGTTTTTGCAACCGTGCCTCTTGCCCTACTTACACTTCTTCCGTTTAGACGCGCAATGCGACAAACCTTTAAGGAAAATCGTGTAAAGGTTGGCGAGGTAAACTCACAGGTTGAGGATAGTCTTTTAGGCATTAGAGTAGTAAAGTCTTTTGTGAACGAGGACGTTGAGCAAAAGAAATTTGACAAGGGTAACTGCGAATTTCTTGCTATCAAAAAGAGGTCCTACTTTGCTATGGGTGGCTTTCAATCCTGCACAAGGCTTTTCGACGGCATTATTTACATAGTGGTTGTAGTTGTTGGCGCTATCTTCTTAATAAATAAGCAAATTCAAGCAAGCGACTACATAGCCTATCTTTTGTACGTAACTACACTAATAGCATCAATTAGAAAAATAGTTGAATTTACCGAGCAATTCCAACGAGGAATGACAGGTATTGAAAGATTTGACGAGATTATGTGCTTAAAGCCTGAAATCATTGATAAGGAAAATGCGCTTCCCCTTGAAAACGTTAAGGGCGACATTGAATTTAAAAACGTTTCCTTTAAATACGAGGCTGGCAACGACCTAGTTTTAAGCAATATCAACATTAAAATCAACGCAGGAGAAAACATTGCAATTGTCGGTCCATCTGGCGGTGGTAAAACTACACTTTGCTCTTTGATTCCAAGGTTTTATGAAATTACTGATGGCGACATAACCGTTGATGGAAATAGTATTAGTGACCTTACAATAAAATCCTTGCGTGAAAATATCGGCACAGTACAACAGGACGTTTATCTATTCTCTGGTAGTGTTAAGGAAAATATAAGATATGGTAAGCTAGATGCAACAGACGAGGAAATCGAAAAGGCATCAATCCTTGCCGGTGCACACGAATTTATCTCAAGCCTACCAAATGGCTATGATACTTACGTAGGAGAGAGAGGCGTTAAGCTATCCGGTGGACAAAAGCAAAGAATTTCAATCGCAAGACTATTCCTTAAAAACCCACCAATTCTTATTCTTGATGAGGCAACCTCAAGCCTTGACAACGAAAGTGAATATATAGTGCAAAAATCTCTTGAAACCCTTGCTAAGGGTAGGACAACTCTTACAATTGCCCACAGACTAACAACTATCAAAAACGCAGATAGAATCCTAGTCCTCACCGAAAAGGGAATCGAGGAGGAAGGCACTCACGACGAGTTGATTGCCAAAAACGGAGTTTACACCGAGCTTTACAAGCTATACTCTAAATAACAAAAAAATCAAGGACTGTGAGGTCCTTGATTTTTTATTTATTGAAGCCTTTAATTAGTGCAAGCTTTTCTTCTCTTGAAAGAGTCTTGATTTTATATTCTCGTTTTTGTGCCTCGATTGAGGTTTCAAATTCTTCATAATAGACTAACTCACAAGGAAGACGGCATCTTGTGTATTTTGCGCCCTTGCCACTATTGTGTGCCTTAAGCCTTTTTTCAAGGTTGTTAGTCCAACCACAGTAAAGAGTGCCATCTGCACATCTTAGAATATAGGTATAATTCATTGTTTTCTCACCTTTTGAAATATATGAACAAATTTGCATTTGTTCACTTGTTATTTTTCACACTGCTTTTCTATCCAAGAAATCAAAAGCTTAACTATCTTCTCCTGTTGAATTTCTGTAAGCGCAATCCCCTTTGGCACCTTGTACCACTTATTTAGGCAGGACCTACAACAGCAAGCACAGGCATGCTGTGCTACAAAGACGGGGTGACCCTTAGTTGGTGTTTGACTCCCATCGTTTTCTATGTAGGCAGGGGCAAGTCGCTTTCTTACAAAATCACGTGCGTGAGTCTTTATTGTTTCTATTCCTTTTTGCCTTACGTAAGCTATATCCTCTTTGCTTAGATGAAACGAGGAACGAAACCTTGACCTCTTTAGCTTGTCTAGTGCTTGATTTATCGTCATAACAATCCTTTTAATAAAGCCCCAGAAAAAACTGGGGCTTTTTGTTTATTATTCCTCGTCTTGTGGAATTATTGCAATACCAAGCTCTGCCAAATCAGCAGGATTTGCATAAGATGGACACTTAGACATAACCTCAGATGCGTTTTGCGCCTTAGGGAATGCAATTACGTCTCTTATGTCCTCGTGTCCGAGAAGCAAGGTAACAAGTCTATCAAGACCGAATGCAAGTCCACCGTGAGGTGGTACGCCGTACTTGAATGCCTCAAGCAAGAAGCCAAACTTCTCGTTTGCATCCTCCTTGGAAATACCAAGCACACGGAACATATTCTCTTGCATTTCCGTTGTGTTAATTCTAATTGAGCCACCACCAAGCTCGGTACCGTTAAGAACGATATCGTAAGCTCTTGCTCTTACTCTTGCAGGGTCGCTTTCAATATATTGGTAGTCCTCAACCATAGGAGCTGTGAATGGATGGTGCATTGCATAAAATCTTTGGTCCTCTTCGCTGTACTCAAATAGTGGGAATTCAGTTACCCACAAGAACTTGAAGTCCATTGGATCAAGAAGTCCAAGACGCTTTGCACACTCGCAACGAAGTGCTCCAAGAGTATCAAATACAACCTTGTTTTTATCTGCAACTACCAAAATTAAGTCTCCGTCCTCAAGGCCGAGGCGCTCGTTAATCTTGTTATTTTCTTCCTCAGTTAGGAACTTTGCATAGGATGAGGAAATCTCACCATTTGATTTCTTTAGCCAAGCAAGACCCTTTGCGTGATAGTGCTTAGCCTTTTCAGTAAGAGAGTCAATTTCCTTTCTTGAGAATTTAGCGCCACCCTTAACGTTGATAGCACGCACAGAGCCACCATTTTGAACGGCACCTGCAAACACCTTAAATTCAGAGCCTGCAACAATATCGGAAATGTTATTTAATTCAAAGCCAAAACGGATATCAGGCTTATCTGAGCCGAATCTTTCCATAGCCTCGTGCCATGTCATACGTGGGAATGGTGTTTCAAGCTCCTTCTTCATAAAGTTCTTGAAAATGTACTTCATGAAGCCCTCGTTGATTTCCATAAGCTCATCCTCAGTTGTGAAGGAAACCTCCATATCAATTTGAGTAAACTCAGGCTGACGGTCTGCACGCAGGTCCTCGTCTCTGAAGCAACGAGCAATTTGAATGTAACGGTCAAAGCCTGAATACATAAGTAATTGCTTGTAAATTTGAGGGGACTGTGGAAGCGCATAGAAGTTGCCCTTATGTACACGGCTAGGTACAAGATAGTCTCTTGCTCCCTCTGGTGTAGGTCTTATAAGGTTAGGTGTTTCTATGTCGATAAAGCCGTTTTCGTTAAAGTAATTTCTTGTAAGATTAGTAATTTGAGACCTTGCAATAATGTTTCTTTGCATTTCAGGACGACGAAGGTCAAGGTATCTGTGCTTCATTCTAAGCTCAGCCTTTACGTCGCCACCATCTGCTATGTCAAATGGTGGTGTTTGAGCCTTGTTAAGCACCTTAAGCTCGTCAACAACAACCTCAATATCACCTGTTGGAATATTCTTATTCTTTGTTGCTCTTTCTCTAATTACACCCTTTGCGCAAAGCACAAACTCTGCACGAACGGAAAATGCCTTGTCAAAAATTTCTCTGTCTGTATTTTCGTCAAAGGCAAGCTGAACAATGCCTGTTCTGTCTCTTAGGTCAATAAAGATAAGGCTACCTAGGTCTCTTTGCTTTTGTGCCCAACCTAAAACGCAAACTCTTTGACCGATATTTTCACTTGTTAGAGTACCACAGTAGTGGGTACGCTTGTCGTTCTTTTCAAAAATGTCCATATTTTCCTCCGTTAGTCTAATAATTCCTTAATAAGACTATCAATTTCAATTTCCTTTTGAGTGCTATTTGTCATATCCTTAAGCTGTGCCTTACCACATTCAAGCTCACTATCGCCTATAATCAAGGTGTAGTGTGCGCCGATTTTGTCAGCATACTTCATCTGTGCCTTTAGGCTTCTTGCACTTATGTCACATTCTGCGTAAATGCCCTTATTTCTCAATTGAGCTACTAGGGAAAGTGCCTTAACTCTTGCATCCTTGCCCATAGGTGCAATATATACAAGAGGCTTAGGTACGTCAATTGCTGATGCACCGCTTGCTTCCATTGCAAGAATTAGACGGGTAAGTCCCATACCAAAGCCTATACCAGGCAATGAAGGGCCACCTAGCTGTTCCATAAGTCCGTCATAGCGTCCACCACCACAAATTGTGCTTTGAGCGCCTATTTTGTTACAGATAAACTCAAAGACAGTCTTTGTGTAGTAGTCAAGTCCACGAACAATTCTTGTGTCAACCTTATAATCAATGCCTTGTGCGTTTAGGTATGACTTCAAATCGTTAAAGTGCTCGTCGCACTCAGGGCAAAGGTAGTCAATTGTGTTAGGTGCGTCCTTTGCAATCTCTGAGCAAATAGGACTCTTACAGTCAAGCACACGTAAGGGGTTAGTCTTTAATCTTTCGCGACAGGTATCGCAAAGCTTGTCCTCGTGAGATTTAAAATAATTAACTAGTGCCTCTCTATACTTAGGTCTGCACTCGGGACAGCCGATTGAATTTATGTGCAATTCAACGTCCTTAATTTCAAGCTCCTTGAAAAGGGTATTTGCAAGAGCAATAACAGTTGCATCTGCACTTGCGTCCTTTGTACCAAACATTTCAGTACCAAATTGGAAAAACTCACGACTTCTGCCTGCCTGTGGCTTTTCGTATCTAAAGCAATTTATAAGATAGAAATATCTTAGTGGCATAACGTCAGATGCCTTGCCGTTTTCAATAATAGCACGTACAACAGATGCAGTACCCTCCGGTCTTAATGCAAAGGTACGGTCCTCCTTATCTTGAAAAACGTACATTTCCTTTTGCACAACGTCAGTTACCTCACCAACGCCACGCTTGAATAAGGAAAGGTCCTCAAAGGTAGGTGTACGAATCTCGCCAAAGCCAAACCTAGCTGCAACCTCGGTTGCCTTGCTTTCTATTTTTTGCCAAACAAGTGCATCACTTGGAAAAATATCCATTGTGCCTCTTGGCTTTTGAATTTTAACTGCCATATTAGCTCCTTTATGCATATACTATAACGTATAAATTATTTAAAAGTCTTTAATATATTATAGCACCTTTATTTCGTATGTCAATATGAGAAAATAAAAAAATTCTCGGCATTTCACCGAGAATTCATTTAATTATACACCCTGAGGCTCCTCAAACTCTGCATCAGCTAGTCCCTCGAAGTAAGCCTTAATTACAGCACCCTCAAGCTCTGCTCTAAACTCTGCGTTGATTGGATGAACAATATCTCTGTATGTGCCATCTGGATTCTTACGGCTAGGCATAACGATGAAATACTTGTCCTTTGCATTGATAACCTTTACGTCGTGTACTGCAAGTGCACCGTCAAATGTTACGGATACAACTGCCTTCATTGGTCCCTCGTTGAAAAACTTTCTGATTTTGATGTCGGTAATAGTCATTTTTATTTCCTCACTTTCAGTCTGCCCGTGCCTGTCCTTTTAGAGTTTGAGAACATATCAAGAGCAAGTTTTTATTTGACATAATAATTATAGCAAGGGAATGTGAATAAAATAAGTATAATGTGAAATGATTTTGTGAAATGGTCTAGTATTTTTTGTGACGAAGTGTCGCTTTTTATCAAATTTACGGGGGTTTTCTGTTATGGCAATTCAAAACACCAATTTATCAGCTAGTGAAATTCATAATTTGTTTACAGAGGCAAGACAGCTATTTTTCATAGGAATAGGTGGTGTTAGCATGTCCTCGCTTGCTACATATTGTCGATATATGGGCAAGGACGTGTATGGATATGACAGCAAAAGAACAAATATAACTAAGAAGCTAGAGCACCTATGTAAAATAACCTACAAGTCAACCCCCGACAACGTTGAGGGTATGGACCTAGTAGTTTACACCGGGGCTATTGACGAGGATAATTTTGAGTATAAGCAAGCAAAAAAGAAGCATATACCATTAATTTCCCGTGCAAATTTTCTTGGGTACGTGGTATCTAACTATAAAAAACGCATAGGCGTGTGTGGAATGCACGGAAAAAGCACTACGACTGCAATGCTTGAATGTATATTTACAAAGGCTCACAGACACCCTACTGTCTTTTGTGGTGCCGAAATGAAATCAACAGGGTCGTGTAGTATAATCGACAAGAAGGACGTGTGTATTTTTGAAGCATGCGAGTATCTAGATTCTTTTTTATGTCAGTCGCCAACTGATGCAGGAATACTCAATATAGATAGTGAGCATTTAGACTATTTCAATTCGGTTGAGGATATAGTAAAATCCTTTCAAAAATTCGCAAATTACGCACAGAGTGTCTATATTAACGTTGACGACAAGCTATCCCAAGGCATAAATCATAACAATATAATTACCTATGGAATACAAAATAATGCAGACTATATGGCTAAGCTTTTGTCGCCTAGTAGCTATATTGTCATTTATAAGGGTACGGAGATTGCAAGGTGTTATTTATCACAGAGTGGCACCCACTATATTTACGATAGTCTTTGCGCTTTTTCAATTGCACACAATTTTGGTATTGCACCCTCTATTATTTCAAGTGCTCTTTTTGAATACAGAGGGCTTAAAAGGCGAATGGACTTTTTAGGAAAAACAGACACAGGGGTAGATATTTTTGAGGATTATGCCCACCACCCTAGCGAAATTAAATGTACTCTTGACTCGGCTATTGACAATGGTAAGAAGAAAATCCTTTGCGTTTTTCAGCCTCATACCTACTCAAGGACAGTTTCCTTGTATGACGAATTTTGCAAGTCACTAAGAGTTGCTAGTAGCCTTATTATTCTTCCTACCTTTAGTGCAAGAGAGGAAAATATATACGGCTTAGACGAAGAGAAATTTGCCCGTGACTGTGGTGGAACACTTATAAAAGATAGAAGCGAGGTAGTAGATAAAATCAAATCAACCGATTGCGACCTTGTGCTTTTAATGGGGGCTGGTGACCTTTGTGGAATTAAGCAACTACTTTTCAAGGAATAATTTCCTTAAATATCTTTACTTTATAAAAGTTTTGTGCTAAAATAATATGAACTTAAGGAAAGGTGGCTTTTTGGAATGGATAAGCAATATTCTTCACTTGCCTCAGTGTACGATAGCTTAAATTATGGCTGTGATTACCTAGCTATTGCAGATTATTTAACTAAGGAAATTCGTGAAAACCAGCTTACAAAAACTAATCTAGTCCTAGACCTTGCCTGTGGCACGGGTAAGCTTACCTTTTTGCTACGTGACAAGGGCTTTGATATGACTGGCATCGACTTAAGCGAGGAAATGCTATCACAGGCTAAGGACATATGCTACGACAAGGGCATTAACGATATTCTATGGCTATGTCAGGATATGACCGATTTTGAGCTTTATGGCACAGTAGATGCTTGTGTTTGTACTCTTGATAGCATAAATTACTTAACCAAGCTAAGTCAGGTGAAAAAGTGCTTTTCACTAGTGCACAACTACTTAATTCCCGACGGAGTGTTTGTTTTTGATATAAATACCCCTAAAAGATTTAAGGAATTTTATGGTCAAAACGATTATGTTATTGAGGACAAGGACACCCTCTTAGCATGGCAAAACGACTACAACGAAAAAAGTAAGCTTTGTAGATTTTACCTAAGCATATTTGAAAGGCAACCAAATGGTAGCTATGAAAGATATAAGGAAATCCAAACAGAAAAATGCTATTCGAGAAAGCAAATTGAAGGTGCACTTTTAGAGTGTGGCTTTGAAATCATACACGTCAAGGGGGATTTTAGTGAAAATCCTGCAAACGACGACAACGAAAAATGGTGCTTTACCGTAAGATGTAAAAAATAAAAGGAGAACAAAATGTCAACTATTTTACGTGCAATGACACGAGATGGAAGTGCTCGTGCCTACGTTATAAACTCAACCGATATTGTAAACGAGGCTATCTCGCATCACAACACATCACCTACTGCAACTGCCCTTTTAGGTAGGCTTTTAACTGCTTCATCTGTTATGGGCACAATGCTACCTGAGCCTGAATGCACAATGACAGTTGCCATTCGTGGCAATGGAATTGCCGGTACTACTCTTTGCGTTAGTGACTACTATGGAAATGTAAAGGGCTACGTTTCTAACCCTTGTGCCGACAAGCCACTTAAGCCAAATGGAAAGCTTGACGTTTCTGGCATTGTAGGTGGTGGTATTCTTTCCGTATCTAAGGATGTAGGTGACGAGGTGCCCTACAACGGAAATATTGAGCTTGTTTCTGGTGAGGTTGCCGAGGATATTGCACAATATTACGCAACTAGTGAGCAAACACCTACCCTTTGCGCCCTTGGTGTTTTAGTTGGCAAGGATTACAGATGTCAATCTGCCGGTGGTGTTTTCGTACAATTGCTACCCTTTCCTGATGAAGAGGTAATTGCTAAGCTTGAAGAAAATGCAAAAAAGCTTACTAATGTGTCTACACTATTTGATAAGGGTCTTTCAAACGTGGATGTTTTAAAAATTGCCCTTGATGGAATTGAGTATGACCTTTTTGATGAATTAACCGTTGAATACAAGTGTGATTGTACACGTGAACGCACCGAAAGGGCACTATTTAGCATTGGCAAAAAAGAGGTTTTGCAAATCCTTTCCGAGCAAAGGGAAAATGGCGAGGAGGAAAAAATCACTCTTGACTGTCACTTCTGTAATAAGAAGTACGAATTTACAAAGGAGCAATCCCTTGCGCTTTTCGATAAGAAATAAATTTTAGGCTACCCATTTTTTGTGGGTAGCCCTCTTTTTCTTCCAAATATTTTCTTTGAATTTTTGTTTTATATTCTATTTACTTTTAAAATGATATATGTTAAAATATCCTTTAGGAAATTTTGATTAAGGGGGCGTTTTTTATGGATAAATTTGTTCTAAAAAGCTCATATAAGCCAACAGGCGACCAGCCACAGGCAATTGAGCTGTTAACTGACGGAATTTTAAAGGGTGAGCGTGCACAAACACTATTAGGTGTAACCGGCTCAGGCAAAACCTTTACTATGGCAAACGTAATTGCAAACGTCAATCGCCCTACTATTATTTTCGAGCCAAACAAAACCCTTGCAGCGCAGGTTTGCTCTGAAATGCGTGAGCTTTTCCCTGATGCCTCGGTTGAATATTTCGTGTCCTATTATGATTATTATCAGCCTGAGGCATATATCCCAGGTAAGGATATGTACATTGAAAAGGACGCAATGATTAACGACGAAATTGATAAGCTAAGACACAGTGCAACAAGTGCTTTATTTGAGCGTCGTGACGTAATCATAGTTGCTAGTGTATCCTGTATTTATTCTCTTGGTGACCCACAGGAATACCAAAATATGCAAATCGGCATAAGAGAAGGTAGCGCTATGTCAAGAGATACCCTTGTAAAGCAGCTTATCTCAATGTCCTATGAAAGAAACGATATTAACTTTGTCCGTAATAAGTTTAGAATTAGGGGTGACGTGGTTGAAATTCTACCTGCATCCTCAGGGGATAAGGCTATTCGAGTTGAGTTTTTTGGTGACGAAATCGAAAGGCTTTGCGAAATCAACGTGCTAACCGGCGAGGTTTTGCGCAACCTAAAATATACAGTAATTTTTCCTGCAAATCACTATGTTGTTTCACAAGATAAAAAGGACTCCGCCCTTGACCAAATTTATCAAGAAATGAAGGAAAGGGTTGAATATTTTAAGTCTCGTAACAAGCTAATTGAGGCACAACGTATTGAGGAAAGAACAAAATACGATATTGAAATGCTAAAGGAAATCGGCTTTTGCTCAGGTGTTGAAAACTACTCACGTATTTTGTCAGGTCGTGCACCTGGGTCAACTCCCTACACCTTGCTTGACTACTTCCCTAAGGATTATATAATGTTTATCGACGAAAGCCACGTAAGTGTGCCTCAAATAAGAGGTATGAGTGGTGGGGATTTAGCAAGAAAAACTAACCTTGTTGAGTACGGCTTTAGGCTTCCATCGGCTTACGATAACAGACCCTTGAATTTCGAGGAATTTACAAGCAAGCTAAATCAGGTGGTTTATGTGTCTGCTACCCCATCGGACTACGAAAGGGAGCAATCCACAAGAATTGCCGAGCAATTAATTCGTCCAACGGGTCTTGTTGACCCTGAAATTATTGTACGTCCAATTTCAACACAGGTTGACGACGTTTTAGGCGAAATCAAGCTAAGAGTTGAAAAGGGCGACAAGGTCCTTGTAACTACTCTTACCACCAAAATGGCAGAGGACCTAACCGAGTTTATTCGTGGTAATGGTGTTAGTGCAAAGTACATTCACCACAACGTTGACACTATGGAAAGAATGGAAATTATCCGTGGACTTCGCACAGGGGAGTTTGACGTGCTAGTAGGTATTAACCTACTTCGTGAGGGACTTGATATTCCCGAGGTTTCCCTAGTTGCTATTCTCGATGCTGATAAAGAGGGTCTTTTCCGTTCCGAAACCTCACTTATACAGACAATCGGTCGTGCTGCAAGAAACGCAAACGGTCAAGTTATTATGTATGCAGACAAGATAACAAGGTCTATGAAGAGTGCAATTGACGAAACAAATCGTCGTCGCCGTGTACAAATGGAATATAACGAGGAAAACGGTATAGTTCCAAAAACTATTATCAAGGGTGTGCACGATATTATCGACCTTGGTAAAAAATCCGACGAGAAAAAGAAGGCTAAGCTATCTAAGGCTGACAAGGAAAGTCTTATTGAGGAATACACAAGGGAAATGCGCTCTGCCTCCTCCAAGCTTGACTTTGAGAAGGCTGCCTTCCTACGTGATAAAATTAAGGAGCTACGTGCTTCAATAAAGAAATAAGGAACAAAAAATGAAGGATAAAATCGAAATAAGAGGTGCAAGAGTAAACAACCTCAAGAATATTGACGTTACTATCCCTAGAGACAAGCTTGTTATCTTGACAGGTCTTTCCGGGTCCGGTAAGTCCTCTCTTGCCTTCGATACTATATATGCTGAGGGACACAGGCGCTTTGTTGAGTCCTTGTCCTCTTATGCAAGACAGTTTTTAGGTCAGCTTGATAAGCCAGACGTTGACTCTATTGAGGGTCTTTCCCCTGCTATTTCAATCGACCAAAAAACTACCTCTAAAAATCCAAGGTCAACGGTTGGTACTGTTACTGAAATTTACGACTACCTAAGACTTTTATATGCAAGGCTCGGCGTTGTGCATTGTCCTGTATGTAATAAAGAAATTAAGCAACAAAGCGTTGACCAAATAATCGACCGTATCCTTGACTTTGAGGAGGGTGAAAGATTTTTAGTCCTAGCCCCTGTGGTTAAGGGTAAAAAGGGTCGTCACGAAAAGGTTATTGCCGATGCACGTAAGAATGGCTATGCAAGGCTTAGAATTGACGGCACAATTTACGACCTAAACGAGGATATTGAGCTTGAATTGACTAAAAAGCACTCAATTGATATTGTGATCGACCGTTTAGTTATGAAAAGCGATATTCGTCCTCGTCTTGCTGACTCTGTTGAAAACGCACTTAAGGTAACTGACGGACGAGTAAATATTTTAACTGTGCCTCGTGAGGGTGAGGGCGTTGAGTACGAGTTTTCTACAAACTATGCCTGTGAGGAGCACGGAATTAGCTTTGGCGAGCTTGAGCCTAGGTCCTTCTCCTTTAATAACCCCTTTGGTGCTTGTCCTCATTGTCTTGGCATTGGCGAAATGAGAAATATTTCTCCTGACAAAATTATTCCCGACACCTCTCTTTCACTAAAGGAGGGTGCTGTACAGGTGAACGGCTTTAAGACTATTGACGAGGAAAGCTGGAGTGGTCCTCTTCTAATTGCAGTTGGTGAACGAGTTGGCTTTTCACTTGATACACCGATAAAGGATTTTACCGAAGAGCAATTAAATGCACTTCTTTACGGTACAGGGGACGAATATTACACAATTGACAGATACTTTGCTAAGCAACACAAAAGACAAACGGTCAAATTTGAGGGTATTATAAAAACCATTGAAGCAAGAATGACAATGTTTGACTCTGACTATTATGAGCAATTTATCGAGGAGGTGCCCTGTCCTGTTTGTAACGGACAAAGACTTAACAAGCAAGCACTTTCCGTTAAGGTTGGTGGCAAAAACATTGACGAGTTTTGTAAAATGTCAATTACAAACGCACTTGATTTTGTAAGCTCCTTAAAATACGAGGGTGGTCAAGAAAAGATTGCTAAGGAGATTTTAAAGGAAATCAAGGCAAGGCTTGGATTTTTAAAGAGTGTAGGTCTTGAATATCTTACTCTTGCAAGAAAGTCAGCTACCCTTTCAGGTGGCGAGGCACAAAGAATCAGACTTGCTACACAAATTGGCTCATCCCTTGTTGGTGTGCTTTATATTCTTGACGAGCCTAGCATTGGCTTGCATCAACGTGACAACTCAAAGCTAATTAACACCCTTAAGAAATTAAGAGACGTGGGTAATACTGTTATAGTTGTTGAGCATGATGAGGAAACTATGCTAGAATCCGACTATATTATCGATATAGGACCACACGCAGGTGTCCATGGTGGTAAGGTGGTTGCTTGTGGCACACCTAAAGAAATTATGGAATGTAAGGACTCAATAACAGGCGCTTACCTATCAGGCAGAAAATCAATTGAAATTCCTAAGAAAAGACGCAAGGGTAACGGAAATTACTTAAAGGTATTTGGTGCAAGAGAAAACAACCTAAAGTCCATTGACGTTGAAATTCCTCTAGGTTGCTTTGTGGCAGTTACCGGTGTTTCGGGATCGGGTAAATCCTCTCTTGTAAACAAGATACTTTTGCAAAGCCTTGCAAAAAAGCTTAATCGTGCTATTACCTATCCAGGTAAGTGCGACAGAATTGAGGGCTATGAATCTCTTGATAAGGTTATTGCCATTGACCAGTCCCCAATCGGTAGGACACCTAGGTCAAATCCAGCCACGTATACCGGTCTTTTCTCTGAAATAAGAGATTTATTTGCAAAAACACCTGATGCAAAAATGCGTTCCTTCGGTCCTGGTCGCTTTTCATTTAACGTAAAGGGTGGACGTTGCGAAAGCTGTGAGGGTGACGGTGTTAAGAAGATAGAAATGCACTTCTTACCTGACGTTTACGTTAAATGTGACGTATGTAAAGGCAAAAGATATAACAAGGACACTCTTGAGGTAAAATTCAAGGGTAAGAATATTTCCGACGTGCTAGAAATGACTGCTGAGGAGGGTGCTACCTTCTTTAGTGAAATTCCATCTATTTCCAAAAAGCTACAAACAATTTGTGACGTTGGCTTAGGCTACGTTAAAATAGGACAATCCTCTACTACCCTTTCAGGTGGTGAGGCGCAAAGAGTTAAGCTTGCAACTGAGCTTGCAAAAAGGTCAACGGGTAAGACTATTTACATTCTTGACGAGCCTACAACAGGCTTGCACACCGAGGACGTAAAGAAGCTTATTTCCGTGCTTCAAAGACTTGTCGATGCAGGAAATAGTGTTGTCGTTATTGAGCATAACCTTGACGTTATCAAAACCGCAGACTATATCATTGATATGGGTCCTGAGGGTGGCGATGGTGGTGGCACAATAGTCGCTAAGGGTACCCCCGAGGAGGTTGCAAAAAATCCTAACTCATATACAGGCATATACGTAAAAAAGGCTTTAAACGGCTATAAGGATTAAAAAAAGACACAGGGTAGCTCCCCTGTGTCTTTTTGCTATACAATATTTTTATTCAATTGTTGAAGAATTTCCTGCAACACTGCTATATGAAACAAAGCAATATTTCTCATTTTCCTCAGGTGTACCTGGTTGTAAATAGGAATATTCTGTTGCTTCTGCGTCTGTTGTTGCCACATATGCTCCCATAGCAAGCTTCATATCTCTATATTCTTCTTCAAAGCCTAATATTCTCAATTCAAACAAGTCAACGTTACGACTTGTGAAATCGGCATTAATTACACCAGCAGATGCAGTGCCATCATCTGCGAATATATCGTTTTCGCCAAGTCTATTTTGTAATACTGCAAAGACACCATATTTTAGGTCCTTGCCCATTAATTCCTCGTATTCGGCAATAGCTACGTTGTTTGCAGAAAAGCCTATTGTGATTCCACCATTGCCAATTTCAAAGGTTGCATAGCCAAGGCAGGTGAAGAGAGCTGGTGCTTTTTCGTCAACGTTCACATTTCCACACCTGTCGCACTCATATTCCTTATAGCCTTCTGCCATATAGCTTTCGTAAACCGTACCAAGATAGATTGTGTGGCTGTGTCCGAGGGCATCGCCAACAGTTGCTTCTGTGTTAGGAATGAGTTGACCACAGAAGCAGTAGTCTGCTGTCATTGCAGGCATTGTACAGCTTGCCTCGGTTGAAAGCTGCTTTTCAAATAAGTGGGATGGATTGTCACCATAGCAGAAATATGCCGTTGAGCTTGATTTCAAGGCAAGATTACTTAGGTCGCTTGCAGATTTGTCGTTAGGGTTAGCAAAAATAAAGTTTTTGGTTCCCCAATAATATGTATCATATGCAACAACCTCTGTCATGTCGCCAAGAAAAACAACTGTGTTCGCAGGACAGTTTTGAAATGCAACCCTACTATTAATAGCAGTGAATTTTGCACCAAACACTAAAACATCGTTAATGCTCTTTGAGCCTCTGAAAACACCTTCGGTACCAATTGTGGTCAAATTGCTTGGAAAATAGTATATCGATGGCTCTGCAGGGATTTGGCTTTCACTTGTAGCCACAAAGGGTTCGTTTACAAGGTATAGCTTTCCACAACCATCAAAGCAAGCCTTATTGTCGCTGTCGATAGATGTTAAATTTTTGGAAAGATATACTGCTGTCAGGCTCGTGCATCCTTCGAATTCGTATCCGGAATCTAATGTTGTAATACAGTCAGGCATAGAAAACGCCTTGAGTCCTGAATCTCTGAACAATGAGCCGGAAAGGGTTGTAAGACCTGAGGTTTCCTTGTGCTCCATAATACAAAACTCAAGTCCCGAAGCATTTTGAAAAGTTCCCGAACCAATGGCTGTTACCGTGTCAGGTATCGAGATTTTTCTGATAGTTGCCATTCCGTTGCACGCATAATTGCCTATTGATGTAACGCCTTGTGGGATATCAATGGAGTCAATATCGTCAAAGCCGTATTCCTTATCAGGTGCAACCTTGGAATTAATATAGGCAAAATCAAGAGTGTTTTTAAGTCCATCTGACTCTCCCCAATTTCCTTTACTAACTGTTTTAGTGTCCTTGAACACATAAACAGAAGGGCAGCTGAAGCCGTCATCGAAAACAATGATGTCATCTGCTCTGTATTCAATGTTTTCAAGTGCCGTTACATCGAAGTCATCATAAATTGTTACTTCCGCATTAACGGAACCAATAAGCAAAAGTGACAACACAAATGCAAGAGTCAGTGCCAAAAGAATTTTCTTTTTCATCTTTTTCTCCCTTTTGAATTATTTTGTATAAAAAAAGCCACTTGACAAAAAGGGTGAAGAAATCCCTTTATCAAATGGCAAATTTAACTATTTTCTTGTACGCAAAAATACAGAGTTAGCCTCTGTCTGTCTATCTGCCCTGTAAGAGATTATCGCATTATTCTTCATATTTGTCAACCTCTTTTGTATAAATTTTCTAATTAGTTTTATTTTATCACAAGATGATATATATTTCAAGTGCTAATCTGAAATATCTTTATCTCATTAAATACTTTTTTGTTATTGACAAAGTTTTCTTTAAGGTATATAATCAACTTATCAGCAAATTCAAGGAGAGTTGTTATGAAAATCTCAAACAAAAAAGCAGAAAATGTGAAAATCGCCTACGTTGGTGGTGGTTCTCGTGGTTGGGCTTGGGGACTTATGAGTGACCTTGTCGCAAACGAGGATATGAGTGGTGACGTTTACTTATACGATATAGATTTTGAGGCAGCACAGGCAAACGAGATTATCGGTAATAGATATAACGATTGTGAGGGTGCAAAATCAAAATGGACCTACAAGGCAGTTAAAACACCCAAGGAAGCAATGACAGGCGCTGACTTTGTGGTTATTTCCATTCTTCCTGGCACCTTTGATGAAATGGAAAGCGACGTTCACGTTCCAGAAAAGTACGGCATTTATCAATCTGTTGGTGATACAACAGGTCCTGGTGGAATTGTTCGTGCTATGAGAACTATTCCTATGTTTGAGGTAATTGCAAATTACGTTAAGGAATACTGCCCAAACGCTTGGGTAATTAACTACACTAACCCAATGACACTTTGCGTTAAGACTCTTTACAGAGTGTTCCCTGAAATTAAGGCATTTGGTTGTTGTCACGAGGTTTTTGGTACTCAAAAGCTTCTTACTTGGGTAGTCGAGGAATACCTTGGTGAAAAGGCTACAAGAGAGGATATTAACGTAAACCCTGTTGCCGTAAACCACTTTACTTGGTTGACAAGTGCTAAATATAAGGGAATTGACCTATTCCCATACTACGCTCAATACTGTAAAAAGTATGAAGACGGACTTCCTGCAAAGCCTGATAACAACTGGATGAATAACTATTTTGCATGTGCCGGCAAGGTAACCTTCGACCTATTCAATAGGTTTGGTTACATCTCCGCAGCGGGTGATAGACACTTAGCAGAATTCTGCCCTGGCAAGTGGTATCTTGAAAGCCCCGAAAGAGTTAAGGAAATGAAATTTGGACTAACTCCTGTTTCTTGGAGAAAACAAGACCTTAAGAATCGTCTTGAAAAAAGTCGTAAGCTTCTTGACGGTGACGAAATCAAGCTCTGTAAAACAGGCGAGGAGGGCGTCAACCAAATGCGTGCGCTCCTTGGTCTTGCCGACCTTATTACAAACGTTAATATTCCTAACAGAGGTCAAATTCCAAATCTTCCTCTTGGCGCAGTTGTTGAAACAAATGCTATCTTCCGTTCCGACGAGCTCACCCCTGTTTTAGCAGGTGATATCCCAACAGAAATTTATCCACTAGTTTCTAAAATCTGCTCCGAGCAAGAGGCTGTTTCCGATGCTATCGCAAAGCGTGATATTGAAGCAATCTTTAACGCATTTGCCTCTGACCCACTTGTTACCTGTGGTCTTGACAATGCAAGAAAGATGTTTGACGAAATGGTTGAAAACACAAAAGCTTATTTAACTGACTACGATATATAAATCAAACACAGGATAGGCAAAATTGCCTATCCTGTGTCTTTTTTAGTTAATTAAATGTCAATCCTTGGAAGACGAGAAACCGTCCCCTGTCTCTAAAAAAACATTGTTGTCCCTAAACAAAAGCCACCATATTATCTGAAACAAGATAATATGGTGGCCTAAATTTTGCTCAAAATTTAGATTCGTTATTAGTTTCTACATAGCATTGCTTTAATTTCATCTATATTAGGGAAAAACACAATTTTTCTATTTTTTAATTTCACTATTATAGTATTTTTTTTGCATAAAACATTTGCTATATCGGTTGATTTAAAAGCAATTTGTTGATTCATAGTATTATTTATTGTATACTGTTCTTCCACAAATTCAAGTTTATACTGTATCATTTCTTCACTTTTGAAAATGTTTACAATATCTTTTTTTAATTTGTAATAATTTACAATTCCAACTATTGTCATAAAAACTGTAAGAAATGCTAAGCTGTATCCAAATAATAATGCTTCTGAATCCACAAGGACTCCTATAACCATAAAATAAATAGCAAAAGGAACAGATATTATAGACAAAATAAACGGAATTTTACTTTGTGAAAATCCTATCTCTTTTATATAAGTTTTTAGATCTTTTTTACTAATATTGTAATTTATCATATTTTGTTCCTTTCAATTATCTATGAAGACAGGGGACGGTGGTGTGCCTTCACTATAAAGCAGATTCGCCAAATTATAAAATGAATAAGTTTTGTCAAAAGTCCATTTATTTATTAATTACTAATTTAACATTATTCATTAAATTATTTATATTTCCAGTTAGATATCTTGAACTAATAGAAATTGATTTTCCACTAGATTTAATAATTCTTTTATCAATTTTTTCAATTATTTTTGTTTTTTCATCAAGTAAAATTTGTTTAGAATTGACTATATTCTTTTTGATCAATGCTTTATCTTTTAAATAAATGCAAGTGGTAGCACCAATGCAATATGCAAACAATAGCAACCAATCTAATATTAACACAATAACCAAATACAACCAGCTATATGCTACTCCTTTTGATAATATACAATATATAGTTAATAAGCCAATCGTAATTGCAATTGTAATAACATAGAGTGCGATTGATACTCCTTCACCAATATATAATTCTTTGACAAAATATTTTTTCTTCCAAATCTTCACTATAAAGAAACTTAATACTATTGAAAGCAAAATCAATACTATCAAAATGTTATCTAACATAGTTTATCCTCCTAGAAAGGAAGACAGGGGACGGTGGTGTGTCTTCAATTGTTCCAAATTTCATTTCAACCATTTTTCCACCATTCCTTTTGTTTCACCTGTCAATCTGCCTATTTGTCTTATCGACATACCTTTTCGTATAGCTATTTGTAGAAACACTGGGTGCCAAAAGGCACCCTTGTCCCTTTTTTAGTTAATTAATTAGAGAAAGTTCGCCTGTCTCCGTTAATTATCTCCTGTTATCGCTATATGAATCCCTGGTGTTTCTTTTCCGTCACCTCTGTAAATATATTCTTGTGCTGTGTCATTTTTATACTTTATGATATACAAAGATTTAATTCCCACTTCACTCTTGTCGAAATCGTTGCGTACTATATCAACTAAAAACATTCTATATGTTTCCTCTGTTGTATAAATGTCATAGCTTTTAATAAAATCAACTCTTTTTCTTCCGCTTTTTATAGTTTCAGAGGTACTAGGTCCCGTCCCATGATCGTCATAATTATAGCTTTCGCCCTTGTAATAGTTTATCAGTATTGATAACTTTTCGTCAAAATCCTCTGTTTGCTTTGCACTTTCAGCAAATAAGGCTTTTACTTCCTCAAAGTCCTTTGATTCAAGCTTATCAAGTAGATTTTCAAATCTTGAATTAGCTGTTTCTCTTTCAGCTTTCAGTTCCATTGGATTTATGCGCAACGGACCACAACTACTGATAGACAACATTATCAAAGCTAACACGATAGATATTACTACTTTTTTCATGGCATTTTCTCCTAATTAAATTTATATAGACAGGGGACGATTCTCTGTCTCTGTCGTTTATATCTCTTTATTTTATTATACAACAGTTTTCTATTCGCTGTCAAGATTTGGAGACAATGAACTATTTTCTGTCTTCATAATTACATAAAAAAGCCGACTAAGTGTCGGCTTTTTCTTTATTGTTGGAAACCGAGGGTGCCAAAAGGCACCCTTGCCCCTTTTTGAGTTAATCAAATGTCAATTCTTTGGAGACGAGGAAGTGTCTCCTGTCTCCGCTGTCTCCGTAAAATTCACATGTACTGAAAATGTATCATTTAATAAATCCAAAACTGCATTTGCGTCAGAGCTTGGTGTTTTTACTAAATATGCACATTCAAAGTGAGTCACTATTATCCTTGTTTTGAAGTTGTGAGAATATATAGAAACAGCAGAATTGGAATCTGAATCCATATCTGTAACATTTTTAAAATACTTCTGTGCATCATTGATACATTGAAACTCATACGCAAAAATTTCAAACTCTATTTCATCAGAAGAAAAACAACCACCAAAAAATTCTAAATACTCAAGATTTCCCAAATTATTATCATTTATTGGTGTATCATATCTTGATAATTTTGCGTTTGTGTATTCGGTTTTTGTAATATTTTCACACTCGCTTATATCGTCAAATATGTAATAATTAAATCTTGCAAAGTTGCACGATATTAAACTAAAAAAACACAATATACACAGCACAAATACAGCCACTTTCACATAGTTTTTTATTTTCACTGTACACCTCTCGGAAATTATCGTAATATGCAATATATCGTAAACACACCAATCAAGATAAAGCAAATTACCAAAAAAAGGAAGCCTAAAAAATCATATTTTCCGCCTTCTTTGTATATGAAGACAGGGGACGGTGGTGTGTCTTCAATTGTTCCAAGTTTCATTTCAACCATTTTTCCACCATTCCTTTTGTTTCACCTGTCAATCTGCTTATTTGAAGACAGGGGACGGTGGTGTGTCTTCAATTGTTCCAAGTTTCATTTCAACCATTTTTCCACCATTCCTTTTGTTTCACCTGTCAATCTGCTTATTTGTCTTATCGACATACCTTTTGCATACAACTTTAATATTCGCTT
>JAFQEG010000023.1 GCA_017399145.1 Clostridia bacterium | reverse complement strand
GTCAATTTCCTCAACCTCAAGATCTTCTTCGTCAATTTCCTCAACCTCAAGGTCTTCTTCGTCAATTTCCTCAACCTCAAGATCTTCCTCGTCAATTTCCTCAACCTCAAGGTCTTCCTCGTCAATTTCCTCAACTAACGATTGCTTACCTACAATATTCCACCAATCGATCCTCAACCATATTGCAGGACGCACGCCTGCTCCTTTATCCGATGCTATTTTGTCCTCTACCATTCCTTCAGGAGTAAATGTGGGCACAGACCAACCGGAATATATGCTCCTTGTCCACCATCTGAGCTCCTCTGTTGTTCTACGTTGGGAATCTGCGTGAGACGTTGGAGAAGCACCTCTTTGCCAGTCGTAATCAAGATATTTTAAGGCTTCTTTATCACTTAAAAGAAATACATAGTCTTCCGAGCTTTTGTTTATTCTTTTTTTCTCCTCTGCAGAAAATGCAGAATTATAAAACTTGCCATTCAACCATTTTCTCAGGGTGCAGTTCTCCCAGGTTATCCTTGACTCATATACCTTTTCAGCAGTGGTTTCGTTATATGGTTGACATTCAATTATATAGTCACTCAATAGCAAAACCGAGTTTTGATATCCGTCAATCACCGTCCAGCTTATGTCTCCATAATACGAACCGAATTTATGTGACGAACGTAGCGACCACTTTGCATGCTCCTCCTTCAGTAAAAGAGCAGTTCTGTCACAGCCACACGACGGACAACTTGTGGCTTTATGGTTTATAATCTCCTTGCCACAATTGCTACAATACTCTCTTTTTTGCACGTCAGTACCACATTTAACGCAAAATTTATCAGAATCATTAAGAAATTTAAAGCATTTTGGACATATTTTCATAGTCTTTTCTCCTCTCAAATGTTTTCATAATTATACTACCAAATCAATTGAATGTCAACCCCTTTGAGATTAGCCCTGCTCTTTCGTTACGTATAAGAATAAGCCCCAAAATTAAATAAAACAAAAAAACTATTGACAAAAGTAATTTTTGTGATATAATTGTAAAGCAAGCTATATTTTAGCTTTCAATACCATTCTTGGTATGGGTGCTTAGGTGGTTAGCAGACACCTTTGCAAAAGCCCACGTGCATTTTGCACCACACGGAGTTGTACTCAAGTTGGCTGTAAGAGGCGCCCCTGCTAAGGGTGTAGGCCGGGTAACCGGCGCGGAAGTTCGAATCTTCTCAACTCCGCCAAAACAAAAGGACAGGTTTATCCTGTCCTTTTGTTTTGTCTACGTTGAGAGAGCGAACTTCTCTTCACAACTTTGTTGTGAATGAAGTTCGTAAACGAGGCAAGAGCCGTTGTCTGCTTGCAAGCATAAGGCTCGCCGAAGTTCTTTTTGCCTTAGCAAAAAGCCTCTTCGAAACTCCGCCGACGATGTTCGCACCTTTTAGTTGTCTTTTGTCTTTTTTATTTGTCTACGTTGAGAGAGCGAACTTCTCTTCACAACTTTGTTGTGAATGAAGTTCGTAAACGAGCGTCAAGGCGTTGAAAGCTCGCTTTCATAAGCCGAGCGAAGTTCTTTTTGCCTCAGCAAAAAGCCTCTTCTACGACTCGCTTCGCTCACTGCACGCAATTCCACTCGCCAAAGCAAGCTTTGGGTGTCATTGTGTCAACTCCGCGACGATGTTCGCACCTTTTAGTTGTCTTTTGTCTTTTTTTGTTTTGCTTTGGTAGGAAGAGAGATTGCACTTATTCACAAAAAAAGAACAACGGACTCCCGTTGTTCTTTTTCGTTTAATTCCTTGAGATAACTGTATTATAGGTGGTATAGCTATATCTTTCGCCCTCTTGTGGTTCATCTACCTGAAGATAGTTAACCACTAAGGTATTATCGGACTTCTTTTCAATTGCATAGCCACCGAATACAAGTGGAGCGTCCTTTTGCTCATCGGTTGAGAAGCCTACGATTCTCATTTCGAATATATCGTAGTCTGCTCTTGCAGATATGTTAGCTCTTGCCACGCCCTCTACTTCCTTGCCTTGGCTATCAATTGCCTCATTTTGTCCAATGCGTGAGTATGCTACTGCAAATACACCGTATTCGATTTCGCTACCCATAACCTCTGTGTACTCTCTGATTGCTTTCTTTTCAACTATAAAGCCTACCATCATACCACTTGAGGTTGTTGAATAGGAATATCCACGGCTTGTAAACAATGGAGCAAAGCTTGGCTCTGCCTCAATTGTTGCTACCTCATCACAGTACAAGCACTTGTAGCTTATAGTACCCTTTTGTAGGTATCCGTTTACAAAATCTATTGATTTAATTGTATCACTGTGAGTATGCTCCGTCTTTAGTGGTAGCTCGGAGATTTCTGTGCCATAGGCCTCGTGTGTCTTGTTATTTAGCTCGGAGAACTTATTTGAATAGGTTGTGAAGGTGTTTTCACGATATTCAAGTCCACAGCCACAGTCTGTTACGTATCCTACCTTACCAGGAGTTACACAGGTAGATTCAGAAATAACGTTTTGTGTATATGCGTGTCCAAGTCCATTGTAAATTACGTACTTACTTGTGCTTGTAATTGAAGTAAGTGTTGAGTCAAGAGTGTATAGATAAATGCAATAGTTACCTGCTCTGTCATTGAACGCCTCAGCGTTTGCCTTTAGTGTAGCACTGTGAGAATAGATATGAAGGTCGCAAAGAGGCTCGTAAGCATTACCCGGCTTCTTTGTGCTGAATACCCACTTGCCTATGTAAGTAATGTCCATCAAGACAACCTTTTCAAGGTAGGAGTTACCACCAAATACAGAGGATAAGGTATTGTCGTCGCCTAACTTCTTGCTTGAAATTGTGTTATATCCAACATAAACATATTTGATAGTTACTGTTTCCGCAAAGGATTTTTGTGAAAGAGAAATACTTGAGTTATCGGGGAAGATAACCTCCTCAAGCACGGAATGACGGAATGCGTCGACACCAAACTTATAGGTCTTGCCTGTACCCATAATCAAGTGCTTAATCGTTTTATCACTTGCAAAGGAGTACTTGTCAAAGGTTACATTTGCATTTGTAAAATCAAGGGTTATAAGCTTAGGGCAATTTGTAAAGGGAGAAAGTCCGATAGTATTAGATGTACCCTGTGAGAAGATTAGATTGCACTCCCCTGCGGTAATTTTTTCAAGCTCAGGGCAGTTGTCTATTGTACCCTTTGTAAAGGTAACATTAGTATCATCGGAAAGGATTATTTCCTTAAGGCTTGCCATATCCTTAATTACACCGGTTGCAATTTGGTTGGTTGCAGTAGGAATTGTCAAAACAACAATGTCGTTCTTAGTATAAGTAACTCCGTCAACGGTAAAGGACTTAATTGTGTCTATTCTTGCAAGGAAGGAGCCGTCAATATTTTCATCTATGGTCATATCGTAAAGCTCGTCTGCTGAAATGAAAAAGCTCTTTGTGCCCTCGCCGTCCTTAACTACAATATTAATGCCTGAAAACTCGTAGGTATAGAAGTAGTCGCATCTTTCACAGTCTACCTGCTTAATTCCGTTTTCGGTGGTAGTAGGATTTTTAATTATTACCTCATTGCCAAAAGCGTGTCCCGTGTAGGATACGGATTTAATATAGTATTCTCCACACTCGCAACGGAAATAGTGAAGTCTGCCGTCGGTACAGAAAATGTTATCGCCGTAAAGCTCTGCCTCAACGAAATTATGCTCGCCGTTTTGACTATTAGGGCAAGCTACGTATTCAATATCGTAATAGCCTGTTTCCTCGTTCATTA
Source organism: Clostridia bacterium (assembly GCA_017399145.1). Taxonomy (GTDB): domain Bacteria; phylum Bacillota; class Clostridia; order Oscillospirales; family CAG-272; genus RGIG2000. The sequence goes on along the minus strand of JAFQEG010000023.1, from coordinate 78,338 downwards.
CAGCCTTATAGCCACTATTCAAAACGCCTGCTACGGGCAATACGTTCGTTGAGCCGTCAACAACATTGAAGGCAAAAAAAGCAATTTCATCGAACCAAACGAAGTCCTCGGGTACGGTTAGCTTAGCATTATACATATTAACCGTATATTCTAAGCTTAAATCTGCCTTTCTTATGTTTACAAGCTTAGTACCACTCAAGGTAATATCGGCACCGTCTGCAAAATTGATTTTACAGTCTTTAACAACTTGAACGTCGCAAACATACTTTGCAGATACTGTACCATAAATATTAATAGTAGGGTTGGCGTTTACAAGGTCGTTGTTGAGGAAAAACAGTGAGCCCGGTGTGGTAACGTTTACATCCTTACCAACAAAAAGGTGCTGTTCTCCGTCATAAGAGCCGTGCTGAGCCGTGTAAAACAAGCCACCCTTTCCCGTATGGGTAACCGTGCCCTTACCTAAAAGCTTAAGTCCACTTCTTGCACCGCCAAAGGCATAATTTGCACTTGATGTAATATTATGACCATTTAGGTCGATTACTGCCATAGCACCGTTTCCAGTACGCTCGGTTGATACCTGAGCAGTTAGTGTAAAATCTCCACAAACTCTTACAAATACAGGTCTTGCGTCACTCTCTCTACCTACGTTGTTAAGAAAATCGTTTGCATCGTAGATTTCAATACCCGTTGCCTGATAAAGGTAGGTATCCTCAGTAAGAGTTATAGTCTCACCCGGCTCAAAAACACGACCGTCGTTTGTGTACCAGCCAAAGAAGGTTAGTCCAACAGTCTGATCATTTCCGTCCTTGTCCTTTAAGGTATAGGTATTTGTTCCGAGCTTGTATACAGGATCACTCTTAAGAGTAATTGTACCGTCCTCGTTAGTGGTTTCCTGCGCCTTTCCGTAATAATTTACGGTATAGCCTTGTGCAAATGCGCTAACTGCGAAAATGCAAGCAAGAACCATTGAAAGTAAGAAAACTATTAAAAGCTTTTTCTTCATTTCTTTCTCCCTTTATTATAGAAATATTTTATCACCTTATAATTTAACATAAATAAACAAATTTGTCAATACCGTATATTTTACACTCGTCAAAAAAGACCTCAACTAAGCGTAGTTGAGGTCTTTTTTCTATTTTCTTTTCTCCATAGTTGCTACTACGTCACTTCCAAACAAGTCGCTAATAAGCACGTCGCCTACTGCTATTGGTAGCCTTGCTACGGTTTTATTTATTACTGCCAGTGCGTCAAATACCCTTTCCTTTGGTATTGGCTTGCTAGTTTTTACAGACACTAGCTCGCCATTTTCGCACCTCATTGTAGTGGTTAGAGTTCGCACAGGATGAGTGCATTCGCTAATTGCGTATTCCTTACCTCTAGGACAAGTGTTGCCACTTACGGAAATTATGTCCTTGCCCTCAAGCTCTACTGAAAGAGTACAGCCCAAGGGGCATGCTATACAGGTTAACGTTCTGTTCATTTTTCCTCCTCCAGTACAAATTTTAATGATTCTACACCTTCAAGCATAGAGGCTGATAGCTTCACCGCTTCCATTTCTGCCGGTGCTACCTTTAGCTTCTTTTTTGACAGTACAAGCCTGTCCTTGTCGTACACGTTGATTTTTACATTCTTGTACACGTTATTAACTCTTAGGTAAACTGTTACGTCCTTTTTCTCTGTTATAATTTGAGGCACGGTATAGCGAATTTTTCCGTCAACCGTTATACCTATGCTTGCACCTTTTTTGTTTATTCCCTTAATATATTCTGATGCGCCCTTACCTGCAATTTCCGCCTCCTCGGACACGTAGTCAACAAGGTCGTGAACGTGCAAAACGTTACCACATGAAAATACACCACTAACTGTTGTCTCTCTATTTTGGTCAACAACGCTTCCGTTAGTCACAGAAGACAGCTCTGCACCTATTCCCTTAGTTAGCTCATTTTCAGGAATCAAGCCACAGGACAAAAGAAGAGTGTCACAGGGGATAAATTCATAGCTTTCCTTAATGGGTCTTCGATTTTCGTCAACCCTTGCAATAGTAACACCCTCCAGCCTTTCTCTGCCGTGCAGTTCCACTACCGTGTGGGAAAGACGAAGAGGAATATTAAAATCATTTAGGCATTGCTCAATATTTCTTGCAAGACCAGAGGAATATGGCATAAGCTCGCAAACCGCCTTAACACAAGCGCCCTCTAGAGTCATTCGTCTTGCCATAATAAGCCCTATATCGCCTGAGCCTAAAATTACAATTTCCTTGCCTGGCAAATAACCCTTTACATTAACTAGCTTCTGTGCCGTGCCTGCACTGTAAATACCCGAGGGACGTGACCCTGCAATATTCAAGGCACCCTTTGCCCTCTCTCGACAGCCCATAGCAAGAATTATCGCCCTTGCTTGGATTTCAAAAACTCCCTCTTGACTATTAGTCGCTATTACCCTTTTGTCCTTAGTTATGTCAAGAACCATTGTGTTTAGCTTTACGTTTATACCAAGGTCCCTTACCTTTTTTGCGTACCTGTGTGCGTATTCCGGACCTGTAAGCTCCTCTTTAAACTTATGAAGTCCAAAGCCGTTATGTATGCATTGGCGAAGTATTCCACCTAGCTCGTCATCTCTTTCAAGAATAACAATATCTTTTATTCCGTTTTCATAGGCGGAAATTGCGGCGCTCATTCCAGCAGGTCCGCCACCTATAATAACAAGGTCTGTCATTTCTTCGTCTCCTTCGCTATTACATAGGATTCACCACCGAATTTTGTAATTTTTTCGTATGGTATATTTAGCTCCCTTGACAAAAGCTCTATTACGTAGGGACTACAAAATCCACCCTGACACCTACCCATTTGCGCACGAGTGCGTCTTTTTATTCCGTCAAGGTCGGTAGGTCTTGGATTTCTACGAATCGCATCAAGGATTTCACCCTCTGTCACACCCTCGCAACGACAAATTATTTTTCCGTATGAGGGGTTTTCTCTTATCATTTGATTCTTTTCCTCAAGAGTTGCCTCTCTAAAATGATGCATTGATTTTCTTTTGGTTATAGGATTTTCCTTTTTTACAAGAGAAAGACCTATGCTTGTCAATAGCTGACAAGTATATTCTGCAATAGCAGGGGCAGAGGAAAGCCCTGGAGATTCAATTGCAGCAACGTTTACGTAGCGCTTAACAGGGCTATTTATGATAAAATCACCGGTGCTACCCACGGAGCGAAGTCCACAAAAGGATGTTATTGTTTTATTTGCTGGGATACTATCAACGCTTTTTCTTCCAATATCAAGAATTGACTCAAAAAATTCAACCGTTGTGGATTTATCCCCCTTGTCCTCTGTGTCAACTGCAGTAGGTCCTAAAAGAAGATTGCCGTCAACCGTTGGGGAAACTAAAATTCCCTTACCCATTTTACTAGGAGTTACGAAAATCGTATGGGATATAATATCCCCACATTCCTTATCAAGTAGCAGATATTCGCCACGTCTTGGATGCACGCAAAACGTATCGTCCCCTACCATTTTTGCGATTTTATCGGAATATATTCCTGCACAGTTTACTATGTATCTTGCGCTTATTTCCTTATCCTGTGACCTTAAAATATAGTGGCTTCCTAGATCCTTGATTTGAGTAACCTCGAAATTACACCTTAATTCTGCACCGTTGTCCATAGCATTGCCTATGGCAGATACTGCAAGGTCGTAAGGGCAAATAATCGCTCCACTTGGCGCATATAATCCACAGGTGACACCCTTTCCTATATTAGGCTCAATTTTGAGAATTTCCTCTCTGTTTAGGATTTTAAGGCCCTCTACTCCGTTTGCCTCGCCTCTTTCCTTCAAGGACTCAAGGGTTTTTTCGTCCTCCTCGTTAAAGCCTACCACAAGGGAGCCATTATTTATATATTTAACTCCTAGGTCCTTAGCAACTTGGGGCATCATTTGTGAGCCTCTTACGTTTAGCTTAGCCTTAAGCGACCCCACCTTAGCATCAAAGCCTGCGTGGACTATTGCCGAATTTGCCTTCGTTGCCCCCATGGCAACATCGTTTTCCTTTTCAAGCAAGCAAATTTTTAGGTTATAAAAGGATAGCTCTCTTGCTATCATTCCACCTACAACGCCTGCACCTATTATCACTACGTCGTACATAAATACTCCTCTATTGTTTATATAAAATAGTATAACATAACTCATTTTAAATAGCAATAACTTATATTCAATAAACTACACTTTTTACATAAACGTTAAAAAACGCTTGACAAATAGTTTTTTTATGTTATGCTAAATTCACAACGAAAGCTTTGGAGGATTTTATGAAATCAATTGAGGAAATCAAAATAGATTTAACAAACGACGTTTTATTTTACTACGCAATCAAGCCAGAGGCTATGAAGGAAATGAAAAATGACCCTGTCCTTGTAAATGGTCTTTTTAAAAGAGTTGAAGCTTACGAAAAAGCAATTAAAAACGCACCCCTGTCACTTCAAGCAATCTTCGATTACCTTTACAGAAAGGGCCTTACACAAAAGGAAGCCTCTTCAAAAATGGGTATTTCTCAAGGCTATGCAAGTAAGCTAAACGGAAAGCTACTTGCATATTTGCAAGAAAACATTTAAAAAGAAGTGGGCGATTTTTACAATATTATAAAATGATGGTAGACACAAAAAATGGTGTCTACCATCATTATTTTTTGTTTTTTTATTTTAGTTTGGAGATTAGATTGTAAACTTATATGCTAACTTTGTTGTTCCTCAAGCTTTTTGGAAATTTCCTTTTGCTGATTTGCAAAATCGTCAGCCTCCCTCTTATCCTTTTGAGAAACCTCAATTTTCTTCTCTTGAGAATAGTTTATAACTACCTGTGGATAAGAAATGTCTATGTTATTTTCCTTTAAAAGCCTTCTGTATTCTCTATTTAAATCTCTTTCAACCTGGAATCTATCATCCTCAAGACACTTTGCTACTATCTTTACGGTAATGTTAGAATCCTTATACATACACACACCCTTGTAGTATGGTCCTTCCTTTATTGCAGGAATATTCTGTGCTATTTTTTCAAAGTTGTCATTTAGAATGTTTTCCAAAACCTCAACTGGTACGTCGTAAGGAAAATCGCAGTCAACAACTGCAAGAGAAAGCTCTCTTGAAAGATTTATAACGTCGCCTATTGCACTGTTGTTTATTATTTTGATATTTCCTGCTGCATCAATAAGCCTTGTGGAGCGAATTCCAATTTCCATAACTGTTCCGCGGAAATCGTTTATAGTTACAATTTCTCCTACGTGATATTCGTCCTCGAATATGATAAATATGCCTGCAATAATATCTGCGATAAGTGGCTGAGCACCAAGACCGACAATCAACGTAAGAACGCCCACAGATGCCACAAGGGCTGCCGTGTCAACTCCACATGCCTTAAGTATCAAAATTATTATTACGATTGCGCAAGCATATCTTACAAATCCATCAAGAAGCGAAAGAATTGTTTTTGTTTTATTGTTTTTCTTCATTTTTGCACTGAAGATAATTCTAACTACTCTGCATACTGCGTAAACCAAAACTATGTAAATTAAGCTATTTATCAACACAGGCACGTGAGATTTTAAGGAAATTACAGTTTCCCTTACATTCCACACGTTGTCACGCATCCAACAGGCAATTTCTGATTCAGGTAAAGCAAGCTCACAAATTAAACAACCTGCAAATAGCAACAAAAACAGGGATATTACCGTTATTTCAATTGCTACTAATATTTTCTTCTTTTCCATATATTTAAGCTCCTTCTTTTATTATTCGGGGTATATCTCTTTGATATACTGTGTATAGAGACTTCCTTCATATTCCCCCGTTACAGGATAGGGTGAAATCGTAGCGTACATTATTACGTGCTCGGGTGATGTTTCAAATTCAATCACGGCAACATAATCTTGACCTTCGTTAAGGGTAAAATCGTTTTCCTGAACTTGAATTTCCCCACCGTATGAGGTTATTAGTCTTATGCTATTTAAATCCACATATCTTTTGTCGTATATGGTTATCGTAAGACTATTATCTACAAGGCTTATCATTCCCGGAAATCTGCTCTCATTTGCCACACCCGACGGTGTTACGGTCTCTATCACATATTGATTTCCGTCCTTATCAAAGCATACACTATATCGTATCGGATAGCTTGTGTTGGGCAAATTCTTTATAACTGCTACCTTATCCCTTGATTTAATCATATATTCGCCCACCTCTATTTGGTAATAGTAGCTCTCGTCCTCGCACTCAAAGTTAGTTTGAATATATAGATTTATCGTTTCGTTATCGTTATAGGTAACTCCCATATTACCGGGGTTTTCGTAATTCATTACGTATTCAGGCTTAATCAATTCCTGAGCTGTATTAACTACTACGGTAGCATCATCAGAAAGTCTTTCTCCAGCTTGACCCACAAGATACATAGTGCAGGCTATTTCGCCCTGCATCTCGTAGCCAATTGTTGCCCTACCCGAATCGAAATGATAATTTCCTGTAATTGTTTCATCCTGTAAGGACTCTACGTGTAGGTAGGTTGCACCATTAGTTATAGCCTTGATATAAAGGATAAGCGAATTATCCTTCAAATTAACAAAGGGCTCTATCTCAAGCACTCCCTCCAAATCTGCCTCAAATGGCTGATTTAGAACCGTATAGTCCTCAAAAATCATAATGGGAGTAGCCTTTATTTTAGTTGATGTCTCTAACATACTTACATCTATATAGCCCAAAGAGGCTTGAGTCGGGCTTAACTCTATCCTTGTTACTTCATCTCCCGCCTCGATTTGTAAAGCAAGATTTTCTACACCTTGGCTCTCAAATTCTATTCTCAATAGATTTTGTCCTATCGGGCTAATAGCCTTTACCATTGCTTTAGGTTGGATAATTTGATAAATACCTAAGTCTTGACTTAAAATTAGTCCTTCCTCAGCCTCTCCAACTCCAAAAATTTGAAAGGTGAATTTATAAGTGCTTGTGTTTTCCAATATGTTAACCATAGCGGACATATTGTCATTTCCCTTGATTTCTTGAAGGACATTTCCATTTTCGTCCTCCACTATTAACTTGTAATAGTATTTGTCTTCTATTTTCTCAAACACTATGGGCACGGTCATTTGCCTACTTGCTCAATTGATTGCTTTTTCATCAATTATTGGATTTTCGTAAACCCCTGTGTAGCTATTCGGCGGTGGGTCGGGTGCGTATTCCGTATGCTTTTGAGTTTGAAGCTTGTGCTGAAAATGGGTAATCTCTCCAAGGACATTATCCCTACTCACAACAGATATTGTATATTCCCATTCGGGCTTTAAGCCTTCAACTCGCCCCTTATATACTCCGTTTTCTTGGATTTCCTCTTCCGTAATTGCTTCATCTGTGCCACTTACAACAAGAAAGCAATTCTCGTCGTTTATATCGGATATTTCTATTTCATACTCAACGTAATTACTGCCTACATCAAGATTAACTAAATTTGCACTTATAGAGCTTGTTATAATGGTGCTTGTTATAACTATTGCCGAGGTAGCAACCGTTGCGGTGGTTGCAACACCCTTAATAGATTTAAACACCTTTTCCACAAAGCTCCGTGAGTCCTTTTCCTTGTTGCCTTTAATTCTCTTTTTTTCTTGAAGGGTGGTTATTTCCTTACCAAGGTCGGCTTTTTCCTTTCCCAGGGGATTATCTTCTATTACCTTTTTGTATATCTCGGCAGGAAAACGCTTATTTTCGCCGATATAGTTTTCTTCTCTCGACAAATAAAATTCGCCGTTATTCACAAAAATCTCCCCTTTTTTAAATTTTTAAAAGTCAAAGTCAACGAAGGGCTTAACTGTGCCTGTTATAGTATCAGCCTTTGAGTCGTAATTTATCTTGATAGTACCCTTTACGCCCTCGTCCTGATAAAAGCCATCAATACGAATATCGTAGTCCTTAAATTCTTCACCTAAGGCGCAAATTTCCTTTGTTCTTTCGCTTACGCTTGCGCATTCCTCACCGTAGCCGATTGCTTGAAGCAAGCCAAAGCATAATTGGTCTGCATTGTCGCTTTCGTTTATAATTTTTTTAATTTTTTTGCAAACGCATTTTCCGTCCTTAAAGAATATATTTGGCGTTTCGGGATAGAAAAGTGACATAGTGCCCTCTATTTTTTTCTCCCCCTTAATTAAAGAAATTGTGATAAATGAGCTACTGCTTGAATTTGTTACAAAATCTGCTCTAATTTTCATTTTTCTTACATCTTTTATTTTACAATTTTTCGGTCGGTGCTACCACAAAAAACTATTTCTGGCATTAGTGGGCAACCACCCATACAAAGCTCCTTTTTAGGACAGGATGGGCACGCCCCTCTCATCTTATTTCTAAATTCCTCAAATTGAGGGCTATTCCAAGCTTCCTTTATAGTTTTTTCACGGAGTGAAACCTGATATCTTTTTTGTTGGTCAAAGCTACAAGGCACCATTGTCATATCAGCCCCGATATAACAGCTAAATCGTCCACCCTCACAGGTGTCAAGGGACTCGGGTGCAATATTTTTGCAAAAATTAATTGCACCTGGCACGTTACAGCTATCCATTCCAACCTTAAAGGGATGTGGCTTATCAACAAGTGCAAAAAATTTCGCTACCCTTTCGTCGTCGAAGTCTAAAACGTTTGACATGCTACCCTGTCCTGCCGGCTTATGTAAAAGAAAAATTACTGCATTTATTCCCTTTGGAAAGCTATTATTTGTCAATCTTTCAATAGCCTCGTCAATACTATTTTTGCCTAAAACATAGTGAATATTTGTCTTTACCCCTGCCTTAAGTAGCATATCAATTGCGCCAAGGGTATATTCACTTCTGTACCAGCTAACTGCAACTGCCCCACAGTATTCCTTGCAAAGCTTTGCAATTTCAGGTGTCATACCATAGCCCGAGGTTGTGAAATTTGGCACTAAAATATTTTTTTTGCAAATCTTTAGAATTTCCTCAAAATGCTCGTGTTGGTCCGGATCCCCTCGTCCCCCTAGGGCAAATTGATTGCATTTGCCCTTAGATTGCTTTGCAATCCACTCAAAGTCCTCAAGAGTCATATTTGCTTCCTCAACTAGCAATCCACTTTGATAACAGCCGATGCCTGCCTTTGCGCAAAGCCCTGTTTTTCCGTGAATACAATGACCCATAATTCCTACGTCAATTAAGTGAGGATAAGATGCCATAAAGGGGTCCTTACCTGTATCCTTGCCATTTTCGTCAAGAATACCCGTACGCACGTATGCCCCCGTTTCTGTATCAAAGGCAAACTTGAATTTATATTTTTTGTCCTCTACTATATATCTCATATTTAGCCCTTTAAAAAATTTCTATAACATAATGATATCATTTAAAATTTTACTTGTCAATTAAAATGTTGCAATTCCTAATTTTATGTGATATAATGCTAGGGCTCACTAAAACGCATAGTGGTCTGTGGCGGGGGAAGCATAGATTTTTTGTAGCTTTGCAGACAGCTTATCTATGTACAGCCTTGTAACAACGATAATAGCAAAGAATTGCTTTCCAAGCAATTGCATTGCTATTAACGTTGTTTAATACTTTTTTGGTGAGTAATGCGGACAAAAAAATGTCCGCATTTTTTTATTGAATTAAGTAAAATGTATGCTATAATATATTAAAAGAGTCGTTAAGGGGATTTAACCGTTGAGTATTTTAGATTTACTATCAAGAGAAGATATATGGCAGGAATTTTTAGACCATAAAAGGCAAAACGAATTTTTTCCTAAGAGGGAAGAATCTGCCCTTGAGTCCTTTATTGAAAAAAAGGGCTATTTGCCTGTTTGTCAAGCCATAAAAGAGGGCAAGGAATTGTCCATTTGCACCCTACACAAGATAAATAAAAAAAATTCCGAAAAAAAGCGTACTGTTTTTGTGTTTCCTTACGCAGAAAATTACGTTTTAAAGCTACTTGCCTATTTGCTTTATAAATACGATTATTTGTTTGAAGGCAACCTTTATTCCTTTAGACAAAAAATAAGCGTAAAGCAAGGGGTAATTTCTCTAATTCATAAAATCGGCAACGAAAAAATGTATAGCTACAAGGCTGATATTCACGATTATTTTAACTCTGTTGACACAGATAAAATGATTGAAATTTTAAAAGCTACCATAACCGACGACCAGCCCCTTTTGGCCCTTATTATATCAATTCTTAAAAACCCCTTCGCAAAGGACCAAGGAAAAATAGTTACTGTAAAAAAGGGGATTATGGCAGGAGTGCCAATCTCTGGCTTTTTAGCCGACCTTTACTTATCCTCACTTGACAAATGGTTTTCTCAAAGAGGTATTCTCTATGCTAGATATTCCGACGATATTATTACCTTTGCCAAAACGAAGGAAGAGATAGAGGAATACGAAAAGCAGATAAAGGACCACCTTTTAAAAATGGGACTTGAATTAAATCCTAAAAAGGAAATTCGCACGGACCCTGGCGACCCTTGGGAATTTCTTGGCTTTTTGGTTGATGGCAAAAGGGTGGATATTTGTAGCTCCTCCGTTAAGAAAATGAAGGACAAAATGAAGAGAAAATCCCGTGCTCTTGTCCGTTGGCGCAAGCGATACAAAAAGGACCCTCGCTTTGCCGTAAGGGCATTTATAAAGCATTTTAACAAAAAAATGTACGAAACCGACCAAACAGGAGAATTAAACTGGTGCAAGTGGTACTTCCCCACCATAAACGTAGATACAAGCATTCACGCCCTTGACCTTTATGCCGTTGAATGTATGCGATATATCTACACAGGCAGACATAACAAATCAAACTATAATCTTCGCTATACCGAAATTAAGGAGTTAGGCTTCCGTAGCCTAGTAAACGAATTTTATAAATTTAAGAAAGGCTGTCCTTGACATTATCGATATATAATTAAAAACCATTTAAATAGAAACAGGAGTGCGAGCACTCCTGTTTCTATTTTCGCATACGACTTTGCGTTCCGTTGTCGGCAAAAACCAAAATTTTTCAAGAATTTTACTTATTTTTTGCCGATAACGGAAACTTTGAAAATTAAAGGAGAGTATTTCCTTTCTCCTTCTGTTTATAACCCTATGAAAATACTTTTTGTTCAACCTTACTTTGCTTTATTTAGTAAGCCTACTTGTCTTTTTTGTCGAGATTGTCAAGTGCGTAGTTACAGCATTGTGTCACTAAATTATTTAGCGATATTCCTTTCTTTTGTGCGATTATTTCCATCTTTTCGACCAAGTCAGCAGGTAATCTAAAGGTTTTATTTATATATTCCGTTTTCTTTATCTCAAACATTTATAAATCCTCCTTCAAACTTTATTCTACTATATTTTACACTAAATTTCGCACAAAATATACACTACATTTTTACACTTAAATTTATAGTGTAAATTACACTTGACAATCTAAGTGTAGTATGATACAATTATTAAAAAGATTAAAGGAGGTTCAAATATGAGAAGACTTATACCAATTATTCTCTCAATTTTATCAATCGCTTCACTACTCGCATTTTCAGGCTGTTCCTTGTTTACAGGTGGCAGTGGCACTGGAAATCCCCTTGCACAAAAGACAACTATCACATTGTGTGACGGAAGCTATTCTCAAGATTTTGAGGTAACCATCGGTCAACAAGCTAAAATAACCGAGCTAACCAAGCAAGGTTATTATCTAACAGGCTACTATGATAGCGAAACAGGCGGAGAAAAGTATTTTGATGCATCTGGAAAATCAACAGCCGTTTGGAGTGCAAGCAATCCCACAACCTTTTATGCACAATACAAGCCAATTGACGAATTTGTAATGACTACCACCTTTGCAAAATCAGGGACTCATGAATTTTCATATCACACTCACGGTAACATTACTGGAAATGCCGAATTTCAAAATGCTCTAAAAGCCAACCTAAACAAAAAATTAAAGGTAGAGTACTCTCTGAATGGATACGACAGCGACGACGGGGAAGATTGGATTGTTTATTTTAAAAATGTCGATTCCTACAACGAGGGAAATTTGACAAAAGATAAAATCGCCTCAAAATATTATGGTAAAGTGTTTATAATGTCAAGCTCTTTTAAAACCATTTCAGGCACAGCATCTATTCCCGCTAACTACATTTATTCTGGCGAGGGTTTTGTTGCATTTGTCAACAGAGGTGCTTCATTTGGAGAGGGAAAATTTAAAAACTTCAATCTCATAATTACATTTACAGATTAACAAAAAAACAGGAGTGCCAAGCACTCCTGTTTTTTCGTCAATCCTTTAAAGATAAAAATTCCTTTCACCTTACTAAAACCTCTGCTATATGGGGTCTGTGGTCTGATGCTATAATTTCGGGAATGTCTGCTGACAAAACGCCTATATCGTGGGAAACGAAAATATAATCTATTTTTATCTCTGGCTTATCGCTTGGAAACGAGGTCTTTTTCTTTTTGAAATAGGTAGATGTGTCAACCATTTTTTCAAAAATAGGCTTCAAAAGCTGGTTGTCTGGCTCAATATTAAAGTCGCCCATAAGCACGCATTTTTCATTTTCAAGATTATCTATAATTGTCTTAACTGCATTTTCTTGCTCGTCTGGATTTAAACCAAAATGGCACACAAGCACGGTTACACCATTTTCAAGCAATGCCTTTAGCACGCACCTTGTTTCGTAATAGCCACTATACTTGCGTGGATTAGGGTCGGGAATTGGTATTGTCTCTGCCCTTACAATTTTGTATCTTGACAAAAAGCCGTTTCCATATTCGCCCTCGTTGCCGATTTGACACGCCTTTGCAAAATAGTGATATTTCAAGCCTGTTAGCTCTGCTAATTTTTCCGTTTGCTTTCCAAATTCGGAGCCTTGGTCAAACATTTCGTTAAGACCCACAATATCAGCGCCTACCTCATTTATGGCATTTGCCATTATTTGATAGTCGATTTTTTGCTCCAAATAGTTGTTACAATGCTGTGTGTTAAAGCTCATAATTTTCATAAATACACCCTCTCCTTCACTAACAAGTTTACCATATATTAGAAATACTTTCAATATTTATTTTTTCTATTGCTTTTAAGGCTAACTTGTGATAATATCATACTTGTAGACTACCAAAAATCAAAGGAGAATTTTATGGATATTGCAAGACTACAAAGAACCAAGCCCTTTATGGACAAAAGGTTTGGTATGTTTATTCACTGGGGCATTTATGCAGTTGAATCTGCCGGCGAGTGGATAAGAAACAACAGAAACATAACAATCGAGGACTATCAACCAAATTTTGATTGCTTTACAGCTGACCAATACGACCCTAAAAAGTGGGCTAAGCTAGCAAAAGAGGCAGGAATGAAGTATGCAGTGCTTACAACAAAGCACCACGACGGCTTTTGCCTTTTCGATAGCCAATATACAGACTATAAAGCAACTAACACTCCAGCAGGCAGAGACCTAGTCAAGGAATACGTTGAGGCATTCCGTGCCGAGGGTCTTATGGTAGGCTTTTACTATTCCTTACTTGACTGGCATCATCCAGACTTCCCTGCCTATGCAGATATGCACCACCCAATGAGAGGCAACGAAGCATATAAGGACAAGGAAAAGGATAAGGACTTTTCTCGTTATACTGAGTATATGTATAATCAGGTTAAGGAGCTTCTTACCAACTATGGAAAAATAGACATTATGTGGTTTGACTTCCATTATGCCGAAATGACAGGCGAAAAATGGGAGGCTACTAAGCTTGTTAAAATGATAAGAGAAATTAACCCTGATATCATTATCGACGACCGTCTAGGTGGAGATATTAAGGTTGATGACCCTGTATATTATGCAGGTGACTACGGCTCCCCTGAGCAAATGATTCCTGCAGGTGGCGTTGTTGACTACAAGGGCAATCCAATTCCTTGGGAAACCTGTATGACCCTAAACGACCACTGGGGCTACGTGGCAGACGATATCAACTACAAAACACCCAAAAACGTAATTAGAATGCTTGTTGAATGTACAAGTAAGGGTGGCAACCTAATCCTTAACGTAGGACCTGACGCAAGAGGAAACATTCCCGAAAAGAGTGTTGAAATTCTTAAAGAGGTTGGTAAATGGATGAGAGCAAACGGTGAATCCATTTACGGCTGTGGCATTAGCTCAATTCCAAAGCCAGAATGGGGACGCATTACCGAAAACGAGGACTACATTTACTTGCACCTAATCGATGCAAACACAGTTTGCTTCGCAATCGAGGGACTCAAGGACAAGGTTAAATTCGCAACTCGCCTCTCCGACGGCTCAAAAATCAATATGGAAAAGCCTTGGAACTACACAAGCTTCCTCGAAAAGGACCCTCTCTTCATTCATCTTCCTAACTACAACACAATGGACGATATCGACACAGTTATCAAGCTATATAAGAAATAAAGCAAAACGCACACGGACTTCCGTGTGCGTTTTTACTCCTTGAACTTGACAATATTATTGACAGTGCTAATGCTATGTGATAAAATATACTTATAAGACTTGGGACAATTCTCTACTTAATCTGCCATGCCGATTGGTGGAGACAAGGAACCGTCCCCTGTCTCCATAGGTTATATTGCACCAGCAATTTCGTCTATGCTTTCATCGATAGGTTCGTTTTTAGGTTCATCTTTCACTTTAGGTTCAATTATTAATGCTAGCGGGGAATTAGTTGCGATTTCTGTGAGTGGTGCACAAATATTAGAAATATCAAACCTTATAGGCGCTGCCATAATAATGTTTTCAAAAAATAACCCCAATTATAACAACAAAGCACCATTTAATTGGACAAATAAGGGCGAGGGGATTGATGCTATGAAAAGAAACAATATGGATGCCCATAAAGCTGCTGACGATATCATGAATTCACATTTTGATAATTGGCACAAAGGTGCTGGTACTGAACATAATGCAATCAAGAAATGGTTAGATAGGGTTATTCGAAAACTTTTAAACGGAGGCAAATAATGAAATCAGTATATAGATTAGAACGTGTTAAATATTATTTTTTTGATAAGGTTGAAAATGAAAATGTAGAAGAACGATTTATCTTGGGTCATTTTTCTTCTCTAAAAAAGTTATATGAAGCTATTTCGATTTGCTTAAAAAATGGATTTCGCGAACAAGAACTTGTTATATCAACATTTTTTGATAAATTTACACATAATCAAAAATATGTGTATGTATTAAGCCATCAATATAGCATTGTTGATGAAAAAGGAATGTATATTGATTATGAATATATTTTTAATCCATTTAGCAATAAAGGCAAATGCGTTTCGCTAATGAATACTTTGAAAGAAAATTCGAAATATAGCGAAAGTTCTTCAAAATTTTACGATAAACAATCGATGAAGGGATTTTATATTTCAAAGCAAATAATAGATCATCTATATGGTATTCCCAAAAGTAATTGATTCATAAATTAATAACACTTTATTTAGTAAATTTTTATAAAATGTGTATTAAATACTGTTATGTCTTGGTTGAAAAAAATTACTTGAACTAATAAAAGAATTTATGGGGTAGAATAATGGAATATTGTGAATTTGTAAATAAAATAAATTCCGGAGAAATTAAAAAAATACAATTTTCTGTTTTAAATTATCCGCATTACAGAGATTGTATTATAGAACATAAAATAGATCGTCCAAAGGAAAATGTTGCAATCAAAATAATAACAGTTACTCTTACAAAGGATGAAACAGAACGAGTTTCATTTTACAAAACCTTTGATGAAAAATACAAATTATTTAATTTCAAAAGAAAAGGAAAATTCACATTAAAACAAATTTGGGAACATATTTCTATTAACTCTATCGAGTGGAGAAGGACAAAAGACGGCGACCCGTCTTCTAGCTAACAAACTGATGCACACGGAGCAATCCGTGTGCGTTTTTGTTCTCTGCTTGCACAATCTGATAATGTTATCGAAATTCTTGACAGCACAGGGGCAACCGTGGTAAAATATATTTACGATGCATGGGGCAATCACGCTGTGCTCGACTATACCGATTTCGGCTTGGGTGAGCTTAACCCAATTAGATATCGTTCATACTATTATGATACTGAAACAGGCTTATACTACTTACAATCAAGATACTATGACCCTGAGGTTGGTAGATTTATCTCAATGGACGATATTAATTATCTCACCCTGAAACAATAAGTGGCGTTAATCTTTATGCGTATTGTCTGAATAATCCTGTTATGTATGTTGATCCTAGTGGCAAATTTCCTTGGTTAGCATTGCTGATAATATCCAGTATTTTAATTGTTGGGGGTGCCACATTAACAATTGGAACGTATTTTAGGAGGATAAAATATGATAAAATTCTTAAAAGAAATATTATGTTATTTTGGTGTTGTTATACTGTATATTATTTCTGATTTTTTTATGTACAAGGGGCACTTGGATATAAAAAAATATTTGATATTTTCGCTTATCTGGCTATTTGCATGTTTATTAATCAAATTTTTTTGCTTTCTTTACAAAAAATGCAAGAAGTCACGAAATATTGGAAACGATACACGAATACCCTCGCAAGAAGAGATTGATGAAAATTTCTCTTCTTCAAAAAATGCTAAACATTAATAGGGGACATAAAGACAGGGGACGGTGGCTTGTCTTCTAAAGACAGTAAAGACAGGGGACTAAAGACAGGGGACGGTGGCTTGTCTTCTAAAGACAGGGGATAAAGACAGGGGACGGTGGCTTGTCTTCTATAAAGACAGGGGACGGTGGCTTGTCTTCTAAAGACAGGGGACGGTGGCTTGTCTTCTAAATAACACACCCGACGCACACGGATTTTCCGTGTGCGTTTTTGTTCTCTGCTTGCACAATCTGATAATGTTATCGAAATTCTTGACAGCACAGGGGCTACTGTGGTAAAATATGTATACGATGCATGGGGCAATCACGATGTGCTCGACTATACCGATTTCGGCTTGGGTGAGCTTAACCCAATTAGATATCGTTCATACTATTATGATACAGAAACAGGCTTATACTACTTGCAGTCAAGATACTACGACCCTGAGGTTGGTAGATTTATCTCAATGGACGATATCAATTATCTTGACCCAAAAACAATAGGTGGCGTTAATCTTTATGCTTATTGTCTGAACAATCCTGTTATGTATGTTGATCCAACCGGTCATAGTGCAATTGTAACAGCTTTAATCATTGGTGCAATAGTTGGAGCTTGTATAGGCTTTGGAGCAGCAACATATGTGGATTATTCCGATGATGGTCAAGTATTTAACGGAAGCGTTGCCTGGTATAATTATTTAGGAGCAACTGTAACTGGTGGAATTATTGGCGGAGCAATTGGTGCTGGTATTGGTTATATTGCCACAACAATTCCGTCTATGTTTTCATCAATAGGTTCATTTTTGAATTCGTCATTTACGTTGGGCTCGCTGGTTACGGTTAGCGGAGAAATAGTCACAATTTCTATAACAGGCGCACAAATGTTAGAAATAGCAAGTCTTTTGGGCATTTCGTTTGCGTTAATAGGAAAAAGTGGTGGATATAAAATTGAACATCATTACCCAAATGACCACGACCCTAAACATGTGCACATTAGTGGAGATGACGGAGTTACAAAAGTGGATGTTAATGGAAACCCAATTCAAGGTAATCGTCCAATGACTCATGGAGAAAAGAAAGCTTTTAAAAAGCTTTTAAAAGAAATTATTAAGGCTTTAACGCCGTGGATGTAAAGGAGATAACTAATAAATGAATTGCTTTTATGAACATATGTCAAAATATGGTTTACATGATTGCATGATTAATGAAATTTGGTTAGACAATCGACAAATAAAATTTAACTTTCCTTTAGGAGTCTACAAACTTAACGATTCAGGAAAGGAAACTGAACTTACAGAAGCATGCACAATGAATATTGACGTTGATAATTCAACCAACTTGGATAATCATATACAGGTAAACAAAATAAGAAAAAACAAAATAGAAAGCATTGAATTTGATCAATTTGTACAATTGATTAAAAAATCAAATTTTGACATTGATATTAATTTTTATTCGCCATTTTGCAATACAATTCTATTAAAAGGTTATATCGAAAAATACATGTATGAGTTAACGATATCAGAAATAACGCAAATGTTTTTTGTTTTTTCAAGTTATGCTAAATAAACGATAAATTAATTTGTATGTACTGTAATGTTTCTAACTTATTTAGTCTTAGAACAATAAAAATAGTTTTGGCGCACACGGACTTCCGTGTGCGTTTTTTTAATAAACTCAAATATCTACTTTCATAATTTAATAAAAGCCTCTTATTTTTTCAATCATATGTGGGTATGACAAATTGTTTTTTAGAATAATTTGCCATACTTTTTTTATTTCGACAGCATACGACAGCGATAATTTGTAAAATAAAGTATATAAGATTATAAATTTATCATTGTTTGTGGAAGGAGGTGAAATTATGGGTTCTATGGGAGCAACCGAAAGACAACTTGAAATCATTAAATATCTTTGTCGAAGACGGCGTGCGACTATGTCTACTCTTGCAGACGAATTCGGTGTTTCCGTAAGAACCATACAACGAGATATCGAGGCTTTAACTCTTTTTATCCCCTTGGACGTAAAAGCAGGTCGATATGAAGGCGGTGTTTATGTTGTAGGAGACTATGTGATGGATCGCATGTATATGGCAGAAAAAGAAGTTAATGTTTTATTAAAGGTACAAGAATTAATCAAACCACAATTAATTGAAAGTGAACGTTTGATATTAGATAATCTTATAAAAAAGTATTCAAAGCCGGCATAACTATTTTTATATGGACAATATGTGTCCTCATTAAATATTACAATAAGAATAGCCAAGCTATTTTAAAGAAAGGAGTATTCTTATGGAAGATGCACAGATTGTTTTAGAACGGCATGAGCAACGGTTAAAAACATTGGAACGTGATGTATTAGATCTCAAGGCTGTACAAAGCGAAATACGAACAATGAATGAAACACTAGTTACTCTTGCCAATGAGCTCAAGCATACAAACGAGCATTTAAACAGGCACGAGGAAAAAATTGATGCTATTGAAAGTCAACCCAAAACCCGTATGCAACAGATTGTAACGGCTATAATATCAGCTTTAGCAGGTGCTCTTGTGTCAGCAGTCATTGGAATGCTTATCTAAGGAGGAAAATATGAATTATCAAGAATACATAAAATCAGAATTACTTATTCTCATACCCGTACTATATTTTATTGGCATAGGGCTAAAGAAGAGTAAAATTTCCGACAAATATATACCTTTAATCCTTGGTATAGCATCAATTACCTTGTCCGCAATATGGGTGCTTGCTACAAGCAATGTCACTTGCTTTAAGGATGTTGCGTTAGCGATATTCATATCAATAACGCAAGGTATTCTTTTAGCAGGTGCAAGCGTATATGTAAATCAACTATATATTCAATCAAAAAAGAATGAATAAAAAAAGGATGTACCTCGGCTTGGTGTAAGAGGTACATCTTTTTGCTACAAATTATCCAAGTCTAAAATATTTACAAAACAGTTTACAAAATAGTTGACAAAAATAAAAAACCAGTTTACAATATAGATATACGAATTTTAACAAGGAGTGTGATAGTATGAATATTGAAAGAGTAAAGTATTTAATAATTGGAAGCAACTATTATTCTGTAAGCGATTTAAGATATAACAAAAAAATCGGAATAATGCTTTCAAAAAGCGAATTTGAAGAGTTTCTCAAGATTAAAGATAATTTAGCCGAAGAAAATTTTGAACTTATACAAAAGCTACCCTTGAAAACATTTAACTCTAAATTTTGTTTTTTTGTAAAAGGAAATTACCTACTTTCTATATTAAATGAATATTTGCGTATTCATTTAACAGACTTTGAACTTAATCATAGCTGGCTCTTTGATAGAAATTTGGAGGATATGCTAAAGTCAAGGTTGTTTTCGGAAATAGAAGGCACTTTGAATGTTGAAAATGTACCAACAACTCATAAGCGTATAGCTGAGGTTAGCCAAATGGAACAGCCTGTTGAACAAAATGATATTATCATAAAAAATATGCTTGACGGGGTTGACTTTATTGTTAACGAAAAACCAAAATTCAACAAAGAAAATTTATTAAAGCTATATCATATTTTAAGCAAAAATTGTTTGCCTGAAGAAAAGAAATTAAAGGATGGCTTTTATTATCGTCATAGTGAAGTATTTGTTGGAAAATACGAAGGTGCCGACCATAACATCATTGATGAATGCATGAATAGTTTATTCGAGTTTGCTAACAATGAAAGCAACATTAAAGAGTACGACAATTTGCTTCCATACATTTGTCACTACTATATTTTGTATATACATCCGTATTTCGATTATAACGGAAGAACAGCACGTATGGTTTCTTTTTGGCTTAACTATATCAATGATATAAGGGTTGCTCCCTATTTTATGAGCGAGGCGATAAATGATAGCAAAGGCGATTATTATCGAGCAATTACCGATACAAGAGAAACAAACAACGATTTAACATATTTTTTGGGATATATACTTGAAACATCTATAAAATACAGCTTTGTTTATAAAAATCTTGAAGAAATGAAAAATGAACTTATGAAATCGGGAGAAACATTAACATCTGCCGAATGGGTTTATATCAAAAAAATCATAATTCACAGTCCCGAGGACTTTTTTAATTACAAAATGTTCCTTACCTATATAGGCTCTAATATGACAAAGCAAGGTGCATTAAAGGTATTAAACAAGTTTGCCGAATATGGTATTCTTGACAAATCAAAAAACAAAAGAAATGAAACAATATTTAGACTAAATGATAATATGATTACTTACAAATATCAATAAAGACAAAAAACGACAACCCGACTTCCAACTAACACAAAAACGCACACGGAAAACCCGTGTGCGTTTTATATTTTTTATTCAAGCACAGAAATATTGCGTAAAGCCTTTACCATAGGCTTATAAATTAACATTACAATAACTGAGTTTGCCACGCTTTTTCAAAGCCTTCCCCTTGAGGGGAAGGGGGACCACCGCTCACCGGTGGTAGATGAGGTGTAGTATCCTCATTCAAGCACAGAAATATTGCGTAAGGCCTTTACCATAGGCTTATAAATTAACATTACAATAACTGAGTTTGCCACGCTTTTGCCAAGATTAAACGGCAAAAATACCGGTAGTAGCATTTGTGCAACTGCCTCTTGTGGCACCTGCATATAAAATGGGGTCACAAAGTAATTCCACAAAAGCATTGACCCTGTTGTGACAATACAGCCTACCAAAAGTCCTAAAAGTGCCGAGGGAAAGGACCTTTTTATCTTATAGAAAATTGCAGGAATAAGGGCAAAGGCAACGCTTGAAAGAATATTCATTAGGCAACCAATAATTCCTGTCGTGCTAATAAAAGCCATTTCCAAAAAAGAAACAACAACGCTTATAATAACAGTTGCCAAGGGACCAAGGGCAAAGCCTGCCATTACAATAATTGCGTCCTTAGGGTCATAATTCAAAAAGCCAGCTACCCTAATTGGCACTAAATTTCCCACAGCTGACAAAACAAAGGCAATAGCTGAAAACATACCAAGTACTGCAATTTTTTTAGTTAATTTCACAATAATCCCCCTTAAAAAACAAAAATGCCTCGAAACAACGAGGCACAAAAAAGCTAAGAAAGTCACTTGCCAATAAAACACACTTCTCTCATCCGGACTTTAACCGTCGGTTTTGGAATCACACCAAATCTGCCAAAAGGCTCGCAGACTATACTGCCGGTGGGGACTCGCACCCCGCCCCGAAATATATTTAGCTTGCCCAAAGGGCAATCATAACGTTTACAAAGTAAACTCATAACAATGCGTAGCATTTCATAACATTTGCAACGCAAATTCATAACTCCCTAGGTGGAGTCACACCCCTATTTTACCACCACACTCTTTATATGTCAATAAAAAAATTGATTGTTTACAAATACTTATTTATGTGTTAAAATTAATATGAATAATTACAAAAAAAGGACAGACTATGAAAAAAAGGATTTGCTTAATCCACACAGGTGGAACAATTGGAATGATAAGAAGTGACAAGGGCTATTTGCCAAAGGAGGGCTATTTAGAAACTGCCCTTTTGGAAATTAGTGACCTTCGAAACGAAAAAATGCCAGACTTTGACCTTTTTGAAATGTCACCACTTCTTGACTCATCGGATATGGCAGTTGGCGATTGGAATAGAATCGGCGAGGAAATTGCATCAAGATACGACCTATACGACGGTTTTGTAGTATTACACGGCACGGACACTATGGCATATACTGCCTCTGCCCTTTCCTTTATGCTAGAGGGACTTAACAAGCCTGTTATTCTAACAGGGTCGCAAATCCCACTTTGCGAGGTAAGAAGTGACGGACGTGATAATCTTATCACCTCATTACTAATAGCCTCAGAGGGCAAATATAACGAGGTTTGCCTATACTTCGGTGGTCGCCTATTGCGAGGCAATCGTGCAACAAAAATGTCGGCTGACGGCCTTTTAGCCTTTGACTCACCTAACTGTCCAAGACTTGCCGAGGCAGGAATTAGTATAAGATACTTGCCTGTGCAAAAGCCACCTAAAACCAGCGAGTCCTTTTCTCTTTGTCACCTTGAGGACGTGCCTATTGGTGTTTTAAAGGTTTTCCCTGGTATTCGCTTCCCTATTTTTGAAAAGCTAATGACTGAAAGACTAAAGGGCATAGTTTTGGAAACCTTTGGTGCAGGAAATATTCCTGGAGAGGGAGATGCACTTCTTCCTATAATCCAGCGTGCCTTTCAGGCAGGGTCCGTAATTACAGTTTGCTCACAATGCCCACAGGGCACAGTTTCCCTTGGCACCTATAAGACAAGCTCGCCACTTAAAAACGCAGGTGCTGTAAGTGGCTTTGATATGACAACCGAGGCTTGTGTAGCTAAGCTCTATTACCTATTCAGTAAGCATTACTCAAAGGAAGAAATCAAGTCCTTAATGGAAGAAAATCTTCGTGGAGAATTGACAAAATAAGAGGTGCAAAATGGCAAGAGTTGAATATAAAGACGGCATCTACTATGGTGAATTAGTAAACGGAAAAAGACAGGGCTTTGGCAAAATGACTTTTGACAACGGCAGATACGAGGGCTATTGGCATAATGACAAAAAGCACGGCAAGGGTAAGTATTCTTGGACTAATGGCTATTATTACGATGGCGATTGGGAGGAAAACCTTATACAGGGCTATGGTAAGCATACCTATCCTTGGGGCTATTATGAGGGCTATTGGAAAAACGATATATGGTTTGGCAAGGGTGTTGAGGTAATAATCGACAGAAACACTACCATTGAGGGCATTTGGAATGGCGACTCAACAGCTACCGAGGTTGTCCACACTCAAAACGGAATTGTAGAATATGGCAGATATGAAAATTATCGCTTTATTCCAAGCATTCCAAGAAAGCAATATAAAAACGGCTACTATCAAGGTGACCTTGTAAACGACTTACCCGAGGGGCAAGGAAAATTCGTGTGGGACGACGGCGACTCCTACGTAGGTCAATGGTCAAAGGGCGCCCGTCAAGGCATGGGTAAGCAAACCTACCCTTGGGGCTACTATGAGGGAATGTGGCAAAACAACAAGTGGCACGGCAAGGGCGTAAAATACCTAAAGGAGGGCTACTCAATAGCTGCCGTGTGGTCAACCACCGATAACGCCCCCACCGCCACCCTGCTCAAAAATCACGTCTATACAGTTGGCAAAATGGTAAACGGCGAATTTATACCTAACTAAAACAAAAAAACAGACACAGGGTGTCTGTTTTTTGTTTTTATAGTCTTTTTAATCTTTCTAAAAGCTCCAAAAATTCACGAGGTAGGTCGCACTCAAAGGTCATTTCCTCTTTTGTCCTTGGGTGGATAAGAGTTAGCTTTTTTGCGTGAAGCACTTGTCCCGATAGCAAGGACTTATTTGCTTTTTCAAATTGAGTTTTGCCACCGCCGTAAACCTCGTCACCAATAATTGGGTGACCTAAGTAAGCACAATGGACTCTTATTTGGTGAGTCCGTCCTGTTTCAAGGACCATTTTTGCATAGGTGTAGCCTCTGTATTCCTCAATTACGGAATAGTGGGTAATTGCCTCTCTTGCCCCTTGTCTGTTGGGGGCTACAACTGCCATTTTCTTTCTATCAACAGGGTGTCTTGCCATATAGGTTTTTATAGTGCCACTCTCTTCCCTTAGCCTACCTGTTAAAATTGCGTGGTACTCTCTTTTTATTTGGTGGTCCTTTAATAGACTTGATAAAAACACGTGACTTTCGTCATTTTTAGCCACAACTAAAAGTCCACTTGTGTCCTTGTCTATTCTGTGTACAATTCCGGGGCGAACAACCCCATTTATGCCGGAAAGTCCCTCTTTACAATGGAAAAGTAATGCGTTTACAAGAGTGCCATTTTCGTTGCCCGGTGCAGGATGCACCACCATGCCCGAGGGCTTGTTTATTACAATAATGTCCTCGTCCTCATAGACAATATCAAGAGGTATATCCTCAGCCTCACAGAATTCTAGGTCCTTTACCTCTCTTTTTTCTATTTCTATGTCGTCATTTAGCCTTAGCTTGTAATTCTTAGACTCTTCCTTGCCGTTTACTAAAACGAGTCCGTCCTCAATTAGTCCCTGCGCAAAGGACCTTGTAGTCTCTGTAACCTGAGAAACGTACACGTCAAGGCGTTTTTTTGCGTCGATATCACTTATTTTCATCTTTTTTCTTACCCTTGAATACGTCTAAAAGCAAAGCCAAAATAACAATACCTGCCCCTACGCAAACGAATGCATCTGCCCCGTTGAAAACGTATTGCCAAATGCCACGGAAGTCAATCATATCAATTACAAAGTAACGGAAAATTCTATCAATCATATTTCCAATTCCACCACTTACAATAAGGGCAAGACCAACCTTTAAAAGCATACCCTCCTTGCAAAAACCAAAAAGATATACTCCTATGCCAATTATAGCAATGGTGGAAACGGTCATAAAGATAATTCTACCGGCAGGACTATCAAAAAGTCCAAATGCCATGCCATCATTTTCAATATAGGTTAGGTGCAAAAAGCCATTTATCAATGGAATTGTGTCCCCAACGGACATATTTGCCACTACAATAGCCTTAGTAATTTGGTCGATTATAATTCCACCTACAACTATTGAAATCAAAATAATTAGGTTTTTTAAGCTACCTATTTTTTTCATTATTGCTCCTTATACTATTACCCAAACTAGATTAGAAAGCACCTGTACAATAATAACAAGGACCAAAAAGGACAAGTCAATAGGACATCGTCTTACAAATTCAATCCTGTTAAGTAGCTTTCTTATGGGAGTCAAAAGAGGGGAAAGAATCCTTTCCACGACCTCGTATAGCTTGCTATCTCTTGCCTCGGGAATCCAAGACATAATAGCGCTAATTAACAAAATCACGTCCAAAACACTCAAAATGCAATAAATTATCCATGCAAGTGTTTCCATATTTACCTCTTTTTAAACTGTGAAAAATTCGTCGCCACCGTCGTCGTCAGAGTCGAATACCTCGCCACTTACGTCAACCTCACGAGGGGCTATGAAGAAGGAATCGTTTGTTGCCTTCTTAATAGACACGCCAAGGGCATAGGCAGCGCCACTTATAAAGTCAATCATTCTTTTATAAAGGTCCTTTTCCACACCCTCAAGGTTTAAAAGCACGGTTCTACCTGAAATAAGATAGTCAACTGCAGGAAGCAATTGCTCCATTGTCTTTGGCTTGCAAATCTTTAATTCAAGAGCTCCCTCAAGAGACACGTTAGCCTCAACAACCTGACCGCCCTCTTCCTCGTAATCGTCCTCGTCGTCATCATATCTTTTCTTTTTAAAGAAATCGAAAATTCCCATTTTTAATACTTCCTTTCACCAAATATTTTACTTCCAACTCTTACCATAGTAGCCCCAGCCTCAATTGCGTATTCATAGCTGTCACTCATACCCATAGAAAGAATTGCATCCTTATCAAAAAGCTCATCAAAAAGCTGTTTTACAATACCGAAATAGTAAAGGTATTCCTCTTTTGTCTGGCACTTAGGCGCCATTGTCATAAGACCACGGACGCATACGCTTTTGTATTCTCTTGCCCTTTGGCAAAATTCAGCCACGTCCTCGGGCAAAATTCCACCCTTAGCTTCCTCTCTGCCACTGTTTACCTCTATTAAAACGTTTACCACTCTGCCGATTTTTTCAGCTCGCTTGTTTATTTCCTCAAGCAAGGAAAGGGAGTCAACGGAGTGAATAAGGCTTACCTTATCAATTATATATTTCACCTTGTTTTTTTGCAAGGTACCTATAAAATGCAATTCTGCACTCTTGTCGTATTGGTCGTACTTTTCAAGTAGCTCGTTTACACGATTCTCACCAATGCAAAAACAGCCTAGGGAAATTAAGTAGTTAATGTCCTCTGCGTTTTGCATTTTAGTCGCTGCTAAAAGGGTAACTCGACCCTCTTTGTCAAGCTCCCTTATTTTCGATTGCACACTCTCGTAATTTTCTTTAATTTGCCTTTTTCTCGTATCCATATTGCCCTTTAAAATCTCTTTTGCTACCTCAATTGGGTTTTGTATATCAACGTAAATTGTGTTGTAGTAATCGTGTCTTGAAAACCAGGTAAGCTGTCTTTTTGCGTAGTGCCTTGTGGATAGCTTTAATTCCTCTACACAGGACTCAAGACTGGCATTACCCTCAAGATAAGGAATAAATTCCTTGTAGCCAATAGCACCCGAGGCAGTATATTGCTTGTCAAGATAGCCCTTTTCAAAAAGGGACCTTGCCTCGTCTAAAAGCCCTTCCTCTAGCATTAGGTCAACTCGCTTTTCAATTCGTGAATAAAGCAAGTCCCTGTCCTTGCAGGTTAAGAAAAACACCGTTGCCTCGTAGGGGGACTCTGTTTCCTTTGACCGTCTGTCCCACTCACTTTTGGTTATTCCTGTGCAATGATATATTTCAAGGGCACGAATTACCCTTTTTAAATTGTTTTCGTGTATGGCATCGGCACTTTCAATATCAACCTCTTTTAAAAGGTCGTGGACATAGCCCTTTCCCTTTTCAAGAGCTTCCTTTTCAAGAAATGCCCTGTAAAAGTCGTCCTTTGCCGAGGTGGAAAAGGCTGGAATTTCGATCACACTATCAAGATAAAGCCCTGTGCCACCACAAAAAATAGGTGTCTTGCCTCGGCTAATAATCTCCTCAATTTTTTCCTTTGCCACACTTGCATAATCGGCACAGGAAAACTGCTCGTCTGGATTTTTAATATCAATTAAATGGTGTGGCACCTGCGACATTTCGTCCCTTGTAGGCTTCGCCGTGCCTATGTCCATAGTGCGATAAATCTGCATAGAATCACAGGAGATAATCTCCCCATTAAGTGCCTTGGCTAACTCAATAGCCATAGCAGTCTTGCCTACCGCCGTAGGCCCAACAATAGCTATAACTCTTTGCTTTTTCTTCATAGGGGGCTTTCTCCTTTCTGGAAAAGCTAAGCTTTTCCAACTCTTTGTTCGCTTTCGCAAAGCGAAAATATCACTGTTGCTTAGCAACAATATCACTTTGGTGTACGTCGAAGTCACTACCGAGGAACACCGACGATTTTCAAAGGCTTCTCAATCAGCAGTTCGCCAAGAGGCTATCGCACCAACTAACAGGCTGGTTGAATAGACGCAGAAAACCTAGGTGCAACGGCACTAGCACAAACCACGCCTCTTTGAGGCTACACCTCATCCACCGCTTTTCATCATTTTTGCAAAGTCGCTTGTTTAATTAAAGCGGTCCCCCTTCCCCTCAAGGGGAAGGCTTCTCAATCAGCAGTTCGCCAAGAGGCTACCGCACCAACTAACAGGCTGGTTGAATAGACACAGAAAACCTAGGCGTACCGCAGGTAGGGGGTGAAGACGTACTTTTGGTGTACGTCGAAGTCACTACCGAGGAACAACGACGGTTTTCAAAGTCTATTCAATCAGCATTGCATCGCCGAAGGAAAAGAAGCGATATTTTTCCCTCACCGCTTCTTCGTAAGCACGCATAATATAGTCCTTGCCACAGAGGGCTGAAACTAGCATTAGTAAGGTGCTTTCCGGTAGGTGGAAGTTTGTTATTAGTGCATCTACGGCTTTGAATTTATAGCCTGGGTAGATAAATATTCCTGTGCTTGTGGCTTGAGGAATTATTTCACCATCCTCGGTTGCTACGCTTTCTAGGGTACGGGCCGAGGTTGTGCCAACGGCAATTATTCTGCCACCCTTTTTGCGTCTTTCGTTTATTATGTCGGCGCTTTCCTTTGTTACTGTAATAAATTCGCTATGCATAATATGGTCGGTAATCTTGTCTGCCTTTACAGGACGGAAGGTGCCTAGACCCACGTGAAGCATAACGGGAACAATTTCAACGCCCTTTTGCTTGATTTTTTCAAGTAATTCGGTAGTAAAGTGAAGCCCTGCGGTAGGGGCAGCGCTACTGCCGTTTTCCCTTGCGTAAACCGTTTGATATCTTTCTTGATTTTCTAGCTTTTCGGTAATATATGGGGGCAGAGGCATTGTGCCGATTTGGTTTAAAACCTCGTAAATGCTTGAATATTTTTTCTCGTCGTAGGAAAACTCAACTATTCGATTTCCGTCCTCGACTACCTCGATAACAGTAGCCTCAAGAACACCCTCATAGCGAATTTTACCGCCGATTTTTATCTTTTTTGCAGGCTTTAAAAGGACTTCCCATCTGTTTTGAGAATGTTGCTTTAAAAGTAATGTTTCAATTTTTGAGGGGTCGGTTACGTATTGACCCTCGTCTCTTACCTTTTCACCATAGATACGGGCAGGGATAACTCTTGAATCGTTAATAACAAGGGTGTCACCCTCTTTTAGGTAGTCAATTATATCGTAGAAATGCTTGTGCTCAATTTCACCGTTTTTCTTAAGCACCATTAGACGAGAATGGTCCCTTGGCTCAATAGGTGTTTGAGCAATCAATTCCCCCGGTAAATCGTAATAAAAATCCTTAGTTTTAAGGTCAGTTTCAATCAATGTATTTTTAATCATTTTATCGTTTTTGCCCTTTATATCATATTATATTGATAGTACATAATATCATTGTACAATATTAAACTCTTTTTTTCAACAAATTTTTATAATTTAGGAGGAATTTAATCTATGGGCAAGAAGCAACAGGTGTTTTTTGGAAGTGGCTGTGCCTTAGTAACACCCTTTAAAAATGGTGAAATTGATTACGAGGCACTTGAGGAATTGATAGATTTCCAAATAAGAAACGGCACAGATGCAATAATTCTTTTAGGCACAACGGGTGAGGCATCTACCATAAATGAAAACGAGCGAGAAAAGATAATTCCCTTTGCTAAGGAAAAAATCGGTGGTCGAGTCCCTCTTATCGTAGGCACAGGCACAAACTCAACCGAGGTAAGCGTAAGATACACTAAAATGGCAGAATCCCTAGGCGCAAGCGCTTGTCTTGCAGTAACCCCCTATTACAACAAGGCAACGGACAACGGACTAATTGAGCACTATAAAAAAGTGGCAGGGAGTGTAGATATTCCCATAATTTTGTACAACGTGCCCTCTCGCACAGGGGTAAATATTTCCTTTAAGGTTTATCGAGAATTAGCCCAAATTCAAAACATAGTAGGAGTTAAGGAGGCTAGCGGAAGCGTATCCTATTTACAAAAGCTAATCCGAGATTTTGGAAACGACTTTGACGTGTATTCAGGCAACGACGACCTAACCTTAACTACCCTTGCCCTAGGTGGCAAGGGAGTTATATCCGTCTGCGCTAACCTAACCCCTAGCCTTATGCACCAATTGTGCTACGAATACGCAAGCGATAACTTAACCAAGGCCCGTGAGCTTGAATATAAGCTACTCCCCCTTTTCGACGAGCTGTTTAAGGAGGTCAACCCTATTCCCGTCAAAACTGCCCTTTACCTAATGGGACTAGTTAAGAATGAATTTCGTCTGCCTCTTTGTAAATCCACAAGGCTAAGCGAGCTGGAAAACGTTCTTTCGCAACTAAATTTGGTATAACAAAAACGACCCACCTCTTTCGAGTTGGGTCGTTTTTCTTGCCTTTAAATCATTGTACTGTTCTCTTATTTGTTTTTGTAGTCCCAGACAACAGGGCAGTTTGAGTCATTCCAATAACTATTCCAGCCACTTGGCTGACTTTCTGCCTCACAGTAGATTGTAAGATTTGCGCAATGACTAAACGCTTCATAGCCTATTGACTTTACACTATTTGGGATAGTTATACTTACAAGGGCACAACCAACAAACGCACAATCGCCTATTTTTGTTACACCGCTTGGAATAGTGAAGCTTGTTTCCTTCTTACCTTCTGCATATCGAATTAAGGTTTTTTGGTCCTTGGAATACAAATTTCCATCTATTGAGGAATAATTTTTATTTTCCTTATCTACCTCAATTCTTTCAACATATATGCAGTCCTCAAACACTTCCTCCGCTATTTTTGTCACACTGCTTGGAATAGTCACACTTGTAAGACTTAAACAAAAATCAAACGCACTATTTTCTATTGTTGTCACACAATTTGGAACAATGAAGCTTGTTTCCTTCTTACCCGATGCATATTGAATTAGAGTTTTTTTGTCCTTAGAATACAAGTTTCCATCTATTGAGGAATAATTCTTATTTTCCTCATCTACCTCGATTCTTTCAAGGCGTGCACAATCGTGAATCAAATTGCCCTCTATTGCTGTTACACTGCTTGGAATGGTAATAATCTTGAGATTCGTACAATAATAAAATGCACGATTGCCTATTGTTTTTACACCGTTTTCAATACCCACACTTATAAGGCTTTCACAATAAAAAAATGCACCTTCTCCTATCGCTGTTACACTGCTTGGAATAGTTATAAATTTTATTCTTGCACAGCTTTCAAAAGCGCGATTATCTATTATTGTCACACTATTTGGAACAGTGAAGCTTGTTTCCTTCTTGCCCGGTGCATATTGGATTAAGGTTTTTTCGTCCTTAGAATACAAATTTCCATCTATTGAGGAATAATTTTTATTTTCCTCATCTACCTCAATCCTTTCAAGATTTGCGCAATTCTTAAATACGTTCCCTGATATTTTTGTAATACTACTATGAATGGTTATGCTTTCAAGGCTTGTGCAGTCCTTAAATGCAAGACCTCCGATTTTTGTAACGCTATTTGGAATGGTTATGCTTTCAAGCCTAGTACAGCCTTCAAATCCATATATATCTATTGTCGTTACAGGTCTGCCGTTATGCTTAGAAGGTATTTCGACGCTTGTAATATTCTTGTCCCAGCAAGAAACAGTGTATTCGTCTCCATCTCTAACAAGGACAAGGGGGGATTTCTGTGTTTTTCCGTAAATTGTCAAGCTACCCATTGTACCTTTTTCTATTTTGGCAATTGGCTTTGTATATTCTTTATCCTCATACCAGCCTAAGAATATGTGCTTTTCTCGGATAGCATCACTTAATTCAAATCCATTTTCAACAGTATAGCTTGTTTTGTTAGAATGTGTTCCCTCACAAACATATTCTATTGTGTATTCAATAGGCGTCCACTTTGCTTCAAGAGTCATATCCTCAGTAGCAACATAGCCGACAAACACCCATTCAACTCCCTCATAGCACCACTTGTCAAAGGAATATCCAAGCTTTTCGGGGTCACTTGGCTTTGGAATTTTGCCACCCTTTTCAACCTGTATGCTTTCGATAGTGTTCCCGCCCATTGTATTAAACTTAATTGTTACGTATTTATCTTCACAGGACACGAGTCCTAGGCAAAAAAGTAGGCACAAAATAGCTACACTAAAAAGTAAAATTGTTCTTTTCATTTTTGTCCCTCGCAAATGTAATTTACTTAGATACTAAAATTATATCATAATAGGATTGCTTTGTCAATTGACGAAAAAAAAGACTATTTCAAGTGGTGAAATAGTCTCTTTTTTGTTATTCTTTATTATTTCTTGTTTCTTTTCTTGTCGGGGCAGATTACGATTTTTCTGTTTTCGTCGTAGCCTACCGAGTGAGTTGAAACGCCCTCGATGCCTTGAATTTCAGAGTGGATAATCATTCTCTCGTAAGGATTCATTGGCTCAAGTGGTACGTTTCTTTGGTACTTAATAGCCTTTTCAGCCATTCTTCTTGCAAGGGCACGAAGAGTTTGCTCTCTCTTTTCTCTGTAACCTGCAATATCAACGATAACCTTAACGTATTCCTTGTGGTCGCCCTCGCTCTTACGTGCTAGGCAAAGGTTTGCAAGGTATTGAAGTGCGTCAAGCATATCGCCTCTATGACCGATAAGTGATGGTGCCTCCTCGCCCTCGATTGTGATTACTCTTGAAACAAAGCCCTTTTCATTAAGGGTAAGGTCGCCCTTAACCTCACAGCTAAGTCCAATATCACGAACGAAGTCCTTCAAGAAGTTCATAGCAAGAGTCTTTTCCTCAACTGTTACGTTGATATTCTCTTCCTTTTGCTCCTTTGTAGGAATTACCTTTTCTTCTGGCTTTTCAGCCTTGATTTCAGCCTTAACCTCTGGCTTTGGCTCTTGCTTCTTTTCCTGCTTCTTTTCTTGTGCAGGTGCTTGTGCCTTAGCCTCTTCCTTCTTAGGCTGTGGCTTTGGCTCGTTCTTTTGTTGTGGCTTTTGTTGTGGCTTCTTAGCCTCAATCTTTGGCTCAATCTTTGGCTCAATCTTCTTTTCAATTTTTGGCTCAGGCTTCTTTTCTTGAATGCCGTCGTCAATTATAACCTTAATCTCGGCAGGCTTGCTACCGATTCCTAGAAAGCCCTTTTTACCTGAGCTAATAACCTCAATTTCTAAATCTCCAAGCTGACCGTAAATGTCGTTAGCCTTTGCGTAAGCCTCTTCTACGGTCTTAGCTGTAATTTTGAATTCCTGTTTCATTGTTCTGTGTCTCCGTTTTCGTCGTCTGTGTCTGTGTCAGTATCAGCCTTTGGCTTCTTTTTCTTGTTTACCTTCAGTTCCTTTTCTATCCTCTTAATATCCTCGTCGGTAAACTTAGGATATGGCATAGTCTTTGCCAAAATAAACTGCTGTAAGCTATTTAGAATTGTTCTAAAAATCCAGTAAACACCGATAGCTGCAGGGAATGTAAAGGTAAAGAACATTGACATAAGTGGCATTGTGTAAAGCATAATGTTCATTGAGCCCATAGCACCCTGTGTGCTTGGGTCCTGTTGTGCGCTTTGGTAAGAAAGCTTCTTAGAAATGAACTGTGCTAAATAGGTAAGTCCAAGGTTTACGATTGGAATAAGAATTAGCCACCAATAGCTTTGACCGAATGCGTCCCAAGGTCTAATTCCAAGCTCGGTGCCAAACAAGGTTGAGTCTGGCAAAAATCTTAAATTAAGATTTTCAAGCTGTGCAATTGTAGCACTTGCTTGCTCAGGTGAAACAATCCATTGTCCCGCTGTTTCAGATGGCACAGCCTTAATTGTTTCTGCCCAGCTACCGCTAAAGCTTCTAATTTTTGATGCAAGGCTAATTTGATATGCGTTTGTTGCAGTATCAACACCGAGTGCTCTTGCAATAATGCCACAAGCCTCTCCGCTTAAGCCTGTAATAAATTCAAGTGGACGTCTTACAACCTCGTAAAGTGGGAAAATTACGATAAGCTGTATAATCATTGGTAGACAACCACCAAGAGGGCTATAGCCTTCCTTTTGATAAAGTGCGCTTATTTCGTCCTGATACTTTTTCATAGTAACCTGATCGTTTCTTCCTGCGTACTTCTTGCGAAGAATAACCTCGTAGGGACGAAGTGAGGCTTGCTTTATCATATTTTTTTGTTGTCTAATACCAAATACAAGGCACATAATGATTTGCAATACAAGTGCGTACAAAAGTAGTGCCAAGGTATAGTTTTGTGTTAGCCAATAACAGCCCTTCATCAAATAGGCAAAGGGCAATGCTAGGGTATCCCAAAATCCCATTATTCATCTTCTCCTGTTTTTTTCTCCTGCCTTTTAAGGGTAAACCTTTCAGGGACAGGGTCGTAGCCCCCCTTTGACCAGGGGTTACAGCGAAGTAATCTCCAAGAGGCAAGCACGCCCCCACGAATTACTCCAAATTTTTCAATTGCCTCAATTGCGTATTCCGAGCAGGTAGGGGTAAACCTACAAGCAGGTGGCAAAAGAGGTGAAATAAATTTTTTATATACCCTTAAGGGAAATGTAAAAATTTTCTTCATAACAATAGTTTTTCTAAAATATCAATTTACGATACTTATAATCAAGTATTAGCTTGTCCTGTCTTAATAAGACCAATTTGGATAAGCGATTTTTCAAGCTCCTTTTTTACCTCTGTGCTTTTCCTTTTCTCACAGCCGGCACGGGCTACAAGGACTAAAAGATAGCCCTTTTCTACTTGATATTCCTTTTCTACTTGTCTTAAAGCCTCTCTTAAAACTCTCTTAATCCTGTTACGGACAACGGCGCCACCAAGCTTTTTTGAAACAGTAAGTCCCACACGATTGATATATTCATGCCTAGGATTGGCAAGCATAAGTCTTTTTGCGTGGTAGTCCTTTAGCGCGTAAGCAACTAGACTTTTTGACACGTGCTTCTTTCCCTTTGTGTATGCCTTAGAGTATAAATGGTTTTCAGTAATTGCAATATGCTTCATAATAACCGCTTCCTTTAATTCTGCAGACTAGCCTCTGCACCTTATCCATTCACGATTTTTAGTGACCGATTAGGGCACGGTCACACTGCCCATAAAACGAAAAAGCGGGACTGCCTTGCATAGCAGTCCCGAACTTAAAGCATGCAAAAAACAATTAGTAAGTTAGTCTTGCTCTGCCCTTAGCGCGTCTTCTCTTCAAAACTTTTCTACCGTCAGCGGTTCTCATTCTCTTTCTGAAGCCGTGCTCTTTTTTTCTTTGACGCTTCTTTGGTTGGTAAGTTCTTAACATAGTAGCACCTCCTTGATTCAAATTGGAAGCCGTATTTTCATACGCAATCTGATAAACAATTTCTTTGTTGTGTTTTAAGACAAGTAATATTATACACATAAGGGGGGAGTTTGTCAAGACTTTTTTTCTACAAAAGCCGAATTTTGATGCCTCGCCCACCCTATTTCCCAGTCAAAAGCTTACTTTTTCTTGGGGGAGTGTCTGTTTTTGTCTGTTTTTTGCCTTTTTGAGGGTCCCCTTTTTTGTTGTGATTTTTCCCTTGAGACCCTTTGATTTTTTCCATTTTTTGATTTTTTATCTTGATTTTTTAGGTAGTCAGAGCCAACTCTTAAATCTGGCTTTACAAGGCATTTTCCGTCAAAGCCAATTAGGTCCTCTCTACCTGCCTTTGTTAGTGCCTCTCTTACAAGGTTTCTATTTTCAGGCTTTTTGTACTGTAAAAGTGCCCTTTGCATTAGCTTTTCTCGGTAGTCGCTCGGCACATAAACTCGCTTGTTATCAAGTGGATTTATACCGGTATAGTACATAACCGTCGAGGCTGTGCCCGGTGTAGGATAAAAATCCTGTACCTGCTCGGGATTTAACCCTTGCTCCTTTAGATAAAGGGCTAGGTCGATTGCGTCCTCAATCGTACTACCGGGGTGAGAGGACATAAGATATGGCACTAGATATTGCTCAAGTCCACATTGGCTTGATAGCTTAAAATACTTTTCCTTAAATTTATTATACACGGAAATATCTGGCTTACCCATATGCTTCAAAACCACGCTTGAGCAATGCTCGGGCGCTACCTTTAATTGACCACTTACGTGGTCACGGACTAGCTTTTTAAAGAATGCATCACTCTTGTCGCACATCATATAGTCAAAGCGAATGCCTGAGCGAATAAACACCTTCTTTACCTTGGGTAATTCCTCAACTCGTTTCAAAAGCTCTATGTATTCCGTGTGGTCTGCCTTTAGGTTAGGGCAAGGCGTTGGCACAAGGCACTTTCTATTTGTACAAACACCACTCTTTAGCTGTTTATCACAGGCAGGGTATCTAAAATTAGCCGTTGGTCCACCTATATCGTGAATGTAGCCCTTAAAATCACTCATCTGTGTAATAAGCTTAGCCTCATTAACAACGGACTCAATGCTTCTTGACCTTACCTGTCGTCCTTGGTGGAATGCAAGGGCGCAGAAATTACAAGCGCCAAAGCAACCACGATTGTGTGTAATTGAGAATTTTACCTCGGCAATTGCAGGTACTCCACCCTCTTTTTCATACACAGGGTGGTAATTTCTCATATATGGAAGCGCATAAACCTTGTCAAGCTCCTCTCTTTCAAGAGGGTAGGCTGGTGGGTTTTGCACTAGCTTTTTGTTGTCGTAATATTCAACGATTGCCTTGCCACTTATGGCATCTTGATTTTTATATTGAATACCAAAGGCACGGGCATATTCCTCTTTGCTTTCCTTGATTTTATTAAAATCAAGCTCTGCCCCTACCTCAAAGGGCACCTCGTCCTCTCTTTTGCAGAGATAGACACAGCCCCTCTCACCACGGATTTTCTTGATAGGCACACCCTTGTCAAGTAGCTTAGCTATCTTTAAAATGATGGACTCGCCCATACCGTAGGTTAAAATATCTGCTCGGCTATCGACAAGAATACTCCTTCTTATTTTATTGTCCCAATAATCATAGTGAGCAAAGCGACGAAGTGATGCCTCAAGGCCCCCTAGGATAATAGGCACGTCTCCGTATGCCTCTCTTATTCTGTTTGAGTAAACTATAACAGCACGGTCGGGTCGCTTACCCATTTTGCCCCCTGCTGAATAATAGTCGTAGCTTCTCTTCTTTTTAGATACTGTATAGTGGGCAACCATTGAGTCAATGTTACCTGCGCTTACAAGAAAGCCTAAGCGAGGCTTACCGAATCTTTTGAAATCCTCAGCGCTTTTGTAATCAGGCTGTGCCAAAACTGCAACCTTAAAGCCTGCATTTTCTAAAACTCTTGTAATTATAGCAGTACCAAAGGACGGGTGGTCCACGTAAGCATCACCACTTACGTAAACAAAATCCGGCACACCCCACCCAAGAGAATCGCACTCCTCTTTTGTTATTGGCAAAAAGCCCTTATTTGACATATTTTCCCCTTCTTAATGAAAGAACAGATACAAAAGCATCTGTTCCTCTCTTACTTCAATCACGCAAATCGTGTATATCATCAACCCTTAGGTTGTATATCACCACTACCGCAGGTAGTGCATATCATCACGCAAAGCGTGTATATCATCAACCTTTAGGTTGTATATCACCACTACCACAGGTAGTGCATATCATCACGCAAATCGTGTATATCATCACAACAAAGTTGTGTATCCTACTCCTCGTCCTCGCCGTCGTCTGTCATTAGGACATCCATTACCTCATTTGCGATTTTTTCGTCCTCAAGGTAAACAAGGCAATCCTTTTCCTCGTCGATACGGAAAATAAGCACCTCGTCCTCCTCAACGCCCTCTAGCTTTGTAAGAGGCATAAGGATTGCGTAGTAATTTCCCTCGTAATCTACTAGGGCAACCTGGTCAAACTCAATTTCCTTGCCGTTGTTATCCTTTATAAATATTGATTCAAAGTTATTGTCGTCAAAAAGCTTGTCAACAAATCTTTCATTCTTTTCTTTATTAGCCATAATATCCTCCATCTCCGGTTCCCATATTCTTTTCTAGGCTTGAGAACTTAGTAAATTCACCGGTCCAGCCCATTTGGACTGTACCTGTACCACCCTGACGGTTTTTAGCAACGATGACGTCAACTAGGTGAGCCTTTTCAGGGTCCTCTCCGTAGTAGTCACGAGAGAGGAATATAACCTTGTCCGCGTCCTGCTCGATTGAGCCCGATTCACGAAGGTCGGAAAGCATAGGCTTTCTCTTTTCCTTTTCCTTTTCCGATGCACGTCCTAGCTGTGAGCATGTAATAACAGGCACGTTTAATTCAAGTGCCAATAGCTTAAGACCTCTTGTAAGGTCGGAAACCTCGTTTACACGGGACCCGTCCTTACGTAGCTTATCGGATTGCATAAGCTGTAAGTAGTCAACTATTACAAGTCCAAGATTTTTAATTCTGCGAAGCTTGGACTTCATTGCATTTATAGTAATATTAGAGGTATCATCAATATATATGTTTGTTTCGGATAGATTTGCAGATGCATAGGCTAGGCTATCCCAATCCTTTTCCTCTAATTGTCCTGTACGAAGCTTAGTTGCATCAATTAGCGCCTCAGAGGACAAAATTCTTGAAACTAGCGCTTGATTAGGCATTTCAAGGGAGAAAATACAAACTGCCTGCTTTGATTTTTTAGCAACGTTTGCGCCTATGTTAAGACAGAATGCAGTTTTACCAACACCAGGACGAGCACCAACGATAATTAACTCACCTCTGCCAAGACCGACAATAAGATTGTCAAGGTCCTTAAAGCCACAGGGTGTGCCCTTGCCCTCGCCTGGGTTTTCCTTTAGCTCCTTAAGGTTTTCGCAAACCTCAACAAGCACGTCTCTTATGTGAACAAAGTCACGTCTTTCATTTCTTTCAGCGATTTCAAAAATTCTTTGCTCAGCCACGTCAACAAGGTTTTCAACGGTATCGTTTTCCTCGTATGCGTCTCTTTCAATCTCTTGTGATGCCTCAATAAGTCTTCTTAAAACGCTTTTATCATAAACAATTTTAACGTAGTCCCTAATATTTGCAGTCGTAGGCACAATATCAACCAAAAGCTGAATATATGAGTGAGCTGCGCTTTCGTCACTATAAATACCAGAGGTAACGATAGCATTAATTACGGCAATATTGTCAACTGCCTTGTTGTCACTCTTTAAATCAACAATAGTTTCATAAATTCTTTGGTGGTCCTCAACGTAGAAGTCCTTGGGCTTTAAGCTTTGACTTGCTATCTCGTAGCACACCTCGGGGTCTGCAATAATACAGCCTAAAACTGCCTGCTCTGCATCAACAGAATAGGGCATTTTTCTTTGTAGTGAGTCCATATTACTTCTCCACTACTGAAACAGAAAGCTTTGCAGTTATCTCAGGGTAAACCTTTACCTCAAGTAGGTAGGTGCCGAATGCTTTAATTGGATTGTCAAGCTGAATTTTTCTCTTGTCAACCTCAATTCCACATTGACCCTTAAGCGCCTCGGCAACATCCTTTGTGGTAATAGCGCCGTAGAATCTGCCCTCATTGCCTGCCTCTGCCTTAATTTCAACCTTGCAAGCAGAAATTTTTTCAGCAAGTGATTTAGCCTCTGCCTTTTCTACGTCCTTACGGTGCTTATCTGAGCTTTCCTTACTTTTAACGTCATTGATAGCCTTAGCATCAGCTACAATTGCAAGCTTTCTTGGGAAAAGAAAGTTTCTTGCATAGCCCTCGCTAACGTCGATAATTTGATTTTTCTTACCTTGGGACTTAACGTCCTGTAAAAGCACAACCTTCATTTTTAATCTCCTTAATCATCTAAACTAACCTTATTATCAATTGCCTGCTTAAGACGGTTGAGCACCTGTTGGAGTGTGGATTCCTTTTCACTCAAGGTAACCTGTGCACCCGCTGCGTCGTAACGGCCACCACCGTTCATTTCCTCAAGGATAAGCTGAACGTTTACAGAGCCATTTGACCTTGCAGAGATTGCAACCGTATTACCAATTTTAACAAGTGCAAAGCTAGCGGCAACACCCTCAAGGGAAAGCATATTGTCAGCTATCTTAGCAGCCATAATTCTATCCTGTGAATCCTTACCAGATTCGTTTATTGCAATCGCAAAGCAATTGCGATAAATATCAATTCTTTCAGCAAACTTAATTTCCTTTTTATAGTCATCAAGATTTGTCTTGAATAGACCTTGAATTCTTTCATATTGAGCGCCTATATCTCTTAGATACATAGCCGCAGAATAGGTTTTTGTACCAGCACCCTTTGTAAAGTTTTTAGTATCAAGCACAATTCCCGAATATAGCATATCTGCATCAGTAGGCGTTAAGAAATCAACAGGTACAACCTGCTCTAGCAATTCAGCTACAATTTCACTAGCACTTGATGCGCTAGGCTCGATATAATCAAGGACAGGCTTCTTTTCAAACTCTGCAGTTTTACGGTGGTGGTCGATAATGATAATATCATCAACCATTCTTGCAAGGTCCTTTGACTCAAACATTGCCACGTTATTTACGTCAACAATTACCAAAAGCGTGTCAGTCCTTACTAGGTTAAACGCCTTAGAGGAATCTACAAACACACCCTTGAGGTTTTCATAATGAGCAAAGTGATTAAAGCATCTCTTTACGTTTGAATCCTTTAGGTCGGTTACAATATTAACCTTCTTTTTGTACATCATAGCAAGCCTTGCAATACCAACAGATGCGCCAATTGCGTCATAGTCAGGGGACTTGTGACCCATAACAAGTACATTGCCTGCATTGTTAATACGATTTACAAGCTGGTTTGCGATAACACGGGACCTAACCTTAATTCTATTTTGAATAGAGTTTACAAGTCCACCATAGAAGGAAACCTTTTCGCCAATCTTAACAGCTGCTTGGTCACCACCACGTTGAAGTGCCATATCGAGGGCTTGCTGTGCAACTCTTTCCTTTTCACCCATAGTGCCGTCAACTAACGCAACACCCATAGAAAGGGTAACAGGAATATTGCTCTTGCCTACCTTAATTTCTCTTACCTTGTCAAGCACGTTAAACTTTGCCTCAACAAAGGTATCAAGATTTTCGCTATCGAAAATAAAGATGTACTTATCCTTTTCGTACTCTCTTAAAAATCCGTTTACAGAATCACACCAGTTACGAAGAATACTCTCGATTTTAGCAGAGATTTCACGATATCTATCCTGCTCAAATCTTAATAGCTCGTCAATGTTGTCGATAATAACGTAGGCAACAACCTTTTCCTTATTCTTAACAAAGGTCCTAAGTCCAATTAACTCGGTTACGTTTCTAAAGGTAAGCAAAACGTTTACCTCGTTTCCGTAATTTATGGTAGCTTCCTCAACGAAATACTTCTCACCGTCAAACTCGGCAAAATCAGGATACTTTTCCTTAGGCTGTCTATTTTCCAAAAGAGTGTACTTGAAAAGCTTTTGTGCGTTAAGCCCAACAACCCTTTCTTGGTTTAGTGTCTTACGCACAAACTTGTTAGCCCAAAGAATACGTCCGTCCTGCGTACACATTAGGCAAGGCTCATCATTTACGTTGATTTTGTCGTAAACTATGTCCTCAATTCTTATCTGCGTGCTAGACCTTGCCTTTTTGCCAAGATACACACCAAGGACAACAAGTCCTGCAAATAGCAAAACAAAAAGCACAAGCCCAAGAATACCGAATAAAAGGGCATTATGTGGGAATTTGTTTATTAAAATTACCTCTACAAGCATAATTGAAAATGCAAGAATAGGTGTTAAAATACGAAAGGCTATTTTTTTGAAGTCAATTTTTCTTTTGTATGGATTTTTCATATATACAGCGACCTCCTTTTTTATTTATAACTTTTCATAGTAAATAACATTTTAACATATTTTTATAATTTTGTAAAGTAGTTTTAAATATTTGTACTTGCATAAATAAATCTTTTGTGATATACTCATAATGGTTAAATATGCAAGTTAAAGGATTTAACATAAAAAAGGAGGCATTTTCTATGAGCGATTCAAAGAAATTATATATGGTAATTTGTGACCTTGACCCCGTTGCTTACTTGCCTGAGGGCAAGAAAACTCTTGTTTTTGGCTCACCAATTTACGAGCATACCTACAGAAAAATAAAGGACGCATCAAACAAGCTTGGCTTAGACGTTGAATTTGTCCGTGCCTCTGCTTGTGAAATTCCAAATACTAAAACTAGCATTACCCCTTCCTTTGATGACATTGTTATTTTTGCCTCACCTCTTGCCTTTCTTGCAAGCGGTAAGGATATTGAGGGTGCTATCGACTACGTTGTTAAGTGCGACGTTGGTTATTCAACCGTTGGTAGTCTAAGAAGCCTTTACCTAGCAGTAGGACAAGGAAAAATGCTTACCGAGGGTGAAATTACCTCTTGCGCAGGCTTTGTTGCTAGAATGAATGAGAGTGGCGCTAAAACCTACCCATCTCACTTTGCAGATAGCGAAAAATCCGTGCCTACTACAAAGCTTGAATTTTACAAGAAAATAGACACGTATCGCCACGAAATGCTAGATTATCTAATTATGAGTGGCGTTGAAATTGAGTCAAGGGACGGCATTGTGGTTTCCCCTGTAACTGAAATCCATCGTGGTGTTAAATTGCTAACGGGGTCAGTAATCAAGGACGGGTCTAAGATTGGCGACAATGCAGTTATTGGTCCTAATACCACAATTGAAGGGTCTGAGATTGGCGAGGGCGCACAGGTTATTCAATCAACTATTGTAAATTCAACAATCGAGCACAATGCAAAGGTTGGTCCTTATTCTCAGCTTACAGATAAATGTCATATACTTACCGAGGCAATCGTTGGGGCCTTCTGTGAATTAAGAGGCACAACAATTAGCACAGGATCTATCATCTCCTCACATTGTGTCCTTTCCTACACTGACGTAGAAAGAAGATGCTTAATAGGTAGCGGTGTAGTTACCGTTGACTTCGAGGGCAAATCAAAGGACCGTCGTGTAAAGATAGGAATGGGCGCAGTTGTTGGTAGCAACTCTACTCTAATTTCACCTATCAATATAGGTATGAATGCATTTGTCGGTGCAGGGTCAACAATTACAGACGATGTACCACAGGGTGCTTTAGGAATTGCAAGAGAATTTCAATCCAACCATGATGGTTGGGCAAGCCGTAACAAGAAAAAGGGCGAAAATTATTAAGGTAACGAAATGGCAAATATATTTGACTTATTCAAAAAAATAGAGTCTTCCCCCCAGCCTAGCATAACTCACCTAGTTGTAGGACTTGGTAATCCCGAGTCAAAATATACCTACACAAGACATAATGCAGGCTTTTTGGCAATAGACTATCTATGTGAAAAAATCGGCGCTAGGTGCGACAGACTTAAGTTTAAGGCACTTATCGGTGAGGCAACAATAAACGGTGTAAGAGTTCTTTTAATGAAGCCTCAAACCTATATGAACCTTTCTGGCGAGGCAGTTATTGAAGCATCTAGCTTTTATAAAATCCCCGCCGAAAACATTATAGTTTTGTCAGACGACACCTCCCTTGACGTTGGCAGAATGAGAGTGCGCAAGGGTGGGTCTGCCGGTGGACATAATGGCTTAAAAAACATTATCGAGCACCTAAAAACAGACACGTTCCCAAGGATAAAGCTAGGCGTTGGTCAAAAGCCACCTCATTACGATATGGTTGACTGGGTCCTTGGCAGACTAACCGAGGACGACGAAAAAAAGCAATTTGAAATAATCAAGCTAGTGCCTGATTGTCTATCCCTTATGCTAAAGGGTGATATAGAAAAGGCAATGTGCGATTATAACGGAGTAATTAAATAAACAAAAGCCACTTTTCAAAAAGTGGCACTCTGTGTTTGTTTTTTACATTAAATTAGAAAAATATATACCACTAGGTTAACAAATTCCCACTAGGTGTTTGTTAGCCTTTTCGGTCCCTCAGAGGGCGGGTTTAGTGTTATAGAACAAAAGGCAAGGGACACCTCCAATATTAACATCTACGATTGTTTGCATTTATTTAAAGGTGGAAATTTTCCTTTTGGAAAATCCCTTTTAATCGTATCGCCTTTTTTGGGGCGACTGCTACGCACTCACCCCTTCTCTTACCCAAATCTCCCTCTATAAAAGCTACGAAAGGAAATGCTTATGAAAGACTTTTTAACACGAATTATTAAGGGCACCCCAAAATACGAGGAGCTTATTTCCCGTCTTGACGAATTGAAAAAGGCAGGACTTCAATTGCCTCTTTTAGTTGACGGTATTAGTGACGGTGCACTCTATGCCCTTTCTGCCTCACTCGTTGAGGACATACGCAAAAAATACAACCAAACTATCTTGCTTTTAGTAAGCGACGAAAGACAGGCTAACAAGCTAAACGACTTTTTCCGTAAAATAGGCTTAAAAAGTGAGTTTTATCAGCAAAGAGATTTTAACTTCTATGATATAACTGCCTCACATGACCTTGAGCATGAAAGATTAAGAATTTTAGCAGGTATTCTAAAGGGCACTATTGACGTTGTTTTAACCACCCCTGATGCTTCAATTCAGTTGACTATGCCCTCAAAAATTCTTGAGTCTAAGTCCTTAATCATCGACCAAAAGACCGAAATCAACCTAGGCGAGTTA
Organism: Clostridia bacterium; assembly: GCA_017399145.1. Taxonomy (GTDB): domain Bacteria; phylum Bacillota; class Clostridia; order Oscillospirales; family CAG-272; genus RGIG2000. The sequence continues at coordinate 33,995 of JAFQEG010000023.1, read as the reverse complement.
GCAAAGCAATTATACAACCTAGGCTACATTCAAACCGACATTGTTGAAAGTCCAGGACAGTATTCTCTTCGTGGCGGAATTGTCGACCTATTTCCTACAAGCTGTGAATACGTAATCAAGGGCAAGACCTACAACGAGCAAAACCCAATTAGAATTGAGCTTTTTGGTGACGAAATTGACCGTATGGCAATTTTCGATACAGAAACTCAACGAATGACAAGCCAAATTGAATGCTTTTCTATAACTCCCTCAAGAGAAATTATAGCTAGCCAAGACCAGCTTACTCAAATTAAAGAGGAATTAGAAAAGCTACTTGTTGGCAACACTCAGGAAAACTCAATTACCGAGCTTAAAAGAGAGCTTGCCTCTCTTGAAACTAAGGATTCCTCATATCCATTCTTTGATAAGCTAATTTCACTTATCTACCCCGAGGCGTGTTGCTTGCTTGACTATTTTCCAAAGGGCTGTGTGTCTATTTTGTGCGATGCTAACCTAATTTCTAAGCGTGCCAAGGAAGCACAAGCTGTTGAAAACGAGCTTGCAAAAACCCTTATAGATAACTGCTTAATTCCATCAAAATATGCAATTTTCTCTGCCCCTGTGTCTAAAATTGACCTATTTGTTAAAAATAGCTACCCTATTCATATCGACCAATTTGTAATGACAAGGCTTGATGCAGTAGGTGGAATTTATAGCTTTAATGCAAAGGGGTCCCACTCTGCAAATCATTCTCTTTCTGCCGTTATGGAGGAGCTACAATATTTTTACGATAATAAGTATTCCGTTGCCCTTGTGTGTCAAACCGACCAAGAGGCAAAAAACGCAGTTGCAGTCTTAAACGACGAGGGCATTTCTGCCCACTTTATGCTAGATGGCAAGCTAATTAGTGGCTCGGTTGCAGTTACCTGTGACTACTTTCCCGAGGGCTTTGAGTTACCCTCTGCCCGTCTTGCCCTAGTTGTCCTTTCCTCAAAGCGCTCACTTGACAAGAAAAGGCTAAAAAAATCTGCCTCTAGGAATAAGAGTGCTAGTCAAAAGATTCTTTCCTATCAGGACCTAAACGTAGGTGACTACGTTGTTCACGAAAAATATGGTATCGGTAAGTATCTAGGCATACAAAACCTATGCACAATGGGTGCCCACCGAGATTATATAACCATTCAATATTCAGGCTCAGATAAGCTATACCTACCTGTTGAGCAATTAGATATGGTATCAAGATATATCGGTGCCTCATCCTCAACCGGTGAGGTACGTCTATCAAAAATGGGTGGTGCCGAGTGGAAAAGGGCTAAATCTAAGGCTAAGGCATCTGCTAAGGATATGGCAAAGGAATTGATTCAGCTTTACGCACGAAGAACCAAAATGAATGGCTATGCCTTCTTGCCCGACGACATTATGGAAATTGACTTTGATTCCTCCTTTGAGTATGACGAAACGGAAAGTCAATTGCTTGCCATTAGCGAAATCAAGGCTGATATGGAAAAGCCCTATCCTATGGATAGAGTCCTGTGTGGCGACGTAGGCTACGGAAAAACCGAGGTTGCCTTCCGTGCCGCTATGAAGGCAGTTGCTAACAACAAGCAGGTTGCCATTATGGTGCCTACTACAATTCTTGCAATGCAACATTGTCAAACTGCCATGTCCCGTTTTGCAGGTACAGGCGTAAATATTGATATGCTTACTCGCTTCCGTACTGCAAAGGAGCAAAAATCCATACTCAATATGCTAAGGCGAGGTGACCTTGACATTATAATAGGCACTCACAAGCTACTTAACAAGTCAATTCAGTTTAAGGACCTAGGTCTTTTAATCATTGACGAGGAGCAACGCTTCGGAGTTGCCCAAAAGGAAAAGCTAAAGCAAGCCTTCCCATACGTTGACGTTTTGACTCTTTCGGCAACCCCAATCCCAAGAACTCTTTCTATGGCTATGGGCGGTATTCGTGACCTTTCCTTGCTTGACGAGTCCCCCGAGGGTCGTGTAGGCACTCAAACCTACGTAATGGAGCACGACGACAACATTATAAACGATGCAATCAAGCGAGAGCTACACAGAGGTGGACAGGTTTTCTACCTTGTTAATAATATTGACTCAGTTTATCACACTGCCGACAAGCTACAAAAGGTATTCCCTAACGCAAGCATAGCAGTAGGTCACGGTCAAATGGACAAGGACACCCTTGAGCAAATTTGGCACAATCTTGTAGTTGGCGAGATTGATATTTTAGTATGCACAACTATTATAGAAACAGGAATTGACATTCCAAACGCAAACACTCTAATCATTGAAAACGCAGACACAATGGGTCTTTCACAGCTTCACCAAATTCGTGGACGAGTTGGAAGAAGTCACCGTCGTGCCTACGCATTCTTCACCTATCGTGCCTTTAAGGGCCTTTCCGACATTTCAAGAAAAAGACTTAGCGCAATTAGAGACTTTGCCGAGTTCGGCGCAGGCTTTAAGATAGCTATGCGTGACCTTGAAATTCGTGGTGCCGGTAACCTTTTAGGCGCCGAACAGCACGGACACCTTGACGCAGTAGGCTACGACCTCTATATAAGGCTTCTCAACGAGGCAGTCCTTGAGGAAAAGGGTGAGCTTGTCCCTCAAAAAAAGGAAACCACCTTTACCGTTTCCTCTGATGCATTTTTGCCACCTAACTACGTAAAATCCTCTAATCAAAGAATGGAGCTTTACAAGCGAATTGCCCACATTGAAAGCGAGGACGAGCGCCGTGACCTTGATAACGAAATTACCGACCGATTCGGCAAAATGCCACCCGAGGCAAGAATGCTAACCTCCGTTGCCCTTGTTAAATCTTATGCCTCACAGGCTGATATTCGCAAAATCGAACAGCTTCGTGGCGAAATTCGTATTTACCCTAACGAAACAAATCTAAAGGCGCTTCAAGCCGTTTCCGTTTTCGACAAGAAAAACGTATTTATAAAGGGTATTAGAGAGGTGCCTCACATTGTAGTTACCTACGACCCAAAAACCGACTTTGCCCCCTTGTGCGTAGCAGTTTTGAAATGCTATAAGGAAGCACTTGAGGGTGAAGAATAAAAGTAACAAATTATTAATAGACATTTTTGCATCTATGTGCTACAATGTTTTTAACACAAAAATTTCAGGAGACAAAATGAAACGAATTTTAACTAAGCTTCTTATTCTTGTCCTCTGCCTTTCAATGGTTGTCCCTTGCCTTTTTTCCTGTGGTAATAATCAGGATATTTATAGGCTAGGTGGCTATACGATTAAGGCGGACGAATATCATTACCTTTTAGGTATGCAAAAAATGCAGGCTTTAAAGTCCTTAGGATATAGCGAAAAGGATATTGACACCGAAATCCAAGAGGGCTATACCCTAGGCGACTATATTGATGCCCTTTACTCAGCCCAATTTGAGCAATCGGTTTTGACACTTCTTTTCTCTGTTGCACTTTTTGACGAGTACAAGCTTACTATTAGCGAGGATAAAAGACAGACCTCAAACGAGATTATAAACACACTTTTAACCTACTATGGTGGCTATTCTGAGAAGTTTCTTGACAAAAGACTAGGTCAGCTAGGCTATTCCTTTACAACGGATACACTAAGACGTGTTTATGAAATGCAAATGAAGCAGGGTGCAGTTATTGAGCATCTTTATGGTGGCAATTACGAAAAGCTAACAGAGGATGCAAAGAAGGATTATTGCAACGATTACTATATGCATTTTCAGGTTATCGTTATCAATACCCTTTATAAATCCCACACCGATTCAAGTGGTAAAACCACCTACACAAACCTAACCCCCGAGGAAATAAGCTCACAAAAGCGAATTGTAACCGAATTGACCGAGCTTTTAGTAAATAAAAATAAGGATTTCAATTATTTGATTATAGACCCAACTCTTTCTTACGAAGAATTATGGGAAAAATATTCAGACGATACCCTTTACCCTCAGGGCTATTTTATGAAAAAGCCTGTTTCTCAAAAGCTTGCAACCTCGCAAACCCTTGCAACTGCCCTAGCCCTTAAAACAGGGGACTGTGGCGTCGTGCCTGCAAAGAGATACTTTGACGGAAACGGCTCAATCTCAACCGAAAATGGCGAGGAGCAAATCAATAAGGGAGACTATTTCGAGTACGGCTCTGCCTTTATTAAAAAGCTAGAAATGGAAGACGATGCTTACACAAAGGAAGAAAATAAGGACTTTTTCTTCCCCGAGGGTAGCGATTCCTTCCTACAACAATCTTGCCAAAGCGCCTTTTATAAGGAGCTACAAAAGTACGAAAAGGAAAACTCAATCGTAGTTGAGGTGTCAAACAACAAGGACCAGTACACAATTAGTGGTTCAAAGGCAAACGAGCTTGATTATTACTACTTCTTTGGCGAATAATATAAAACATATTAAACTAATTTTTTTGAAACAAAGCTCTTGACAACTTCTCATACATTTATTATACTGAAATTAACTTATATAAGGAGAGAAAAACATGAAAAAATTAAGTATTTTAATGGCACTTTTGCTTGTTTTGACAATCGGTGGTGTTTATGCTACCTGGTCATACGCAGGCACAAACGACATTGCAGACGCTTTTGCTGAGGCAAAGGTTACAATTGAGGACGTTGAGCTTATCGGCGCTAATGGTACCTACAAGATTGAAAGCAACCTTGTACTTTCCATAGACCAAGCAAACGAGGACCACGAGGCTGAATTGGTATTCTCATCAAACGATAGCAATCCAATTTACCTAAAGGTTACCTTTACACCTGCTGCAAACGCACCACAATCAATCAAAGAGAATGCAATCCCTACTGAGCTTTACTTCGGTACTACAACCGATATGAAGTACTCAATCGATAGCGAAGGCAACTACAGTGCAACAGGCACACCAACTGATATCTTTACATTCTCTAACCCATCAGATGGCAACTTCTCTGAAAACGTTACGTGGTCAGGCCCACAAGCAGACGGCTCATTTACCTACTCTCTAACAGAGACTGAGCTTAAGTCAATGATTACTCTTTCACGTACATTCGTGCTTGATATTAAGGCTGAGCATGATGCATTCCGTACAGCTCTAACAGGTAACATTGTTGCACGCGTAACAGACGGCGTTGTTACTCCATAACAAAATCATAAATTGACACGGCAAGGCACATAGCCTTGCCGTTAAATACTTTACAAGGGAGAGAAATATGTCAAGCTATCAGCTTTACGTGTTTTTTATGTGCCTTGTTGTTTTCCTTCTTTTAGCATCGCTATCAATCTTTTGTATTGCCGTAATCTTAAAGCTCTCTTTAAGGCTAGTTGACTCTGGTGCTGATGATAAGAAGATAATCAAGGACTACAAGAAAAACCAAAATAAACGTAAAAGTAAATATGGTAAGCTTTTAGATTATGCCTTTTCGGGCATAGTCTGTTTTGTTATGCTCTCTATTCTTGTGTGCGCCCTTGTGGTTAAGGGAAACGAAAATGCCACAGTTGGCAATATGCCTGTTTATAGAATTGTAAATACAGGGTCAATGTCAAAAAAGCACGAAAGAAATACCTATCTTGTAAAGAACAATCTAAACAACCAATTCCAAGCCTTCGACTTGATAAAAACAGAAAAGCTACCAGATGAATTTGACCTTAAGCTATACGACATTGTAGTTTACGAGGTGGACGAAATGCTAATTGTTCACCGTATTGTAGAAATTGAGGAGCCAAATCAATATCACCCAGACTGCCGTCACTTTAGATTACAGGGTGACGCAGTAGAGGCAGCAGACCGCTTCCCTGTTTTATACAGTCAAATGCGTGCTATTTATAGAGATAGCAAAATACCGTTTATAGGTAGCTTTATTATGTTTATGCAGTCCCCAGCCGGTTGGCTTTGTGCCTTGCTCGTTGTTATTGCTATCTTCGCTATGCCAATTCTTGACAGAAAGCTTGAAAAGGCAAGGCAAAAGCGTATTGACATTTACCTAGCAAGACAAGGTGCTACACCAAAGGGCACAGTTGTAATTCTTACAGATGCAATGGGTGAGGTTGCAGAAATTACCCTTGAGCTACTTAGCAAAAATTACAGACGTGGTCAAACCGTTGACATCTATTCACTTAAGAAAAAGGGGTTGGTGGATAAGTCCTGTTGCCGTATTAAGATTACCTCACAGGGCGAGATTAAAAAGCCTCTTACAATTAAAGCCCATCTGTTTGACAAGGACGCAATTAGTAAAATTAAGTCCTGTGGTGGCAACGTAATCAAGCTTACATCCTTCGTTGGTAAAGAAATTATCAAAAAAAGCCAAGGGGGACAAGTAAATGATTAGGAAATTTACAGTTGTTTTATCATTCCTGCTTGTGCTGTCCTCAATAGGTGGTGTTTATGCCACATGGAATTACGCGGGCGCCCCTATGCAATCGGTTAATCAAGCCTTGTGTGTTACTCTTTCCGAGTTTCACTACCCACCCGAGGAGATTTTGCCGGGTGGTGATAATGATAGCGAGGTCGAGCTGGGTGGAAACCACTATACAGTAGTTAAGCTTATTGTTGACGAGGCTGGTAGTGGCTATAGCTTAAACGATTCTAATTCAATAATTCATTCCCTGCTTGAATCCTATGACAGCATTTACTCTAACCAAAAGATTTCTGGTGGTAACCTAAAATTTATTCTTGACCCAAAGAATAATACCCACAAGCTCTACTATGCAATTGAAAGGATCAGTGAAGATATATATTACATTTATACCTATTCAATTGATGATCTTGCAACAGTGGGAGGCACAGATTTAGAGCTTCTTACTTATAGAACTGAGGTTATTAAAATCGATGGAACGTGGACTCTTTACGATAGCCATATTGGCTACGCAAAAGCCGTAGAGCTTTCCTCTCTCGGCTTTTCCTCAATGCCGCAAACCTTGAACTACGTAATAGACGTTAGCTCTTGGCGCCACGAATAGATTAGCAATGATCAAAAGAAATAAAAAAAGCCGACTAAGTGTCGGCTTTTTCGTTTATTTCTTTTCCTTGTCAACCCCACTAGATAAGAATCTTATTGCCCTTTCAACTGAGTCCTTTGAATCGTACCATGGCTCGTTGTCGTAGCGATAATCAAACTTCTTGCAAAACCAAGAAACGTCGTTTTTTAGCTTTTCAAGATATGCGTTTTGTATCTCACTTATGTCCTTTGAAAGCTCGCCTTGCTTTTTCTTATCAAGCTTTGCTTTTGCCAGAGTCATAAATCTTTCATAGTGAGGTAAGCAAAAGCATTTTTGCCCCTTTAGCTTTACCTTAAACTCCGGGTCGTAGCCGTAAAGCAAAACTGCGGTTTCAAGCATTCTTGAAAAGTTATACTCTATTCTTTCGCAAATATAACAGCTTTTGCCAAGACTGTTAACAGCTTTTATAGATTTTTGTGTTTGAGTTCCGGTTAAATTTGTTAAGAAATTGCCCTTCATCTTGCCCTTGATTGTGTCGATATGGCTTTCCAAAATCAAGGCAAGAGATAGACGATTATTCTTTTCTAGCATTTGCTGAAAATGGTCCTTGCAAAAGCCCTTTTCATTTGTTTGTATTCTTGTATTTGGCTCCATCATAGAGGGGCCTAGGGCTAATTCAACCTCTTTCTTCTCTAGCTTATCAAAAAGCTTACAAAAGGGACACTCGTAGCCCTTTTTGTCCCTTGCTTCCTCAAATGCCTCATTTACGGGAATTGTATAAATTTGTTCCATGTTTTTTCCTTTCGGTTATTTTTGGTACTTGATTTAATTTAATTATAACTGTATAATTAAGATAATGCAATACTTTTTTGAAAGGGTGATATCTTCTTGACTATTAAGGAATACTCTAAAAACGGTCTTCCCGTCCTTTATCTTTGTGATATTCCTACAATAAGCCTAGAGAAAAGCTTCGACTGTGGTCAATGCTTTAGGTTCGATAGTGTGTCTGTTTTCAACCATAAAACAGAGGTAGGTGGCGTTGCCTATGACAGGTACGTTATCTTTGCACAGGACAACGAAAACGAGCTTTACATATACGGTGCAACTAAAGAGGACTATTATAATATTTGGGAAAGATATCTTTCTCTCGACGTAGATTATGAAAAAAAGCATCAATCCCTAAAAGCCCTTAAAAATAGCCATTTAGACAAGGCAATTTCCTTAGGCAACGGCATTAGAATTTTAAGACAGGATTCCTGGGAGACACTTTGTAGCTTTATTATCTCTCAAAACAATAATATACCCAGAATTAAGAAAATTATTTCCTCACTTTGCCAAAAATACGGAAGTAAAATTGAGTTTTTAGGACAGGTGCACTACTCATTCCCTACCTATAAATCGCTTTACGAGGCGGGAGTTGACGAAATTTTTGATCTTAAAACAGGCTTTCGTGCAAAATATATTTTTGATGCCTGCAAAACCCTTTTAGAAAATGAGGACTTTTTACAAAGGGTAAGACAGTTAGACTTTTCCTCTGCCGAGGAATTGCTATGCACAATTAAGGGCGTTGGCAAAAAGGTGGCAGGGTGTGTCTTACTTTTCGGCTTTGACCGAGGCGAGGGCTTCCCCGTTGACGTGCATATTAAACGCACTCTTGAAAAATATTTTCCAAGTGGTCTTGATATATCTCTTTTAGGAGATAGTGCAGGACTGTGTCAGCAATATTTATTTTATTATGAAAGATATTTAACTCAATAGGCTTGACTTAATATAAATTTTAAGCTATAATTTGAATAGTCCTATAAGGACTAAATATTTGTATTTGAGGTAAAATTATGAAAACAGTATGCTTCGGCGAAATTATGCTAAGACTCAATCCTTGTGGCTACACAAGATTTGTTCAAACAGATACATTTGGCGCTACCTACGGTGGTGGCGAGGCTAACGTGGCAGTATCTCTTGCTAACTACGGCATTGATGCGTCCTACGTTACAAAGCTTCCTAAGCACGAAATCGGTCAAAGCGCAGTTAATTCCTTAAGGAAATACGGCGTTGACACAAGCGATATCGTAAGAGGTGGCGAGCGAGTTGGTATTTACTACCTTGAAACAGGCGCATCACAACGTCCATCAAAGGTTATTTACGACAGAGCCTACTCTGCAATTGCACTTGCAAAAAGAAGCGACTTTGACTGGGAGAAAATTCTTGAGGGCGCTGACTGGTTCCACTTTACAGGTATTACTCCAGCACTAGGTGGTGAGCTTCCTGAAATTTGTATGGACGCACTTACAGTATGTCGCAAAAAGGGCATTACAACAAGCTGTGACTTAAACTACCGTAAAAACCTTTGGACAACCGAGGAGGCTGGCAGGGTAATGGGTCAGCTTATGAAGCTTGTTGACGTATGTATTGCAAACGAGGAGGATGCTGAAAAGGTATTCGGCATCAAGGCTGAAAACACAGACGTTGATAAGGGTGTTGTAAATCACGACGGCTACAAGAGTGTTGCTAAGCAATTGTCCGACACCTTCGGCTTTAAGAGAGTTGCAATTACACTTCGTACAAGCATTTCTGCAAACGATAATATTTGGGCTGCTATGCTTTATGATAAGAGTGAGAACGAATATTACTTCTCTCGCTCCTACAATATACATATTGTTGACCGTGTAGGTGGTGGAGACTCCTTCGGTGGTGGACTTATCTATGCTTCACTTATGAACAAGTCCTCACAGGACGTTATCGAATTTGCCGTTGCTGCATCATGCCTAAAGCACACCATTATAGGCGACTACAACCTAGTATCCGTTGCTGAGGTTGAGGGCCTAATCAAGGGTGGCGGAAGCGGAAGAGTACAGAGATAAGAAAACTAAAAGACCTAGGCAAGCTAGGTCTTTTAGTTTTCAATGAAATCCTTTTTGCAAAAGGGTTAAATCAACTACGTTGATGAAATCAGCAAGCTGATGAAATCCTTGCCTTGCAAGGGTTATAGGTTAATTTGTTTTTGGGAGCGTTAAATCTGTGAAAAAATTTGACTACAATAATAAGGTTGCAATAGTTACGGGTGCGTCAAGTGGAATTGGCAAAGCTATTGCAACCGAGCTAATTACAAAATACAATTGCACTGTTTATGCAGTAGCAAGAAACGAGGAAAGGCTAAAGCTTACAAAGCAAAGCCTTGGAGAAAAATACATACCTACTCCCTTTGACGTTTGCTTAGAGGAAAACTGGCAGGGTCTTGCCCAAAAGCTAAAAAACGACGGGGTAAGTGTGGATATTTTAATAAATTGTGCAGGAATTTTGCCTAAATTCAAACCCTTTGAAAAGAGCAATCCAAGTGAGCTTAAGGGTGTTTTTGACATAAACTTCTTTTCCTGTGTTTATTCCTGTCATCACCTAAGAGAATGCATAAGTGATAAGGGTATGATAATAAATATCTCCAGTGCCTCTGCTCTTTGCCCATTTTCTGGAGTTAGCGCTTATTCCTCGTCAAAGTCGGCGCTTGATAGATTTTCAACTACTCTTGCCTATGAATATAAGGACATATCTGTAACTACTGTGTTACCCGGCTTCGTTAAGACCGATATTATGAAAAACCAAAATACCACCCAAAAGGACAAGTCCTTAATCGACAAATTTAGTGCAAATCCAGCCAAAATTACAAGAAAAATCCTAAAGAAAGCAAGAAAACGCAAAAAACGAATAATCCTAGGCATTGACGGACGACTACTAGGCTTCTTGTATAAGCACTTCCCCAACCTAGGACCTAAGGTTATAGGCAAATTTCTCAAAAAATCAGGTTTAAAGTTGTTTTTGGAGCTTTAAATTTTGTTCAAGTTGACAGTTTTTTACTTCCCCCTTGAATAGCAGTATTTTTTATGCTATAATTATCGCAGGGAGAAATATCTATATTATAAAGGAGAATAATTATGAAAAGAAAATTACTTCTTTTGGCTATTATGGTTATTGCGTTAGCCTCAGTGCTTGCAGTTTCCGTAAGTGCAGAGCTATATGGCGAAAGCGACATATACTATTTTGATGCCACTGTTGAGGAGTTAAGCACCAAAACAACCGAGGACGCGTTGTTCTACGCTCACAGAGATTCAGCTGACATTATTACTGAATACGAGGGAGCGTTCCCAAAAACCAATGCATCAGGCGATGCAATTTCTTGGTATAAGTTAGGTCAAGCGACCGTTGGCAGTGACATTTTCGTAGCGGTAAAGAGCTTTGTTACAACCGACCCTGCTTATAGCACAATTAACGCAAACAACGGTATGTACAAATTTATTACCTCTGCAGGACCTACTAAAAACAATATCGTTTCAGTTAACTTTCCTAATGACTCAAACATTAAGAGCTTCTCCAACGGAAGTTCCTACGGATTAAATGCAAGGTCGGGCGACTACTACCCCGAAAATTCTGAGCTTTTGTTTGCGTATTTTCCAGACACCTGGTGCGAATCAAACCGTATCGTTCAGGCTACGCCTGTATTAGAGGTGTATATCCACCCCGATGCTCCATTTAACACAATCAATGGTGCAGTTTATCAATCACCTACTCTTAACAACACTGCATTTCATGCCTGTAAGTCAGTTAGAAAAATTGTCTTTCCTAAGGCTTTAGAGATTATCGCAGATGGTGCGTTAGTAGGTAACGCTTACGGTTCAATGTATTACTGCAGCAATCTTAAAGAGGTTGTTTTCCCGGAGGGTACTGCCTTGACTACAATAGGCGCACGTGCTTTCGCATACTGCACAAGTCTTGAAAAATTTGTTATGCCAAACTCCGTTACGACACTTGGTTTAAGAGCCTTTGAGCAATGTCACTCTCTTAAGGAGCTTCGTCTTAGCGATAACCTTACCACAATTGTTGACGGTCAAAGTATGCTTTGGGAATCAAGAAGCCTTACAAAGCTCTACTTCCCTGCTTCGGTTGCTACAAGTATGACTTCAATTACAGGCTCACACGTATTTCATGGTACTGGCACAAAGGGTGTAATCTTCTTCACAGGCTCACTTGAGGAATTAAACACGCTTAAATCCATTCTCGCAAAGCCTACCGATAACCAACAAAGAATTAACCACGAAAACGTATTAGATTGGGACTCTTCGATTTCTGACGACGAATACGTTCAAAAGGCAATTGACGATAACAAATACTACGTTGTTTATAATTATAGCAAATGCAACGCCTTCTATGAAAACGAGCACGTAGGCGAGGAAAAGCTTGTATTCACAGGCGAAAAGCTACTTTCAAGCGCTAACGTTTGCGTAATTTGTACTCGTTGCAACAAAACAGAAATAACCGATACAAAGGATGCATTGTTTACAAACAAGGGCTACTCCAAATTCATTGACGGTGTAATTATGCAAGGCTTTGCAATTAATAAAAATCTTGTTGCCTTCTATGAGGAATGGCTAGGCACAATCAACTACGGTCTTGTTGCAGGTGTTTGCTCATACGTTGACAATGAAGAAACAAAATACGTACACCAAGCAGGCGAATTGCTAACCCTTAACGAGGGCAACGTTGTAGCAAATGAAAGGGTTGCAACAATTTCCTTTGACCAAAAGCCAGAATACGACGTATTTGAAATGAAGCTTAAGGGACTAACAGGCGACCTTGCATCAACTGAAGTATTCTGCTGTGCATACGTAGTTTATGGTAATACAATCTATTACATAAATAACAACGTAGTTACCGAGGGTAACGCAGGCACCGCCGTTTCAATTGGCGATATTCAATAACAAAAAAAGACTTACTCAGCTGAGTAAGTCTTTTTTATATATGCCCGTAGGGTGTTTCATTCTTGCAAAGCTACATAAACAAGCAAAGTAAGATTGGCAAAAAGACTGCCGGCAACATATTCGCAATTTTCACCTTAGTTGCGCCAATCATATTAAGACCGAGAGCACAGACGATAACTGACCCAACGGCTGAAATTTCCGTTATAGAATTTTGCAAAAATACTGAAAGCCAACTAGCACCAAGCTCGATTACACCTTGATAAATAAGAATAACCACCGAGGCAGCAGCAGCTCCTAAGCCATAGGCAGAGGAAAACACTATTGCAGTAATAAAGTCAAGGACACTCTTTGTGTACAAAAGCTCTTGATTAGCTCCCCCTGAAAGTCCACTTTCAAGTGCACCGGTAATAGCTAAAGCACCAACGCAACAGGTAAGGGCTGTTGTAACGAAGGCTTTAGAAAAGCTTTTTTGCACTCTGCCCTCGTTTAGCATTGGATGAGTTGTGTTTTCCTTATTACGCACGAATTTTCTCTCAATAAACTTGCCAAAGCGCTCAAAGGCACCGTCAATATCAATAAGTGAGCCAATTAGTGTGCCAACCACCATTGAAATAACTAAGACAATTGGCTTTTGGGATTCAATCGCACCACTAACGCCTATTACAATTACCACTACGGAAACTGCCTTCATTAGTTGTGTGGGTAATTCTCTCAGTCGTGGGAATTTGTCAAATAGCATGGACATAAAGTGCCCAAGTATCGCACCAACAATAACCACAACTGCATTTAAAATAGTTCCTGTTAATATCATTTAATTTCCCCTAGCTTGTCTGCTAATTTGCAAAAATCCTCAATGTCAAGCTTTTCCCCTCGTATGCTTTCGCCAAAGCCAAGAGATAAAATAACCTCACCTAGCTTATCCTTTGATATGTTACCAAAATAGGAAGACAAGGAATTTAAAAGAGTCTTTCTTCTTTGACAAAAGGCACCCTGTATCGCTTTAAATAGCATTTCCTCGTCGTTTACCTTATATTTTGGCTTGTCGTAAAGCTCAATTCTAACAACTGAAGACGTGACCTTAGGGGCTGGCAAAAAGTTGTCAGGGGACACGTCGAAAAGCTTTTTTGCCTCGCCATAATATGCAATTGAGGCAGTTATTGCGCCATAGTCTCCCTTTTTTGTTGTAGCGCAAAGGCGGTCGGCTACCTCCTTTTGCACCATTACTGTAATTGATTTTAAATACCCTCTTGCCCTTTCCAAAAGTGCCATAATAATAGGTGTTGTAATATAATAAGGTAGGTTTGCGCAAACAGAAATGTCGTATTCCTCTGAATAGGACTTAAAAAAGTCCTCAATATCCATCTTTAAAAAGTCGCAATTTATTATTTCAACATTTTCAAATTCAGCCAAGGTTTCGTCAAGAATTGGCAAAAGAGTGCTATCAATTTCAATGGCAATAACCTTGTCGTAACAGCCTGCCAATTCATAGGTTAGGCAACCGATACCAGGTCCAATTTCAACGACTAGACTCTTTTTATTAGACAAAGACCTATGATAGGAATAGCTAGCCTCGGCAATAGCCTCTGGAATTTCTTTATTTATAAGAAAGTTTTGACCAAAGGACTTTTTTGTCCCTGTTTGGTGCTTTGCCATTAGCCTTTTTACAAAGCTGATATCACATAAATTCATAGCCCTTTCCCCCTTGACAAATTAATCATTATATAGTAAAATATCATTTAGCTACGCTGGAGTAGCACAGTGGTAGTGCAGCTGATTCGTAATCAGCAGGTCGTGGGTTCAAATCCCATCTTCAGCTCCAGAAAAACCTCAACCAGTGGGTTGGGGTTTTTCAATTAAATCCGTCGTCGACGGAATAAATCCACAAATGTGGATGAAATCACTTCGTGATGAAATCAAGCTTCGCTTGGAGATAAGTAAGATGGATTTATTTCATCTGAACGTCAGTGAAGACTTCATCTGAACGTCAGTGAAGACTTCATCTGAGCTTTTGCGAAGATTTCTTCCGAATGGAATGAGGATTTCATTTTAATATCTACCACTTGACAGTATAACACAAAACGCTTATAAAATCAATTAAATTTTGAGGTGTCACAATGATTTATACAGAAAAAACAAAAAAGGCGCTTGCCTTGTGCTTTGAGGCTCACAAGGAACAGGTTGATAAATCGGGGTTGCCTTACGTTTTCCACCCCTTTCACCTAGCCGAGCAAATGAAAACCGAAAATGAAACCATAACCGCATTACTTCACGACGTGGTTGAGGACACGGACACATCCCTTGAGGATCTTTCAAAAATGGGCTTTGACGTGTCTGTAATCGAAGCTTTATCTCTACTTACCCACCAAGAGGGCGTTGATTATTTTGACTACGTTAGAGAAATTTCCAAAAACGAAATTGCAAAAGCAGTAAAAATAGCCGACCTTACTCACAACTCAACCCTTGAAAGATTTAACTACTGTGAAATTACCCCTTGGGACATTGAAAGACAACAAAAATATTTCAAGGCTCTTGAAATTTTGGGCGAAAACCCCTACAAAAGCACCCACTTGCGTTGTGCCTGTTGTGGTGCTACCACCTTTAATAAGGACTACGTAGGTGCCTTTGACACTTGCCCTATTTGTGGCTTTAACGACGAGGACCTTGTTACAACCGATATAACCCTTGAAGAGGCAAAGGCACAATTCTTAAAAAAGTGGGCTAACTAAGCCAACTTATTTAAAAAAGGTAGAGATTTTCTCTACCTTTTTTCTTTATTTCTCCTTATATCCCCAAATAACAGGGCGTTTTGATAAGTCCCATTCATTTTTCCAGCAAAAAAATGGCTCTCCCTTAGCCCTGCAGTAAATGGTAAGGTTTGAACAACCAAAAAACGCATGGTAGCCTATTGACTTAACACTCTTTGGAATTATTATGCTTCTAAGACTCTTGCAACCATAAAATGCACGCATTCCTATTGATTTAACGTTATTTAGTATCACAACATTTGTAAGACCTGTACAACCTTCGAATGCTCGCATACCTATCGAAGTTACACTACTCGGAATTTCAATGCTTGTAAGACCTGTGCAATTAGAAAACGCACAATTCCCTATTGATTTAACACTATTTGGGATTGCTATGCTTGTAAGACCTGTGCAACCTTCAAATGTAGCCCAATCTATTGACGTAACACTGTTTGGAATTACTATACTTTTAAGATGCCTGCAACCACTAAATGCTGCCCAACTTATTGATGTAACACTATCCGGAATAGTGAAGCTTGTATCCTTTTTGCTTATTGCATAATTAATTAAGATTTTTTTGTCCTTGGAATATAAATTACCATCTATTGAGCAATAGCTTTGATTTGTCTTACTTACAATTATTCTTTCAAGGCTTGCGCAACCACCAAACGCACTGCTTCCTATTGTTGTCACACTGCTTGGTATTTCTATGCTTTTAAGACCTGTGCAGCCTTCGAATGCCCACTCACCTATCGTCTTTACACTATTCGGGATTACAACGCTTGTAAGACCTGTGCAATTAAAAAAAGCACACTTGTCTATTGATTTAACACTATTTGGAATTACTATGCTTGTAGAATGATTGATTTCCCAAAACGCATTTTCGCCTATGCTTACAACCTTTTTTCCGTTTATTTTCTGCGGAATTACAACGCGTGTTAATTCCTTGTTAGTAAACTTGCTTATTTCTAAGCCTCCGGCAATCTCCTTGGTTTCAAAGAAGCTTGGGGCGGTTTCTTGATATTCAATAGGACTATTACTAAATCCATAGTCGCTCTTAGTATCGCGTATAAAATCCATTTCATAGTCGCCCTTAGTATCGCGTATAAAATCCATTTTTATCACCTTAAAAAAGTTTTTTCTTTATTTTATCATATTTTGTTGTGGGTTTCAATAAACAAAGAGCAAATCGTCTTACCGATTTGCTCTTTGTTATTATTTTACTGTAACTACAACTGTATGTGTGCCACACTTGAAGTCGGGCACGATGTTGCCGTCGATTTTCTTGCCATCAACCACAATATCAAGGGTGTAATCCTTGTGCTTGTTTTGTGAGTTGTCGATTGAAATTTCGTAGGTTGCGCCACGGAATTCTCTCTTCATTGTAGCCTTATCGAATGGAAGGTGTGGCTCGATAACAAGACCCTCGTAGGTTGGTCTTGCGCCGATTAGGTAGTTTTCCATAGTGTTTGTGTACCAAGCAACTGAGCCTGTAATCCAGCTATATTCCATTTGGAATGCGCTATTCTTATGCTCTGGACCAAAGTAGCAGTTTGAGAACATATATGGTAGACACTTGTTCTTAATATCTGCATTGTCGCCGATAATGTAGCCTGGTGCAATCTTCTTAAATAGCTCGTAAGCCTTGTCAACCTTACCGTACTTCAAAAGACCAAGAATCATCCAAATATTTGTATGTGAATAGATTGTACCATTCTCACAAATACCTGGCTCCATAGCAGAAATACGACCGATTGTCGAGTCAAATTCCTTAAAGGAAGGTGTAAGTAGCATATATCCAACAGGAGTTGCCATATGCTCGTCCATAGCCTTGATAACTGTATTAGCTCTTTCCTCACTAGCAACACCGGATACTAAGGACCAGCACTGTGATTCCATAAACATCTTTGCGTACTTGTTTTCCTTTGAGCCAAGAGGCTTGCCTGCGTCGGTGTAGCAACGTCTGTACCAGTCACCGTCCCATGCGTTATCATTGATAGCCTTAACTATCGCCTCTCTACGTGCAAGATAATTTGCTTCCTTTTCCTTATTGCCAAGGAATTTTGCAAGCTCTGCCATTTCCAAAAGTGCTTGTGCGTATGCGATTGATAGCCATACGCTCTCGCCCTTACCTTCTTTACCAACACCTGTTAGTGAGTCATTCCAGTCACCAAACTTGATAAGAAGTAGGTCGTGTGCGCCCTTGTTTGACTCTAGGAAGTCAAGGGCTCTGTCCATATGACCAAGAACGGTTGCCTCGCCCTCGTCTCTAAATGGAACAACCTCGTTTAAGAAGTCAATATCACAGGTTTCACGTAGGTATGCAGTAAGAGTAAACTCAAGCCAAAGTGCAGAGTCGGAGTAAGCCTTTGTATCAACAGGGTTCCAGCCACGAACTGCCATACCACTTGCGTACTGATTCTTGATAGCCTCACGAAGAATTTCCTTTGTTCTTTCATTCTTAAAGGAAACAACGCCAAAGCCGTGTTGAACGATATCACGATAGCCGTTATAGCCCCAACGGCACCAGGTTGCGCCAAAGTTAGTTGCGTGCTTACCCCAGTAGTTGATTAGACGGTCAAAGTGCTCGTCGCTTGTTGTTAGGTGATTCTTTGAGTAAAGGTCGTGATAGTATTTCTTTGTTTCCTCAAAGTATTTATCTTGATTTTTTAGATACTTGTCCGCATATTTTTCGCTTTCGCACTCACACTCACCAGCGCCAAGAAGTAGGCTAATTTCCTTTTCCTCGCCCTTGTCAAGTGTAATATCAAAGCGAAGTGAGCAAATAGTTGCATTAGCTGAACCGATTGAGTTTCTTGAAACTCCCTCTCTTACAACCTCAGGAGATGCAATTGTACCATACTCACCAACGAATACGTTTTGACAGCCCTCGGACCCTGTAATCTTTTCGTCAGCTACCATAAATGCAGTTAGGTAGTTGTGTGGCACGATAAATGGATGCTTTGACATATAGAAGGTATTCTTCTTTTCATCAAAGCGAGTGCAACGATACATAGTATCGCCGTAGCTATCAAAGCCCCACTTAAATCTAAACTGAATTTGGCTATATGTAAATATGGAATATGAGCGCTTGCCCTTACCCTCATTCTTGAAGGAAAGCTTCCAAATTTCAACTGGGTCCTTGCCTACTGGCACGAAAAGACGCATTTTTGCAAGAGTATCGCAGGTCTTATTCTCAATTAGAGTATAGCCTAAGCCCTGTGTACACTTGTAGCTTTGATAAGGATGGCAAACAGGCTCCCAGTTAAGAGTCCAAAACTCACCAGTTTCATTATCTCTTATAAAAACAAGTCTGTTGTAAAGGTGGTCCTTGCCGAAAACGTCATAGTCACAGATACGACCAACGCCTGTGTAAAGCTGAATACCCTCTGTACCATTGATTTGGTAGTCAAAGCATCCTATACCTGTTTGATGCACGTTTGCATAGCAGGAGTCGTTAAACAAAAAGTTGTCAAAGGGACGTGGTGTGTTTGGTGCTGTAATAACAAACTCGTCACCTGATTGGTTAAAATAACCGTACTTGTATTCCATATTATTCTCCTTAGAATATTTATTTTGCTATTTAGAATTTTATCATACATATTATGCTTTTTCAAGCACTTTATTAGCTTATAATATTATCTGGACGGATTTTTCCACCCTCCATAATAATTTTGTAGTTGTCGGTAATCTTTTCAATGTGACCCATTGTAGTATCAAAGATAACGTTTGCCTCGCCCCATACCTGTGTGCCATTCTCAACCTTGCCCTCGCAATATTCAGCTAAGGCATAGCTTGCATTGATTTTGTAGTAGGTATATCGAAGCAATTTGCCGTCGTTTCTTTCTGCAATTAGCTCGTAAACCATATTTTCCTCTGTCATTACCTCTTGCTTTTCCGCCTCGGTCATTGAGTTTAAGCGCCTTGGCATTGGATAGAAGATAAGCAAGGTATAAAGATTTGAAAATTGGTTTTTTTCGTATGGGTCGTCACATTCAACGTCTATGAAGGACATGCCACTATTCTTAGTAGTAACAGATAGCTTACCCTTTAAAACGTCGTAGCTTACAAAGAAGGTTTCCTGATAGTCCTTTGTGTTGATAGTGATTTTCTTCATACCAGGCTCACCTGCCTCCTCATCTATGTGAAGATACTCGTAAAAGCCTGTCAAAACTGAGTTAGTTGCTGCATAATTTTCCAAAAGGTACTTGTCGTCCTCATTTATAAAGAATAGACTTTCCTTAGGGATTTTTACAATAAGTCCTGTGCTACTATCGTAAAATCTTGCAATAGTATAGTGGTATCCGTCAATCTCGCTACCGATATCAAGGGTTACTGTACGATTGTCGCCCTTATCGTCCTTTTCCTCAAATACGGCACTGATAAAGTAATGCTTTTGACCTACATCAAGTCCGTATTTTGAAAGGTCGGTGTCCTTTGTATAAAGCTCAACAACCCTTTCTCCTTGAAACTCAATCAAAATCGTTTCAAAAATCCTTTCTAGGTATTCGTTGTTAGCAAGGGCAACCTTTGTGTCCTCTTCGCTTGCTCTTTCAAGAATAAGCTCAAATATGGCAGAGTCGTTTTCCTTATCTCTGCTTCTCATGGCAATTCTTACAATGCTTTCAAGCTCAGCCTTGCCGTCGCCGTCCTTGTCCTCAAGAGTAGTCTTGTAAACGTTAAAGGCGTTTGTGCCCATTATAGCGTAGGTGCCACTTGAAAAGCCCTTAAAGATAGTTGGGGCTATATAGTCGAGCTTGCTTAACAAAATTGCATCGTCAAGGCTTGACATACCAGTTGCGCCTGCTTGCATCATATAAATATTGTTTCTGCCCTCAACGTAGGCATAATAAACAGGATTTGCAGTGTTTGCCTTATCGCCTATTCTTACAGTAACCTGTCTGTTTACCTTGCTTTCGTCCTCGTAAACAAGGGTATATTTTATCTTACAGGAGTCGTCAAGACCATAGGTTTTTAGCTGGTCCTGTGTTACGTCTCTCATTGGCTCGTGAGTGATTGAAGTGCCAATGTAAGAGGTTAGAATCGTAAGTAAATTTTCATCACAGGGGATATTCTCTAGCCCCTTTAGTCTTAGCTTATAATTGTTATCCTCCTTTGACCATTTTTGCACAAGGGTATATTCACCCGTTTCGTTTTCAATAGTCAAGGAAACTATATCCTTGTAATTTACCTTAGGGTACATTAAAAGTGCATTATAATAAAGACCTTCCCCCTCTGATGGTATTGGAATATCGTCCTCATCGTTCCCCTCAGTGCCTATGCCTAGCCATTTTGGTAAGCCAATGGCAAGGACAATACCAACCACTAGGACAACTAAGGCTACGATAAGAATTATTGTTTGCTTTTTTACTCTCATCTGCGCTTTCTCCTAATAAGGATTACTGCCATAGCGCCTAGGACTATTGCAGTTGGAATTAGGGCTAGTGCAATAAGAGTACCCTGTGCCTCGGCCTCTGAAATGTCAAGAGAATAGTTTGCAAAGGGCTTTGTATCAATATATGCAGGCACCTGTGCAGAGGTTGTTTGACGAATTAAGGAATAAATAATATCGTCATTTGGATAGCTGTCGGACCCTACGTAGCTGTCGCTTATAAGGTCAGGGCTTGCGCAGGTAATTAAGTAAGAGGTATATGCATCATTAGTTGTATTTGATTGGTCGTTATTATTATTCTTAAAGGTTTCGGAATAGGTTACTGTAACTACGTTGTAAACGCCTCTTACACCCTTAACTGTGGCTGTATTTCCTGTTACGATAAGTGGAAGTGTACCTCTTTCGCCATCACCTGTATTGTAGCCACCATCATTAGTAGGAATATAACGATTATCAATTGTAATGTATGCTGAATTATTAAGCTGAGGTCTTATATCTGACCCAAAGGCAAATTGTGGCAAATATGCTTGAGTTAAGGCATTTGAGGTAACAACACCCTTAAAGGAATTTGGTTGATTTACAAAGGATGTTGCAGGGTCGTTTATTGTGCCACTATTCATTGTAATGCCACCCCACTCCTCAAGGAATCCGTAGAGGTTAGTTAGTGTCTTGCCATTTTCTAGCTTTTGTGGGTTAGAAAAGCACATAACTGTGCCTTGTCCGTCAAGGTACTTTCTCAAAAGTGAGATTTCATGATCCTCGTAGTCCATTGTCGGGGTATTGATAATTACTGCACGTGCATCCTCTGGAATATTTGGTCTTTGCACAAGATTTGCTAAGACGTGGTCCATTGAATAGCTTTCCTTACATACAGGACATTCATAGGTCCTTCTATTTTCCTCAACGTCGGTTGCGGGGTCGAATTGTGCATCACAGCCCTTTTCACAAAGGAAAACGTTGTTTGAAAGAATAATTGGCACAAGGTCAAAGCCACTATCAACAAAAAGTGTAAAGAATTCTGTTGTGTTAGTTGCCTCTCCGTGTCCTTGACATACATAAATATAAGGCTTTGTATCTTGACAAAGGCTAATTAAGTCGGTTGCAAAAACGTACTCTGCATCGTAGCCGTAAACCTGTTTATTTTCGTCCATTGAGAAGAAATAATCAACACCATGAATACGATAATTTGTGCCGTAGCCACCATTTTCGTTTTGCCTTGCGATAATTACGTTTGACTTAGTTGCGCTACCAACCCAACCATTAGCCTTGAAAAAGTCGTGGTCCTTTCGTGGGTCCATATAAAGGACTCTTATGTTTGACATTCTTTTTTCTAGTTGCTTTGCAGTTGAGTGCACGTAGGTAAGCATACCACCCGTTGGGTCCTCGTCTATGCTTTGCGCCTCATAGCTGGAGCAACAAAAGATAATATCAATTTTTGCATCCTTTGAGGTTTCAATAGCAAGCTCGGCTAGTCTGTCGGATACAGTGTAAGCCTGCTCCTTAGTCATATCAACGTACCACTCGAAGCTCTCTGCTAAAACGGAAACAACTGAGTTTAAAACTATAACAAGGGCGATAACTACTGCACAAAAGGCAATTGTTACTGTGCCATATTTCATTTTTCGCTTGTCGGCGAATGCTTTTAAAAATCCTAGCTTCACGAAAGCACCCCCTTAACCTAAGCGCCTTACTTGGAATACTCTTTCACTCAAAAATAGGAAAAGTCCTGTTAGTGAAAGATAGTAAATCAAGGACGCAATATCGAAAACGCCATAGGTAAAGCTTGAAAATCTACCATAAATTGAAAGCCACTCAAAAATAGTTTCCAAAACTGGCACGTTAATTAGCAAATTGATAAAGTAAATAAACAAAAGTCCAATTAAAATACCTATTGTAATAACCATAGCAACGGCTGAGTTTTCGGTAAGAGTTGAGGCAAAAATGCCAATTGCAATAAAGCAAGCACCTACCAAAATAAGAGCCATTAGATTACCTACAATTAAAGCACCATTAGGCTGACTTGCACTAGCTGCTACATTTGCATATAGTGGAATTAAGTTTATAAGTGAGATTAATACATAGATTAAAAACATAGATAGTGATGCCAAAAACTTACCAAGCACAAGTGAGAAGATTGACAAGGGTGAGGTAAACAAAAGCTGGTCTGTTTTCGTTCTTCTTTCCTCGCTAAAGGACCTCATTGTAAGGATTGGAAGAAAGATTGCCATTAAGAAAATCATAATGGTAAAATATGAGGTTGTATTAGAGGTTGGGTCGCTTGAATAATATGTAGTCAATGCAAAGGCAAAGGCTGACACAAAAAGCGCCACCGCTAAAAATACGTAACCTAAGGGTGTTGTAAAATAGGTACGCATTTCCTTTTTGTAAATTGCTATCATTTAATATCTCCTTGTTTTTTCTTTGGCTGGTCTCCGTTTTCATCTGCCTTTTTAATAAGCTGTACGAATACGTCCTCAAGAGAAACGGAAACGTCCTCCATTGCAAGAATAGGCCAACCCTTCCTTGCAAGCTCATTAAATAGCATTTTTCTAATTTCAACAGAGCCTGTATATTCAATTATGTAGGTATATGCATCTACATCACGGTGTCCGTCACAGGTAACACCCTTTACGCTATGAATTGAGCGAAGTAGGTTTTGTACCTCTCTTTGTGGACCTGCAATCTTAACCTGAAAGCGATTGCTTTGTCCAACCGTCTGCTTAAAGGTGGCAGTTGGCTGGTCGGCAATAATCTTACCCTGATTCATAACTAAAATTCTTCCACAAACAGCCTGTACCTCGCCAAGAATGTGGGTAGATAGAATAACCGTGTGCTTTTTAGCTAAGCCTCTTACAAGGCTTCTAAACTCAATCACCTGCTCAGGGCTAAGACCAACGGTTGGCTCGTCAAGAATAATAATTTGTGGATTACCAATTAGCGTCCCTGCAATACCAACTCTTTGCTTAAAGCCCTTAGACAAATTCTTAATAAGCTTGTTTTTTACCTCGGTAATTTTAACAAGACCCATTATCTCGGCTAAATGCTCCTTTTTGTTAAACTCACAATTCTTCAAATCGTGAACAAAGGAAAGGTATTCCCAAACGGTCATATCCATATAAAGAGGTGGTTGCTCGGGTAAAAAGCCTATTTTCTTTTTTGCACTCTGTGGGTCCTCGAAAATATCAACCCCGTCAACAAGCACCTGACCACGTGTAGGGGAAAGATAACCGGTAATCATATTCATTGTTGTAGATTTACCAGCACCGTTAGGACCTAAAAGTCCAACAATTTCCCCTTCCTTTATGGTAAAGGAAACATCGTCAACTGCATAGTTATTACCAAATCTTCTTGTAAGATTGCGTACTTCTATCATATTTGCTCCTAATAATATATAACTTTACTTTAAAAGTATATCATATAATAAAAGGGATTGCAATAACAATATTTTCATTTCGTTGAAAATTCATTTCCTTGTCACAAATCATATACCTTGACTTTTAAAAATCATAGTGATATAATCATTGAAAAGGAGACGTGATAATATGAAAAGGATTAAATTTATATCAATTGCAATTTCTCTTTTGCTTGTACTTGTGCTACTAATGTCAAGCTGTGGTCTTACAGGTCCTGCCTACGAGGGAAAAAGCAAGGATTTTGAAACAGACGACTTAAAAATAACTCTAACTAATAGATTTTTTGAATCGGAAAATGAGGAAAGAGACTTCTTCTTTCTTTCAACAACCTGTGGTGCAACAGGCTTTAAGGAGCATTATTCCACAATGTTTGAGAGCAAAAACGCAACAATTGCCGACTATGCGTCGCTTATGAGACAGGCAAATAGCCAAATGAATCCATCGGAGATAAAAGTCGAAGAGGGTCTTACCTACGTTGAATGCACAGGTAATGACAACGACGGCGAGGAATGGACCTATTTCTTAACCTTTTTGAGAAATGGCGACTACTTCTGGACTGTACAATTCCATTGTATGACAGAGGAATACGAGGAATTTAAGCCCTACTTCTTCGAATGGGCTAATTCAATTAGCTTTAAATAAAACAAAATCCGTAGTCCAACGACTACGGATTTTTCTTATTCCTTTATTAAGTCAACACGCAAAATAGCGCCCTTTTTATCGTTTCGATAGTTAATGTCGGCAGTAGCAAAATAAAATGATTCATCTGTCTTTACAAGACTAACACAGCAATATTCGCTATCAAAATATAGGACTCTTTCAAATTCTAGGCTATCCCTTGTTAAATCAAGCGCCCATACCGACGTTTCGTATTGTCCGTTTTTTAATGGGTAATGACAAAGGGCATACAGGGTGTCGTTGTCCAAGCAGTAATCAAGGGTATATTCTCCCTTAAAATCTATCTTGTGAAAGTCAACCATATTGTCCGTGTAATAGCCTAAGGAGGTTGCGATAAATAGCTTGTCATTTACAGACACCTTTGACCCTATAATCTTAAAGTTGATATAAGAGGCTACCCTTGTTTGACTACCTAAATCAGACACGTATTCAAAGGTGTCCTTTTCCTCGTTGAATTTGTATACCTCAAGGGTAAGAGTGCTATTTTCAGCTCTTGACATTATCGCATAAAGAGTGTCGTTTAGTATAACCAAATCGAAGACTCTTGCTGACTCAATTCCCTTAGTTACTCTTTTTCCGTCCTTATAAAAGTAATGTCTTACTAGGTCCTCGTCGCTTTTATTTGTAGAAAAGCAGGGAGAGTATGAAATATCGGCATCTACACCATAGAAATAGCGGTCACCAAAGCTTACAAAATCAAAGCAATGCTCTGTGTTTGTCAAAACTCTGTGCTGTATCCACTCGCCATTTTCATAGGTGTTGTAATTTGATATATTGTTGTTTTGCGTTGAGTCAATTCCAGGCGCTACAAGGATATTATCAACTACCAAAAAGCTATTGATAACCTCTTCCTTTAATACACCACTTTCAAAAAATTCCTTTGTGTTAAGGTCGTATGCATAGACAGTAATAGGTCCTGTGTTTGCGTTTCCGTCACCTGTACCGAAGAAAATTTTATTTTCATATAAGTACATATCCCATATATTGTCCTCTATAGGGCTATCAACTACTGTAAATTCAGTAAGGGTACCGCCCTTTTCTTCCTCACAAGAGGAAAGACCAAGGCACATACTAACACAAAGTACAAGTGCAAGAAGCAATGAATTTACCCTTTTCATTGACGTACTCCTTTCCTATGGCTTACTTCGTTTGTGCTGAGGCACAGTATCATTTGCACAGCAACATCATTTGTGCTTTAGCACAACATCATTTGACAATAGGTCAACATCATTTGCGAAGCAACCTACCCCCCCCTACCAATTAGTGCTCCATTTAGACTTGTAGCCGTCAAAGGATTGATTTTTTATGTCTTTTTTAGACACAGGGTCCTCATTTTTTTGCATTTCCTCAAGAAAGCTCATAAATTCATCTTGGTTAATTGGCAAGGTTATTTTCTCGCCCTTATATGAGGAAAGGTATGCGCAATTTGAAATTTCAAGGCTTTTTAGTCCCTCGCATGCTGGGGTTTGTATCTTTTTCTTTCCTAGAATAGCGCCAACAAAGTCTTGTATAATTTCCAAGTGGCCGTTGTAATCCTTGTCCTTGTAGGTTTTTGCTTTTTGCCCATCTCTTTGAAGAGTTAGCTTTCCCTTTTCAAGAAGAATACTGCCACATTCACCACTAATTTCAAGTCTGTTTGTGCCGTATTTGTCCCCTGTTGTGGTGATAAACACACCGGTTGCCCCGTTTTCATACTCGGCAAAAATGGTTGCCTCGTCCTCAACGGAAATTTGGTGATACTTGCCGTTTTTGCATACTGCATAAATGGATTTTGGCATACCACAAAGCCACTGCCACAAATCAAGATTGTGAGGTGCTTGATTTAATAAAACGCCACCACCCTCACCTACCCAGCTACCTCGCCAGGAGTCGGAGTTATAATAATCCTGTGTGCGATACCAGTTAGTAATTATCCACACGCTACGGCATATTTTACCTATTTCGCCCTCATCAATTAGCTTTTTTGCAAGTCTGTAAAGCTTATTTTTTCTTTGATTTAGCATTATACCAAAGACTAAGCTCTTTTCCTCTGCCCTTTTGCAAAGGTGGGCACCGCCCTTAGTAAACACACCGAAGGGCTTTTCCGTCAACACGTTTACATCCCTTTCAATAGCATATTCCGCTATTATTGGATGAAGATAGTGTGGAGTTGCAATAATTACACCGTCAAGACCGCTGTCTATCAAATCCTGATATTTTTCATACACAGGTATTTGTGGGTACGTGTCCTTGATATACTCTTGCTTTTTCTTATCAATATCGCAGGCACCGGCAAGCACGCACCCCTTTATCTGTCCGTTTAAAAGTGTATTCAGGTGGGCACTACCGATAGTGCCTACACCTACAATACCTATTTTTATTTCCCTTTTCATATTAGATTAATGGAATGAATCTCCCATATTTACCTTTGCCTCTCTAGCTTCCTTTTTCTTGCCAGAGGATGCGTTTATTCTCTTTTGTAATTCCTCGTAGAATAGGTCGTGGTCAAGCTTTGCAACCTCAATTGGCTTGCCTAGCCAAGAGGATAGGTGCATTGCATTGGAAATCGTCAAGCCTAAAATACCCTCAATTCCCTCTGCTACCATTGGCTCATCTCTTAGAATTGCCCCTGCAAATGCATTTAAAACACCTGCGTGTTGGGTATTTTGTCCGTCTGTTTCAACTACTGTCTTAACCCAAGATGGTGCGCCGAAGGCATTCTCTGTGGTTTTGGACCACTCAGGCTCGGACATTTCTGTTTTCCACATAGTAAGCTCGTTATTTTCGCAAATTAGCTTACCCCACTCAAGGGTAATTTCAAAGCGATTTGTGCCAGGAGTGTCGCCAGTTGTGGTGATAAAGGTACCTGTTGCACCGTTTTCGTACTCAACGTAAGCGGTAACGTCGTCCTCAACCTCAATATCGTGCCACTTACCATAGTGAAGCTTAGCCTCAACTACCTTTGGCATACCACAAATCCATTGCCATAGGTCAAGATTGTGTGGGCACTGATTGAGCAATACTCCACCACCCTCGCCTGCCCAGGTAGCGCGCCAATCACCTGATTGATAGTAAATTGAGGGTCTATACCAGTCTGTAATAATCCAGCTTGTGCGCTTGATTGCGCCCATTTCGCCACTCTTGACAATCTCACGCATTTTACGATAGATGCAGTTCGTTCTTTGGTTCATCATAATACCAACCTTAACACCTGCATTTTTCGCGTACTCGTTCATTTCTAAAACCTGCTTAGTATATACACCAGCTGGCTTTTCAATCATTACGTGAAGCTTCTTTTTAATTGCCATTATTGCATATTTTGGGTGGTCGTAGTGGGGTACTGCTACTAAAACAGCATCAATTAAGCCACTATCCATCATCTTTTCTGCATCGTCAAAAACTGCAACGTCTGGCTTTTTCTCAAGGGCTTCCTTTCTTCTCTCTTCCTTTAGGTCACAAACTGCGCAAAGGTCGATTTCAGGGCACTTACCGCCTATAATGTTGTCTGTATGTACCTTGCCTATGTTACCAAATCCAATTATACCAAGTCTTACCATTTTTATAAACCTCTTGATTTCAAATAATTATAGCTGTCAGTTAAACACTTAAAGGGGCAAGCGCCGTTACAGTTGTCTTGCTCAACTAAGAGATACTTAGCGCCACTTTGCGCGCAAGCATCAATAATATTTTCCATATTTAAGTTACCATAGCCAACTCTTTCCATAATAGGGTTGCCAAGGGAAACACCGTAGTCCTTTAGATGCACACACTCAACTCTGCCCTTAAGGGACCTAATCAATTCCTCAGGTACTAGTCCACCATACTGTGCCCAGTAGGTATCAACTGTAATTCCAAGCTCCTCAGGTGGAAATGCCTCAAGGATTTTATCCATAAAGGTTGAGCCGTCGGGAAGTCTTTCAAACTCGTGTCCGTGGTGGTGATAGAAAAGCTTAGCGCCATTCTCACGGAAAATTCTTGCAGGCTCCTTAAAATTCTTGATAAACAATTCAAGATTTTCCTTTGTAGGTCCACCAGGCATAATTCCAATACCGATATTAGTACAGCCAAAAATCTTGTGCTCCTCAACTACCCTTTGTGGCTCATTTATAATTCTGTCTGGGCTAGTATGAGTCAAAACGCATCTTAGACCATACTTGTCAAGCGTTTCCTTAAGCCAATGCGGGTCATATCCACAGGTGCCTGAAATTTGAACTGTTTTGTAACCGATTTTAGCTACTCTTTCAAGGGATTTTTCAAAATCCCCAAGACATGAGCAATTATCTCTTAATGTATAAAATTGTACTCCGATTTCCATTTTTTAGTACTCCAATCCTAATTTATCAAGTAATTTCTTCAAGGCAGAAACGCCTGTGTCAAAGGCTTCGTTTTCATTTGCAAACTTGCCCATTCCCTTTAGGCTTTCACCATTTTCAAGCTGTGCAAGACCAGAAAATTCCATTAGGTGTGGCTCAAGAGTTAATACCTCGCCACCCATTTTTGCATAGCTGTCAACTATATATTCAAGGTTACCTATTCCACAGCCTGCCGGTACAACCTGACCGTCTGCTAGTGCGTCCTTTATATGTAGGTAATCAACGTAAGGGTTAAGCATTTCCCAAGCGCACCTAGTGTCAACTCCACATTGTACAAAGTTAGCAGGGTCAAATACTGCCTTTATTCCCTTTACGCTCTTGCATATATTCAAGCATTTTTCTGCCTTATCACCATAAATGCCCTTTTCGTTTTCGTGACAAAGAATAATGTCATCGCCTGCTAGCTGACATAGGTGATTTAGTCTTTCAATAACCTCATTTTCGTCGCCGTCAAAGAAGCTAAACATTCTAATTCTTTTACAGCCGAAAAGCCTTGCAATTTCACAAAGTTTCAAAAAGGTCTTTGCTTGACCGTCCACGTTTTCGTTTATCTTAGCCTTGCCCACAGGGGACCCAATCGACCAAACGGAAATGCCATTTTTGTCAAGCAATTCCTTTACCTCTTTTGCCTTTTCCAAGGAAATTTCGGAGATATTTTGTCCGTCAACTCCTCTTATTTCCAAAAGGGAAATGTTATTTCTCTTAAGCGCCTCAATTTGCCCCGCTAGGTCCTTAGATGCCTCGTCGGCAAAGGCGCACAATTTCATTTTTGCCATATTTTTCTCCTTTGTAGCTTTACTACTTCCTTTATTCTACTACACTTTTCTTGGTATTACAATGGTATTTTTTATTTTTGTTAAAAATAAAATTCAATTTTTTTGTCAATCCTTAGAAATCCTTGACAGGGGTAACGAAACGATGGCAGAAGGGGTGAATTTGTTCTCGTCGGTAGGGGTTCCCCGAAGCGAAAAATGAGCTTTGGGGGTTTCCGTAGACGTACCTTGTACGACAGAGAAAATGAAGAGAACTTGCAAAACGCAAGTTCTCAACCTTAAAAATATTCAAGCGATTTAGTTAAGCCTTAGGTCTCTCTCTGCCCGTCTGTTTTGTTCTTACGCGTTGCAGTACCCCTTATTGTAGCTTAGATAGCAATTCCTCAATCTTTGTAGCTATTCCCTTAAGCGCGCCCTCTTCAAATGGTGACTTAATTCCTGCAAGCTTTAGTAGGTCAACAAAGCTATAATTACCTGTGCGTCTTGCGTGGTCAATATAGGTCGCAAGTGCCCCCTCGTAGTCCTCAAGGCTTAGGCAAAGGAATTCAAAGGCAACTACCTGTGCAAGACAGTAGTCAACGTAATAGAATGGACTTTGGAAAATGTGATTTTGATATTGCCATCTTGTACCCTTTTCAAGGTATTCAATGCCTTCAGCGCTTAGCCAAGGACGAAATTCCTTTTCAAGGTCACTCCACACCTTGTTTCTTTCGCAAGGAGTCATATTTGGATTTTCATAAACTATCTGTTGGAAGTAGTCAACTATAATGCCGTAAGGAATAAAGGAAAGTGCCGAGAAAAGGTGCTTATACTTGTAAGCCTGTGCCTTATCGCCAAAGAATTTGTCCATAAATTTCCATGCAAAAAACTCCATACTCATCGAGTGAGTTTCGGCAGTTTCCATACCACCCAAGGACAATTCAGGAGTCATATCCTCAGCGCCTACAAAGTAAGCAAAGGCGTGTCCTGCCTCGTGAGTAATTACGTCAATATCGGCAGTGGTGCCGTTGAAATTTGCAAAGATAAATGGTTGCTTGTAAATTGGGAAGAAGGTCATATAACCACCAGTCCACTTGCCCTCTCTTGGCATAACGTCAAAGGCATCTGTTTCAAACATTACGTCAATAAATTTGGCAGTTTCAGGGGACATTTCGTGATACATTTCCTTGCCTGCCTCTAAAATTCCCTGTGCATCAAGAATTGGCTTAGGGTCATTTTGTGAATAGGTGCCCTCGTCATAAAGCTTCATTTCCTCAATGCCAAGACGAGTAGCTAAGGCTTTTTTAAGCCTTGTAATAACAGGGACTAGGTCCTTTTTAACGTTTTCACGGAACACTGCAATCTTTTCCTTGTCGTAGCAGGTCCTTTGCATAAGATTGTAGCCAAGTCCTACGTAGTTTTCATAGCCAAGCTTAGTTGCCATTTCGTGACGGATTTTTACCATTTCGTCAAAGATATTGTCTATAAACTCGCTATTATCTTGAAGAGTCTTGCCTAAGGAATTGTATGCCTCTTTTCTTGTTTCTCTGTCGCTATCCTGCATATACTTACGTAATGCACCAAGGGTTAGCTTTTCGCCTCTGAAATCATAGGTCAACTCAGATACAAACTTAGAGTATTTTGTAGTCAACTCGTTTTCCTTTTGCATTTCTGCAAGGATTCTTTCGTCAGCACACTTTAGGGACAATTCCATCATTGTAATTACAAGTGGATTTAAGGACTTTTTTGCCTCATCTAGATAAGGTGAATCCAAAAACGCCTTAGTAAACTTAAGGTCGTACATTTGTAATTCAGGCAATGTCTTGTTTAGGTAGTCCATTTCCTTTTCGTAAAACTCGTCTCTACTATTTAGATTAAGTCTTGTTGAGGCAAGCCTTACCATAGTGCCAACGTATTCGCTGTCACGATTGTAGTCCTCTCTTGCCTTTAGTATGTCGGATGCACACTTTGCATTTTCAACTGCCTTAATTTGTGCTTCCATTTTTGCAACAACCTGATTTTTGTCAGGTCTTTGATATTCCATATCCTTAATTTTTACGTAGTTCATTTTTCCCCCAATAAATTATCTAAATATTCTCTTAATGCTTTTGCATTTCCATCAAAAAGATAGGTGTTAATATTTACGTTTTTTGCGCCCTTAATATTCTTTTCGTTGTCGTCAATGAAAATACATTCCTCGGCAGTAGCACCATATTTATTCAAAAGATGCTGAAAAATTTCACGACTGGGCTTTACAATTCCAATCTCACCCGAGAAAACACAGCCGTCAAGGAGACTAAGAATAGGAATTTCATCTCTGTGTGAGGAAAAGTAGGTGGAAATGTTTGAAAGCAAGTAAATATTTACGCCATATCTTTCCTTTAAATATATAACTAACTCTCTCATACCATCAATTTCGGGTATGTTGTAAATCCAATTGTAGTAAATTGTGTCACACACATCCCAAAGCCTTTTAGGAAGTCTTTCCTTGGCAAGCGTAAGGACTTCCTCGTCTAGGATTGTGCCCTCGTCAAGCCTATCCCAATATAGACGGTCAAATAGCACCTTTTCTAAAAGCGCCTTGTCCTCCACGTTGGAAACGTATTTGCCAACCATATATTCAGGCTCAAAATGAACAAGAACCTGACCAAAATCAAAAATAACCGTTTTAATCATAAATCCCCCTAGAATATAAGCACCTTATACAATTCAGCCATACCAACGGCAAAGCCGATTGTAATCAATATAATACCGGTTACACGATTTAGTGTAATAGGCTTTAGCTTGTTTGCAATTTTTGAGGCAATTCGTGCCCATAAAAGTGTAAATACAATACAGGAGAAT
Organism: Clostridia bacterium; assembly: GCA_017399145.1. GTDB lineage: Bacteria > Bacillota > Clostridia > Oscillospirales > CAG-272 > RGIG2000. The sequence continues at coordinate 1,160 of JAFQEG010000023.1, read as the reverse complement.
AAGTAAAGCACATTGGGTACACCACCTATTGAGAAGTGGCTAATTGCACCTGTTAATGCAGTAAAGGTCATAATAAATACACTTGTACCAACTGCCTTTTTAAGGCTGTAGCCTAAGAAGGTTGTAAGCATAAATAGCATAGCCATACCACCACCGGCACCAACAAAGCCACAAACAAAGCCAACCACAGCACCAGCTATTAAGGAATAAATAACCCTTTTTGCTCCCTTTAATTTTTTCTCTGATTTTTTGTGGTCCTTAATAGGCTTAACTATAAAGCGAATACCCATAATGCCCGTAATCACAAAGGAACAGCCCTCCATCATAGGTGCAGGCACAAGGCTACCTACGTAGCTACCTACCGTTGTTAAGGTAAGGACTGCAAGCATCGTTATGAATCCGTTTTTAATATCAACGTTTTTGTTTCTAGCATAGGTAAAGGCAGAAATTCCACTAGCAAGCACGTCACTTGCCAAGGCAATTCCAACTGCCTCATAAATAGGAATATCCAAAAATACCACAAGCACAGGAGTGATAGCAACTGCTGCACTCATACCGGCAAAGCCGGTACCAAGCCCCGCTGCCATAGACCCTATAAAGCAAATTATTATCTTAATAAATATATCAACCAAAATAAAAATCTCCTAAAAGTCATATCATAAAAGAACAAATGTCAAAGTCATACGGATATATTGTATCACATAATATTAATTTTTGCAAGTGCGTAATATTTAGGACACGCACACACCATTAAACTTCATCCACCAAGTGTGGATTTCATAAAAAGCTAACCCTTGCAAAGCAAGGACTTCATCGCAAAGCGATTTCATTAAAACATGCTAACCCTTGCAAAGCAAGGACTTCATCACGAAGTGACTTCATCAACGCAGTTGATTTCATCCGTTGAAAACGGATTTCATTAAAAAAGCCTTGACGACAATGCGTCAAGGCTTTTTATTTGTGGTTATGGTTTTACCAGCATGTTAGCTGTAACTAGACGAGATAGATGGTGAGGAAAAATCGTCGTTTTCAACCGAAGGAATACTTCGTATTTCGAAAGGTGAAAACGGCGATAATAACCACGTATCAAATGAGGAAAGGTGGTACACCTTTCGACCTTTGCCGTACATACAAAAAAGCAAGAACAAAACGTCCTTGCT
>JAFQEG010000001.1 GCA_017399145.1 Clostridia bacterium | reverse complement strand
GAAGATCTTGAGGTTGAGGAAATTGACGAAGAAGACCTTGAGGTTGAGGAAATTGACGAAGAAGATCTTGAGGTTGAGGAAATTGACGAGGAAGATCTTGAGGTTGAGGAAATTGACGAGGAAGACCTTGAGGTTGAGGAAATTGACGAGGAAGATCTTGAGGTTGAGGAAATCGATGATGAAGAGCCTGTCTCCAATGTGAGATCAACTAAGGGCGACAATACTTTTGAGGAGCTTAAAAAGGGTGACATTGTGCACTTTGGGTCATATTATCAGGAAAACGACAAGGAGAAGACTCCTATTGAGTGGATTGTACTTCGCAAAAAAGAGGACGATAACACCTTGACCTTGATAAGCAAGAATGTTTTGGACGTTGTACCCTTTGATATTACAAAAAAGCCTGTTAAATGGGGTAGCAGTACCGTCAGACAATGGTTAAATAACGAATTTTTGAACACTGCCTTTACCAAAGAGGAGCAAGCTAAAATAGTAGAAAAGGAGGCTCAAACCAAGGATAATTCCCAGTACGGCACGGAGGGTGAAAAGCCCGGACCCTTTGATAAGATTTGCCTTTTTGCCGAAGCAGGTATAAAAAAGCATTTTCCCTCAAACATAGACAGAATGGCAAAGCCAACACCTTATGCAAAATCAAAGGGTGTTGCTTGTGATAGCACTGAAGGAAATTGCCATTGGTGGACACGCACTCCCGGATTTAATCAGCAGTACGCCTGCGTTGTTGATATGCTGGGTAACTTAAATATGTTTGGCGAGCCTGCTTTTGCAGACTTCGTAGGAATAAGGCCGTTTATTTGGATAAAGCTATAATAAAATGCTCGGGAAAACCGAGCATTTTATTTATAGTGTTTGTGAAAGTAGCCAATTAAGGATTTGCGGATTTCGTGAGGCATACTGCCAAGCGCCTACGTGCCCACCGTAGCCCTTGCCCTCTTTATCGGGAGTTTCAAAAATAATGCTTGTGCCACCACGGGCTTTAATTGCATCAACCATTTCCTTTGTGCCCTCGTATGGCACAGTGCTGTCGTTGTAGCAATGCACTGCGTAAATTGGCTTATTCTTTAGTCTTTCAGCCCTTATGGTGTCTGCACCGCCACAGATTGCAAGCATGGCTGCAAAGCGCTCGTCGTGACGCATCATTAGGTCCCAAACGCCAAAGCCACCCATTGAAATACCGACTAGGTATAGTCGGCTTTGATTGATAGAGTAGGCTTGGTCTAGATAGTCAAGAATTTCCATAACTGCCTTGTTTTCGTTTGATTCGGGTACTATGGAAACGTGATAGTTGCCCTCTGCCCAAGGTGTGTCAACCCATTGCTGTCCCTCGGGGCATTGTGGGATTAGAATAATAGTTTTGTAAAGCTCTTCGTTGCCTTGGTTGAATAGGTCCTTGATTACGTGGCAAAGATGCTTTGACCCGTCGTTTCCTCTCTCGCCGGCACCATGTAGGAAGGTAAGCACAGGGTATTCACGGGAGCTATCGTAGTCGTAAGGCATATACAATCTATATGTAAGCTTAGTGCCGTCGGTGGCCTCAAAAACGTGCTTTTCTAGAATTTTTTCGAGGACAGTGTCGCTAATTGTCGTTTCCTCGCCCATTAAATACTTAGGATAAGGAGTGTCCTTGTAGTCGGATTTTGAATAAATAAGCGTGTCATTTGTCCAAGCAGACCAGTTGCCATTTTCAATTGCAGATAAAAAGTCCTTTTCTAAAATATCAAATAGGTAGTGGTACATTTTGCTGTTAGTAGCTACAAGCACAAGCCTTTGACCTGAAATTCCAATGTGGAAATCTCCTGCACTCTTAAGCTGAAGTAAAATTCTACGCACCGTGTTTCTTATGTTGCCTATAAGAATTTCCTTTGAGGTAGAGGTAGCTTCGCTATTTTTCTTAACAGGAATGATAATTCCATACTTGCTTTCCATTTTACTTGCAAATTCAAGAGTTAGCTGAGAAATAATAGGGTCGGTGTCGTCGTAAACGATAGTGTATTCACTAGTGCCATTTTTCGCAAGCACAAACTCAATGTTTGGTGCAGGTGTCTCAGGCTCAGGTGTTGGGTCAGGCGTAGGAGTTGGTGTTGGCACCTCAGGGTCTGGCACAAGGGTTGAATCGTCACCACCCGTTGTGGTGGATTCCTCTACCGGTGGCACCTCAGGGTCGGGTGCTAGTGGGGAATTTTGACCATCGCTTGTCAAAACGTCACTAATTAACTCGTCTGTTATAATTTGGGAAATTGTGTCACTTCCTGTATCAGTAACAGGTGGCACGCTTGACTGATTGCACCCCATAACAGAGGGCAATAACAAAAGGGCGCAAAGAATAATCGAAAGAATTTTAACTCGCATATTTAAGCTCCTTGTTCGAAGATATATAATAATATTACCATAAATAACAGCTAAAAGCAAGAAAAACTATTAAAGAAGGTTGACATTGGTTTTTTTAAATGTTAAAATTGAAGTGATGCTACAAATAAAACTACCCCTCCGTCACGGCTAAGCGTGCCACCTCCGTCGCAAACAATACTCGCTAACTTTATTGGTGAGCACTACCAAAAAACGAACGACACGCACAAACTAAATTGGTTATCACTATCCAAAAAACAAACGATACGCACAAATTTTATTGGTGAGCACTAAGCAGATAGTGAGGTAGAAGGCACGATTGCGTAGTCGTCGGCGTACTTGTGTACGACAGAGTAGCAAGCGTGACTAAAAAAGCGAAAAAAATGAAGAAAGTGGGGACCACTTTCAACCTTTGAAATGAAATACTTTAGCGAAAATAAAATAAAGAAAGGACGCACAAATGTTGGGTAAAAACGGGCTATTTCCCCGCTTTTTGTTCTACCCACTATGTGCGCACAACCAACTAGCAACACGCACTAAACTGTATTGGAGAGCACTAAGCAGATCACGAGGTAGAATTTGTGAGTGCGTACTCGTCGCCTTACTGGTGTAAGGCAGAGAAGCAGTCGCAAATAAAAAAGCAAAACAATGGAGAAAGTGGGTACCACTTTCAACCTTATAAAAATACAAAAAAACAGAAATAAACAAAGGAGAAACGCACCACGTGTTAGAAAAAGCAAGCCTTATTATTGCTTTTTGTTCTACCCGTGAGGTGCGGACAACCAACTAGCAACACGCACTAAACTGTATTGGAGAGCACCAAGCAGATAGTGAGGTAGAAGGCGTGAACTTGTTTTCGTCGGCGTACTTCGTACGGCAGAGAACAAGGTCGCGACTAAAAAAGCGAAAAAATGAAGAAAGTGTGGAACACTTTCAACCTTAAAAAAGAAAAACAGAGGCGAAAATAAAATAAAAATTGAAGAGCACAGGTGTTGGAAACAGGTAGGGCTATCCCCCCGCTTTTTGTTCTACCCACTATGTGCGTGCGAAAGGAACAAACTATGTTGAGAATTGCACTAGACGGACCAAGCGGTGCCGGTAAGAGCACCGTGGCAAAAGCCCTTGCAAAAAGACTAGGGCTAATCTACGTTGACACAGGCGCACTTTATCGTACTGTTGGCTTATACGTAAGAAACAAGGGTGTTGACAAGGACGACGAAAAGAGTGTTATTGCACTTTTGCCCGAGATTACCTTAGGTATGGAATTTATCAACGGTGAGCAGATTGTAACATTAAATGGTGTAAACGTAGGCGACACCATAAGGACAGGTGAGATTGCTATGTACGCATCTCGTGTATCTGCTATTCCTGAGGTAAGATCATTTCTTTTGGAAACACAAAGAAAGATTTCAAGAGAGAATAGCGTAATAATGGACGGCCGAGATATTGGTACGGTTATTATTCCTGATGCCGAGGTAAAAATATTTATGATAGCATCAAGCAAGGCACGTGCACAAAGACGTTACCTCGAGCTTGTGGCAAAGGGCGAGGACTGCACCTATGAGAGTGTGCTTGCAGATATTGAATTAAGAGATAAAAACGACTCTACAAGAAAAACTGCCCCTGCTGTACCAGCAGAGGATGCTATTTTCCTTGATAATTCAGAATTAAACATTGAGCAAACCGTTGACAAGGCGATTGAAATAATTAACGAAAAGACAAACGGGAATTATTAAAATTACCTATCAACAAAAAGAGGTAATATGAACAAATTTTATACAAGGATGAAAAACTGGCTAGGTGGTCTTGCCCTTAAGCTTTTCCGTGTTAAGATAATAAACAAGGAAAAGGAGCCACAGGGTGTGCCATTTATCGTTTGCTGTAACCACACAAGCGCACTTGACGTGGCAGTTATTTCATCTGCACTTAATGCACAGGTAAGGTATCTTTCAAAAAAAGAGGTCTTTCGTGTGCCGTTGCTTGCCCAATTTGCTAAGGCTATGGGCGCAATTCCGGTTGACCGAGGCGGAAACGACGTTAGCGCCGTTAAAAAGTCAATTGAGATACTAAAGGGTGGGGAGTGTATGGGAATTTTCCCACAGGGTACAAGACAAAAGAAGAAGGACCCGAGGACTACACCTACCAAAAATGGAATAGGAATGATAGCCTCACGAAGTGGTGTTGGTATTCTTCCTGTTTGCATAAAAACTAAGAAAAATAAATTAAGCTTTTTCAAAAAAACCGAGTTTATAATAGGGGACTATATTCCACCTGAGGCACTTGAATTTTCTGACCTTGGCGGTAAGGAAAGGTATGATGCAATAACCTCACTTGCCTTTGGCAAGGTGTGTGATATGTTTCATTACAAGGAGTTGCCACCAGCAGGGGGCGAGGGTAAATGATTACAGTAGCTGAAAATGCAGGCTTTTGCTTCGGTGTAAGACGTGCAACCGACACTCTTGAAGAGCTAATTGAGAAAAAGTCTAAGGGGGATTTGCTTTGCACCCTTGGACGACTTATTCACAATGAGCAATACTGTCAGTATCTTGCCGAAAATGGTGTTTTGGAATTAGGTGAAAACGACCTTGAGGGCGTTATTGACAAGGCAAGACAGGGCACTGACGTAACTATTGTTATAAGGACTCACGGAGTTGAAAAAAGGTTACAGGATTTGCTTAATAATAGCGCTAAGGAATTGCCAAATTTAAAAATTGTGGACTGCACCTGCCCTTACGTTAAGAAAATTCACAAAATAGCAAACGAAAATTCAAGCGAAAGCGAGCCCTTTTACCTTATAGGTAAAGAGGACCACCCCGAGGTGCGCTCAATTATGAGCTACGTTAAGGGTCAAGGCAAGTGCTTTGTCAACGCACAAGAGCTTGAAAGCTATCTTGCTAGCCTTGAAAGCTACGATTTTCAAGTAAATTTGGTGGCACAAACTACTCAAAAGCTAACAGAATGGAAAAAATGTCAAAAAATTTTAAAAAAGTTCTTTACTAATTGCAAAATATTTGATACAATATGTATTGTGACCGAAAAAAGACAAGCTGAGGCAGAGGTTCTAAGTCAAGAATGTGATGCTATGCTAATCATTGGTGGCAAGGAAAGCTCAAATACTCAAAAGCTGTATCAGGTTTGCAAGAGCAATTGCGAAAATAGCTTTTGGATTCAATCGGCAAAGGACTTAGACTTGGTTGATTTTGGAAACGCAAAAAAAATAGGAATTACCGCTGGGGCTTCCACTCCGGATGGTATTATTCAGGAGGTAAAAAGGACTATGAGCAACATTGTGGAAGAAAGCTTTGCAGAATTGTTTGCAAAGGAGTGCGAGGAAAACGCAAGTAAAGCGAAAGTATATAAAGGAAGAACAGTTACCGGTATCGTTATGGCAATCTCTGAAAAAGATATTGAGCTTGACCTAGGCGCTAAGATGACAGGTGTAATCACTAGAGACCAAATTACTGACTCTAATGATGTTAAGCTTGCAGAAATGTTCAAGATTGGCGATTCTGTTGATGCATTCGTTATCGACGTAAGCGACAGAGACGGTATTGCTATACTTTCAAAGAAAAAGGTTGACGCTGACAAGTCTTGGAAGAAGATGACTGAATATCGTGATAGCCAAGAGGTTGTTTCAGCTAAGGTTATCGAGGCTACTAAGGGTGGCTTAGTTGTTGAGATTGACGGTGTTAGAGCATTCGTTCCTATGTCAATGATTGGCACAGCTAAGGGCGAGGCTATTGATAGCTTTGTTGGTACAACTCAAGACGTAGTTGTAACAGAGGTTAAGGACAGCCCAAGAAAGGTTGTTGCATCTATGAGAAAGGTTGCAGAGGCTAAGAAGGCTGAGGCTAAGGAAGCGCTTTGGAATTCACTTGAGGAGGGCATGGTATTTGAGGGTCCTGTTAAGAGTGTAGTTCAATTCGGTGTATTCGTTGACCTTGGTGGAGCTGACGGACTTGTACATAGATCAGAGCTAAGCTGGAAGAAGTTTAGAAATCCAAGCGACATTGTAAAGGTTGGCGACGTTTTGAAGGTTTACATTAAGTCCTTCGATAAGGAAAGTGGAAAAATCTCACTTGGTTGCAGAACTGAAGAGGAAAATCCTTGGAACATCTTCAAGAGCCAATACGCAGTTGAGGACGTTTGCGAGGTTAAGGTTGTTGGCTTGACAACATTCGGTGCATTTGCAGAAATCGTACCAGGTGTTGACGGTCTTATCCATATTAGCCAAATCGCAGACCAAAAGATTGAAAACATTGCAGACGTTATCAAGGTTGGCGACGTAGTTAATGCTAAGATTGTTGCAATCGACGACGAAAAGCAAAAGGTTTCTCTCTCCGTAAGAGCTTTACTTCCAAAGGCTGAGGCAGAGGAAGAGGTTGTTGAGGAAGAGCCTGTTTCTGAGGTTGACGACGAAAACCCAGCTGATGCTGAATAATTAAAAATTAAGGACGATTATGCGTGTTCTCCGTTAAGGATAACACGCATAACTTAACTTCACTTGTGCGTAGCACAAACTTCACTAACAAAAAAAGAGAGAACAAATCGGTTTTTCGCCGAACTGTCCTCTCTTTTTCTGTTGGTTTAATGAAATCGTTGCAGAGCACCGATGAAATCTTTACTTCGTTCAGATGAAATCCAATCCGTCCGAGCTTAACCCTGTGAAGCAGGATTTCATCGCGAAAGCGATTTCATCCACCATAGGTGGATTTCACCCGTCAAAGACGGATTTAACTGCGTGATACGACCTTAAGAGTATCACGCTAATTACTCGTCCTTTTTTTATTGCAAAAGTCCTCTTTTTATGCTAAAATATAAATAATAATATTTAACAATGTGTTGAGAGGGAGCTATGAGTAAATTTGTAATTGAAGATAATTGTCTTATAAAATGCACAGCGGGTAAGGAAGCAGTTGTAATTCCTTCGGGTGTGAAGAATGTTAAATACGGTGCGTTTGATTCTGCTAGAAAAATAACAAGCCTTGAACTACCCGAGGGAGTGGAGAAAATAGACTCGTTTCTTTTTAGCGAGTGCAAGAATCTCGAGGCTGTAAGCCTTCCTACAAGTCTTAAAATAATAGATCATTACGCCTTCCTTAATTGTGAAGGGCTTACAGAGGTTCAGCTACCTAATGGTATTTCGAAAATAAGCGAAAAAACATTTAGTGGTTGCACAAGACTAGAAAGGATTACCTTACCTAAGGGCTTAATAGAAATAGGGAAAGATGCATTCAGCTACTGTAAAAAGCTTAAGAGTATAGAAATACCTATGGGAACAGTGACGATAGGTCAAAACGCATTTTCAAGATGCGATAGCCTTGAAGAAATAGAATTTCCTAACAGTGTTGTGTATTTAGGTGAGAATCTTTTTGCGTCTAATAAAAAGACAAAAAGAGTCGTTTTCCCAGAGAGATTGACAACAATAAGCAGAGGCACATTTACCTTTTGCTTTGCGCTTCGTGACGTTACTCTTCCAAGGGACTTAAAAATAATAGAAAGTGAAGCCTTTAGTTATTGTAGTGGACTAGAAAGCATCCGTATTCCATCGGGTACTGCAATTATAAGAAGTAGAGCCTTTTTTAGCTGTAATAGGCTAAAGAGTATATTTATCCCCGAGAGTGTGGCTGTAATTGAGGAAAACGCCTTTAAGGATTGTAGCAAATTAACTATATACTGTGAGGCAAGTGAAAGACCGAATGGCTGGCAAAGCAACTGGAATGTAAGTAACTGTTCTGTTGTGTGGGGCTATAAGCCAGAGTCCCTTGAAGGGGAAGAAGCAAAAACACTAGACACAGAGGACGTAAAATCGCCTAACATAAGGTCAACAAAATAAAAGGGTGACAAAGACGCCTTTTTGTTTTTGTTGCAAAAGCTTATATTGTGTGATAGAATTAAATAAAGAGATACACAAAGAGGGGGCTAAATTATGAAAAGGCTTGTTTATATTTTTCTAATTGCATTGTGCATTTTTGCTTGTCTTGGACTATGGTCCTGTCAAGGTCCTGACGGGGTAGATGCTTTGACCTTTGTTGAGGTTGAGGGTGGCTACATGGTAAAGGGCTGTGCAAAATCTGCAAAAAACGTAGAAATTCCAAGCGAATACAAGGGCTTACCTGTTGTGGCAATTCAAGATAAGGGCTTTATGAATTGCAGAAAGCTTGAGTCGGTAAAAATACCTGACACAGTAACTAAAATAGGCGAGAGTGCCTTTGGTAACTGCCATAAGCTAAAAAGCATAGTGCTACCAAGCAACCTAACCAAGATAAGCCCATTTATGTTTTATTGTTGTTGTGAGCTTGAGAAAATTACAATACCACAAGGGGTAAATGAAATTGGCACATGTGCATTTGCATATTGTAGGATGCTAGCGAGTATTAGCCTACCTAGAGGTATAACCGAGATAAGCGATGACGTCTTTTTGCACTGCAACGCACTTTCTTCTGTTGATTTGCCAGAGGGGATAACTAAAATAGGTATGACCGCATTTTTTCAATGTAATTCGCTTTCTTCCATTGATTTGCCGGAGGGAATAACTGAAATAGATAATTGCGCTTTTAGCTATTGTGAGGCTCTTGTGGAATTAAAGCTTCCGTCTACTCTTGTATCAATAGGTGAGGACAGCTTTAGCAGCTTAAGTAATCTAAAGAGTGTTACTCTTCCAAGGAACTTTACAGCCTTTGAGGGTGCTATATTTAGTGGTTGCCACAGTCTTGAAAAAATAGAGGTTGTAGAGGAAAACAGTACATTTAAATCAATAGATGGCATTCTTTACAGTAAAAACGGCGAGGAAATAGTAAGATATCCACTTGGCAAGGTGGGGGAAAGCTTTAAAATTCCAAATGGAGTGTCTAGAATTGGGGACTTTGCCTTTTACGGCTGTACAGGACTTACAAGCATAGAAATACCAAATGGAGTAAGTACAATAGGCAAAGGTGCCTTTTGTAAATGCGAAAGCATAAAGACACTTGTGTTACCAAATAGTGTAACGGAAATAGGAATAAGGGCATTTAGGCATTGTACTAGCCTTAAGTCGATGGTAATTCCAGAAGGGGTTAAGGAAATAGAGGCGGTCACCTTTGAATATTGCGACTCACTTGAAAGCGTTTTGTTGCCCGAGGGATTAGAGAAAATAGGTGAACGTGCCTTTGGTGATTGTTGGTCGCTAAAGGGCATAGAATTGCCAAGCACAGTATTTCAAATAACCGAGCAAGCCTTTTCTGGCTGTGAAGCTCTTGAAAAAATTGTAATCCCAAAGAGTGTTACAAAAATGGGGCCGAGAGTGTTTTTAGATTGCGAAAGCCTAAGGATATATTGTAGGGCAACAGAGAAGCCTAAGGACTGGGAGGACGATTGGAATAGAGCCACTCTGCGTGGTTCTGCACATTTTGAGGTAGTCTGGGGATACACGGAATAAAAGGGTGCTTCGGCACCTTTTTTTGTTGCTTTGTGGAATATTTTGTAGCAATAGAGAGAAAAAGCACATAGTATTATAGCAGAGAGGGCACACCGCCCTTTCAATACTTCAAAAAGGAAAATTTTCGTATGAGATGTATGGAAAACGGTAATAATATGAACTGCTTATGTAATCTTTTTGATAACGAAATAGTTTGGATTGTTATTCTCGCTTTAATAATCCTTTGCTGTTGCTGTAACTAACAAGTGGTTAAAAAAACGCCTACGTTTTGTAGGCGTTTTTTTATTCTTGTAAATCGAGGGTTTTATAAAAAGAGAGAGAAACTAAGTCGTTTCTCTCTCTTATCCCTACTTTTTATAAAATATGGAATCAAAGGTCTCAGGCTCGTAGTCAGGAATTAGTCTAAGTAGCTTTTCGATATGAAGGTTATCTATAATTTCCTCGCCGGTAAGGTCGGTATCAAGGGCGCAAAAGCCGATACCTGACAAGCGATGCTTGCTTATAACCTTAGCGACTGCGCCTCTGTTTTGGTCAAATTCTCTGTAAAGACCCTTTGTTAGCAGAACGAACTTATTTGCTAGCATTCTTAACTCGGCTAGCTTATACTCATAGAATTTGAAATAAACTCTTAAATCGGGGGTGCGCTCGGTTATTACATCAATGCTTTCCGATTTATTCAAAAGCAAGGTGAGGCAATCCTTTTTGGAAAGGGACTTAACCTGTGATAGCTTATTCATAACAAGGTAGTCGGGGGATTTGATTTTAATTCTGTGGTAGTCCTTATCAACTACCACAAAGCCCTCGTTTTCGATTGAGTTAGGATTTTCCTTGTCCTTGTTAAGGGCTAAAACGGCGGTGACACAGTCCTCTAGGCTTTTAAGTGTGTAGGATGCAGGCTTTTTAATTCCTATATCAAGGTCGTATTCTTGACCCGTTAGGTTGTTTCTTGTGCCTGTATGGTAAAGGGAAGCCTGTGGGTATTTTACAACTACCCTTGTTTCGGGGCTTACAAGCTCAAAAATGTAGGTGTAGTCCTTGTTTAGACAATCAAAGGGAATTTGATTATAGTTATCAGCCCTACGAATAATGTCCATAAAGTGACAGGACAAAACAGGGTCGTGAAGAGGTGCGTTTTCTGCACGGATAACTCCGTTTGTGGAAAATTGCCACTTATCCCCTCGCTTGTCGTACCATAGCTTAACTATGGACCCGTCAACCTTTTCAAGGACTCTTGCGCTATTCCAGTCAATTGTGTCAACGTAGCCCTCGTTATAGTTTCCAAATTTTCTAAAGGGCCAGCATACAACCTCTCTTAATTCATAATCGAGAATTATGCCACGTGCCTCTTGTACTATGTCCTTAGTAAAGTCGCAATCAATGTTGTAGTTAAAGATTGCGTAAGGACCGTCAATGTGGGCCTTGACACCGTATTCCTTATCAAGCATTTCAGCCCAATTGTCGGGGTGAGTGTCGATATATTTAGCAATAACTGAATTAGAATTCATAAAAAAGCTCCTTAATGTGCGTGTCTATCTGCCCAGGAAAGTAATGCAACGTCGTCAAAAAGCTCCTTGCCAAGAAGAGATAAATCTCTTGCCTTAGCATTAGGGCTATCTCTCCAAACGTGATAGGGACGCATATGTAAATTTATTAGAGTAGCACGATATAGGACCTCGGAAAATTCTTCGTCTGTTAAGTCCTTACCACAGCACTCCTGTACAAGATACAGGTAAGCGCCATAGTTTTCGTGACCTAGGTAGTGGGCAATCTCCGTTTTTTCGCCCTTGCGATTTTCAAATCTTTTTGTATATAGCTTGCCTATGTCGTGATATAGGGCAATCTCGCAAAGCCTTTTGGGATAGCCCTTTTCAATAGCAAACTCTTGTGTCCTTAAAAGGTGGTCATAAAGTGTGCTTGTGTGGTGAGGGTTGCTTTGGTCAAAGTCCTTTGTTTCATCCATAGGGAAGGTGTAGGTCTCATTTGATGCATAGGGAATAATTTGGTCCCAGCCCTCGCAAAAATGAGGACACTCAAAGGAACACAGCATATTGTACATAGCATCCTCGCTAACAAAGGCACTGCCTGTTCTTTTTCTGTTTCTTTCAAGACAGGTATCAACCGGTGTAATCATAAGAATACAGACCCTGTTACACTCAATTTGCTTTATGCTTGACAAGAATTTTACTCTTTTCTTACGGGAAAGGTTAGTTGCATCAAGCACTACGCTTTTTCCGTTTTTTAACCCCTCAATAGCCCTTTTGTGGACTTCTTCAAAGACCTGTGCATTTACTTCCTTAAATCTTGTCTTGTCCTTGAAAAGAGAAATTACGTCGGGGCACAATTCCTCTCTTATTTTGTCAGAGGAAATAATCTCACAGCCCTTTTTTAAAAGGTTATCTGTAAGAGTGCTTTTGCCACTTGCAGGAATACCTACAAGCATTATTAGGTTAGGTAACCCCTGAAAATTTAGTTTACTTAGCATTATTTTAATCTCAATTCCTCTGCGTGTAGAAAATCGTATGCCTTTGAGGTGCTTGTTATGTCAATGTCTAGGCTTGCGTGACATTTTTTACAGCTAACTGTTACGTGGTCGTCAAAGATTTCGCAATCGTAGTCTCCCTGCGAGTCCTTACAGCTACAATAAATTTTTCCGTCCTCGCTTAAATCGGCAATCACGTAGGACACAATTTCAAGGACCTCGGGATTGTGAAAGACCTCTTTTTCCTCTGCCTTTAGCTTGTCAAGCTGATAGTCGCCTATGGCAAGGGCAATTTCCTCGTTTGACTTATAAACTGCCTTGGCAACCTCCTTTTCCTTACCGATAAAGCAAAGGTCAATGCCACAGGTAGCACAAGGAATTATAAAAATATCGCTACCGAAGAAAACCTGTGGGGAAAGTAGGTGACTATGAGGCTTTGGACACAAAAGACAGGGGAAGGTAAGACGATATTTTTCGTCCTTAGTCTTCTCAACTGTCATTTCGCTACCACCACAGCTACATTTTAGTCTAAACAAATCACCACTAAGGGAAAATGCACCAACTAGGCTAGTTGGCACTCCGCCACAAGAGGGGCATCTATATGCAAGAGTAGTTTCCTTTTGGTTTAAAATCATAATTTACCTCTTTTTATAAAAAATATTTTACTTTACTATTAAAGTATGTTATACTATTCTAAGAGAAATTATACAACAGATTTCGACTAAAGTCAAGAAGGGAAAGGGGGTATAAAAATGAGCGCAATTTATGAAAGACAATCGGACACGGTTTACATAAACGCAAGGGAAGCCTGTACGTACGCATTCCGTGGTGGAAATATAGACAGGAATTTTGTGCCGGGCAACAAAAATGGTGGGTCAATTGTATCTCAAATGACAAATTGCGACAAGCCAAGATTTGTGGACCAATATTCCTTTACCACCCTTAAAAATGGGACGAAAATAGTAGTATATGCCCAACCCGAATGGGTAAGACAGGACGGGGGAGAATACTACGTTAATATAGTTGAAACCGTACCCTATCAGCTTAATAGCCTGGAAAATGGCGAGATTGATATTTTTACTAATACCGCAATGCTAGTCGGCTTTATTATAAGTCAAGCCTTTAATTTGCATAGTATAGAAATGGTTTTGTCAATCTATCAGCAGGGTGGGGATCAGGAAAGACACCTAAAGAAAAGGATGACAAGACAGGATTTAATTGTCTTTTTTGATAGCGTAATTGACGAATTATCCCCGCATCTTGACATAATAAAGGAAAAGGGTAGCACAACCCTTTCCGATTTGGCTAATCTTCGTTTTCCCTTTAAGGGGGGAGTGCGTGATGGACAAAGGGACTTTATTCTTGAGGCATTTAGGTCAATTCGACAGGGCAAGAGGCTTTTAGTTGAGGCACCAACTGGTACAGGCAAGACAATGGCATCCTTGTATCCTGCCTTAAAATCAATTGGCGAGGGCTACTGCGATAAGGTTTTCTATCTAACGGGTAAGACCACGACTGCACTTAGTGCTATAAATGCAATTGATATAATGAGGGACCAAATTCCAACCCTACGCGCAATTCATATTTCGGCAAAGGATAAATGCTGTGTATCCTTTAGACCAAATACACTAAAAAAATGTGACCCAAGACATTGTAAGGTGACTCAGGGCTACTTCGATAAAATCAACGTAGCAATTTTAGAGCTTTTGCAAAATTATAAGACCTACACTAAGGAAATTATCGACCAAGTGGCTGAAAAATACAAGCTTTGCTCCTATGAGTTGTCCCTTGAATTAAGTGAATGGTGCGAGGTTGTAGTGTGCGACTACAACTATCTTTTTGATTTACAAGCATATTTTAGAAGATATTTTGAGTGCCCAACGGGGGCAAGATACGTTTTCCTAGTTGACGAGGCACACAACCTACCAGACAGGGCAAGAGAAATGTATTCAATTACCCTCGAAATGGCAGATTTTCTAGATTTATCCGCAAGATATGGGTCAAATAAGAATATATCTAACCCTATTTGTCAGGTTTTAGGAAAATTCGAGGAATTAAGGGACCTTGCCCTTAGCGAAAAAATGGATATTGATGGGGTCAAGTGTGGCTTTTATATCAATAATCAATTACCAGATGACCTAGTTGACCCCTTTGCAGACCTTGCAAGGTGCACAAGGGCGCTACTAAAAAAGATAGACGACGACCTACTTCACAAAATACACATTGATTGTAAAAAGCTTGTTTCTATTTGCGATATTTTCGACAAAAGCTTTACTATGTACGTTGAGGTAATTGAGGATAGCGTTAAGCTAAGGCTACTTTGCCTTGACCCCTCACAGCTTTTGAATTTTAGAATGAAGCTAGGTGTATCAAGTGTGCTTTTCTCTGCAACTCTTACCCCCTTGGAGTACTTTGCCGACGTGCTAGGATGTGAAAAAACAAACACTCTATCCCTAAAAACTCCATTCGCACAGGAAAATCTGTGCCTTATCGGTGCAGGTACAGTTAGCACACGATACGACGATAGAGAAAAGAGTGCTAAGACTATTGCGAATATAATTCGTGCCACAATCGAGGGCAAGGCAGGAAATTATATTGTATATTTTCCGTCCTACAAATATTTGACTGACGTTTTAGAAATCTTTCAAAAGAAGTATCCTAAGATAAATATCACCTGTCAAAAAAAGAGTATGTCAGAAAAGGCTAAAAGGGAATTTCTTGATAGCTTTGATGCAAAAACTCAAAAAACACAAGTGGGCTTTTGCGTTATGGGTGGTAGCTTTTCCGAGGGTATTGACCTACGTGGAGAGAGGCTAATTGGCGCAATTATCGTAGGCGTTGGCTTGCCTACAATTTCAAACGAGCTTAATATTATCAAGGAGCATTTTGATAAAACAAGAGAGTCGGGCTATGCTTACGCATATACCTATCCTGGTATGATTAAGGTTTTACAGGCGGCAGGACGTGTTATTCGAAGTGACGACGAAAAGGGCGTCGTTTTGCTAATTGACGACCGATTTGCAACTCCTGAGTATGGGGCACTTATGCCTGAATATTGGTCCCATATTAAGTTTATTTCCTCGGCACAGGACTTGCTTTCAACAGTGGTTAACTTCTGGAAAAGGGACGCAGAAAATAGCGATAAAACTAAGCCTGTGATAAAGGATACACAGATAAAGCCAATCAAAAAGTAAAAAAATTAAAAATAACTATTGTAAATTCATTTACATTGTGATATTATTAGTTATTATTTAAGGCTAATGTGTAATCATTGAAAGGATTATTATGAAAAAATATACTGAAATGACAAGAGAAGAGCTTTTAGCCCTTGAAAAGGAGCTAAAGGCAAAATACAAGGAATATCAAGCTAAGGACCTAAAGCTAAATATGGCAAGAGGAAAGCCTTGCGTTGAACAGCTTGATTTATCAATGGGAATGATGGACGTTATGTCTAGCGAGTGCGATATGACCTGCGACGATGGAACAGACTGTCGTAACTATGGCGTGCTTGATGGTATCAAGGAGGCACAGGAGCTTCTTGCTGATATGATGGAGGTGCCATCTGACCATATTATTATTTACGGCAACTCAAGCCTTAACGTTATGTACGATACAATTGCAAGGTCAATGACTCATGGTGTTATGGGCTCAACCCCTTGGGCTAAGCTTGACAAGGTTAAATTCCTTTGTCCTGTGCCTGGCTATGACAGACACTTTGCAATTACTCAATACTTTGGCATTGAAATGATAAACGTTCCTATGACTAAGGACGGACCTGACATGGACCTTGTTGAAAAGCTAGTTTCTGAGGACGAGTCAATTAAGGGTATTTGGTGTGTGCCTAAGTATTCTAATCCACAGGGCTATTCCTATTCTGACCTTACTGTCCGTCGCTTTGCAAGACTTAAGCCCGCAGCTAAGGACTTTAGAATTTATTGGGATAATGCTTATACAATTCACCATTTATATGATGACAAGCAGGACAACCTAGTTGAAATTTTGGCAGAGTGCAAAAGGGCAGGTAACCCTGACCTAGTTTATAAGTTTGCATCTACCTCAAAGATTTCCTTCCCTGGCTCCGGTATTGCAGCTCTTGCCTCCTCAAATAACAATCTTGAGGAAATTAAGCATCAGCTATCAATCCAAACAATAGGTCATGACAAGGTAAATCAGCTAAGACACGTTCGCTTCTTCAAGGACATTCACGGAATGATTGAGCATATGCGTAAGCATGCAGACATTCTTCGTCCTAAGTTTGAGGCAGTTTTGGAAATTCTCAATCGTGAGCTTGGCGGACTTGGTATCGGCACCTGGACTGAGCCAAAGGGTGGCTACTTTATTTCCTTTGATTCCTTAGAGGGCTGTGCTAAGGATATTGTTGCTAAGTGTAAAAAGGCAGGTGTTGTAATGACAGGGGCAGGCGCAACCTACCCTTATGGCAAGGACCCACTTGACTCAAATATTAGAATTGCACCATCCTACCCACCTCTTTCAGACCTTGTTATTGCAACTGAGCTTTTCTGCCTATGCGTTAAGCTTTCTAGCATTGCAAAGCTACTTTCAAAGTAAGACTAATTTAATAAAAGGAAGGCTTTCCTTAAAAGAGGAAGCCTTCCTTTTTTTTATCTAATTTTCTTGATTTTGTCACAAAATCGTAAGTCTCTCTTCACCCTTAGCTGATATAATGAAATTGAAAAATGAAATACTTGAAGAAATGGTGAAACCTTTTCTCAAGAAAAATCGTCTTTTATAGTAGATGGGAAAATTTACATTTACGAAAGGAGTAACACAATGAAAAGAAGGTATTTAGTATTAACACTTGTTATGCTGTGCATAGTTGTATGTCTTACTCTTTTGTCCTGTGGAAGGGACAGCTCTTGCAAGGTTTCCTTTGATACAAACGGAGGGACAAGGGTTTCAAGCGTAAGGGTGGAAAAGGGCGAAAAGGTAAGCAAGCCACGAGCACCATACAAGGAAGGCTATCAGTTTGAGGGCTGGTATATTGAGGACGAAAAATGGTCCTTTGTGGGCTATATTGTAACTGAGGATATTACTCTTGAGGCAAGATATTTGCCACTTACCTATTCAATTGAATACGTAGGCGCAAAAACAAATGGTCCGGCAGAGTACACAACAGAGGATACCATATCTCTTGAAAAGGGCTACGGGGACTATTTAGAGTTTTGTGGCTGGTACTTAGACGATGAATATACAAAGCCAATTGAGAAAATCGAAAAGGGTACAACTGGAAATCTAACCCTTTATGCAAAGACAGAGACAAGAGACCTTGTTTTTGGTGCCATAAATGATAATGAGTGGGTGGTTTTAGATGTAAATCCAGAGGCTATAAACGTAATTATTCCAGATAAAATAGACAATAAAAGCGTAACAAGGATAGGCAAGGGTGCGTTTTCAAAATGCACAAATCTAAAAAATGTTTCCTTAGGCAAAAGCCTTGAGGAAATTGAACAAGAGGCATTTTTAAATTGTAAATCCTTATTAAGAATAACAGGCGGAGAGAAGCTATCTATAATAGGAGATAATGCCTTTTCGGGTTGCTCAGCCCTTGGTAATATAAGCCTAGGCTATAATGTAACAAAAATAGGCAAGGGTGCCTTCTCGGGCTGTGCTAGTCTTGTTAGTATATATATTCCTCTTAAAACAAAAGAGGTTGGCAAGGGCGCATTTTCCGGTTGCTATAACCTTCAAATATACTGCGAGGCAGGTACAATGCCACAAGAATGGGACGAGGCATTTCAAGAGTCCAGACTTTTGGTAAGCTGGGGCTACAATGAAAGAATAGGATTAGATTTTGCCTTGGGTGAGGGTGGCTACTTCGTTGAGGGCATAACTGCCACAAGAGACGAGGTTAGCAACGGAATTATCATTCCTAGTGCCTACGACGGACTAAACGTTGTTGGAATAGCAGAGGGCGCCTTTAAAAATTGCTATGATATTGAGTGGATTAGTATTCCACCTACAATTGAGCACATAACCCCCGGTGCCTTCAATGGTTGCGTAAGCTTGAAAACCATTGACGTGTCAAGCTCAAATAAGAATTATAAATCCCTTTATGGTAGTCTTTATACTAAAAACGGTGACACACTTGTTAAGTATGCTCAAGGAAAGCAAGACGTTGCCCTTGCAGTACCATATTCCGTAAGGCTTATAGAAAAATATGCATTTTCAGGTGCTGAGTATTTGAAAACTGTGGAGATTTGGAGCTCGTCAATTGGAGAGGGTGCATTTGCAAATTGCAATAATCTTAAATGGGTAAGCATTTGCGGAGATAGCACAGCTATTACCATAGGAGACGGTGCCTTTGAGAGCTGTGATAATCTTGCAACGGTTTTGTTCCTTTATGGTGAAAGTGGGGAGCTATACGACCTACTTGAGGACGCAGATGCTGAGTTTGGTAATATAAATCTTACAGCAATTGGCAAAAATGCATTTAAGGATTGCGTTAGCTTAAAGAAAATAACCATACCTAAAAACGTTATTTCAATAGGTGATGGTGGATTTGAAAATTGCAACTCTCTTGAGGAAATTACTCTTGGTACTAGTCTTAAGAGCTTGGGCACTTGGGTGTTTTATGGTTGCGTTAGTCTTAAGAGTATAAGCGTAGCAAAGACAAACGAATTTTTCACGTCAATTGATGGCAATTTATATACAAAGGACCAAGGTGCACTTGTGCAATATGCCCCTGGCAAGGAGAGCACAAGCTTTAAAATCCCTGAGGGAGTGGTTGAAATTTGTCAAAATGCCTTTGATAGCTGTGAAACCATAAGAGAAATATCCTTGCCAAATTCTATTAGAATAATTGACAAAAAGACATTTTATCCCTGCACCTATTTAAGCTACAATCGTGGTGTAAACGGCTATTATCTTGGTAACGAGGAAAATCCATATCTTGTTTTAATTGAGGCAGACAACACTCAAATTATGCAAATCAGCATGAGCACTAAGGTAATTGCAGGTCATGCCTTTGAGTACTGTGACCTTTGTACTGTGGTAAATATTCCAGAGGGAGTGTCTGTAATTAATGATAAGGCATTTTTGAATTGCTATAATTTGACCTCTGCTAGACTTCCATCTACTCTTGAGTATATAGGGGCTAATGCCTTTGAGAATTGTCGTAGTATAAGTAGCTTACAAATACCAAATAACGTAAAGCATATAGGCGACCGTGCCTTTAGTGGCTGTCGTCAGGTAGAGCTAATTACTATTGGCAAGGGTGTTGAATATATAGGAAATTACGTCTTTACAAATATGGTATTCCTTGAAAAAATAACAATTCCTAGCAGTGTTAAGGAAATTGGCAAGGGCTTTCTTGATGGTTGTAGCCAAATAAAGGAAATATTAGTTGAGGAAGGAAATGAGTGCTTTGTATCGATTGAGGGCAACCTTTATACCATTGACAAAAGGACAATTGTAAGGTACGCAAGTGGCAAAACGGAAGCAACCTTTACAATCCCTGCGGAGGTTACAAAAATAGGTGATTTTGCATTTCAATGTAATCACTTAGAGTCAATTGTAATTCCTAGTGGTGTTACATCTATTGGCGAGTATGCCTTCGCAGGTGCGTACGTGTTAAAAGAGGTTGAGCTATCTGAGGGAATTTTGGAATTAGGCAAGGGTGCCTTTAAGTCCTGTGATAAGCTTGAATCCATAAATCTACCAGATGGAATAAAGACAATAGGTGACGAATGCTTTGCCTTTTGCACCTCGCTTAAGGAAATAACTATTCCAAATAGCACAGAATATGTAGGTGAGCATGCGTTTCTTGGTTGTACAGGAATGAAGGCTTATCTAACGCTTCAACAGGTGCCACTGACGTGGGACACCAACTGGGCACCAGACAATATAGAAATAGTCTTTCAAGCGAACAACTAAAAAAACAAAAAAGAACGAGAAAACCTCGTTCTTTTTTTGTTATTGAAGACTTGTATCAACGATTGATTTTAATTCCTCGTAGGTTACGCTTCTTGGAAGAGAGGCAAGAATTACACCATTTTCGTCAAGTATTACTGTAAATGGGTACATATTGTTTTTGCCACCTAGGTCGGTGAAGTATTTGTCAATCTCGTCGTTTAGTGCCTCGTCCTTAGCAAAGATAATTTGGCTATCCTTGTAGTTGTTAAGCACGTAGTCGGAGGCAGTTTCCTTATATCTATAATCGGTGTGAATTGCAAGGACAGTTACTTGGTCCTTGTATTCGCTAGCGATTCTGTCAAAGTAGGGTAATTCTGCAACACAACCGGGACACCAGGTGCCCCAGAAATTAATAATCGTTACCTTGCCACTGTTTTTGCTTGGGTTAAAGGCAAGGACCTCGTTTCCATCAAATGTGGTGCTTGACCAAGGACCACTCGTTTGATTATCAAGGGGAAGTGTGCCGTTTTCGTCGAAAACAACTAGGTCAAGACCAGGGGCTGTGTTGCCAACTTGAGTGCCAAGCGGTGGCTTTTCAACCTCTAATTCGGTATCAACAGTACTCTTTAATTCCTCGTAGGTTACGCTTCTTGGTAATGATGCAATAATCCTTCCATCTGTGCCTAGAATTACAGTAAATGGATACATATTGTTTTTACCACCAAGGTCGGTAAAGTACTTGTCAATTTCCTCGTTTAGAGGAATATCCTTTAAGAAGATTATATCGCTATCCTTGTAATTGTTAAGGACGTAGTCGGAGGCGGTTTCGTTATATCTATAATCTGTGTGGACTGCTAAAACGCTTACCTTGTCCTTGTATTCACTTGCAATTCTGTCAAAGTAGGGAAGCTCAGCAACACAACCAGGACACCAGGTGCCCCAGAAGTTAATGATTGTTACCTTGCCACTATTCTTAGATGGGTTAAAGGTTAGATTTCCACTTTCGTTTTTGCTAAATGGTCCCTCAAGTGTTTGATTTTCGCCACTTACAAAGCCATTTTCGTCAAAAATCTCAAGAGAGAAGTCGGGCAAAACGTTACCGATTTGCGTACCAACCACAGCCTCGTCATCTGTTACAGGTGGGGTAGGTGGTGGTGCTTGAGTGTTGCCCTTATCAATAAAGTTGTAGTAAACTATTGCTGTGCCTAAGAGTGCAATCAAAATAACACTTATAATCGCTCTTGTTATGCTTGCACGCTTTTTAGCCTTTGCCTTCTTTTTCTCGTTTTCTGCCTTAGCTTTTTCTAGTTCCTTTCCTTGAAGTCCTGCTGGAATAATTTCGTCAGGGGGTAGGAAGAAGGACCCACCCTTAAAGGTGATTGCCTTAGTTGGACAAACGGATACGCACTCGCCACAGCTAATACATTCATGGTCGCCAACGTGCCTAATATCCATTTCGCACTTGCTTACACAAAGACCACAATTTGTACATTTATCTCTGTTTAGCTTAATGCCAAGAAGTGAGAATTTGTTAAAGAATCCGTAAATTGCACCCAAGGGACAAATGAAACGACAGAAAAATCTAAATATAAATACTGACCCTACTGTAATGCTTACAAAAAGTAAGAATTTCCATGTAAATAGTGGACCCAGTATAGATAAATAGCTTTCGTTTACTGCGTTTGAGAGTAAGCCGAAGGCACCCTCAAGAGTACCGGCAGGGCAAATATACTTACAAAAGCCAGGTAATTCAACACCACGTATTCCGTAAAGAATAGGTATTATAATTACAAAGAAAACTAAAAGCACGTATTTTAAGTATGAGAATACTCTTGTTACCTTGTTTTTCTTTAGCTTAGGTGTTTTTATCTTATGTAAAAGCTCTTGAATAAAGCCAAAGGGACATAGCCAACCACAAATTGTTCTGCCGGCTATAATTCCGTATAGGGCTAAAATACCAACAACGTAAAATGCAAAGGATTTGTTTGCACGGTTTAATTCTGCCTGTAAAGCGCCCAAAGGACAAGCCATAACTGCGCCAGGGCAGGAATAACAGTTTATACCGGGGGCACAAAGATTTTTTGATGCGCCCATAAAGATTTCACCCTTAATAAAGCCCTTTATGTTTGCATTGAAAAGTAGGGCAGAGTAAAGCTGAATTAATCGCCTCTTAGAGGGTATTAATGCTTTTAGCCTTTCCTTTAGTGTTTTCTTAGGTTTTTTAGGGGGAGTGTCTGTTTTTTCGGGTGCTTTTTCGATTGCTTTTTCTTCAATTGGCACCTGCTTTTCTTCGATTTTAGGCTCAAGCTTAGGCTCATTTTCCACCCTTGGCTCGTCGTCTTCGCTAGCCTCCTTTTTGGGAAGAGGTAGATTTTCTTGACAGGCAAAGGTCCAAGCCTTTAATTCCTCGTTAAAGGAGCCTATTTTTAAGACAATTCTATTCAATTTTCCCATATTAAGCTCCTTTCTTTTTAATAGTAAAATTAACCAAGGCCGATACACTCCTGACATAGCTTATTAGCCTTTTGTAAAACGGTGTACATGCCACCATTTAAAATTCCTGTTACAACAAGTGCAATAGCACCTAAAATTATTACGACTCTTAACGTAATTAGGATTGCTTTTTTGTGCTTTACAAAGAAGTCGCTTGCTTTTTCTGCTACTGTTTTATTAGAGGGGGCGTCCTTTGGCAAGATTGCCTTGTCCTCCTTTATTGATGCTTTGAGAATGTCTAATTCACGACTAACTAGCGCCTTGTCAACAAAGATAAGTGCTATTGAAAAGATAAGTGGTATTAAAAAGTATCTTAAAACCACAAGTGACCCTGCAATAATTGAGGAGTTGATAAGGGAAACGCCCTCCTCTGAGATTGCTTGGAAGTTTTCAATGTTCAACGCATAGACTAAGGAAAGAATTGTACCACATACCAAAAGCACTACGTTTATTGTGTAAAGAGTCCATCTTGAAAATCTAAATTTGTTTAGCTTGTGTAATGCTTCCTCATTAGCCCTTGTGTAGTCAAATCTTGAATAAAGCCCGAGGAGTGTCTGTTTTTTGCTAATTTGAGGCTTTTTTCTTGCTTTTTCATTTGGTATGAAAAGGTTTAGCGGAATACTAAGAATTAAAAGCCCTAGAGTGATATAGACAGGGACACAAATTGACTTAAAGTGAGTTGAAATTGACTCAGGGTTAAAGGGGTTTGGTCCACTTTTGTAAATATCAACGCAAGCAACCATAAAGCAAATGCCACAGGCTACTAGCAAAAGGGAAAGCACAATTCCGTATATTAAATGGAAAAGTCTTGTTTTCGACATAAATTTTCTCCTATTTAGTGTAAATTATTGGTCACTTGTGACCTATCTAATTAATTTTAGCACACTAAAAAGTAGATGTCAAGAGAAGTTGCATAAGAAGTGGAACAGCAAAATTGACCCTTAGTCAGCGAAATTGTGCTAAGGCACAGCGAAATTTGACTTCGTCAAGCGGAAGTGTACCTTGGCTAGGCTTGGTGAATATTTATTGAATAAGTGAATAAAAAAGTTGCGAAATTGTAAATTTTTTATTTTATATAAAAATTATTTTTAGTAAAGAAGATTTTAAGAAAAGGTTCAACAAGGCTATATAGCATATGGGATTAGAGCGATTTTATCTTTTTTATATGAATAAGAATTGTATTAACACTTTATCACTTTAGTTTGGTAAATTGATAAAAAGATGCTTGAATTTTCCTATAATATGTGATAAAATAGGTCCGTATGTTTATCACTATAATATAATCACACGCAAATATTAAAAGAAAGGCAAAAGAAACGATGAACAAAAAAGCAGTTGTAAAAGCGACTACGGTCGTGCTATCAGTATTGTTAGCTACAATTCTGTTGCTTTCCGTTTTTCTTCCAACCTTAGGAAGAAGCTATGCCCTCGAGGGCGGTTACGTTAAGCAATTTACTGATTCTATAATCACGAATAGAAATCAGTATTTGGATAGCTCAAAGGTTTTTGAGCTTCCCTCGGCGGTTAAGGATGATGACGATATTTCAGTTATCATTAGCCTAAGCACCGCACCACTCATTGACAGATACAATCAAACAGATAAGTCAATGAGCTTTACAGAATATGCATTCTCCGATGAGGCAGATGCGTTAAGAAAGGAAATAGAGAAGGAAAAGCAAGAGGTTTTGAAAACCCTTGACGAGCAGGGCGTTGCTTACACCCTAGGGGCAGACTATTCTGCAATTCTTACAGGCTTTGAAATCGTAATCAAGGCAAAGAATTACAAGACGGTTGCCCAGTCCCTTGACAAGGATATGACCTCTATCGTTTGCGAGGTTTACAAGAAGGCTGAAACTCAGCTTGTTGAAAACAAGGTAAGCGTTTACGATACAGGTATCTTTGATACATCCTCTTACATAGACAAGTACAAGTACGACGGTACAGGCGTTGTAGTTGCAGTCCTTGACACAGGTCTTGACTATACTCACTCTGCCTTTTCCGTTGAAAACTTTACAGCAGACCGTACAAAGCTTGGCTTGACTAAGCAAATGGTTGCTAGCCTTATCGGTCAAACAAAGGCAAGCAAGCTTGTAAATGGACTTGGCGCTGACGACGTTTACATTAACGAAAAGGTGCCATTCTCCTTTGACTATGCCGATAAGGACTCCGACGTTTACTCGCTTCATAACAATCACGGTACTCACGTATCTGGTGTTATCGTAGGTAAGGACGACGTTATAACAGGCGTTGCGCCAAACGCACAGCTTGTTTCAATGAAGATTTTCTCCGATACCAAGGACTCTGCAATCGCATCTTGGATTTTATCAGCCCTTGAGGACTGCGTAATCCTCGGCGTTGACGTTATTAATATGTCCCTTGGTACTGCTTGTGGCTTTAGTCGTGAGAGTGACGAGGAAAAGATTAGCGGTGTTTACGAAAAGATTCGTGCACAGGGCATTAGCCTAGTGGTTGCTGCTTCAAATAGCTTTGCATCCTCAAACGGCTCTGAAAAGAATGGTAACCTTGGTCTTACCTCTAACCCTGATACTGCAACAGTTGGCTCACCCTCAACCTACGAGGGCGCTATGTCCGTTGCATCAATCAACGGTGTTAAGACACCTTACATTCTTTTCAATGGTAAGATAGTTTACTTCACAGAGGCAACTGATGCAGCTGCTGAGGAAAAGTTCTTTGTTGACGAGTTTTTACAAGAGGGCGTAAACGACCTTGAGGTTGAATTCGTTTTGATTCCCGGTGTGGGTCGTGACGTTGAATACACAGGCATTGACGTTACCGGTAAGATTGCTCTTGTAAAGCGTGGTGACACCACCTTCGAGGAAAAGGCACAGGCGGCGCAAAAGGCGGGTGCTATCGGTGTTATCGTATTTAATAATACCTCTGGTGAAATTAGAATGAACGTTGGTACCGTTTCAATTCCTGTTTGCTCAATTTCCCAAGAGGACGGCGAGGTGCTAGCCTCTGCTAAGCGTGGCACTATTAAGATTAGCCGTGACCAAACCTCAGGACCATTTATGTCAGACTTCTCATCCTGGGGACCATCACCTAGCCTTGGCATTAAGCCAGAAATTACCGCTCACGGTGGAAACATTCTTTCCGCTATTACAGGTGGTGGCTATGACCGTTTATCCGGTACCTCAATGGCATGTCCTAACACAGCCGGTGTTATGATTCTTCTAAGACAGTACGTTATGGATAAGTTCCCTGATATCAAGGATGATAGCGTTAAGGTTACAGCCCTTGTAAATCAATTGCTTATGTCAACGGCTGATATAGTTTACAACAAAAACGGCTTGCCTTATGCTGTAAGAAAGCAGGGTGCAGGTCTTGCAAATATCTTTAGCGCAACTCAAACAACAGCACTCATTCTAACTCGTGATAAGAATGGTGAGATAATGGATAAGTCTAAGCTTGAGCTTGGTGATGACCCTGAAAAGACAGGCGTTTACGACCTAAGCTTTGAAATTAAGAATTTCGGTGCTAAGACAAATACCTACAAGCTATCAACCTACGTTTTAACTGAGGGTGTTAGCGACGTTAAAACTGCTCGTGGTGAAACCACAGTAAGTGAGGAGGGCTACTTGCTTTCCGGTGCTACCGTTTCCTTTACAATTGAAAACGGCACACAAAATGGTGATTCCTTGTCCGTTGAGGCAGGTAAGACTGCAAAGGTTAAGGTAACAATTACCCTTTCAAGCGAGGATAAGAAATATCTTGACGAATCCTTTGAAAATGGTATGTACGTTGAGGGCTTTGTAGTTCTTACAGCTACAAGCGCTGAAACAGAGGACTTGTCCGTTCCATTCCTTTCATTCTATGGTGACTGGACAAAGGCACCTATCTTGGACCTTGACTATTTCGAAACAAACAAGGACGAATTAAACGATTCTATTCCAGCTGACGAAAAGACACTTCCAGACGCATACGCAACAAGACCAATCGGTGGTATGTTTAGCGACTACATTTCCTACCTTGGCTCTTACTACTTCCAACAAAATCCAAACGACCAAATCATTTCAGCAAGCCGTGACTACATTGCAATCTCAAACGTTAAGGTGCCAGATAGCGCAACCGAGGCGGACCAGGATATTGCAACAATTCATAGCATTAGATTTATTTGGACAGGTATGCTAAGAAACGCAGTAAAGGTTGTTGTTACAATTACTGACGACGCAACCGGCGAGGTTATCTTTGAAACCGTTGACGACGACGTACGTAAGTCGTACAGTGACGGTGGCTCTTATATTTACCCAGCAAACGTTGAGGTAGAGTTTGACGCAACCGAGCACAACCTAAAGAATAACACAAAGTACACAGTTAAGATGGTTGCCTATATGGACTACGAGGACGGCGGACTTGAAACTAACGAAAAGAACACCTTCGAGTTCCCATTCACAACCGACTTTGAGGCACCAATCATTACAGGCTGTACCTTCCGTTCAGAATACGATAGCGACCTTGAAAGAGATAGACTATTTGCAACAATTGCAGTTTACGATAACCACTACTCAATGAGTATGCAGCCTGGATATCTAACAACTGTAACTGACCCTGCAACAGGACTTGATTCCTTCCAGCTTGTTCCATTCTCAACCTATATGACACCTATCTATTCTGTAAGAAATGGCACAACCTACGTTGAATACGAGCTTACAGATTATATCTACGCATTAAAGGAAAGCTCACACGTTAAAAACTCCTTTATTGTAAGCGTATATGACTACGCACTTAACCATGCAACCTATGAAATCGGCTTGCCTGACGATTATATCGACTTCCGCTTTGATGCAGGAGAGGACGAGGAAGGCAATCCTAACACAGAAATTACATTAAATCCAAACGAGCTTTACACAATTAAGATTGACGGCTACTCAGACGATGAGGCTTGGGGCGACCTTTTAAGATTCGATTCCTCAAACAAGAAGGTTGTAAGAGTAGTAAACGGCAAGCTAGTTGCAGTAGGGTCCGGTCTTGCCACCGTTTCGGCTACTCACGTAAAGGATAACTCAAAGAAGGCATTCCTAAACGTAAGAGTTCTAGGGCCAGAGGACGAGGGCTATATGGAATACGATAAGCCCGTTGCCGACTCCTTTAAGATAAACGGCTACGAGGTACTAAAGGCTTACGAGATTATGTCTAACGAGGACAGAGACCTAGGACAGGTTGGTAGCTTTAAGTACTTTGCAAAGAATGAAGCGCTATCAATTAAGCTTTACCCATCAGAGTCCGTAAGAATTGAGGCAATTTTAGAGGCTTATTTCCCTGATGATTGTCAGGTTGTATTCTCAACAGGTAACGACAAGGTTGTTACCGTTGACCAAAATGGTGTTGTAACCGGTGTTAGCGAGGGCTTTGCTAACATTACAGTTAAGGTTTTACTTGATGGTAAATCAACCTATGAAACAAAATCTGTTTCAATTGAGGTTAAGGACCCATTTGTAAGGACGGCACCTACACTTCAGCACTACTATGGTCTTGGTGGTGTTGTTGAAATTCCAAGTGATTTGCGTATTACACAAATCGGCGCCTTTGCATTCTCTAACTTCGAGTACGTATTAAAGACTCCTGAGGAATTCGCAGAGGACGACAATAGCATGACAAAGCAAAGCCCAATCGGTGATAACACAATTACAAAGGTTATTATTCCTGAGGGCGTTAAGAAAATAGATGCTTACGCATTTGCAAGATTGACAGCACTTAAGGAGGTTGTACTTCCTTCCACAATTGAGGCAATTGAATACGGCGCATTCGAGGGCTGTATCTCGCTTGAGAGGGTTGTTGGTCTTGAAAACGTTCAGCTAATTAACTATGCGGCATTTAGAAACTGTAACCTAAAGGGTACGATTAAGCTTGACAAAATAAGAGCAATTGGTGATTACGCCTTTGCAGAAAACGGCTCATACAGATACAATGCAACATACGGCTACTATGAGCTTGTATCAAGCAAGCTAGAGGGCGTTATTCTTCCACCAGAGCTTCAATCAATCGGTGCATACGCATTCTATCATAACACTGCACTAAAGAACGTTGAGGTTAAGGCAGAGAAGGTTAAGTATGGTCCTTACGTATTTGCATACTGTACACAGCTTGATAAGTTCTCAATGAACGCAAGCGTAATTCCAGAGGGTGCGTTTATGGGCTGTACTGCACTTACCGAGGTTACAATCGGTAATGACGTAAATACAATTGGCGAAAACGCATTTATGAATTGTAATAGTCTAACTAAGGCAGAAATTGGTAAAAACGTTGGCTTTATCGACAGAATTGCCTTTGCAAGCACAGCAATTTCAAAATTCGTTGTAAGTCAGGATAACCCAAGCTACAAATCATCAAGCGACGGCTTGTACATCTTAAGCAAGGACGGCTCAACCATTCTCGTTGCGTCCCCAACATTAAGTGGCGAGGTTAATATTACTGACTCTACAATTACCGCAATTGGCAACGGTGCCTTTGCGCACAACAATAAGATTACAAGCATTAATGCACCATCTGTTGTTGTAGTTGACGATTACGCATTCTTTATGGCTAGAAATCTTAAGTCACTTAGCCTTGGCACACTTACAAAAATAGGTAAGTATTCCTTTGCTAACACAAGCATTTCTGTCCTTCCTACATTAAATAGTATAAAGACAATTTCCGATTATGCATTCTCCAATACAAAGCTAACAGCTGTTGTTATCGGCAACGACGTTGAGATTTGTGAGGGCGCATTCTACAACTGTGAGGAGCTAGTATCCGTAACAATTGGCGATAACTGCGTTGTAGGAATGGGTGCATTTATGAATAGCTGGGGTGATAAGACACCACAGTATATTCAGGATACAAAATATTCAACAAAGGTTTATTACAGGCATTACCCATCTAAGCTAACTCAGGTTACAATTGGTAAAAACGTAACTCTTGGTCACTCCTCATTCTCAGGACTTACATCCCTTGAGGCAGTAACCATAGGAGAGGGCTCAAAGATTGGCGAAATGGCATTCTACAACTGTGCATCACTTGCAACCATCGACCTATCTAAGGCTGTATCAATTGGCAAGCTTGCATTCTCAGGTGACGAGATTGAAACTGCATCCTCACAAGGTGGTGCAGGCTACGGTGTTGACGCAGACGGCAACTACGTATATCATATCTATGCTTCACGCATTGAGATAGCAGACCTTTCAAGCCTAACCGAGCTTGGCGAAAAGGCATTTGCACTTTGCCCTGAATTAAAGGAGGTAACTCTAGGTACAGGACTAAAGGAAATTGAGAACCAAGCATTTATTAGATGCTTAAAGCTTGAAAGGATTAATCTTGAATCCGTTGAAAAAATAGGACTTGAAGCGTTTGCTGAAAGCAGTCTAAAGGAAATTAACCTGTCAAGCATTAAGGTAATTGGACCTTACGCATTTACAGAGAGCGCTAAGCTTGAAAAGGTAATCCTTAGCGAAAACGCAATTGAGATTGACGAGGGTGCATTTGTAAACTGTAAGAAGCTATCAACAGTTGAAAACCTTGACAAGGTTGCAAGGCTCGGCAAGTATTCATTTGCTGTAACTGCACTAACAGGTGCTAAGCTAACAGGAGCAATTGAGATTGGCGAGGGCGCATTCCTAAAGGAAAATGTAACCGACTTTGACCTTGACCTAAGTGGAAACAAGGTGCTAAGAGTGCTTGGCGACAATCCATTTGCACTATGCAGAATTAAGCCACTTTACATTGTTGAGGAAGAAACCTTTAACGGAAAAACCTACTACAAAAACGTATATGATTACGATATTAGCGAAAATATCCACGTAATTAACGGTTCAATTTATCAAGACGTGCCAAACGGACTTGAATTGATTACATACGCACCAAGAGATAATAGCTACGTTGAATTAGCAGAGGGCACAGTAAGACTTTCTGCATATTCACTTGCAGGGTCCGAGATTGTAAGAATTAAATTGCCTTACACTCTTGCGTCTATTGGACACAAATCGTTCTTCGATTGCAACAAGCTAGTAACTGTAATATTTACAAGTCACTACGCACCGGTGCTTGAGGAGGAATTTGACCAAGGCTACTTTATCCCTGACAATATCCCCGGTAGCAAGGGTGAAACTCCAGGCTACGAGGTGTCGACAGGTGCTTACGTGCCAGGTCTTGGCTTGTCACCATACTTTATGTTTAACCCAATGGTTAATACAGAAACAGTAAACGAAAGAGGCGAGTACGTATATAATTACTTCTGCTTCTTCTATGGCGCAAGCTTCGTTGACTATATGGGTCACTACGAGCCAAATCTTGTTATGATTAGACCATCTAACGGACAAGAGTATGAATCATTTACAATGAACCAATACTTCAAGACAGTAATTGACGGCTCCGTTGCAGCTGACAAGGTTACTCTTGAGGCAATTGAAGCAATTAACAGACTTCCTGCAAACGTTAAGCTTGCAGATAAGCCACTTGTTGTACTAGCCCGTATAGCCTACGACAAGATTGCAACTAAGGACCAACAGGCGCTAGTTACAAACTATGGCGCACTTCTAACCGCTGAGCAAAGAATTTTGGCATTCGAGCAAACAGGAAACGAGGACGTACCTGAGGAAATTCAACCACAGGCACCATTCAATCCAGTACCAATGCTAATTACCTTTGTATGCGTTGAGGCTGTGCTTCTTGGCGTAATTATTGCACTTGGCATAGTATTCTACAAGAAAAAGCTTTGGATATTTAAGTAAAATTTAGGGCAAGGGCTACACAAGTAGCCCCCTAGCCCTTAATAATCATAAGAAAAGGATGCAAATTATAATGAATTCGAAAACAAATAAGAGAATTAAGATATTTTCTCTTCTGGTAATTGCCTTAATTTGTGTAATATTCATTGTGTCCTGCGAAAAGACACCCTATGAAATTAACGACAAGGACGGCTTTAACGTAAGTGTTAAATACGACGCAAACGGTGGCGCCTTTGGTACTAGTACCTATATCACAACTGACTCCTACAATATTTCCAGTCTTCCATTAAACGGAAATGGAAATAAGGAAATCTATCTTGTACCAACAGATAGCGAGTCAAGAGATAAGGTTGACAGACTAACACCAAGACAGGCAGGCTATTTCTTTGCCGGTTGGTTTTCAAAGAAAACTCCGGTTACGAATAGCAAGGGCGAGGCGCTTGACTACTATGGCGAGGTTGCCTCGGTTAGCGGACGCTCGGTTGCTTACACCTACGAGGGCAAGTGGGACTTTAACAAGCCTCTTGAATTAGACCCTAATAAGTCTTACTCAGCAACCAACCCCGTAATTACCCTTTACGCAGGCTGGATACCAGAATTTAGAATACAATTCTTAGACAACTCCGACAAACAAACGTTGCTTGGTGAGTATTTCTTCAATCCAAGCGCACTAGGTGACCTTAATTTCAAGCTTCCCGCTTGGAATACTGAAACAGGCACACTTGATTACTTTAATTTTCCAACAGTGGAAAACAAAACCTTTAAGGACGCCTACGTTGGTGAAACCAAGGTAAGCGCCGACACAGTTTTGCATAGCGGTACCTTTAATTTGGATACTGCTGAGTATGCAAACGAAACTCTTATAATCTATTTAGACTACAAGGACGGTAGCTGGTATAAAATTACTAAGCCATCACAGCTTACAGATATTTGGAATCCTTCGGGTATTTACGAAATCCAAAATGACCTTGACTTTACAGACGAGGCATGGCCCTTTGTAAATAACACCTTTACAGGTAAGATTATCGGTAACGGCTACACA
This sequence comes from Clostridia bacterium, assembly GCA_017399145.1. Lineage (GTDB taxonomy): Bacteria > Bacillota > Clostridia > Oscillospirales > CAG-272 > RGIG2000. The sequence continues at coordinate 12,049 of JAFQEG010000001.1, read as the reverse complement.
ATTAAAAACGTAGCAATTGAGCAAAGTGGCACAAGCACCCAGTCCTTTGGCTTATTTGGACAGCTTTCAGGGGCAACTCTTGAAAACGTTACCTTTGAAAATGTAACTGCACTTATTGCAGGTGGTACACGTATGCCAGCGGCAACCTTCGGCTTGCTTGCAGGTACAATTCAAGGTGGTACGACCTTAACAGAGGTTAAGGTTACAGACAGTAGCCTAAAAATTGCGCAGGGTATAAACCTTGGACTAGCAACAGGTTACAGCTTTGGCTTACTTTGTGGTCTTGACCTAGGAGACAATCTTTCCCAGGTTGACTTCGACATTTCCTTTGAGGTAGTGCCTGATGAGTACGCAATGAATCAGCTTACCCTCACCCTTGGCGCAGATGGAAATAGCCTTGCGCTAAGCTTTGAATAGCAAATAATTTTCAACTAAAATAGATAAAGGAGAAACAAAATGAAAAAGAGAATTATTTCCTTAGTGCTATGCTTTGTAATGCTTGCAAGCATGGCAACCTTGTTCTCCGGCTGTGGCTCAACAGCAAACGATACCTTCGTTATTATGTCTGAGGAGCTTGATGGACTTTTTAATCCATTCTATTCAACAACCGGTCCGGACAACACAATTGTCGGTATGACACAAATCGGTATGCTTACATCTAAGTATGTAAATGGCAACGTTGAGGTTGCGTTTGGTGACGACCAACCAACCGTATCAAAGGATTTTGCCTTTGAGTACAACGACGACCTTGACGAAACAGTTTACACCTTCGTTTTGAAGAAGAACATTAAGTTCTCTGATGGCGAGCCACTTACAATGGAGGACGTTCTTTTCAACCTCTACGTTTACCTTGACCCTGTTTACACAGGCTCATCAACAATGTATTCAACCGATATTAAGGGCTTGAATGCTTACAGAACACAAACAATTTCATCATCTAACACAAACGATGACGAAAAAATCACACAGGCAGCCACCTCAAGAGCACAGGCTCGTATCAATGAGCTTATCTCTCTTTATATGGAGGTAGGTAGAACTGGTACACAGGGCACCTACAATGCAACCTATGAGGCACTAAAGACTGCTATTGCATCAAAGACACTAAGCGACGAATATAAGCAAGCAATCTCTGTTGAAAAGGGACAAGAGGTTACAAGTGCTCAGCTTCAGGCTGACCTTGATAAGGCACTTAAGTACTTCCGTGAGGAGCTTGAAACAGACTTCACAACTGCTCAAAGCGCTTACACAGAGGAGCCATATAAGTCACACAGCGAATTTCTTGACCCAGTTATATGCTTCCTATTCCTAGAGGGCATTGTAAAGGTTAAGTATGCAGACAAGACAAACCCAGACGGCACAGTAGTACCAGAGGGCGACAAGTCCAAGATTGTTGACGTAATTCTTGATTACGACACAGATACTATTAAGACAAAGGACCAAGCAATTGACTTTGTTTACGCAATTAAGACACAAACAGAGCTTCACTACATTCTTACAATGTGGGCAACTGCACAAAAGCTACTTACCGAGTACACAGCAGAGGCTAAGGAGGTTATCCTTCACGAAAGCATCTCTGACGACGGTACACTAAGAGTACCTTCAATTGAGGGTATTAAGTCACTTGCACACCACACAGACAAGGCTGGTACTACAATTACTGTTAATGGTAACACCTACACAGTAGCTACAAAGGACGGTCACGACGAAAATGGCGTTCCAACAAATGGCTATGACGTTTTACAAATCACAATTAAGGGTAGAGACCCTAAGGCTCACTGGAACTTTGCTTTCTCAGTAGCGCCAGAGCACTACTATGGTGAGGGCGACAATATCACTCCTGATATTGCAAATCACAAGTACGGCGTTGAGTTTGGTACATACAGCTTTATGACAGGCATTATCCAATCTCCAAGAAATATTAGAATCCCAGTTGGTGCTGGTGCATACAAGGCTACAAACCGTGAAAACACCGACCCAACAACCTCATCATTCTTCGTTGATAAGGTAGTTTATTTCAAGAGAAACGAAAACTTTACAACAGTTGACGACAACGCAGAGTCTAACCCAATCGACAATGCAAAGATTGAAAAGGTACGTTATCAGGTAGTACCTGCAAACGACGCTATCGGTATGCTACAAAGAGGTAGTGTACACTACATCTCACCACAGCTTACAGAGGATAACTACGACGCACTTGCTGGTATGAAGAATGGCGGTGGCTTTGACTTCTTGCTAGAGGACCAGCTTGGTTACGGTTATATTGGTATCAACGCAAAGGAAGTACCAAACATCAACCTAAGAAAAGCAATTATGTGCGCTATGAACACAACACTTGCAATTAAGTACTACCGTGGTGGTACAGCAAGCCAAATTTACTGGCCAATGTCTAAGGTAAGCTGGGCTTACCCACTTGACGAAACAGGCAACCCAAGTGTTGATAACGGACACGATTATCCACAGCTTAACGAGGGCTGGAACGAGCAAACAGCTATTACAAACATTAGGAAGTATATGGAGGCTGCAGGCGTATCCGCAGGCTCAAGCGAGCTTAAGATTACATTTACAATCGCAGGCTCTAACCTAACAGACCACCCAACCTACACAGTATTTAGAGATGCAGCTGCAATGCTAAATGACCTTGGCTGGGAAATTACAGTTGTTCCAGATACACAGGCACTTACAAAGCTAGCTACCGGCTCACTTGCAGTTTGGGCAGCAGCTTGGGGCTCAACAATTGACCCTGACCTATATCAGGTTTACCACAAGAACTCCACAGCAACAAGCACACTTGCTTGGGGCTATCCATCTATTAAGAACTCTGGCTCATCTTACGAAAAGAAGACACTTAACGAGCTTTCTACACTTATCGACCAGGCAAGAGAAACTCTTGACCAAGGCGAGCGTACAAGACTTTACGAGCTTGCAATGGGCAAAATTCTTGACCTTGCAATCGAGCTTCCTGTATATCAAAGAAGTGTAATTTACGCATTCAACACAAGCGTAATTGATGCATCCACCTTGCCATCAGACGGCGAGATGAACCCATATAGCTCACCACTTGATAGAATTTGGGAAATTGACTTTGTTAAATAATTAGGAGTAAAAAATGGTAAAATATATAGCAAAAAGACTTGGTCTTTCTGTTCTTATTTTGCTAGGCGTATCTCTTATAATCTACGTGCTCATTCGTTTGATGCCCGTTGACTTTATTGAAAATAAAATTCTCGCAATGAACCAAGGTGGCGCAACCGTACCACAGGAAACTGTTGATGCGCTTTATGCCACCTATGGTCTTGAGGATGGTAGCTTTTTTGGTATTATAAAGGGCTACTTCAACTGGCTTTTGAACATTTGTCGCTTTGACTTCGGTACAAGCTTTAAGTATGGCTTGCCAGTTACCGACGTTATTGTTAGCAAAATGGGCGTTTCATTTGCAGTTGCACTTATCGCAACTATATTCGAATTTATGATTGCTATACCTCTTGGTATTACGGCAGCAACTCACCAATATTCATTCCGTGATTATTTGGTTACAGTTTTAGTTATGATAGGTATATCCTTACCGTCCTTCTTCTTTGGACAGGTATTAAAGGGTATATTCTCATATGGACTTGGTTGGTTCCCAATCTCGGGAATGGTAGAGGCAGGCTCCTCCTCCACAGGTATTGCACTCTTGTTTGAATATATCCATCATATGATTTTGCCAATTTTCACTATTGTAATCCTTAGCATAGGACCAAGAATGAGAATGACAAGAACTAATATGCTTGAGGTGCTTAATTCAGATTATATCCGTACAGCCCGTGCAAAGGGACTTAAGGAAAGCAAGGTAATTAACAAGCACGCATTTAGAAACACACTAATTCCACTAGTAACAACACTTGCAGGACTTCTACCTTCATTGTTCTCAGGTGCTATTATTACAGAGCAGGTATTCGGTCTTGACGGTATCGGTAACGTTGCCCTTCAAGCCATGAATGCCGGTGATATTCCATTTATTATGGGATACAATATGTTCTTAGCGCTCCTTAGCGTTATCGGCGTATTGCTATCCGACCTAATGTACGCTGTGGTTGACCCACGTGTTAAGCTTGAGTAAGGAGGAAATTATGGAAGAGAATAAGAATCTTGAAAATGTTTCCCTTGAAAAAGAGGAAGTAGTAAATGAGAATATAGAAAGCAACGTACAGGACAACGAGCCACTTGATAAAAATATCAAGCTTATGTCCCCTACAAGAATGGTTATTCGCCGTTTCTTCCGTTCAAAGCTAAGTATTATTGGACTTATAATGGTTATTGGTCTATTTGTATTCAGCTTCTTCGGACCACTAGTTTATACTCGTTGGGGCGAAACAACCCCTGATAGCTCACCACTTACTGAGTATGCAACCTCTGAGTTTACATACACAGTAAACGGACAGACCTTTGTTGTACGTCAAAGCGTTGAAAAGGAAATGTCCTATAACTCATATGCACCTATCTCAGGTGACCACCTACTAGGCACAGACCAACAGGGCTACGATATCTTTACCCGTCTTATGTACGGTGGAAGAATTTCCTTGACGGTTTCATTCCTTGCAGTATTTGTTATTACACTTCTAGGTGTAGTAATGGGTGGTATTGCCGGCTACTTCGGTGGTTGGGTTGACAACCTTATAATGAGAATTTGTGACGTGCTTATGTGCTTGCCTGGTGTTCCAATTTTGCTTATTATCGGCTTGATTTTGGACTCTGCAGGTGTTGGTGGGTCAGAAAGAATTTATTGGCTTATGATTTATCTTACACTCTTCTCATGGCCTGGTACTGCTAGACTTGTAAGAGGTCAAATCCTTTCACTTCGTGAGCAAGAGTATATGGTTGCTGCCGAGGCTATGGGCTATTCAGCGCCACGTAAGATTTTCAAGCACCTAGTACCTAACGTAATGCCACAGCTTATCGTTCAAATGAGCTTGAGTCTTGGTAGTATGATTCTTTACGAGGCAACTCTATCATACCTAAACCTCGGTGTAAGAGCGCCATTTGCAGCATGGGGTACAATGATTAATATTATCTCCACAGACCCTAACGTAATTACAGACCACTTCCTTGCATGGGGACCTGCCGGTATCTGTATAGTTATTGCGGTTTTGGGCTTCAACTTCGTAGGCGACGGCTTGCGTGATGCTCTTGACCCTAAGATGAGGAGGTAATTATGACATTTAAGGAAAAGGTTCTTTCTTTAGTTAATTCTATTATTAAGAAGGAAGAAAAAACTACAAATTACCTTTCAGGCAAGGAAATTCGTAAAATAGCCAAGGAAAATGCCAAGGTTATGAACGAGCTTGAAAAATATAAATACCGTAAGGCACCTGAGTCTGAATTTTTAGCTGAGCTAAAGGACGAAAATAACATTTTGGAAATTGAGGATTTACATACCTATTTCTTTACAGACCAAGGTGTTGTTAAGGCGGTAAATGGTGTTTCCTACAACGTGCCAAAGAATTCAATTGTTGGTGTCGTTGGTGAAAGTGGTTGTGGAAAGAGTGTAACTAGTATGTCAGTTATGCGTCTTTTACAGGGACCACAGGGTCAAATTTACTCTGGTAGCATTCGCTTTAAGTCAAACGACTACAAAAGGGATGCTCAGGGAAAGCCTATTCCAATTTACGAGTATGACGAAAACGGCAACGTAAAAATGACGGAAAAGAGAAACAAAAAGGGTGAGCTTGTCCTTGATAAGGAGGGCAAGAGTGTGCTTGTACCTGTACAGGCAACAGATGCCCAGGGCGTTTTGCTTTACGAAACAGAGGAAAAGACCTACGATATTGCAAAAATGCCAATCAACGAAATACACCGAATTCGTGGTAAGCAAATTTCAATGATTTTCCAAGAGCCAATGACCTCGCTTAACCCAATTTTCACAATTGGCGAACAGCTTGACGAGGTTACCTTTATTCACGTACCAGGTGCAACAAAGGAAATGGCTAAGGCTAAGTCAATGGAAATGCTTAACCTTGTTGGTATTGCAGCCCCTGAGCGTGTGTATAGAGCATTCCCACACGAGCTATCAGGTGGTATGCGTCAGAGAGTTATGATTGCTATGGCGCTCGCTTGCAATCCTAGACTTGTTATCGCTGACGAGCCTACAACTGCTCTTGACGTTACAATTCAAGCGCAAATTCTTGACCTATTGCGTGATTTAAAGACCAAAATCGACGGCTCAATCTTGCTTATTACCCACGACCTTGGTATTATTGCAGAAATGGCTGACTACGTGGTTGTTATGTACGCAGGTCGAGTAATTGAAAAGGGTACGGTTGGCGAAATTTTCCACAACCCAATGCACCCATATACAATAGGACTACAAAGGTCTAAGCCTACACTTGAATCAAACGAGGACGTGCTTTTCAACATTCCAGGTAACGTGCCAAACCCAATCAATATGCCAAGCTTCTGCTACTTTAAGGAAAGATGCTCTAAGTGTATTGATAAATGTAATGGTGACTATCCTTGCATGGTACAGGTAAGCCCAACTCACTACGTGGCTTGCCATCTCTACGCGGACAAGAAGGAGGAGCAAAATGGCTGATTTAGAAAAAATTGAAAACGAGCAAGCTCCTTTAGAAAATCAAGTAAAGCCAACAAAGGGCGATATAGCTGAAAATCAAGCTGTTGAAAACCAAGTGACAGAGGATCAACCATCACCTGTGGTTGAAAATACAGACCCATATCAAGCACTTGCCGAGATTTACGCACAAAGAAAGGCAGAGCAAAAGGCTTCTGATATGCTAAAGCCCTTTGATGAAAAGGCACTTTTAGAGGTGCGTCACCTAAGAAAGGCATTCCCACTTAAAAAGTCACTTACAGGTAAGGTTTTAAGCGAGCTTATCGCCGTTGACGACGTTTCATTTAAGCTATACCCAGGTGAAACTCTTGGTATAGTTGGTGAAAGTGGTTGTGGTAAAACCACAATGGGTAGAACTATTTTGAAGCTTTATCCATCAAGTGGTGGTCAGGTTATATTTGACGGCAAGGATATCACTAACTATAAGTCAAAGGATATGAGGGAAATTAGAAAGCAAATGCAAATAATTTTCCAAGACCCATACTCCTCACTTCCACCAAGAAGCACAGTAGGTGGTATCTTGTCCGAGCCTGTTGAGGTGCACAAGATTGTACCGAAGGCACAAATTAAGAGCTACGTTTTAGACTTAATGGATAAGTGTGGACTTCGTGATTACTATTATGAAAGATACCCACACGAGTTTTCAGGTGGTCAAAGACAGAGAATTTGTATTGCAAGAGCGCTTTCTGTAAATCCTAAGCTTGTAGTATGTGACGAGCCTGTTTCAGCCCTCGACGTATCTATTCAAGCACAGATTATCAATCTACTTAAGGACTTACAGAAGAATATGGGACTTACATATTTGTTCATTTCCCACGATTTGTCCGTTGTTAAGTACATTTCCGATAAGATCGGTGTTATGTACCTTGGTACAATGGTTGAATTTGGTGGTAAGGACGATATTTTCTCAAACCCACTTCACCCATATACAAAGGCTTTGTTTTCTGCAATTCCTAACCCTAACCCAGACGTAAAGATGGAAAGAGTACACCTAGAGGGTGATATTCCATCGCCTGCAAATCCACCAAAGGGCTGTCGCTTCCATACACGTTGCCCTAAGGCTATGGATATTTGTAAGCACGTTTGCCCAGAGTATAAGGAATACGAAAACGGACACTTTGCAGCTTGCCACTTGCTTGATTTAAAGGAAGAAGAAAACCAATAAGAAAGAGAAGAAAATGAGTAAAAAGGAAAAGAAAAAGAAGGAGAAGGTTGTCTATATTGACGACGGCAGGACAATTGCCGATATGTCAAACGTAACAGGCTTACGTAAGCCTAAGAATAATAACCAAGGACAAGTCCCTGATTATCTAGGCAACACAAGAGGCAGGAAATCAACCTACAAGGACCACTGGAAAACCTATTGGTCGGCAGTAAAAATGATGTTTCTTCCAATGCTTGTGACAATTGGTATCCTTTGCGTAGCCTTCCTTGTTGCTTGGCTATTCTTCAACTTTGCAGGTTAAAATTTAAGCATAAATAAAACACCCTAAGATTTTTCTTAGGGTGTTTTTGCTTGCGTAGTGGTGAATAATATGCAAAAATATTAAAATAATTATCATAATAGTGGGGGAATAGTGTGAAATAATTGAAAAACACGCAAGTGTAGTGGTGATTTGTAATCAACCACTAGTTCTCGGGGTTTGTACACACAGGGGACTTAGCGGAGCATTTCCAATCAAAATAAAACTCCCGGTGTTTGTACACACGAGAGTTTTTTCAATCTACACTAGCTATTTTAAATCTGTTTTTCTATTGATATAACTGTCAAAATTTTTCCCTCAACCTTGAATTTTACCTCGTAATCCTCGAAGGGAAAGCCGAAAACTCTGTTTTCGTCCTCGATATAAGAGGGACGAGGGTCCTGTGCAAGTGCACCCTTAAGACAAGCAAGGGAATTTTCACTAAGGATTTTTTCGCATTCGGTAGGAATTACAACCTCTAGTATATAGTCATCAAGCTTTTCACTAAAGCCACCTATGGCACAGTCGATTTTGTCAAAGGACGGAAGATAGGGCTTTAGGTCGTAAACGGGAGTGCCGTCTAGCATATCTGCACCTAAAAGGTGGATAACGTGTCCGTATTTCTCGGTTTTTTCAATTTTTTCAAGCTTTAAAACGGATAGTCCTAAGCTATTTGGTCTAAAGGGTGAGCGGGTTGCAAAAACTCCCATACGCAAATTGCCACCTAGCCTAGGTGGACGCACGGTAGGGGAGAATTTTTCATACTTAGCTTGGGAAAATCCCCAAATCACCCAAACGTGGGAATATTCCTCAAGTCCACGAAGTGCTTCCCTTGAGCGATATTCCTCTTCAAAAATTAAGGTGGCTCTGCTTGACGCAACTGCGCCACTTTGCCTTGGTATTCCAAACTTAGTTGGAAATTGAGTTTTTAAATAACCTATTGGCTTTATTTCCATATTAACTCCAATGTACCAGTTGTTACGTTTTAGTGTGGTTACTTTTTATCCTTTTCCCCACGGTAAAACATACCGGGAAGCTTAACCTCGATATCACTTATAGGATTATCAAATTCGTTTTCCGGTGAGTGAGTGGATTTTGGTTGTGGCATTTTCTTTTCGTCAAGGACAGTTGCCGGCTGAATTGACCTCTTTCCGTAGGTGTCGTTTATTTGGTCGATTGTGGCAAAAAGCTTTTTGCGTTTTTCGTCCTTGCTATAATCGTTGAAAATATCAATTTGAATAGCATCACCCTCGGGGACTAGTGAAATTGCCCCCACGGTTATTGCACGTACGTTGAAAAACCACCGATAGCTTTTCTTAAAAAGCTCGCACACAGCCTTGGCAATTCGGCTTTCGTCTTGTACCTCCTTTTCAAGCCTTTCTTGAAAGGAAAAGTAGTTTAGCTTTTCGTCCTTAACAGACAAGGAAACACCTCTTGCACACATTTTTTCTTGCCTTAGCTTATAGCCAACGTCTTGACTTAGCTTTATAATTACCTTTTCAACCTCTTCATAATTTACAAGGTTTTCAACACAGGTAATTCCGTGACTTATGGATTTGGGAGGTACTCGTCTATCCTTATGGGCAACGGGGGAATTATCAAGTCCGTTTGCAAAATCCCATAGCATACCACCATTTTTGCCTAGCTTACTTTCAATTATATCTCGGGGTAGCATTGCAAGCTTGCCTATTGTAGTTATATTGCACGCCTCTAGCTTTGCAGAGGTTGCTCTGCCACAATAAAGCAAATCGGAGCAGGGCAAGGGCCACACCTTGACCCTGAAATTTTCGGGGGTGATTTCGGTAATGGCATCAGGCTTTTTCATATCGCTACCAAGCTTTGCAAATGCCTTGTTAAAGGAAACACCTATGCTAACGGTTAAGCCTAACTCGTCCTTGACGGCTTGTCTTATCTCCTCGGCAATCTCCATAGGTGATTTTATTGAGTCGGTAACGTCAAGCCAACACTCGTCGAGTCCAAAGGGCTCGATAAGGTCGGTGTAACGACCGTAAATTTCGTGGAGTAGCTTGGAAAATTTAGAGTAGTATTCAAACCTAGGTGGTACTATTACAAGATTTGGGCAACGGGAAAGTGCCTCACGATTAGTCATTCCCGTTGTAATTCCACATTTTTTTGCAAGCTCGGATTTTGCAAGTACAATTCCGTGCCTGTCCTCTTGGGACCCACAAACAGCCACAGGCTTGTTTCGTAGGCTTGGGTTTAAAACCATTTCACAGGAGGCGTAAAAGCAGTTGGCATCACTATGTAAAATGGCACGAGGCTTTTGCTTTTCCATACACTCCCCCCACAAAATTAGTTGTTTTTGGCGATTTTCTTTACTGAAAACCAGCTATTTGTATCCCTTTCGAAATATATTTTCTTCTCGTATCCCTCAACAAGCACCGTATATTCAATTGGGGCAATAGCAGGGACAACTAAAGGGTTTTTCCGTCTTGTCTTAATAACCCTTGTAATTTCAAAGCTTTCTTCCTGTAAAATAATCCTTTTGGGTCTAACTGACCCATTAGTCAAAAACTGCGCCTCAATTGAAAGTGGTACTCGTATGTACTCCATTATAACGTTTTTATTACCTTAGTTGCAACACCCTGTACAAGACAGTTAGAAACGTAAATGTCTTCCATTTCAGGATTTTCAGGGTGAAGTCTAAATCTTTTATTTTCAGGCTCGGGGAAGTATCTTTTAAGTGTGCTTTGTCCGTCGGCAAGTGCAACTACAATGTCGCCCTTTTTCGCATAGTCCTGCTTTTTGATAATAACCATATCGCCGTCGTCTATACCTGCGTTTACCATTGAGTCACCGTCGGCGGTAAGAATAAAGAAGGTACCGTTGCCAACAAAGGACCTTGGCAATTTTACGTAACCGTCAATATATTCCTCTCGGTCGTCAAGGGGACCACAAGGAATAGTACCGATTTTTGCCACAGGCACCATATCTCTTTCAGTTTTTGAAATGTAAAGGGTTTCAAGCCCTAACTCACCACGGGTTACAATTCCTGCGCATTCCATAGCATCAAGATATCTTTGTACTGTGCTTTTGCTAATTCCGGTAGTGCTTGAAATCTCACGCACGGATGGGGAAAAGTTGTATGTGTCAAAGTAATTTTCGATACACCTTTTAATCGCGATAATAACGTCTGCCTTTATGCTTGCCATAATATATTCTCCTTTTCATAATGCAATTTTGGGACACTCTGTCCCATTCATTATAGCACCATAAAAAAGCCTTGTCAATAGGAAAATTATAGATTTTTTTAGCTGTACTAAAATGAGTACAGCATGGTCTTAAATATAAAAATACTTGAAAATAACTAAAGGAAATGCTAAAATAAATTAAGGCTATTTTCTAAAGGGGGGAATAAAATGATTACTTTATCTCAATATAAGGAAATTTATAAGGAATACTACGAAAGAATTATGCGAGTAAAGCGACTAGCTAGCGCCCTTAAGGACGGTCGCTTTTGGTTTGGCGCAACCTCCTTTAGACTAGAGGTTGATAAATATATAGAAACAATGGAAAAGGTACACCAAGCCTATACCACAGCCCCTTCCTTTGCAAGCAAGGACTTTACAAGCATGGTTGAAAAGCTTAAAAGAGAGATTGAGGACAAGGAAGCTTACCTAGAAAGGGTAAGAGAAATCTCCGAGGCAAATAAGAAAAACGGATACTAGGCAACAAAAAGGCTTGACATTTGCATTTTTGTTGGTATAATATGGGTGGTAGCATTGCTGTCAGAAGACGATTTGGACGTAGGTTGCGGGGGCTTTTGCCCATGTTCAACAGTTGACCCTTGCTACCCTTGTTAAAAAACAAAAGGACTTCGTTTGAAGTGAACCCCAAATAGTTCACAAAAAAATAAAAAGCAGAATAAAACCTCTTATGGTATAATAAAGCCATAGGAGGTTTTTAATTATGGCTAAAAAAGGACAAAAATTCAGGAATTATACAAAGGAATTGAAGGAGG
>JAFQEG010000022.1 GCA_017399145.1 Clostridia bacterium | reverse complement strand
TTTTTATCGTGCGGGGTATACCTGTTATCTCCATTCCGAACACAGAAGTCAAGACGCACGGAGCCGAAGATACTTGTCTGGCGACGGACCGGAAAAATAGGTCAATGCCAACATTTTTTCATTTATTTGATTGGAAAAATTCAGAAAAGCTGACCACGTGTTTGTTTTTCTGTTTTTATACGGTATCGCCTAAGTGCGATTACCACAATATTCCTCCTTAGCTCAGTTGGCAGAGCACCTGACTGTTAATCAGGTTGTCGCTGGTTCGAGCCCAGCAGGGGGAGCCAAAAAGAAAAGACACGAACTAAATTCGTGTCTTTTCTTTTTGCCTTCTTGTTGTGGCTCAAGACAACGTCGAACGTAGTGAGAGAGCTGTGAGCTACGAAGTAGCCATCCCGTAGGGTGTGAGAGCCCAGCCACAACAAGAACCCTGCGTGCTCGAACCAATGCTAAAGCATATGGTTCACGCTTCGCGTCCGCTCAAGTCGTATGGTCGATTGATTTCGTTTTAGTCAAAACTCATCACTCTCCCTACTTTGTTGAGAAAACTTTGCCGAAAACAATACTCAATTGTTTTCGACTTCGTTTCCCAGCAGAGGGAGCCAAAAGTCAGGGTCTATAAGTATTTTGCTTATAGACCTATATTTTTTGTATTTTCACGCTAAAATAAGCGTTTTACAGCAAAAATTAAGACCTACAAGAGCATTTTAACGCTTTTATAGGTCTTTTTTATTGCAATTTTTTAGCAAAACGTCACGATAGATTTTGTCCCACACACGCATCTTGCACTCATAAAAAAGCTGACGTGCATAAAAAGGACGAGATTTATTCAATCTCGTCTTTTTGTATAGCGCAATTCTGTTTTCGGAATTGCGCAAGAAAACCACGCGATAGTGATATGCACCCCAAAAGTTAGACAAACTTTTGGGGTGCATATCATAGCGGGTGGATATTTACTCAGTAAAAAGTATATAAAAATGTTGACTGAAAGGTGGGTAAAAATATTCAATGAAGAATAGATAAAAATAATTGACAAAAAAATTCCGCAGTGATAGAATATAGAAAAAAAGGAATTTTATTTGATATAATTATAATATAAGATTTTTGAACATTTTAGTTTAGATAATTTAATTTCAAAACGAATGAAAGTATCAAAAATTAAAGGAGAGAATTATGCATTATTTAAATCCATCGGAAGCGTTGTATGTGGGAAAAGTAGCGGAAACGGTTGATTTTACAATAACAAAACAATTAAACGATAAGGCGTTGTGGAAAAAGTTTGCAAATCAATTTCGCCTTCGATTAGATAGCAACGACCTTGGTTGGAGGGGCGAGTATTGGGGAAAAATGATGCGCGGTGGATGTCTGACGTATAGATATTCCGCGAATGAAGAATTGTATGAAACGCTCACTTTTGCGGTGCAAGAATTGTTAAAAACAATGGACGACTTAGGGCGTATTGCATCGTATACGGTGGAAACGGAGTTTTCGGGTTGGGATTTATGGAGTAGAAAGTACGTTTTAAGCGGATTGCAACATTTTTACTCGATATGTAAAGACGAAAGCTTGAAAACGCAAATCATGACGGCTATGGAAAAAACGGCGGATTATATTTGCGAGCATATCGGCGATGGGAAAAAGGATATTCGCGATACGAGTAATTGTTGGGGTGGATTAAATTCTTGTACCATATTAGAGCCGTTTGTCGAGCTTTATAAGTTAACGGGTAAAAAGGCATATTTAGATTTTGCAGAATATATTATACGCAGTGGTGGTTGCAGTCGTGGGGATATATTCGAAAGTGCGGAAAAGGAAGGCGTTTATCCCTCGCAGTATCCAACGACAAAGGCGTACGAAACTATGTCTTTATTCGAAGGGCTTTTAGCGTATTATGAAGTAACGCAAGACGAAAAAGATATTAAGTTGGTACAAAAATTCGTTGAAGACGCTTTTTCAACGGAAGGTTCGGTTATTGGTGGTTTGAGCGGCAGGGATGAACTTTTTGATGGCTTTTATGTAAATCAAACGGAAAAACAACCTAAGGTCGTTCAAGAAACGTGCGTAACCGTAACTTGGATACGGTTGCTTGCTCGTTTGTACATGAATACGGGCGACGTCAAATATATAGAAAGAATAGAGCACTCGGGTTTAAACGCGCTTTGGGGAAGTTTGAATACGGAATGGAATACGCATTATAGCAGTATTGTAAAGAAACAGGTTGCACCTTTACCGTTTGATAGTTATAGTCCGTTGGTTTACGATAAACGCGGGCAAGAAGTTGGCGGTTTTAAGATTATGGAAGACGGTAGCAATTACGGTTGCTGTGCGTGCATTGCGGCTGCGGGTGTAGCGTTAATGCCTTTGCTTGCGACGGTAAAGGATAATAACGGTTTTACCTTAAATTATTATTTTAGCGGAAACGTTCAATCGACGACGCCACTTAGAAATGCCGTAAAAATAGAAATAACGGGCAATTATCCTGTTGACGGAAAAATTAAGGTGGCGGTGTCTTGTGCAACGGAAGAAAAATTTGTTTTAAGATTTAGAAAACCGTCTTGGGCTGAAAAAGCCGATATATCGGGGGCGGTTTGCGTTGAAGAGAACGGATATTACGTTGTAGAAAGAGCGTGGAAAAACGACGAAATCATATTAAATTTTCCTATGCGCTTACAAAAAGAACAATTAAACGAAAAAACAGCTTTTATTTATGGCCCGATCGTTTTGGCGCTTGACGAAGGCAAGGGAAACAAAGATATCAAAAAAAATATCTATTTAGTGAACGCCGACGGGCAATTTGATAAACCCGATAAGAATGAAATGATTCGCTATCGTGTAAGAAGAGTAGGTAGGGAAGATTTGATATTCACCGATTACGCTTCCAGTGGTAAAAATTGGGCGACTTCTGATGATAAAATGAGCGTTTGGTTTAATCTTAAATAGTTTTATATAAAAAATTTTGATAAAAATAAGGTTTGATTTTGAGAAAATTGAAAAATAAAAAACTTGGCTTATCTTGCGATAAAGTAAGCCAAGTTTTTTATTAAAGTGAAATATCTAATTAAGTGAAATCTCTTAGAAAAACTGGATGTATATGGTAAAAAACACTTTTTAATCGTTGCCAGAAAGACGTTGAGAAGAGAGATTTGAATAGGCTTTTGGCGACAGATGAAAATAATTGACGTAATTTTCGTAAAAGGTGGAATAGTATTCGTATCCTAATTGTTGCGCAACGGAAACGGGAGTGTTCCCTTCGATAAGCAGTTGTCGTGCAAGTTGCATTTTTTGTACCAAAACATATTTATGTACAGTAAGCCCGATTTCTTTTTTGAAAGTTTGTCTAATATGCGATGCGCTAATATGGAGTTTTTTTTCTAAATATTTCAAAGAAAGTGGTTCGTTTAAATGTTGATTTATGTATGCAATACATAAACTCGATACTTTATTGGTTTTGATGATTTGTGGGGTTAAAACCCCCTCTTCTTCTTTAATCATATCCTTAATTTTATGAAAGCATTCGACTAGCGTACCTGCTTTTTTGCTGTTCTTGTCAATTTGGGCGAGAAGTGCTATAGTTCGGAAAATCCCATTTTCTTTGTGGCTTTGCCACAAGCTCTGACAGGGGGAGCCACTCGTATGGGTCTATAAGTATTTTGCTTATAGACCTATATTTTTTATTTTTACGCTGAAATAAGCGTTTTATAGCAAAAATTAAGACCTATAAGAGCATTTTAACGCTTTTATAGGTCTTTTTTATTGCAATTTTTTAGCAAAACGTCACGATAGATTTTGTCCCACACACGCACTAGTATGGGTCTATAAGTATTTTGCTTATAGACCTTTACTAAAAATTATAACGGTTTCTTAAAAAGGATAGCCGAGATGCTAATATCGGTTTCGGGATAACGACCTGTTTATATCGGAAATTGTTGGGTTTACCCTTAAAGTTTAACACAGTTAGCGTCGTTTGGAAGTTTGATACGCTTATAAAATTACTGAACCTTTGGTCGTCATGAATTAGGGTAGATGGTTACGAAAGTGCCATGGAACGGCAGCTGTTGCGTGAATTAGCTATTGCGTGACGGTATCTTAAAAGTTAATGCGCGCAGAAGGAACTTCCTCATTTTAACAATAAGCAGTTAGTATAACGCTAACTGTTTTTTATTTACTAAAAATACTTTTTGTCCCACACACTATACCTAAATACGAGATTTAGACCCATACATACATAAGAAAAAGGACACCACATTGGTGTCCTTTTTCTTATGCTTCCCTTTGTTATGGCGAAAACAGTGTCCCGATAGGGAAAACTTATTTTTTGACTTCAACCATAGGTTGAAAAATATAAACCATTGACTTATTGTATAAGTGAATTATATGTGATATAATTAATTCAATGAAAGGAGCAGATGATATGAAAAACGTAAATATTGTTTTAGCAGCAAACATTTTAAAGTATAGAAAGAAAAGTGGTTTAAGCCAAGATAAACTTGCACAAAAATTAGGAGTTACTTTTCAAGCGGTTTCTAAATGGGAAAACGCAAAAGCCACACCTGATATTGCTTTTTTGCCAATAATGGCAGATGTTTTTGAATGCTCGATAGATGATTTGTTTTCGTATTTACCCAAAATCAAAAGGGAAGACCTCGGTGTTTTGCCCGGTGATTCAATTCCTGATAGCATGAAGAAATATGTTGGAGACCAAATTAAATATCAGTTAGATTGTGACGGGTCTACAAGTAAGTTTTTGGAAATAATGGCAGAAAACTTATCCGGTAATTTTGAATTGACCGACGAAAATATTGAAAGATTATTAGACGCTTACAGAGATATGTATAAAGGAATGAGAAAGAAAAAATAGGGTTAAAATTGTGGTAACACATAAGAAAAAGGACACCAAATCGGTGTCCTTTTTTTTAGCCTCCCTCTGCGTGCTCGAATCAATGCTAAAGCATAGGTTCCTGCTTCGCAGCCGCTCAAGTCGCATAGTCGTTCTGTGTCGCAATCATAGATTGCTTCGAGAACTCCTTGCTTGGTAGAGAAAACTTTGTTGAAAACAATACTCAATTGTTTTCAACTTCGTTTCCCAACAGGGGAGAGATAATTAAAAATTTACTAAACACAGACCTAATATGCCTATTATTACGCCTATAAGCTTTTTAAGAGTAAGCTTTTCCTTAAACAAAAAAATTGAACCAAAGCAAACTAAAATAATTCCGATACCATTAAATAGTGGAAACAAAACTATTGAGGGCACTACACCGGCAAGAAGAGTCATTATAATGCTAATAATGCACAATGATAACGCACTTCCAATAGCAAATGGATATACTAATTTTGTCCTGGATTTTATATCGGCACGTGGCTTTGAAACGACTATTAAGATCAAAAATGCTATCACAAAGGAGTAATAATTATACGCACTTACACTTTGTTCCGCAAAGTAAAGGGACATAATTTTTTGCATAACCATAACAGTTCCACTTGTTAAAAAAATTATGAAACCAAGTATAATTCCTAACAGCTCATATTTCTTTGCCACACTCTTAGAATCTCTTAAAAGTACAATTGAACATATAGCCAAAAGTATACCAATTATGGAAATGAGGCTCAATCTTTCCTCCCACAAGAAATGTCCCAAAACGCAAGGAATAATCATGCCAGCTGCATGACATAAAGACATAAAGGCTACAGAAGTTTTTTCATATCCTGTCATTATGAGCGTTTTGCTAATTGCATACATAATACCGCACACAATACCACATAAAATTGAACCCCAACCAAACTTGGGAGCATCGTCTAAAATAATTAGTGGGATGAAGAAAAAACTACCAATAAAAAATTTTAATGCGTTATAAAACACATTCATTCGTATGCCACTTTTCATGGACGCATACTTGTCGCAAAATGCATTTATTGCATAGAGAGGCACACAAGCCAAAATTATAAATATTTCCGTCATAATCAAATAACAATAGTTAAGTTGTTTTTCTTTTTGCTTGATAATGTAAATGTCTTGCGCACTGTTTTTTTATCTTTTGTGACTTCAATCTCATAATCACCATGAAAGCCTCTAAAATTTATACAACCTTCATCATTCAAAGTTGAGCAAAATTCGGTATGCCATTTTTTATTGATTAAATTGTCAAGTATGATGTAAGCTGGCTTTGGTGTCATATCGAATCTTAATAAGCCACCATAGTACACATTTTCACCCACTGTCATATTTCCTTGTGACCATCTTATAGCCTCGGGGGTTGGATTTTCAACGTAAGCATATCCGTCAACTAAATTCCAATAAATAATTTGCTCCATAGACGGATGCGAAAACCAAACAGTATATAAATATTCAAGAATTTTGGCTTGAATTTCCTCGTCTTCCTTTTCGTTAGAATAAGCAGGTATAGTAATTTCGGTTACTTGTAAATGATTTATAAGGCTTGAATATAAATCCATATGCTTATAAAGGGAAATAGGGTTATAAAAAATCTTTGCTTTTTCAATTTCTGCATTTCTATTGCAAAACATATGATATTGCATGCCGATAGCATCAATTTTAGCTCCCTTGAGCAAATTTGCTTCTATGTAAGCATAGTAGCTGTCTGTAGCTCGACAGTTAGCCCACCAGCAAGCATCGGTAAATTCGTTTATAACCAACTGATTATTAGGGAAATACCTTTCGGCTAACTTAAAGCACCATTCAACATAATCATTTTCATTGTAAAATTTAGTAACACCTGCATTATAATCCCAAAGCATTTCATTAGTAACCTCTATCGTGGGTATCTTATCTGCATATCTTTGAGCAGTTTCCTTGTATCGTTCCTCAAGTGCTTCTTTAACCTCATCTACGCTTGCGTCGGATAACCATTTGGGAAATAGATGCTCGTAGGCTAAAGCATGCTCTCTTGGCTCGATTCCGTTTTTCTCGCAGTACTCTATGCACAAATCAATAGCAGGTCTACGATAATATTTTGGTGAATTCTTAGCGTATCGGGTTGCACCTCTTTCAGGCTCAACGGAACACCAATAAAATGGCAAGGTCGCCATATTAAATATACTTTTAAAATGCTCTCTATAAAGCTTGTTCTTTTTTTCGGTTTCAAGTTCATCAAGCATAAATAAATTGGCACCAAACTTAAACTCATGCTTTTTCTGTTTAATCTTAATTTTAGCATTTGAAACCTTATTTCCATTTTCATCTATAATACAAATGCTCATATTGCCCTTGCGGTATTTTTCTATATTTGCATTAACAGTGCTTTCAAAAAAATCTTTGTTGCCTTCGAAATATTCAAGCACTTTTTTTCTATCCATAGTATTTCCTCATAAATATGTCAAGTATTGCATTTTTTAATATATTCTGTTGGTGATATTCCTATTTGTGATTTGAACTGCTTGCTAAAAAAATATACGTCAGAAAAACCACATTTTTCAGCGACATGATTTATAGAATGTCTATTCAATCTTAAAAGCTCGCAGGCATAGTTCATTTTCTTTTGTATTATGTATTTTTTGATTGGAATTCCAAATTTTTTCTTAAATAGCCGATATAAGCAAGGCTCGCTTATATTACAAATAGATGCTAAATAGCTACCGGTTAATTTTCTATCTAAAAAACTTCGCTCAATTTCAACAATTGCGGGTTCGATTTTCAAATACTGTTTGGTGGGCAAATAGTTGTTCTTTTGGATGTTAGCAAAAATTTTATAAAGCAAGGACATACATTCAAAGTAGTAGCCGTTATCCTTATTTGTCCAAATAGAAAATAGTTTTTTGAATAGAGCACCGATATATTCCTTATCCTTAGCATCTATAGCTAGAGCAGCATTCGATATAGGCCTGTCAGTTTGAAAAAATACATCTATACATTCGCCTAATTTTGTACGTTCAATTTCATATTTAGAAACAGTTCCACGAGGAAAAAAACGTATTGTATTAGGAAGCACCCTTAATACTGTATCGCCAAAATAAACGGTGTATTCACCTGAAAAATCAAAAACCAACTCGTTAGTTAGCAGTGTACTTGGATAACACTCGGTACTTTTTTGCTTTCTAAATAATACAACCATTTCAATTTTAGTAATAAGAAAATTCTTTTCCATATAATCACCCCTAAAAATTATAAGTCACTTTTTTTATAATTGCAATACAACTGAATTATATAATATAAATTAGTGTTGAAAAAGTACAAATAGATTAGAAAGTCAATTCAATCAATATTTACAATATGCTATACTGAAAAAAACAAGTTGTAAAAATTTAGGGAGGTTATTAATGAAACAGAAATTATTCTTGATTTTTTTAATTCTAACAATATTTTCTTGCTGTTTTTCATTATCTGTAAGCGCAGAGGAAACGGTTGCTATGGATTACGAAAGAACATATGCACTTGATGGAGTAAGCTATCCACTTTGGGAACAGGACAGAGAGGGGAATTATCACCCATTGATTTGGTATCTTAATAGTGAAAATGAAATGTGTAGCGTTTGGGCTGATGGTCAAACTAACGAATCTGGAGCATATGTAAGCTTAGGATGCTGGGAAGATCAGCTTTCGAAAATGACGGCGTATGAAAGCAGTGGAATATCATATAGGAGTGATTTATCTTTCGTTATAGTAAACCTAAACGGAGTAAAGTTAACTCATAATGGTGAACTGTACCCGTTGAAATACGTACATGCTAAAGCCTTCCATACAAATGAAACGATCCCTAGCGTAACAGAAGCTATACTAAATGAAAACACTGTGCTCAAGGCGATATTCTTGCCCGATACGTTAGTACATATTGGTTGGTCTCAAGGAATTACAAATACAATGGCAGCCTTTTATTCATTCAATAATTGTACTGCTCTTGAATACGTTGAGTTTCATCCAAACACTGTATTTAATGATAATACACTAAACAGAGGAGCTTTTGTAAATTGTAGCTCATTAAGGGCAATTTCTTTACCTAATAGCATAAAAATATTTGGAAATGCTGCATTGGCAGGTTGCACGTCGTTAACAGCGGTGTATCTCCCAAGCTCACTTACAACGTTTAGTGGTGCGGGAAATCCATTTGCAAATAGCGACAATATATACTTTGTAAATGATTCGTTTATAATAAATTCGGTTGATGATATACCAAGCAAGCCGGAAACATACTGCTTTCCACAGGGACTTACAAGCTTTGGAGCAGTGGCTCTTTCTCCTAATGCAAACAAGATAGTGGTAATTAGCGAAAAAGTAACGTCGCACTCGACGAAAATGTTTAATGAATCTGGTGTTGAGACCGTAGTTTATCTTGGTAATATGACATCCTTCGCCTTAACAAAGGAGCAAAGCACCACCTTGAGGGTGCTTATGCCTAACACGACAGCTGAGCCTGAGGTATCAGCTACAGGAAATACCAATGGCTCGGCAGTGTATCTGTGTAAGCTAAACAAAAGATACGAGCTTGACCAAAATTCTTGGATGGATGAAACCGTTCACATTGAGAATCCTGGCAAATCCGTTATGACAAAGGAGCCTAACTGTGCAGATAATGCATGGAAGGATACATACTGCTTTTGCGGAGTATATATAGGCGAAATTGAAATAGAAAATTCAAATAATATAGAGAAACACGATTTAGAAAACGCATCAATAATAAATATTGCCTATACCGACTTTAGCAAGACAGGCTGCAAAACTCTTAAATGCGAAAGATGTGGTGTAGAGAATATTACAGAAGAAGCGTCTCCTCTCTTCATTTGTAGAGGTTATTCGGCACCAGAATTTGGAGAGGGCGGAATTGCAATTGGCTTTGTAGTTAACCATGATAGCATAGATCAGTATGAGAAAGTAACAAATAGTACTGTGGAATATGGTGTTTTTGCAATAGTCAAGGATCGTCTTGGAGAAAACGACATATTCGACGAGGATGGCAATATAACAAAGGGTGCTATCTCTGCAAATATTTCAAGCTACGACTTTGATATATTTGAGCTTAGAATAATAGGCTTTACAGAGGAGCAAAAGGAAATAAAAATTGCAATGGGTGGCTATGTTACAGTAACTGATGCAAATGGTACAAAGTATTCATATATGCAAGCAGGCACACCTAACGAAAATGAAAAATATTGCTTTGTTTCATATAACGATATTGTAGGAATACCTTCAACAAATAAAGATACAGCACAATAAAATAGTTAATGCCGAAAGCAACAGTATTTATAATAACAAAAAGCCATATAGAGCAAAATCTATATGGCTTTTTTCCTTGTCAAAAAACTTTATAAATGACCCTTTGACAGTTAGGCGTGTGCTTGTATATATACGAGGTTGACTCTGCCTATACCACCGAAATTGGTTCGTCTATATCACTCTACTCGGAGCCATAAGAAAAAGGACACCAAGTCTGATTTTATTTTATATTTTTCATTTAGAAGAGCATAAAATGTGCAAATGGAAAACTTAATAGAAGGTTGGTTATTATACATTTATTGATTTTTTAAATATTTTAAGCCATCTGTTGGCGAGTGTCCTGTGATTTTCTTGAACACCTTTGAAAAATACGAGTAGTCGCTATACCCACAAGCAACTGAAATCTCTGCCATATTCATGTTGCCCTTTTGAATAAGGTCGCAGGCATATTGTATTCTTAAATTATTTAGATAGCTTATAAAACCAATTTGCATATTCTTTTTGAAAAGAGAAGAAAGATATTTCTCTGTATATGAAAATACGTTTGCTAGCCTTCCAAGGGAAATATCGCTTTCTCTATAGTGATAATCTACATAATCCACTATGTTTTGGAAAACACTACTTGTATTTTTTTGTTCATCTGTTTCTTGTCCATTTTCACCATTATCAAAAAAAGAAAGTGCATAGCATAAAACGGCTTCAGTCAGCAAGCTTGAGTTAAATGGAGTTATGCGGCGAATGGCATTTTCAAACATTGCACAAAGGAAACCAAAATCAGGATAGTATGGCTTTTCAGGTGTTATGTTGCATTTAGGCAGTCGAGAAATAGCGCCATTTCCCATAAAGCTAATATAAATATATTCAAATTCGTCATCTGCATCTAGGTAGTATGGAAGGGCGGGAAAAGCAAAAAAGACATCTCCTCTTTTTAAAGAGTAGCTGTTATTTCCTATACGAAAGGTTGCGGTACCCTTGGCAACTATGTGAAAAACATATATTGGATGCAAAAACGGTTGTGTTAAAGAAAGACATTCGGTTTCATAAACAAAACGAACTGCTTGTATAGTAGAATCTTCGTTTTTTGCCGTCATAAATCGACATATACTTTCGCTCATAGCATACCTCCCATTTAAATTTTGACTTTATTTTATTATGTAATTTTTTGCGAAAAAAGTCAATAGAAAATATATATTTTAGGGATATTCTTCATAAGAAACACGAAAATTTGCATTTACTTGCTAGCATTTTTTTGTTAAAATATTAACATAGAGTGGTTTAGCGACAGAGGTGTTTTTAATTGGATAGTGTAAAGAAAGGTACTGAAATTAAAAGGTTTACAGAGGGAAATTTAACCTCGCACCTAGTTAAATTTGCTATCCCTGTGCTACTTTCTCATTTTATGATGATTCTGCTTAACACAGTGGATATGATAGTAGTAGGTCAAAAGCTTGGAGAAATAGGCACCTCGGCTGTCTCAATAGGTGGCTCTGTTGCTATGTTTTTAAATGCATTTATAGGTGGATTTTCATCAGCTGCGCAGGTTATTATAGCAATAATGATAGGTGGAGGAAAGCAAAAGCAAATATCAAAATTCATAAGCACCGTTTGTGGATTTATTTTTGTAATTGCCATCGCCTCTATGATTATAATGCTACCCTGTACTAACCTAATGTTAGATTTGCTTAATACACCGAGTGAAGCATATAAGGGTGCATATGAATACGCACTAATTTGTATTTTTGGTATAATACCCATCTATTTTTATCATATCATAAGTGCCATATTTAGAGGGCTAGGCGACTCAAAGCATCCCCTAATATTCATTTCGGTTGCTTGTGGACTAAATATAGTCCTTGACATTATATTTATTTTGGGACTTAATATGGGCGTTGGTGGTGCAGCAATAGCAACGGTTATTGCTCAATTTGTAAGCGTTGTATTATCATTTATTGTCCTTGCAAGAAAAAGAGAAGCCTTCGACCTTACAATCAAATTCAAGGATTTTTTTAACTGGGATAAGCAAGCACTTTTAAGGTTTGTAAAACTGGCAATCCCTATGGCAATCAACAATTCTGCCATACAAATTGCGGGTATGGTAATAAACTCAATGACAAACGATTTTGGAGTGACAGTGTCTGCATTTGCAGGTATAAGAGCCAATATAGCAACTACTGTGGACCTAATTCTTGGCTCAGTAGCAACTGCTGGTGCAATGATAATAGGACAGAATATTGCAGCTAGAAGGCTAAAACGAGTTAATGGCACGTTGATACGTGTGGGCATTATTTCCTTATCCGTTTCTGTGGTACTAATTATATTGTTTCTTGCGTTTCCTGTTTCGATTTTTGGAATATTTACAAAAGAGACAAGTGTACTTGAGCTAGTATATCCTTATTTGCCAATTTTAATTTTTTCACTAGTAAATGCAGGAATTAGACCTGTAACAAGAGCGTTGATTGATGGAAGCGGTAACAGGCGAATTAACCTAATAGTTGCATTATTAGATGCCATTGTTGCAAGAATTGGACTGGCAATTATTTTTGGTGTTTTGCTAAAATGGGGATATATGGGATATTGGTTTGGTGTAACCCTTGCCGAGCTTGTACCTATAATAATCGGTGTAATATTTTATTTTACATCGGTGCGAAAAATTGCGAAATGACAACATAAAAAGGAAAATGATATGAAAAACAAGATAATAAAATTAGGTGTTGTAGGTCTTAAAAGAGGGGCTTACGTAGCTTGGACAATAATAGGTGATGATAACGTAGTTATTCGTGCAATAGCGGATAGCGATAAGGAAACCCTTGAGGCATGCAAAAAGGACTACGAGAAAAACGGAGTAAAGGATTTGCTTTGCTTTGATAGTATAGAGGAGCTTTTAAAAAGCGATATAGACGCAGTTTATATAGCAACCGACAAGCCTTTACACACAAAACACACCTTAATGGCGCTAGAGGCAGGTAAGCACGTTTTAAGTGAAATTCCTGTAATAGAAACCATAGAAGAAGCAAAAATTCTTCGAGATGCAGTAAAATCTCACCCCGAGCTTAAATATATGGCAGGTGAAAATTGCTTTTATTGGGCATTTATTGAAGCATGGAAAAGAATGCGTGAGGACGGAAAATTTGGCGAAATTCTTTACGCAGAGTCCGAGTATTTGCACTCAACCCATCCTGACGAAATAAAGCCATATAACCCTGAAAATCACTGGCGAAGCTATAACCCAGCAATAACCTATCTAACACACAATTTAGGACCACTTCTTTACATAATGGACGACGATGTGGTTAGTGTTTCCTGCATGGTGCCAGAATCGGCAAAATATAACCCATATAGTAAGGGAGACGAAAACGGAATAGCGATTTTTAAAACCGCTAAGGGTGCAGTAATTCGTATTTTTATAGGCTTCGGTATGTACGTTGGATACGACCATAACTTTGCACTTTACGGCACAAAGGGCTCAATCCTTACAGATAAAACAAAGCCACTTGAGGAGGCAACCTCATTTGCCAAAATGTATGAGGTGCCAAATACCTTTGAGAAGTGTTTTGAAATCCCTGTTAAGCTATCGAATACAGGTGACGTCTATGGACATGGCGGCGTAGATGCTAAAATGATACGTGATTTTATTAAATGTATAATAGAGGACACAGACCCACCAATTGACGTTGATATGGGCATTAGAATTTCACTTCCTGGCATAATCGCAAACGAGTCAGCAAAACGTGGCGGAGAACTGCTTGAAATTCCAAAATTTCATTGTTGAAACTATGAAATGCAAAATATTTAAGGATATTGTCCATATAAAACACGAAAATTTACATTTACAAGAATATTTGCATTTGATAAAATAAAATTGGGAAATTTTTCAATAAAATGAGCAAAAGGAGATTAATTATGAAAAAGAAGTTGTTTTTAACACTATTCATCGGCATATCACTTATTTGTTTATTTGCTTTTAGTGTAAACGCAGAGGTTACAATATACGATGATGCACCAGAAAAATTAAATGTTACGGTTACAATGGACGATATCGTGGTGTTTAGTGACGGGTTTTCCTGCCCTACAGGATATATATCAAGCGACGTAACATCAACCAATAACGGCAGTGCTGGAAGTTTGGTTGTAAGAGAGTTGTTTGATTTTTCGTATATTCGTGAAAAAACAGGCAAAAATTACGGCTTTGGCGATATCGTAAGCTTGGATATTCCACAGGGCGTAACCTATATCGGCGGATACGGTCTTACGTATGCTACTAACATCAAAAGAATATCATTCCCTGACACAATCACAGGCTTTGGAGGCTACTTGCTTAAGGGATGTACCTCTCTTGAGGAATGTATTTTTGAACATGATGAAAACGACGAACTAACAAACATTGGCCCCGAGTTTTTCGCTGACTGTACGAACCTGAAAGCCATAAGCTTGCCGGATTGTATGACAGCACTTGGCTGGAAGGTAAACTATGACGGCGGTTATTTTAAAAATTGCACAAGCTTAAGAGCAATCCATCTGCCTAAGAATTTGCAAAATATGTACGGCGGCACTGATGCTATGTCCGTTTTCGGTGATTTAACAAACGTATATTTTGTGAACGAAGCATTTACATACGATAATATTCCAAGCAAACCTGATGTATATTATTTTCCCAGCGGACTTGCAATAATGACAGGAACTCCATTCAAAAACTGCAAAAATCTTAATAGTGTATTAGTTTTTGGTCAAGGCACAACATCTATTACACGCGGTTGGGAATTTGAAGGTGTTGAAGTGGGTAATGGAACAAAACCATCAGTTGTATTTTTAGGCGATACAACGAACATTAATGTAGCTGGTTGGAATGTTGCGGCAGTATATTTTGCAAATGCAAATGATATTGATGCAACAACAGCGGGCGTTAGCGGTTCGGCAACGATTTATTACTGCAATGCAGAGGGTAATACAAATCATTTAACAGAAACATCAGTTGATATGGCTGCGGGTTGCGAAGTTAATGCCGCAAAGGTAATATCTTGCTTCTGTGGTTATGAAACAAGACAAGAAATAGCTGGAACAGCACTATCGCACAATTACGATTATTTGAACGGCGATGCTACACTTATCTCATTTACATATACAAGTTATTTAGAAAAGGGCACGAAAATCGTTGCTTGTGCAAATTGTAAAGAAAATTGTGAAATTGCGACTCCAAGTCTTTTTGTCTGTCTTGGCTACACAGTACCTGAATATGGAAATGCGGGAATCGCAATTGGTTTTGTAGTTAATCGCGATAGCATCAAGACTTATGAAGAAACAACAGGCAAGACTGTAAATTATGGTCTATTCGCTGTATCAAAGGCTAAAGCGGGTACAAACAAGGTATTCGGTGAAAATGGTGAACTACTTGCTGGTGCAATTGCAACAGACCTAACTAGCCGTGGCATTGACTTATTTGAATTAAGAATCACAGGCTTTTCAACGGAAGAGCACAAATCAGCAGAAATTGCAATGGGCGGATTTGTTAAGGTAACCGATGCAGACGGCACAGAGTATTCATATATGCAAGCAGGCACACCAGACGAGGGTGCTATGTATGAATTTGTTTCTTACAATAAATTCCTAAATAAAGAGG
The DNA here is from genome assembly GCA_017399145.1 of Clostridia bacterium. Lineage (GTDB taxonomy): Bacteria > Bacillota > Clostridia > Oscillospirales > CAG-272 > RGIG2000. The sequence goes on along the minus strand of JAFQEG010000022.1, from coordinate 36,929 downwards.
AATAATTAAAAAAGGTCGACCACATGTCGACCTTTTTCTATTTTATTTGTTTCTTTTTCTATATTCCCCAGGTGGGACACCCATATACTTTTTAAATATTTTGCTAAAGAAATATGGGTCCTTATAGCCAGAGGCAGGGCCTATCTCACTAATTTCCATATTCGTTGAGGTAAGAAGCTCACAAGCCCTAGAAAGCCTTAGGCTAAGTATGTAATCGCTTGGGGTTTTTCCCATTTCCTTGGTAAATAGAGTGATAAATCGTGAGTTGCTTAAGCCTTCCATTTTTGCAAGGCTAGGAATGTGAATTTTTTCAGTATAATTTGTATGAATATATTTAATTGAGCTTTTAAAGGTACGGTAGCCCTTGTTTTTCTCTCTGTTTGTGGCAATAGTAAGTAAGATTTCCTCTAAAAGACAAGCAAGAGAGTATTGTAAAAATGGAGCCTTAGTTATATCAGCCTCAATCATTTTGTCAAAGAGAGCTTTTATTTTCGGAGAAAATTCACCCTCTAGCACAAGGGGGTCAAGAGAGAAGCCAAGGTCAGTTAAAATTTTCTCTACGTGAGAACCGGTAAAATGGGCGCAAAGATACTTCGAGGGTGGCTCACCCCAATAGTGATATTTGAATTTTGGTGGAAATATAACAACAGATCCCTTTTTAAGATTGTAAACCTCATCGTTTATTTTCGTGCTAAAAATACCATCAGTTACGTAAATCAAAAAATAATCGTCACGTCCCTTAGAATTATAAGTGTTATATTCAAAGGGTGGCATATTGGTAAAGCAATCGTTTACAAGATTTACAATCAATGGAGAGTCAGTTGATTGTATGCTTTTGTGATTTAAAACATCGGAATTTCTGTAATATATCTTCATTGTCTTCAACTCCTTTCCAAAAGGCTGATAGTAAAATAATACAATTATTCAATAAAATAATCTATTTACAAACTCCCATAAACAGTATAAAATAAAAATGTGAGAATGTCAATATCGTATATGCTTTTTGGAAAAAAGTTAAAAAACACAATTTAAAAGGAGAAGAACAAAATGAAAAGAAAGATTATTTTATCTATACTTATAGTTATTGCAACAATGTGTCTTCTTGCTGTTTCAATTAGTGCTACACCAATTGAAAAGGACACGACCGTAACACTCAATGGTACCTTTACAGTAGGCGAGGAAAGTGTTGCTAATCCTGTTGTAAATCTATATGACGAGAATGGCTATGCGCTTGTTTGGTATCTTAATGCAGATAACAAGCTAGTAAGCGAAAGAGCAGTTGATTTTATTACTGTTACAGACCAAAAAGCTAAATTTAGTGATTTGTCAAAGGTTTACGGCAAGTCTCAGCAATCTGGTATAGTTGTAGTAAACCTAAGAGATGACCTAGTTGAAGATGGTCTTGACGAGATTGAAACCTTTGATTCAAACTTCCAATTCGGTAGATATGGTGGCAAAAAAACTGCACCTATTCAATATTTTTATTTTCCAAAAACGGCAACTGAAATTATTGACAGAATGTTCCAGGAAACTCAAGCAATGATTGTAGATATAGAGCCAAATACTCCTATTACTAGAATAGGTATTCATGCAGTATTACAGTCAAATCTAAAGGAATTTTTGGTACCTAAAGGGGTGACTAGCTTTATAGAGGCCGACGGGTATGGAGTTTTCCAAGATACTCAACTTGAGAAAATAGTCTTTGAGGAAGGATCACAAATAACGGTTATCCCTTACAGATGCTTCTATATGTGTAGTAAGCTAAAGGAGCTTATTTTGCCAAACACAGTTGAGGAAATTCACGAAAGAGCATTACAGTTTACATTGTTTGACTCAAATGCTAAGCTTGAAAAGATTGTGCTAGGTGCTAGCTTTAAGAGCTTTGCAGGTGAAACAGGCGACAACTTCTACGTAAGAGGTGCTAATAACGCAGCAATTTATTTGCCTGCTACATTTACTGCTGAAAACGTTGATGTAAGTACAGCACACCAGTATTTTACAAACTGTGGAAACGCAACCTTCTATTATTGTGGCACTGAGGCGCAATGGGATGCGCTTATTGCAAAAATTTCCGAGGGCAAAAATGGTGCAGTAGGCACTGATTCTGGTGAAAATATTGTAACTGCAAAATCAAGAGGTAAGGTTGTATTTGAATACAATGAATGTGAGGCCTTTTATAAGGGAGTACATACAGCCGATGATGAAAAGTCAAATGCTTGTGTGGTTGTATGTGAAAAATGTGGCACTACAACAGTTGAGCATTCACTAAGTGCAGAACTATCAGTTTCCATTGTATATGCAGATTTTTCAAAGGTAGGGTCAAAGGTAACAAAATGTACAAACGAGGGTTGTATCCTTAATACAACATCTACAACCGAGGAGCTAGGTGCCCTCTTTACTTGCCTTGGCTATTCAGCACCAGAGTTTGGAAACGGTGGTATGGCAATCGGATTTAAAATAAACCACGACGATGTTAAACTTTATGAAGAATTAACAGGCAAGACAGTAAATTATGGACTATTCGCTGTATCAAAGGCTAAAGCGGGTACAAACAAGGTATTCGGTGAAAATGGTGAACTACTTGCTGGTGCAATCGCAACAGACCTAACAAGCCGTGGCGTTGACTTGTTTGAATTAAAAATCACTGGCTTTACAGAGGATTCCCACAAATCTGCCGAAATTGCAATGGGTGGCTATGTTAAGGTAGCCGATGCAACTAGCACAGAGTATTCATATATGCAAGCAGGCACACCAGAAAATGGTGCTGTGTATGAATTTGTTTCATACAACAAGCTTGCAAGCACCTCGTCAAATCAATAATTAAACTAAAATCCGTACGGGTGCCGTACGGATTTTTTATGTTATAAAAAAAGGATATTTGCACAAAAGAATACTGCATCGTAAATGCTTACCAAATATTACATTTGCAACCTACACACCAGCTATGGTATAATAGGTACTGTTGTTGAAAAACGACAAATAAACCAAGGAGGTATTCGAAAAGAATGAAAAGGACTTTGATATCTATTTTAAGTGCGATTATGCTTATCGTAATACTCTCGGTAAGTGTATCAGCCACTACAATAACCCATACAGTCCTAAAGGGCGAGAGCCTTTGGAAAATAGCTGTAAAATATGAGATTGGTCTTAGTGAAATAAAAAGTGCAAACCCACAAATTACAAATTACGACTTAATATATCCAAATCAAAAAATCAATATACCAACTAGCGACCAAAATGTACTAACCTATGAAAAGCAGGTAACTGACCTAGTAAACAAGGAAAGGACAAAAAGAGGACTAAATCCGTTAACCTATGATTGGGAGCTTTCAAGAGTAGCAAGATATAAATCACAGGATATGAAGGACAAAAATTATTTTTCCCACACAAGTCCAACCTATGGCACACCTTTTCAAATGATGAAAAGCTTTGGAATTACATATAAAACTGCAGGTGAAAACATAGCAAGAGGCTACAACACTCCTGAATCTGTTGTGAATGGCTGGATGAATTCCTCAGGCCACAGAGCAAATATATTAAATTCTACCTACACAAGAATAGGCGTTGGTTACGTCAAGGATGGCAACTATTGGACTCAAATGTTTGTAAGCAAATAAAAAAGTGCGACACAGTGTCGCACTTTTTAAATTTTTGTTGAAATTTAAGATGTTATATGATATAATGTATACATAAACTAATTAAGGAGTAAGCTATGTATTACAGACACAATCTTGATTATACATATCCCGACAGAAGCGACGAGCATATGATTACCGTCAAGCATCTTCGTGACACACACTTTGATGAAAATTATAATTACCGTAAAAACGGCTTTGTAAATATGCTAAAAAAGGTAAGCTTTTTTATAGCGTTGCATCTTTTGGCTATTCCTGCCGTTAGCATAAGACACGGTGCTAAGGTATACGGAAGAAAAAAACTAAAAAAGTACAAAAAGGAATTTAAAAACGGTGCAATTACAATATGTAACCACGTTTTAATGTGGGACTTTCTTTGTGTACTAAAGGCACTAAGACCATACATGCCTCTTTTCCCAGGCTGGAAAACAAATTTCGAAGGACCAAACGGACCTCTTATCGACTGGGCAGGTGGCATTCCTGTACCAACGGATAACGTAAAGGCTATGGCAAAATTCCACAGGGCAATGAATCAAATACTGGAAGATGGTAAGTGGCTACACTTTTATCCGGAAGGGTCAATGTGGTTTTACTATCCGGACATAAGACCACTTAAGCCTGCAATCTTCAAGCTAGCAGTAAAGCACAATAAGCCAATTATCCCACTTACCATATCCTTCAGACCCCGTCGTGGTATCGAAAAATGGTTTAGCAAGGCACCAATGGCAGAGGTACATATTGGCGAGCCACTATTCCCAGACACAACCCTTCCAAAATGGGAAGCACTTGACAAAATTCATAAGGAAGCATATCACGTAATGCAGGTTATGAACGGAATCAATCCAGGGGACCCAACCTACAACACAGACCAAAATATTGATACGTACAAGAAAACAATGTGAGGTAAAATATGAAAAAATTACTTTCCATACTATTAATTGCGACACTTCTCCTTGCTTTTTCATCCTGTACCCTTAGTCACATCGAGGACACAAACGGTGACGACACGTCTCTATGTACATTAACCGAGGAAGAGATTTTAGGGAATAGCACATACGTTCAAACTATCTCTTCAACGAGCACAAGAGGAAATGCAATTACCTACAAGGCTAAAAAAATGTCAGGCGTAAACGTAATGAAAAAATCAATTCAGCCACAGGGTGATGCTTTTGTTATCAATTCTAGCATTACTCTTAATCAAGGCAACTTAAGAGTAGTCGTTTCCTGTGATGGTGAAATTGTTTGCGACATTCCACTTGGAAAAAATCAAGTAACTACAATTGACAACCTTGGTGGCAAATACGATATAAGAGTTGCTGGTGAAAGTGCAGAATTTGAAATTGTTTTGGAGCTTGATTATTAAAAATGGAAACAAAGCTTTATACAGTAACTAGAATTGAAGGCGAGTATGCTTATTTGCGTCAAGACAACCAAGAGTGCGACGAGGAGCTTTTTATCGCTATGGCACTTTTGCCACCTGAGGTTGATATCGGCACTAGATTAAAATACGAGCTTTTTGAATATTCAATAATTTAAAGGTCATTTTAATGACCTTTTTTCTTTTTATATTGATTTTATAGGACTGCCGTGATAAAATATACTTAACAAAATAAGCAAAGGAGCACTAAAATGAACAAGGTAGGATTATCTACACCATACTCAATTGATGAGAAGCTATTTAAAATGTACAAGGATGCAGGAATTGAATATATGGAAATTTCTGTACCAACCAAAGAGTACGACAGACTTGATTTTGAAAATATCAAAAAATGGTCGGAGCAATATGGTATTAATATTTGGTCCTTTCACCTACCATTCTTTCCCTTTGATAAGTTAGATATCTCACGAGACGATTTAGCGGAGGCATCAATAAAATACCATAAGAGCTTTATTGATAAGGCGACCGATATTGGTATCGATAAATTTGTTATTCACGCAAGTGGCGAGCCAATTAAGGAAGAGGACAGACCAAAGCGAATGGCTTGCGCAAAAAATAGTCTTTATATCCTTGCAGAGTACGCAAAGGAGAAAAACGCAATCATTTTAGTTGAGGATTTGCCACGCACCTGTCTAGGTCGTGATTCAAGCGATATTTTAGATTTAATATCTGCCCACCCTGATTTGCGTGTGTGCTTTGATACAAATCATTTGCTATCCGAGGACATGAGCGAGTTTATCGATAAGGTAGGTGACAAAATTGTATCAACGCATATCAGCGACTACGACTTTGTAAACGAAAGACACTGGCTACCGGGCGAGGGTAAAATCGACTGGCAAGGACTAATCAATAAGCTTCAAGAGGTAAACTACAACGAAATGTGGCTTTACGAATTGAATTTGGGATTTTTGAATACAATCAATCGTTCAAGAGAGTTAACCCTTGACGATGTTTCAAGAAACGCAAACGAGCTTTTTGAGGGTAAAGAGCTAACGGTGATTTCTACACCGAAAAAGAATTTAGGATTTTGGGATTAAGCTATGGAAAAGATAATAACCTATGAAAATTTAAGAAGCTTTGCGTACTCAAACGACAAAATAATAAAGGGTGAAATAAATGGAATCGCTCTTGAGTTTTTTGGCTTGGGTGGAATGGCAATGTATAACGACTACGACATAGAAATTGGCGAAATTATGGCTGAGTATGGAATAATCTATGTAGTTCCATATAACAATCCTTGGGCTTGGATGAATAAGCAGGCAGTTAAATACACCGACGAGATTCTTGACGTAATATTTGACAAATACAAGCTTGACGAAAATACACCAATTGTTTCAAGTGGTGGTAGTATGGGAGGACAAAGCGCCTTAATATATACCGCCTACGCAAAGCGTACACCCGTAGCTTGCATAACAAATTGTCCTGTGTGCGACGTTGTGTATCACTTTACAGAAAGAGAGGACTTACCAAGGACTCTTTATAGTGCACTCTATAATTTTGAGGGTACCCTTGACGAGGCACTAAAATCAATTTCACCAATACATTTGGTGGGAAATAAGCTACCAAGAGTAAGGTATCACCTTTTCCATTGTGATAAGGATACAGCCGTAAATATCGACAAGCACTCAAGAGAATTTGTAAAAGCACTTGAAGAAAACGGTTACGATTACACCTTTACTGTGGTTGCGGACAGAGACCATTGTAGCCTTACTCACAAGGCAAGGGAAGAGTACAAAAGCTACATAATAAACGAAATTTTGAGGTAAGTATGAAATTAAGAAGACCCGACATAACACAAATATATTTTGGAAAAGAAGCATGCGTTGCAGAAAGTACCAATAAGGCAATAGTTAGATTTGAAGAGGAGAAGGGCTTAAAGGTAATTTTAAGGGCTGAAAACCAAGGCGTAAGCTACTTAAAGCTACGTTGGAATACACCCTTAAGAAAGGACGTAAAAATCCTAGGCGATGCCTGGGAAAGAGGATATGGCAATCTTGAATGGAGAGGAATTTGCCCCGAAAGAAATATGCCCTGGTACTTCCTTGCATCAAACGGAAGCGACTCGGTTACCGATTATAAGGGCAGATTTACAGAATGCTTCGGTGTAGAAACAGGCTGTAACTCCCTTGCATTTTGGCAATGCGATGGTGCAGGAATCACGTTGTGGCTTGATTTGAGAAATGGCACAAGACCAACTCAAATTACAGGGGAAATTGAGTGCGCAACAATCTATTTTGAGGAATATAAGGACGTATCTGCTTTTTCTGCACTTAAGGAATTTTGTAAGGTAATGTGTCCAAATCCATACCTTGCAGACCACGTAGTATATGGCTCAAATAACTGGTACTATGCTTACGGAAAAAGCTCACACGAGGAAATTATAGAGGATACCAAAATCGTCAAGGCACTGTGCAAGGAAAACGAAAATATTCCATACATGGTAATTGATGACGGATGGCAACCAAACCCAACAGATGCACCTTGGAATATCGGCAACGAAAGATTTCCTGATATGAAGGGATTAGCCGACGAAATGAAGAAAATCGGTGTGCGTCCTGGTATTTGGGTAAGATACCTAGTAAACGGCAAGGATAACGAGCCTCGCAAGGTCGACACCTTCCCCGAGGAATACTATCTTGAAAGATGCAACAAGGTCCTTGACCCATCTCACCCAGGGGTGCTTGAATACGTAGCCGAAACAACAAAAATACTTGTTGATTGGGGCTATCAGCTAATAAAGCACGACTTTTCAACCTTCGATATCTTCGGCAGATGGGGCTTTGAAATAGATGGCGCAATGGCTAAAGGCGACTGGGGCTTTTACGATAAGACAAAAACAACTGCACAAATTATAAAGGAATTTTACAAAACAGTAAAGGACAATTCAAATGGTGCAGTTATAATCGGCTGTAACGCAATAGGTCACCTTTGTGCAGGACTTCACCAGCTAAACCGTACAGGCGACGACACAAGTGGCTTTGAATGGGCAAGGACAGCTAAAATGGGTGTAAATACCCTTGCCTTTAGAGTAGGTCAAAATAATGCATTCTTCGGTGCCGATGCTGACTGTGTGGGTATAACAGGGGCAATCTCTTGGGAGTTAAATAGAGAATGGCTAAGGGCACTATCAAGAAGTGGCTCCACACTTTTCGTTTCCTGTAAGCCGGGAGTCTTAAACGAAGACGAGCTTGAGGAATTAAGAGAAGCCTTTAAAATTGCATCAGTCCAAAGGGACGAGCTTGTACCTCTTGATTGGATGGAAACAACCACTCCACAAAGCTACCTAATCAATGGCGAAAGAGTAGAATTTAATTGGTACAAAAAAGAGGGTAACGCAGACTCAATGCCTATGTAAAAACAATAAAACACCGACACTGTGTCGGTGTTTTATTTGTTTCTAAGGCAATTAGCACAAGGCGAGTAGCCCTTTTCTCTTAGCATTTCAAGGCTTTTTGTCTTAATGGGGTTTTCATAATCCTTAACGTGATAGCAAGAGGGCAAATGATACTTCTTAGACCCTTCGTTAACCACGTACTCAATCTCACCCTCACTGTAATCACCTAACTCACCCTTGCCCTCGGTTGGAGTAATTTCCATATCGAACTTAGAACAGGCGCAAAATAGAAAAAGTAAGCATAAAATAATAGGTACTAATCTTTTCATTCTCGTTTCCCCCCCTTGCTAACTATTCTATACTAAGAGAAAAGAAAAATCAATAGGTATATTTCTTTGCGTTGACAAAAATATATATATATGATAAAATTGTTATATAGTAACTAAGGAAAAAGGGATACCTATGGATAAGATAAAAAGAAAGCTTAACCACCTAATAAAGCATTTCAAATTTAAAAAGGAAGAGTTAGGCGAAATAGAAAAAATGTATCGTTGTGAGTTTTTTGACCCCAACGACAAAGCATATCAAAGACTTCTTGAAATATCAAAGAGCTTGTGTGATGAATTTAACCAAAGTAACGGAAAAATGGGCAAGGACCCATCAATCTTTAAAATTCTTAGCACATACTTTAAAAAGCTACACATATTAGATTTGCTTTTTCCAATTCACGGTACACTCTCAAGTGTTGGTGAAAACCTAAGTGTAGTAATCGGATTAGCAGATTTTAACGGCTGTGGCTTTACTAACAGACGGGTGGAGTTTTCCAAATTTTCCTTGGTAGAGTGTGAGAATTACACCATTTTTGCAACCAAAATACAAGTAGGGTCCGATAAGCCTATTGAAAAGGACGGCAAGATAAGGTTAACTCGTGTCCATATCGGTAGCGACACTTGGATTTGCGCAGGTGTGAAAATTGAGGGCGACGTATCAATCGGCAATAATACAGTTTTAGGCGCAGGCGCCCATGCTTGTGAAAGCATAGAGGACAACGCACTAGCAGTAGGAAAACCAGCTAAGGTAATTAAGAAAATTGATAAAAGTCAATCAATAATAAGCACAAAGCAGGACAAGATAGGAAAGCACGAGGACCTTCGTAAAACCCTAAAGGATTTAGGCTATGGCAATCTGCCAAGTAGCTATATAAGACTTTACGAGGGCAAGCCCTTTAACTCAACAGGCATAAGACTAGGGCTTATGTATATCTACACTCACCGTCTTTGCGCAGAAATCAATTCGCCAAGCACCACTAAGGAAAGACAAGAGGAAATTTTAAATATTCTTTTCCCAAATCATGGTCAAAACCTACAAGTAGGCAAGGATTTATTTGTTGATATGCTAGGTCTTACTAAAGTAGGAAATAATGTAAAAATAGGGGACAGTGTCTATTTTTCAGGCCCTGTAACTATAGAGGATAACGTAACAGTAGGAAACAACACCTTGCTTTACGCAACGGGTCATAGCCTAGTTGCAAAGGAAAGACGAGTAGGCTTTTCTCTTGACCACCTAATGTATGAATACTCAATTTCGGGACCAATTCTAATTAAAGAAAACTCAATAGTTGGAAACGAATGCGTGGTAGTACAAAATTCTACTGTAAACGGCACAATCCCAGACAACTCAATTTACGTAAAAAGCAAGATTCTGTAAGGAGTAATTATGAAAAACAAGCCGAGGTCAATAAGACTAAAAAGCTATATTATCAACTTAATAGTACCTGCAGTTGCCTTTGGCTTTATCACAGGTACACTGACTGCCTTAATTATAAACTTATACAAGCTAATTGCAAAGCACACAATATCGTTTTCAGAATTCTGTTATGACTATCTAAGAGACCACCTATATCTTTTGCCCGTGGTTATGATTTGTCTTTTTGGAATAAGCTTGCTTTTCGCCCTAATCTATAAGAAAATACCAAATGTTAAGGGTGGTGGAATACCAACTAGCATAGCTGTGCTACGTGACCTTGTTACCTTTAAATGGCTAAGAAATCTAATAGGCGTATTTCTTATGTCCTTGGTTAGCTTTTTGCTAGGTGTACCTCTAGGAAACGAGGGCCCTGCCGTACAAATGGGTACTGCAATAGGCAGAGGCAGTGTCTATATTTTAGCAAGACGACATACCGCATGGGACAGATATTCAATGACAGGTGGCGCTTGCGCAGGCTTTTACGTGGCAACAGGTGCGCCAATTTCGGGCATACTTTTCGCAATCGAGGAGGCGCATCAAAGAATTTCTCCTACAATAATGATAGTTGCCTCAAGCTCGGTAGCCTTTGCAGGAGTTGCAAACCAAATTTTCGCACCATGGCTTGGTGTATCAACTCAGCTTTTTGAAATAGCCCCCTTACAAGCACTAAGGCTAAATCAATTGTGGGTGCCACTTGTGGTAGGCTTGGCAATAGGCTTATTCGGTGTTTTGCTCTTGAATTACTATAAGCTTTTATCAGGCTTTTTCAGTAAAACATTAGCAAAGGTAAAGCCACAGTATAAAATATTCGCAATTCTTCTTTTGACAGTTTTAATGGGTCTTGTGTCCTTTTCTAATATCTCAACAGGTCACGACCTAATTCACGATATATTCCTAGGTAGCCTACCAATTACACTTCTAATTGTAGTGCTAATCGTACGCTCAACCTTGACATTGTCAGCCAACAAAAATGGTATTACAGGTGGTGTGTTTATACCAACTATTGCCCTAGGCGCAATAGTTGCCTCAATTGTTGGAAAAATAGTCCTTTCCCTAGGTGGTAGTGAGGAGCTTTACGGAGTAATTATAATTCTAGGCATTACTGCAACATTGTCAGGAATTATGAAAACGCCACTAACTGCAATAGTATTTGCAATTGAAGCCTTGTCCTGCTACGAAAACGTTTTGGCAATTGTCATAGTAGCATTACTTTCATATTTTGTAACAGAGCTTTTTGAAGCTGTATCAATAAACGATAGCGCAATGGAGTTAAGAATTGAGGAATTAAACCACGGTAAGGTATCAAAAATAGTAAAAGCACAGGTAACTGTCAAGGAAGGTGCCTTTGCAGTAGGAAAGCAAATAAGAGATATATTCTGGCCGGCTAACCTGTTCGTTTTGTCAATCCAAAAGTCCCAAGCTAAAAACCAAGAGGTTGACGGACATGGTGGCAAGCTTTTAGGTGTCGGTGATATACTACAAATTCAATATTCCACCTATGACGAAAAGGAAACTAGAAAAATGGTAGAGGCAATCGTAGGGAAGCAAGATTAAAGGAGACTAAAATGCTAGGTGCAATTATAGGTGACGTTTGTGGCTCAATTTACGAATTTGAATCGAATAAAATAAAGACCTTCCCATTTTTTCAAGAAGGGTGTCGTGCAACAGACGATAGCATGATGACTATGGCAGTAGGCTGTGCCCTTGTAAGCTCAGATTATCATAACAAGGATGACTTTCAAGAAAAGCTTTGTAGATATATGAGAGAAATAGGAATAGCACACCCAAACGCAGGGTATGGCTACAAATTTTACCATTGGCTAATGGATAAAAAAAGAGGACCATACAATAGCTTCGGTAACGGCTCCGCTATGCGTGTTTCCCCTGTTGCATGGATAGCAAAAACCCTCGAGGAGGCAGAAACTCTAGCAAAATGGAGTGCCGAGGTAACCCACAACCACGAGGAGGGCATAAAGGGTGCACAAGCTATTTCAGCCTGTATCTTTTTAGCAAGAGAGGGCAAAAACAAGGAAGAAATAAGAAAATATATTGAGGATAACTACTATACCCTTAATTTCACCCTTGACGAAATAAGACCAAGCTACAAATTTAACGTAACCTGTCAGGGCAGTGTCCCACAGGGAATTATGTGCTTCCTTGAATCAACGGACTTTGAGGACGCAGTAAGAAACGCAATCTCCCTAGGTGGCGACGGCGACACCATAGGCGCTATGGCAGGTGCCATTGCCGAGGCATACTACGGTGTTCCCGAGCACTTAGCCGAGGAGGTCTTTGATTACATAGACGAGGACCTAATAGACTACTACAACGAATACGCAGAAGAAATTTACGGCAACTAAAAAAGTGGCAATTAAGTTTTTTCAGAGTGTTGATGTTGCCGTAAATTTCCTCTATAACGGGTAGATTTAGGCATTTATTGTTGACAATGATAAAGAATTATGCTACAATAAATTTACAATTTAATTTGGAAAAAAGGGTTGACATAAGAAATGAAAAATGAGATAATCCTTGACAGACAGAGGCTAACTCTGTAATTTTTGTGTACAATAAAATAGTTAGTTTAATCCAATTTTCACAGGACGATTTTTCGTCCTGTGAAAATTGGCTTTTCTCTTATTAATAAGATAAGATACATTCGCTGTAAATCGGGGAGTGGGGGTAAAAATAGCGGAGGAATTTATGGAAAAAAGTGAAATATTATTTGAATTACAGATATTAGAAGAACAGATAAGGACCAAGGAATACCTTGAAAATATAATAAAAAATAGTGAGGACGAGTTTGTTGATGCTTTTGCAACACTTGAAAAGCCAGAATTAAAAAGCGTCAATAATTATGATATAGCAAAAGAGAAAAACGATAAATGCAAAACCGAGCTTGAGCAAAACAAAAAGAAGGAAGACATAAAATTCTATGGTGGAATTGCTCTTGGTGTACTATCAGGTGTTTTTGCTATTTTAGGAATTTTTGTGCCTATGGTTATCGGCATATGTGTAGCGATATATCTTGTGTGGGATGGATATAAAAAGAGAACACAATTAATGCAGAATTTTGAAAAATCTCAGCAAGAGTGCGAAAAATCTAAAGAAGTAGATGAGCAGAATAAAATATATAATGAAAAGGAATACAATGAGCATCTAAATGCTTATATGGCAGAAAATCAAATGCTAAGAGTTTTTTATAACGAGCATTCTGCTACTGCTAAAGAGGAACTAAAATCGTTAAAAAAAGAGCTTTTGGAAAAAGAAAGAATAGTTGCTCCCGAATATTATAATGATGTTACAAGAATCATACTAATTCTTGCTGATAACAGGGCGGAGAGTTTAGAAGAGGCTTTGAAAGTTTTATCATTAGATAAGGAAGTCTATAAACAAGAATTAGAACAATCCTTAAAAGAAGTAGAAGAACAAATTGAAATTGTACAAAAAAAGAACAGGGCAAAACAGCAAGAAGAGGAACAAAGAATTAAGATAAATCAAGCGGTGTCATCGGCGATAATTTCTTCACTCGAAGGACAGAAAGACATCGATTACTCTAAATGTCATAATTGTAAGTACGAATATTTTTGTAGCAAAAAGAAATGCTATGGTTATAGAGCAAAATAGAGAGAATCAGGATTTAAAATAATCGAAAAAAGCACTTGACTTTTCGTCAAGTGCTTTTAAATTTATAGCTTTTCAAAATCCTCAGCACTATGCTTGCACCAAGGACAAACAAAGTCCTCGGGAAGTGTATCGCCCTCGTAAACATAACCACAAATTTTGCACACGTACCCCGTCTTTTTTTGTGCTTGGGGCTTTGGCTTTACATTTTTGTGATAGTAGGAATAGGACATAGTCTCAACACTTGTAATGTTAACAGCCTCTGTAACAGTACAAATAAACATTGAGTGCGTGCCTAAGTCAATGCAATCATTTACCTTTAATGAAATAAATGAGTTTACGTAATCGGCAGTTAAAACTGCAAGACCATTTGAAGAATTCCAATATAAAATGCCATCAAGCTTTGAATGGTCCTTGCCACTCTTAAAGCCCAATTTTTCAAAAATCTCAAAGGGAGTGTCGATAGTCAAGCAATTTATGTTCATTTTTTTAGTATTTTTGATTACATCGTGAGAATAATTTGCCTTATTGATAGTAACTGCTATTTGCAAGGGAGTGCTTGTCAATTGAACAACACTATTGCATATAAACGCATTATCCCTTTGCCCGTCATTGTAGGAAATGGCATAAAGACCATAGCCAATATTGAAAAGGGAGCTTGCCTCAATTCTTTCTGACATATAAATCTCCTTTGAATTGTTTTATATATTATTTCCTAAAATTATCTTTTCTTTTCATCAATTTCTTGACTTAGCTTGCTAATCATTTCATCAATAGGCATAACACCTAGGTCAATACCGCCACGTGCACGAAGTGAAACAGTACCAGCTTCCTTTTCGTTAGCACCAACAACGATTACATAGTTAACCTTTTGTAGCTGTGCCTCACGAATACGCTTACCCATAGTTTCATTACGTAGGTCAGCCTCAACTCTCATTCCACAAGCAAGCATCTTAGACTCAATTTCTTTAGCATAATCATCAAACTCAGAGTTAACAGGAATAATAACTGCCTGTGTAGGTGATAGCCAAAGTGGAAGTGCACCTGCATACTTTTCAAGAATGAGCGCAAGTGTTCTTTCATAACAGCCCATAGATGTACGGTGAATAATATATGGAGTTGCAAGCTGATTGTTAGAATCAACGTATTCCATACCAAACTTCTTAGCAAGAAGCATATCAATTTGAATTGTTACAATAGTGTCCTCTTTACCGAAAACATTCTTACATTGAATGTCAAGCTTAGGACCATAGAATGCAGCCTCGTCAATACCAATCTCGTACTCAAGACCGATTTCGTCAAGAAGCTTACCCATAATTTCCTGTGCCTCATTCCATTGCTCGGGTGTACCCTCGTACTTGTCTGTGCGCTTAGGGTCCCACTGTGAGAAACGGAAGGTACAGTCCTCCCAAAGACCGATAGTCTCAAGACAATACTTAGCAAGCTCAAGACAGCCCTTGAATTCCTCAGCCAATTGGTCAGGACGCAAGATTAAGTGTCCTTCGGAAATAGTAAACTGTCTTACACGGATAAGACCATGCATCTCACCACTATCCTCATTTCTAAATAGAGTAGAGGTTTCACCAAGACGCATAGGAAGGTCTCTGTATGAGCGCTTTTTGTTCAAAAATACTTGATATTGGAATGGACAAGTCATAGGACGAAGTGCAAAGCATTCCTTTGTATAATCATCAGGGTCGCCAAGTACAAACATGCCATCAAGATAATGGTCCCAGTGACCTGAAATCTTGTAAAGCTCACGCTTAGCCATCAAAGGAGTCTTTGTCAAAAGATAACCACGTCTTTGCTCGGTATCCTCAATCCAACGTTGAAGCAACTGAATTACTCTTGCACCCTTAGGCATAAGAATTGGCAAGCCTTGACCGATAGAGTCAACGGTTGTAAAGAATTCAAGCTCACGGCCAATCTTGTTATGGTCACGCTTTCTTGCCTCCTCCATAGCAGTAATATGAGCATTTAACTCGTCCTTAGTTGGGAAGGCAACACCATAAACTCTTTGTAATTGCTTGTTGCTTTGGTCACCCTTCCAATAAGCACCTGTACATTGAAGTAGCTTGATTGCCTTAACAGAACCAGTTGCAAAAAGGTGAGGACCTGCACAAAGGTCAACAAAATCACCCTGTTGATAGAAGCTAATTGTAGCATCCTCTGGTAGCTCATTTATAAGCTGTACCTTGTAAGGCTCATTTCTTTCCTCCATAAATTTAATAGCCTCAGCCCTTGGCAATTCAAATCGTTCAACCTTTAGGTTTTCCTTAACGATTTTCTTCATCATATCCTCAATGCTTTTTAGCACCTCTGGAGTAAAGGAAATCGCAGAATCAAAATCATAGTAGAAGCCATTTTCAATAGCAGGACCTATTGTTAGCTTTGTTTCTGGGTAAAGTCTTTTTACAGCCTGAGCCAAAATATGAGATGCAGTATGCCAAAATACGTGCTTACCATCTGCCTGTGCAAAGGTCAATAGCTCAACCTTGTCACCATCGCAAAGAGCCTTAGTAAGCTCACATAAATTTCCGTTAACTCTGCAGGCAATAACACTACGGTCAATAAGCTCTGCATTTCTTGATGCGTCAAAAACGCTTTGTCCCTCTTCAAAAAGGACTTCCTTTTCATTAATAAAAGCTTTCATATGTTTTCTCCTTATAAAAATTTACAAATAAAAAACACCCCGACAGGAAAATACCTGTCGGGGTGCAAATAACAAATTCACACGGTTCCACCCGAGCTTTAACTCAATTACCCTTTAACGCAGGGAGATACGACAAGGCTTTTTACCGCCCGTAGCTGTTGGAGTGGTCTTCACAAAATCTCTCATAAGTGACTTGCACCAAACGTCACTCTCTCTGTAATCAAGAATAATGCTACTCTTTCCGTCATCGCTTTTCGTAATCATTATATCACTCTGCTTTTAAAATGTCAAGACTATTGACACAAAATAAAAATAATGCTAAAATAAGAAAAAAAGAAAGGAGAAGAATATGCATAAGAAGCATTTTATTTTCATTTTGCTTTCCCACCTTGTAATGGTAGGGTCGCTTTTCGCACCACTAATAAGAGTTAGCGAAAATAGACTTAATAATACAGGTATTACCCTAATTGACACTAACTACGTAAATATTTTTCAATACGTATATAATGATATTTACACAGTCACTGCCGTATTTATGATAATTCTTGCTCTTATATCAATTACAGGCGCAGTCCTTGCTATAATCGGTATGACAAAAGCAGAATTGTCAACAAAAATAGTAAAAATTTCCTTTGCTTGTTGTTTTTCTCCTGCCGCAATGGGTGCATTACAAATGTACTCAAAATCCTACATTTTATTTTTAATATGTGCGGTATGCTTTTTCGTGTCCGCTATTTTTACAATTCGACTAATGAAGCTAGAGAGGTACTAAATGAAAAAACTAATATCAATAAGCCTAATTTTACTAGTATGCCTTTCCTTGTTTTCCTGTAACGAAAAGAGCATTGAGCTAAAGGTAATAGACGAAAATGGTGAAACAGGAGAAACTATAATTCCAACTAGTACAGGCAAAATTACAGTTATAAACTTTTGGGGTGTTTGGTGTCCCTATTGTCTATATGAAATGCCCGAGCTTGATAAGCTTGCAACAAATTACGAGGGCACAGTTGACGTAATCGCAGTGCACACCTATACTTATAGCGACAAGGCACCCGAATTTATCGAGGAAAACTTTAAGGATTCAAAAATAATCTTTGCAAGCGACAATGGTGGAGATGAGCTTTATACAAAGCTAGGTGGCACAACCTCTTATCCCTACACCGTAGTCCTAGACCAAAATGGCAATATGATAAAAAGCTTTTTTGGTGCAAAGGATTATGAATATTTTGAAAGCTCATTTAAGCACCTAATAGAAAAATAAAAAGCTCTTTTCGAAAAGAGCTTTTTTATATGCCTATTAAATTTAAAACAATACCACTTAATACTGCACAAATATAGAGAATAACAACGATTCTTAAATTTTCCCTCTTAACAGGATTAGACTTAAACAAAACTGCAAGACCAATTCCTGCACCAGCTGAAAGACCTGCAATAGCCGACCCAAAGGATAAATGCCCAGCTATGTATAGCTTAGTAATCAAAGCAGATACGGCGCAGTTAGGCACAAGACCTATAAATCCGGCAACGAAGGGTTGGAAAAAGGAGTTGCTTAAAAGCAATTGTCCAATTCGCTCATCACCTAAAAGCTCAATTCCAAAGCCAAGCAAAAGGTTGATAACGAAAATAAACAAAGTCATCTTTAAGGTGTGCTTAAGGGCAGGCAAGAAAATTCCACCGGATTCCTCACAGCCACAATCCTGACACATTTCAACTTGTACCTTTTTAATTTTCATAGACTTTAAAATAATGTCAATAGCAAAGCCAAAGAGAATACCAAAAAGAATTTTAGTAGCCAAAAGCTTAACAATCTCAAAGGCAGAGTTAGGTGCACTCAAAAGCATAATCAAGGCCTCATCAGAGGTTGAAAGAAATACGGCAATCAATGTACCCTCAGTAACAAGTCCTGCTGTGTATAGATTGGATGCAGAGGCGGAGAAGCCACATTGAGGCACAGACCCAAGAAACGAGCCAACCAAAGGACCATAAGGACCTATTTTTCTAAGAGTTTTTTCCATTTTTGAGGATGCTTTTCTTTCAAGAAATTCCATAAGCAAATAAGCAAGAAAGAGAAGAGGAATACTAATAAGAGTATCCTTGAGGGAATGCTCAAGTGAATGTAAAAACGAGTCCCAAACACCGCCACTATGCTGGTGAGTATGGGTCAATAGTGTGGAAAACGTATTCATAATCTCTCCTTTCTTTTCATATTCGTTCTCAATTTGAAAATCATTCTCAAATTCCACAAGAATATTATCACAAATTGCTACAAATGTCAATATTATTAAAGAAATAAGTCAAAAATTTCTTTTAAACTAATGATATCCTAAAAATCCTTTGATAATTGTGTGAAAACTCTTGAAAAAGCAAATCGCTTGTGCTATTATTTATGTATAATTAAGATATTACAGAGTAAACATACGTGCGTCAAGTGTTTTTGGGACGGGGAGTTGCCCAAGAAACGAAAACCGTTTTGGTTGCGGTGCGTGTGTTGCATCCCGCTGGACTCATCTCCAAAAAGGTGCGTAATCTGTATTCTTTTTTGGAGGTGTTTTTTTATGCAAACAAGGGCAACAGACACACAACAAAAAAGAGCAGGTAAGAAAAAAGCTCTTTTTTCAATCCATAGACTAGTGTTTATGGGAATAATGGTGTCATTAAGTATCGTGCTAGGCAAATTCCTTGCCTTCAACATAGGAGGAGTTTTGCGTTTTAGCCTTGAAAATTTACCTATAATTTTTACAGGCGTAGCCTTAGGTCCAATTAGTGGCCTTGTGGTAGGCTTAGTTGCCGACCTTATAGGTTGCTTTATGGTAGGCTACGAAATCAACCCCTTTGTTTTAGTGGCAAGTGGGCTTATAGGCTTACTATCAGGCTTGTGCTATAAGGGTATGAATAGCAAAAGCCTACTTTTAAACCTAAGTGTGCCACTTTTCGTTGCCCACTTTATAGGCTCAGTTATAGTTAAAACCTACGGACTTGCAGAGTTTTATTTAACCTCGCAGGGTATGGGCTTTTTCACACTAATGGGCTATCGAGGAATAAACTATTTAATTGTTGGCATAGTTGAGCTTTTTGTTATTTATATGCTTATGAGAAGCAGAGGAATAGGCAAGCAAATTGCAAAGCTAAAGGGAAAAGAGGAAAACAAATGAATTACGAGGAAGCACTAGAATACATTCACTCTATAAATTGGGAATTTTGTAAGCCAGGGCTTGAAAGAATAGAAAAGCTTTGCCAAGGACTTGGCAACCCACAAAAGAGCCTGAAATTCATACACGTGGCTGGGACAAATGGAAAAGGCTCCTTTTGCGCAATGCTATCCTCAGTGCTTACCGAGGCAGGCTACAAAACAGGTTTATACACCTCACCCTACATTAAATTCTTCAACGAAAGAATGGCAATAAACGGTGAAAGCATTTCTAACAGTGAGCTTGTAGCAATAACCGAAAAGGTCAAGATAGTAGCTGATAAAATGGAAGAAAAGCCAACTGAGTTTGAATTAGTAACTGCAATTGCCCTTGAATATTTTAAGCAAAACAACTGTGACTATGTTATTTTAGAATGTGGATTAGGTGGTAGACTTGATTCAACTAACATAGTAGATACTACCATTTTATCCGTAATAACAGGCATTTCGCTAGACCACGTGTCTATTTTAGGCGATACAATAGAAAAAATCGCTTACGAAAAGGCAGGCATAATTAAGGAGGGTATTCCTTGCTTGTGGTGTGGTAAGGATGCTGATGCAAGAGAAGTAATCAAGCAAAGGGCAAACCAACAGAATTCAAAGCTATTTGATGTAAACCATAATAATATCAAAATCAAGGAAGCAACCTTAAATGGTACCATCTTTGATTTTGAAAACTACAAAAATATAAAAATAAAGCTTCTAGGCACCTATCAGCCAATAAACGCATCAAACGTTTTAAAGGCGATAGAAATTCTTAGGTCAATGGGAATAAGTGTGGACGATTGCCACGTTGCAAAAGGATTAGAAAAGGCAAGGTGGAGTGCTCGATTTGAG
Source organism: Clostridia bacterium (assembly GCA_017399145.1). GTDB lineage: Bacteria > Bacillota > Clostridia > Oscillospirales > CAG-272 > RGIG2000. The sequence continues at coordinate 16,478 of JAFQEG010000022.1, read as the reverse complement.
CGAATTTTAGACACTCCTACAATGATTTTTGACGGCGGACACAACGCAGAGGGCGTTTTTTCTGCCGTTGAAAGTATAGAAAAATATTTCCCAAATGAAAGAGTGTATATTATAACTGGCGTAATGAAGGATAAGGACTACAATATCATTGCAAAAAGAGTAAGTCAAGTAGCAGACAAGGTTTATACCGTTACACCTGACAATCCTCGTGCCTTGAATGCTAAGGACTATGCACAGGTATATTCAAGCCTAGGAATTGACTCACAGCCCTTTGATGATATTATGAGTGCAGTTAAGACCTGCGTAAGCGAGGCTAGTCAAAACAACAAATCAATAATTTGCCTGGGCTCACTCTACATGTACAAGGAGCTTGTTGACTGTCTCAACAAAATTAGTTGCTAAATTACAAATTTGGTATTTTTCTCAATTAAACTACTTTACTTGACAAATACTTAACTGTATGTTATTATATAAATATGTGGTTTATTAATTTGCCACTATTTTTAGCGAAAAATAGACAAAATTTGCAAAATAAAAAATAGGAATTAAAAATGGAACAAGTAAAAGAAACTAATGCGCCATCAACCTTTAAGGAATGGATGCTAAAGAAAACTACTAGCTTTAAGAAAAATGCAAACATTGTTCGTGAGCTAGTATACAGAAACATTAAAATTCAATATCGTAACTCTGTAATTGGAGTAATGTGGACTGTTCTTCAACCATTACTTAATATGCTTGTAATGCTAGTTGTCTTCGGTACAGTTTTGGGCTATGGAAACGACCCAACCTATTCCCTGTATCTTTTCTGTGGTACAATTTCATTCGCTGTAATGAGAGCCGGTACAACTCAGTCTATGACTTCAATTGTTAACAATCGTGGACTTTTAACAAAGAACAAAATTTCACAGTATGTTTTCCCAATTTCTTGCAATTTAACTGCTTGCATTAACTTTGGCTTTTCATTAATTGCATTTTTCGGTGTAATGTTCATCGTAGCATTCTTGAATCCAGAGATAAACATAGGAACGGTTGCTGTACCAAATATGGTTTCCTCGTGGTCAATGTTTAGCCCATATCTCTTGCTAGTGCTTGTAATGCTACCTGCATTATTCTTGTTTAGCTATGGCTTGTCCTTGATACTTTCGACCTTGTTTGTGTTCTTCAGAGACGTTCAACATTTCTACAACGTATTCTTGACACTTTGGACATACCTAACCCCTATGTTCTACAAGCTTGATAGATTTGAGGGACCTAACGCACCAGCAGGCTCAGATTTCATTCTGTTCATAATTAAGGCAAATCCAATGTATCACTTTGTGGAATTTTTTAGAGATATTGCATTTAGATGCTCTTTAGGAATTGAATCCTTCGACCCTTGGAGCTTGCTAACAATATATGCAATCGGGATAGGCACTTTTGCAATAGGAACAATTGTGTTTGCTTGCACAAGACGTAGATTTATCTACAATCTGTAATTTAAATGGAGAAAAAAGTGGAAGATATTAAAAATACAAAGGGTATACCTGAAGAAAATCCTAAGGTAGAGACCCCGGAAAAGGAAGAATTTCCCTTTAGCTATGATATTTTGGTTGATGAGGAAATACCAGAGGAAGAAATAGCTATACAAGTTAAAAATGTTTCAGCTGACTATCTTGTACGTGATGAAAAGGTTGATAACCTTAAGGAATGGGTAGTAAGGTTTTTCAGAGGCAAGCTTGAAAAGAAAAAGGATAGAAGGCTAGATAACGTTTCATTCACAATTAAAAAGGGTGAGTCAATCGGCGTTATAGGTCACAATGGTGCAGGAAAGAGTACACTTTTAAAATTATTAACAGATATTTTACCTGCCGCTGAGGGTACGGTAAAGGTTGTAGGTAAGGTAGCACCACTAATCAATCTAGGCGCAGGCTTCGACTATGAAGCGACTGCTAAGGAAAACGTTTACCTAAACGGTGCTATTCTTGGCTACTCAAGAAAAGACATAGAAAAGAAATATCAAGAAATCGTAGATTTTGCTGAGCTACATGACCATATGCACATACCACTAAAGAATTTTTCGTCAGGTATGGTTGCAAGACTTGGCTTTGCAATTGCCATAGACGTAAACCCAGACATTTTGCTTGTAGATGAAATTTTGTCAGTAGGCGACGAAAGCTTCCGTTCAAAGTGTGCAAACAAAATTGAGGAAATGAGACGCGACGGAGTTTCCTTCGTTATTGTTTCCCACAACCTTGCCGAAATAAAAAGACTATGCCAAAAAACAATTTGGATAGAAAATGCTAAGGTTAGGGCTTATGGTGATTCGGCAAAGGTTTGTGCAGAATATTTAAGATACTGCGATTGGCTAAAAAAACAAAAAAAGCATTAATCTCAGGATTAGTGCTTTAATTTTTATAGGAGGTAACACAATGGGACAGAATAATCAAACCCTATCCAAGGGCTTTAGCTGTGTACTTGAGGCAGGAATAAATTTTGCTTCAATTTGTCTTGCTATGCTTATTATGAATAACACTGTGCCTGTTGGTGGTACAGCGATTGTGGTAGCAGTTGCTATTTCCCTAGTTAGTGTAATAGTGTACTTCATTTTTGATATGTATACCTCGAAGCTACTTTTAAGACTACACAAGGTGCTTTTAAAGCTTTTTGTAGCCGACTTGCTAATTTTAGGAATAGGCATCATTTTGATTAGCTTGTTCTCAAAAATGAATGAGTTTTTCTACACCTCGCTTGTTGCGACAGGAATTTCCTTCGTATTAGTTTCAATAAAAAGAACTATCAGCATAAAGGTATTACATTCCGCAAGAAAAAGGACTAGACTAAAAAAGAGAATACTCTTAGTAGGAGGCGGTGCATCGGCACTTGAATATAAGCATCAGGTGACAGACCACCCACACCTAGGCTATGATATAGTTGGCTGTGTTTCAAATATAGAGGAAAATGAAATAGCAAAGCTGGGCGAATATGAAGAGCTTGAAAGAGTAATTAAGGAGGTAAAGCCACACGAGGTGGTAATCGCCTTAAACGGAAATGAAAACGATTTAATAACAGACTTTGTTAATATATGCGACCATAACGGTGTGCGCACTGTTATCATTCCATCAACCTTTGAGTATTTTAAATCTACGTGTCAGGTTGATATGCTAGGCACTCTTCCCATTATCAATACTAGGGCAATACCTCTTGACAATATGGTAAATGCCTTTGCAAAAAGAGTAATTGATATATTTGTATCTCTCGTTCTGATTATTTTAACCTTACCTCTTATGTTGTTTGCAATAACCGGAGTCAAGCTTTCATCAAAGGGACCGGTTATTTTCAAGCAAAGAAGAGTAGGCAAAAATAACGAGGAATTTACAATGTACAAATTTAGGTCAATGAAGGTTAACGAAATGTCAGATATGGCATGGACAACAGATTACGACCCACGTAAAACCAAATTTGGCACGTTTTTGAGAAAAACAGGAATTGACGAATTGCCACAGCTATTCAACGTTTTGTTTGGCACAATGTCCATAGTAGGACCAAGACCGGAAATACCAAAATTCGTGGAGGAGTATTCGAAAACAATACCTCTTTACAAGGTAAAGCATCAGGTTAAGCCGGGTATAACTGGCCTTGCACAAATCTATGGCTATAGAGGAGACACCTCTATTGAAAGAAGAATTGAGCTTGATATACAGTACATAGAAAGCTGGACAATTTTTAGTGACATCAAAATTATTTTGATAACACCATTTAAAATGTTTAATAGAAACGAAAAGTACGTAAAATGAAAATACTTATTTCTGCATCGAATATGGTGCACATTAATAATTTCCACAAGCCATACATAGACTACTTTAAGGCACAAGGACACTCGGTATATGTTATGGCAAGGGGAGAAGGCGCAGATTTTGATATACCCTTTGAAAAAAGCGTAACGTCACCTAAAAATCTGTTTCTTCTACCTAAAATTAGAAAGATAATAAAAAAAGAAAAATTCGACATTATTTACCTACATACCTCGCTTTCTGCATTTTTAGTGAGATTATCACTAAAGGGCTTGAAAAATAGACCAAGAATAGTAAATACAGTCCATGGATATTTATTTGGAAGTGGCTTTTCTAAGCTTCACAATACCCTGTACTTGCTTTGCGAAAAAATCACAAAAAAACAAACAGACCATATCCTTGTAATGAATAACGAGGATTATGAGATTGCAACAAAAAATAACCTTTCCCTTGATGGAGTGTCTAAAATTGACGGTATAGGTATAGATTTTTCAAGGCTATCAAGAGAAAATAAGGAAGAAGAAAACACACTTGTATTTGTTGGTGAGTTAAGCAAAAGAAAGAATCAAGTATTTCTTATAAATGCTATGAAATTCCTTCCTAACCACAAGCTTATCTTAGTAGGCGACGGAAAGGAAAGAAAAAAACTTGAAGGATTAGCAAAGAAGAATAACCTTGAAAACAGAGTCACAATAACAGGCTACGAAAGGAATGTTTCTTACTATATAAATAAGGCAAGCGTTTATGTATCAGCTTCAAAAATCGAGGGCTTACCCTTTAATATTCTTGAGGCAATGTATCTTGATAAGCCAATCGTCGCATCTAATATAAAAGGACATAGTGATTTGCTTGACAGCAGTCTTTTATTTACAGCTGATAATACAAGCGAATTTGTTGAGAAAATATCAAATTCAAGCATAACCGAAAGAAAATATGATTGCGAGAAATACAGTCTTAATATGGTACTTGACCGCAATATGTCGATTTATCTTTCACAGCTTGATAAAACTAGAAAAAAAGATTTTGTCACAGTATAAAATCGAAGCGAAAGGTATTTACTTTTATTCCAAAAGATGGTATAATTTATTCAGGGAGGTAAACTTTATGGAATGGTTTTGGCTAGCATTAGCAATAGGACTTTTAGTGGTAGAAATAGTAACCACACAATTTGTAACAGTATGGTTTGCAGCGAGTGCAGGTGTTGTTGCAATAATTACTGCAATTGCAAATAATTTCCCAATTTATTGGCAAATAATAGTATTTGTAGTATTGTCAGTAGCACTGCTATTTGCAACTAGACCTCTTGTAAAGAAATTACTAAGAAGACGCACTGACGCACAAAAAACAAATCTTGACTTACTAATTGACAATGAAGCAATAGTGGTTGAGGAAATCGAAAACATAAGTGGCAAGGGCGCAGTAAAGCTAAGAGGCACGGTTTGGAGTGCGAAATCAGAGGATAATCAAGTTATTAAAGAGGGTGAGATTGTTATCTTCAAAAGAGTTGAAGGAAACAAGGCGATAGTAGCACCCAAAAATCAGAATAATTTGTAAAGGAGATAAAACGAATGAACAACATTTTACTAGCAATGCAAAACAACGGTGGAATGATCTTTGGTGTTATTGCAGCAATCGTGCTTTTAACTTTAGCAATTGTAGCAATAATCAACATCAAAATCGTACCTCAATCAAAGGCGTACGTAGTTGAAAGACTAGGTGCGTATTACCGCACTTGGGATACAGGTATTCACTGGCTAGTTCCACTAATTGATAGAATTTCAAAGCAGGTTTCACTTAAGGAGCAGGTTGCCGACTTTCCACCACAGCCTGTTATTACAAAGGATAACGTAACAATGCAAATTGATACGGTTGTATTCTTCCAAATCACAGACCCAAAGCTTTATGCATACGGCGTTGAAAATCCAATTGCCGCAATTGAAAACCTTACAGCAACAACTCTTCGTAATATCATAGGTGACCTTGAGCTTGACCACACACTTACCTCAAGAGATACAATCAATGCAAAAATTCGTTCGATTCTTGACGAAGCAACCGACCCATGGGGAATTAAAATCAACAGAGTAGAGTTGAAAAATATTAAGCCACCTGCAGAAATTCAGGATGCGATGGAAAAGCAAATGAAGGCAGAGCGTCAAAGGCGTGAGGCAATCCTTCGTGCCGAGGGTGAAAAGTCTAGTAGCATTCTTGTAGCACAGGGTAAAAAGGAAAGCCAAATTCTTGAGGCAGAGGCAGAAAAGCAATCAGCAATTCTTCGCGCCGAGGCAGAAAAGGAAGCAAAAATTAGACAAGCAGAGGGTGAGGCTGAGGCTATTCTCAAAATCAATCAAGCACAGGCTGAGTCCATTAGGCTTATTAACGAAGCAAATCCGGATAATGCATATATAACACTTAAAAAGCTAGAATCCTTTGAAAAGGTAGCTAACGGAAATTCTACAAAGGTGATTATTCCAAGCGACCTTCAAGGTGTTGTAGGACTAGTAAATGCAATCTCTGAGAGTGCTAAAACAGACAAGAAATAATAAAAGAGGCAAGCACGAAAAGTGCTTGCCTTTCTTTATTTTATAAATTCACCAATAAATCCTTCGCCATCAAAGCCGGTAATCCTAACAGGTAGAATTTGACCACTATAATTTTTATCGCTAGGCACCCTTATTTCAAAAAACTCAGGTGTATGTCCATGGGCATATTCGGTATCAAAGGTTTCGAATAATACGTCGGTTACGTAACCACAGACGTATTTTTCGGCAATCCTCTTTTTGATTTCCTTTTGCTGATTATCCAGCGCATATAAGCGACCCTTTTTTACGCCATCTGGAATTTGATTTGCCATTGTCGAGGCTTCCGTCCCTTGTCTTTGCGAGTAAGGAAAAATATGAAGATGCCAAAACTCCTCTTCATTAAAGAATTGTAAGGTTTCGTCAAAGTCCAACCGACTCTCACCGGGGAAACCAGTAATAACGTCAGCAGAAAGCATAACACTAGGAATACATTCCTTTAAGTAAGCAATGTTTTTCTTTGCCATATCAATGTTATATTTTCTACGCATTGCATTTAAGGTTTTTGTACAGCCACTTTGCATAGATATATGAAAATGAGGCATTAGCTTTTTGATACCCCTAACCTTATCAACAAAATCCTTAGTAATTGCACTAGGGTCTAGGGACCCAAGACGAATTCTCTTTATACCGTCAATTTGTGAAACTCTTTCGATAAGGTCAGCAAGACCAAAGCCGTTTTTCAAATACTTACCGTAGGATGCAGTTTCAATTCCAGTTAGCACAACCTCAACACAGCCCTGATTTGCGATATTTTCAACCTCTTTAATTACGTTTTCACAGGAATTTGACCTTACCCCACCTCTAGCCTTAGGAATAATACAGTAGGCACATTTTGAGTCACAGCCGTCCTCAATTTTAATAAAAGCCCTAGTCCTAGTAATGGGGGCACCAACACCCATTACGTCAAAGCAACCATTGTGAATAGAGCCCATATTTACAACGCATTCCTCCGGCTTTTTCTCTAAAAGCTGAAAAATAATTTTAGGAATTTGAGATTTAATATTGTTACCACAAACGTAGTGTACACCTTCGATTTTACTTGCAATGTCTGGATTAATTTGTGAAAAGCAACCGGTTACAATAATTATTGCATTTGGGGAGGCTTTTATACATTTTCTAATAAGCTGACGAGATTTTCTGTCACTTTCGGCAGTAACCGTGCAGGTATTAATTACGTATATATCACAGCCACGGCCATGCTTAACTATCTCAACACCTTGCTTTTCTAACTCTTCCATTATGTAATCGCTTTCATATTGATTAACACGACAGCCAAGAGTTAAAACGGAAGCAGTTATTTTTTTACTCATATAAATCCCCCTTTCACAATTTCAAAAACAAAGCACCAAAACGAAGAAAGCCTTGGTGCAGAATTGCAATTTAATTATACACTTTTTTTGAGACTAGTCAATACATTTGAAAAATTAATATTCGAAAAAAACTAAATATACTTGAAAAATGATATGCACAATGATAGAATATAATAAAAGGAAAGGTATAAAATGAGAGAGTTTAAGATAAATAAAAATGATGCAGGGCAACGTCTTGATAAATTTGTTCAAAAGACGGTCAAGGGCATTCCACTTTCCCTTATGTACAAGGCTATAAGGCTTAAAAAAATAAAGGTAAATAGAAAAAGGGCTGACCAAAAGCAAATGCTTTTAGAGGGCGACGTTGTACAAATGTTTCTTTCGGAGGATTTGTTTTCAGACAAAATTTCCTCAAATGAATTATTTACAATAAGACCTGAGGTAAACATTGTTTACGAGGATGAAAAAATCCTTATTGCAAACAAGCCTACCGGTGTTTTAGTCCATAGTGGCGATGGGGACGGCAAGGTAAGTGGAGATGGTAACGCAAACGATAGAAATACACTAATTTACCATATTCAAGCGTATCTTGCACAAAAGGGTGAGTATAAGCCAGATGAGGAAAATTCCTTTGCACCAGCCTTATGCAATAGAATTGACAGAAATACCTGTGGTATGGTTATTTCAGCTAAGGACGCAGAGGCACTTCGTGAAATCAATGAAAGAATAAGAGAAAATTACATAACGAAAAAATATCTTTGTGCAGTCCACGATAAGCCACCAAGGGCAAACGATACCCTTGTGGCATTTCACATTAAGGATTCAAGGACCAATCTAGTAAGAATCTACGATAGAGAGGTTAGGGGCGCAAAGGAAATCGTTACAAAATATAAGGTAATTGACTACAACAAAAAAATAAATGCTTCACTTTTGGAAATTGAGCTTGTGACAGGTCGTACCCATCAAATAAGGGCACACCTATCGTTTATCGGATGCCCACTTTTAGGCGATGGTAAGTATGGGCAAATTGAAAAGGATAAAAAGCTAGGCTATAAATATCAAGCATTGTGTGCCTATAAGCTTCGCTTTGAGTCAACCAACGACCAATTATCCTATTTAAATAACAAAACCTTAGTGGTCGATAGGGACACGGTTTATTTTTTGAAGGAGTTTAGAGAGGATTCATATAGCCATTTATTTGATGAATAAATAAGAAAATAAAATATTTTACAACAAAAAATGAAAAAAGTGTTGACATTATTCTTATTTTGATATAAAATTAGTATATAAAACTATGGTATTCAATCAAGGAGGTTTTTCATAATGGGTAACATTGATGAAAGAAGAGAAAGATCCGCAAATAGCGAGATTGAAAATAAAGCACAGCTTAAGCCTGTTACAGCAGAGCAAAAGGCTTTCCCATACAGAAAGGTTTTAATGGGAATTCTAATTGCAGTAATCGTACTTGTGTTTGCTGTTCTTATTTTGAACGCGATGATAGATAACGCAGCTGGTAAATTCCCAGAGGTTGACATTGACAACGCAGTTGCAACAGTTACGCCTGAGGATTTTGCTACGAAATATCCAGAGGCTAATGAATTCTACACAAAGAGTGAAACAGATGAATTCTGGAAGAATTACTTGAAGGCACAATATGTTAAGGCGCTAGAAAACTATGCTTCAGCTTCAAGTAGCATAGCTTCAAAGGAAGGTGTTTATACATACGCAATATTTGGCATTAACAATCTTACAGAGGATGAAACACTTGGTACAATCATTTTGATGTCATTCGACTCAACAACAAAGAAGGTTACTTATGCAACATTGACAAATTCAGCGCTTGTATACATTCCTTCTGCTGAAAAGGTAGGTCCACTTTATGATGCATACAAGTGGGGCTCACTTCCACTACTTGCAAGAACAATTCAAGAAAACTATGGTGTTGACCTAAATGGTTACGCAGCACTTAGCTACGATGTAATTGCAAAGGCTATTGACAACAATGGTGCTCTTGCTGTTAAGGGAGATGCAACCGTAGTTGATGCAACAAACGCAATTATTGCTGAACTTAAAAAGGTAGAAAAGTATAAGGATACTGCAAATGTTGCACTTGAGGGTGACAGCATTAAGCTAACAGGTATTCAAACAATCGCTTATCTCAAGTCCTTTGGTGCAGATAAGGAAGTAGCTATGAAGAATGTTGTTGAAGCATTCCTTCCAGCAGTTATTTCTAATGGCATAGGTGGATTTAAGGGACTTATCGACGTAGCTGGCGAAAGCGTTAAGGCTTCAGTTGCAAGAGAAGACTTTAGTGCACTAATCCAAATGTCCTTGAACGCAGCTGGTGAGGTTGGCACAGGTGTTGCAGTTGGTGATGATAATATCGAGTATCTCTATCCAAATGTTTTCGGTTACACAGACTATGCAACCGAAAGAGCTGAGCTTCTAAAGCTATTCTACGGAATTGAATAATTAAAAATATAAGAAAACGGACTTTTTAGTCCGTTTTCGTTTGCTATAAATGTCAACCACAAAATATAAAGGGTGACAAGGAAACTATGAAAACAAAAGAAAAAATACTTGAAATATTAAATGATAATTGTGGAAATTGTATTTCGGGTGAGGAAATTGCAAGGAAGCTTTCTATTACACGAAATGCAGTATGGAAGGGAATAAATTCATTAAAAAAAGACGGCTATGATATAGAATCAGTTGCCAACTCGGGCTACGTTTTAAATTCTAACGTCGAATTGTTTAGTGAAAATACAATTAATAAGCACCTAAAAACAAAAAGAAAAATTATAATATATGAAGAAATCCCATCTACCAACATAGAGGCAAAGACACTTGCCCAAAATGGCGCATGTGAGGGGGACGTTGTAATTGCAAAATCCCAAAGTGCAGGCAAGGGCAGGATGGGTAGAAGCTTTATATCAAATAGCGAAAACGGACTTTATATGTCAATCATATTAAAGCCCCATATTTCCCTTGATAAAAGTGTTTACATTACTGTATTAGGTGCAGTTGCCGTCCTTGAGGCAATAGAGGAAACAAGTGGTAAGAGCTGTCATATAAAATGGGTAAACGATATATATATAAATGAAAGAAAGGTGTCAGGCATTCTAACAGAGGCATCAATAGATTTTGAAACCTCATGTTTACAATACGCAATCTTAGGCATAGGTATTAACATAACACCACCGGAAAACGGTTTTCATAAGGATATCGAAAATATCGCAACCTCTATATATTCAAGCAAGGAATGCCCAAAGGATTATAAATCAATCCTATGCGCTAAAATTATTGATAAATTCTTTGATGGCTACAAAGACCTAGAAAAAAAGAAATTTATCGAAAAATATCGTCAAAAATCTATGCTAATTGGCAAAGAGATTGAGGTGCAGGTAGGAAATGAGATAACTAAGGGCACAGCTATTGACGTTGACGAAAATGCACATTTAGTTGTAAAAACAAAGGACGGAATAAGGACCTTTAACTCCGGCGAGGCAAGGGCAAGGGTCAAATGAAAAAGCAAAAAATTCGTAATATTACAGAGTGTGCAATCTTTGTTGCAATTCTTGCCATAATATCGCAAATAGCCTTGCCAACAGGACCTGTGCCAATCACACTTCAAGTCCTTGCACTAAGTCTTACAGGCTACTATTTGGGTATGAAAAAATCAACGACAGTAATCGTTACATACCTGCTTCTAGGCTTTGTAGGAGCACCAGTTTTTTCGTCATTTCAAGGTGGCATACAAGCGCTATTATCCTACACAGGGGGCTTTATTTTAGGCTTTGTACCTTTTGTAATTTTCTGTGCTATCTGTAACGAAAGAAGACTAGGAATACTACTAGGTATAGTAGGCTTGCTAATATGTCACACAATCGGCATTTTATGGTATAGCTATTTATCAGGCCAAAGCATCATAAATTCCTTTGTAGTTGTATCTCTACCATACTTAATAAAGGACATCATCTTAGTAATAATAGGCTATTATCTTGCAAGCCTAATCAAAAAAAGAATATAATAAAAGGAAGGCAAAAGCCTTCCTTTTATTCATTTATACTATTCCAATTAATAGGACTAAAACCATTTTTAATAAGAAAATCATTAGCACGAGAAAAGGGCTTAGACCCGAAAAATCCGTTGTATGCGGACAAGGGAGATGGATGGGCAGACTCTATAATTAAATGCAAGGGATTGGTAATATATTTCTTTTTAGACCTTGCATTACCACCCCATAAAATAAATACAATAGGACTGCTTGATTGGTTTAGCTTTTTAATAATTTCGTCGGTAAAAACAGCCCAACCTATATTTTGATGGCTATTTGCCATTCCTTGTCTTACTGTAAGAGTTGCGTTTAGTAATAAAACACCCTGCTTAGCCCAAGAGGTCAATTCCCCATGATTAGGTATTTTCATTCCTATGTCAGAATTTAATTCCTTATAAATATTTACAAGTGATGGTGGAATTTTAACACCCTTCAAAACCGAGAAGGAAAGACCGTGTGCTTGACCTGGCTCGTGATAGGGGTCTTGCCCTAAAATTACGACACGTGTCCCACCAAACGAGGTATATTTGAGCGCGTTAAAAATATCATACATAGAAGGAAAAATCTGTCTTGTAGAATACTCAACCTTTAAAAACTCTCTAATTTTAAGGTAATAATCCTTCTTAAATTCGTCCTTTAAAATTTCATCCCAGTCGTTACCAATATTAACCATAATATACCCCTCTTTGTGTGCTATTTTTATGTTACCATTTTTATCAATTTTTGTCAATAAAATTAAGGTAATTACTTGAATTAAAGATTTAGGTATGATATACTAAAGAAAAAACAATAGCGAGGTAAAACTATGATTAAGGTAACAGTTTGGAACGAGTATCGTCACGAGCAAGTGGAAGAAAGAATTGCAAAGGTATATCCAAAGGGTATTCACGGCGCAATCGCAGAATTTCTTGGTACAAACGAGGATATTCAAGTAACAACAGCTACACTTTATGACGAAAACAATCAATTAACAGAAAATGCAGGTATTACCGACGAGCTTTTGGCTGACACCGACGTTATGATTTGGTGGGGACACGTAGCACACGGTCAAGTACCTGATGAAATAGCAATCAAGGTTAAGGAAGCAGTTCTTGCTGGTATGGGTATTATTTTCCTACACTCTGCACACCATTCTAAGCCATTTAAGCTTTTGATGGGCACAACCTGTAACCTAGGCTGGAGAGAAAGCGACGATAAGGAAAGACTATGGATTCTTGACCACAACCATCCAATTATGGCTGGCTTTGAGGACAAGAGATTTATTGAGCTAGAGGGCGAGGAAACCTATTCTGAGCCATTTGGTATTCCTGACCCAGATAAGCTACTTATGATTGGCTGGTACAATGGTGGCGAGGTATTCCGCTCAGCTTGTTGCTGGAGAAGAGAAAATGGTAAGATTTTCTATTTCCAACCAGGCCATGAGTCATATCCAACCTTCTACAATAGTGACGTTCAAAAGATTATTACAAACGCAGTAAGATGGGTTAATCCACAATGCCGTATTAAGCTTGAATGCCCATGGATTGCAAGACTAGAGGAAAAATAATGGTTAGAATCGGCATAGTAGGCGCAGGTAAAATCTGCCAAGGACCTCACATGGGTGCCTACGATAAAATAGACAATGCAGAAATAGTTGCAATTTGCGATATTGACGAAAAAAAGCTAGAGAGTGTCGAAAAAAGATACCCAAATGCTAAGCTTTACACCGACTATCGTGAAATGATTCAAAGAGAAACACTTGATGCAGTTGACATTTGTACACCAAACGTGCTTCACTCCGAGATTGCAATTTATGCCCTAAACAATGGCTTGCACGTAATCTGTGAAAAGCCAGATGCAATAAACGTAGCTGAGGCAGAAAAGATGAAGGAAGCCTCAGAGAAAAATGGCAAGGTTTTAATGGTTATAAGAAATAATCGTTATAGACCTACAACAAAGTTTCTAAAGCAATATATTGCCGAGGACAAAATGGGTGAAATCTATGCAGGTCGCTGTGGTTGGATTCGCCGTCGTGGTATCCCTGGCTGGGGTGGTTGGTTTACCGATAAAAAGCAATCTGGTGGAGGACCACTTATCGACCTTGGTGTACATATTATAGACCTTGCAATGTACCTAATGGGCAATCCAAAGCCTGTTACAGTAAGTGGATGCACCTATTCAAAATTCCCACACACCTCATACTCAAAAACAGATGTTGAGGACCTTGCAATGGGCTTTATTCGTTTTGAAAATGGTGCTTGCTTGCAAATAGAATTTTCTTGGGCATCTAATATCGAATATGACCAAATGTTTGTTGAGCTTCGTGGTACAAAATCAGGCTCAAGAATGTCAGGCATTGATAGAAAATTCGATGTATTTACCGAGGAATGTGGTACAAATATTACAATTAAGCCTGCAATTGATGACTATAATTGCCCACCACACCACGAGCAAAACATAAGACACTTTATAGACGTAATCGAAGGCAAGGCGGACCCAGACTTTACACCACAACAGGGCGTAAATATGGTAAAAATCCTTGAGGCTATCTATAAATCTGCCGAATTAGGTCACGAAATAGCATTAGATTAAAAAAATCGAGGCATTGCCTCGATTTTTTTATGTAAGCATCGGTATTGTAAGCGTTCATTGGCACTCCTTTAACAGTAATCTTTTAATTATTTTAACACGTTTAAGCGTTTTATGTCAATAAACAGGGCAGAATATATTGATTTTTCCCATATACTATGGTAAAATATAAAAAACTGAACAAGGAGAGAATAAATATGGGAGTAGTTATAGGAATAGATGTTGGTGGTAGCACCACGAAAATAGTAGGCTTTGACAGTAACAAAAAACTAATAAAGCCCATGTTTGTTACAGCAGACGACCCAATTACGTCAATATATGGAGCCTTTGGTAAATTTACAGATACTAACGGCTTAGGACTTAACGATATAGAAAAGGTAATGATAACAGGAGTTGGCTCATCCTACGTTAATAAGCCAATTTACAACCTAAAATGTCAGGTTACCCCTGAATTTAAAAGCATAGGCTTAGGTGGACTTTATCTATCAGGCCTTGACGAGGCTATAATAGTAAGCCTTGGCACAGGTACAGCGCTAGTACACGCAAAGCGTGGCTGTGAGCCTGAATATTTAGGAGGCACAGGCGTTGGTGGAGGTACCCTAATGGGACTTTCAGGCAAGCTATTAGGGCTTAGCAAGATAGAGCATATTGACGACCTTGCAAAGACAGGTGACATAAACAACGTTGACCTAAAAATTAAGGATATTTCACGTAAGGATATGGGGCTCAGTAGCCAAATGACTGCATCAAACTTTGGTAAGCTTGACGATATAGCAACTCAAGGTGACCTTGCAATCGGCCTTATCAATATGGTGTTTGAAACAGTTGGTATGGTAGCTTATTTTGCATCAAAGCAATTTGGCATAAAGGATATTGTACTAACAGGAAATCTAACACAAATTTCCCAAGCGCCACAAATTTTTGATGTTTTAAACCAAATGTTTAATATGAACTTTATTATTCCAGAAAACGCACAATTCAGTACAGTTATAGGATCAGCGCTTTCCTCATTCGAAAAGTAAGATGAAAAAAGAGGACCTATCAAAAATAGAGGAGCTTGAAAAAACAAGAAAAAAGAATTTCTTGGCATTTTCCCTAATTGCCGATTATTTAAACGAATTTCCAACACTAGTAAACGAGAGGCTTATGAAGGAAATCGGGTCTGATATGGGCATAAACGAGGAAAGAGTTTTTGCAATCTTTCTATCAAACGCACTAAGTGACGACGAGGGTGTCATTAGAATTTTAGAAAGAGAGTATCTAAAAAAATCTGTAAAAAAGCTAAATGCAACAGAATACAAAAGCGACCCATATTACAAAAACATAAAAATTCCCACAAAAAAGCTAAAGAATTGGAGTCTAGGTTATCAAACCTATCAAAAATACGAGGGCTTTATCTATAAGGATATTTT
Source organism: Clostridia bacterium (assembly GCA_017399145.1). Taxonomy (GTDB): domain Bacteria; phylum Bacillota; class Clostridia; order Oscillospirales; family CAG-272; genus RGIG2000. Next base: position 782 of record JAFQEG010000022.1, on the reverse strand, counting down.
AGTTGAAGACAACTACACAGAAATACCTCAAATCGGCTTTTTTAACGAGGAATTTAGCTTCCCAACAGTATTCGAAAACGGTGTAGAATGGATGGCAATCAAGCCAAACGAAATTGAAACAATGAAGCACCATATCGAAAAAATGGAAGGGGATGTGGCTGTTTTTGGACTTGGTATGGGCTATTTTGCTTATATGGTAAGTCAAAAGCAAGAGGTAAATAGCATAACAATTGTCGAAAGGGACGAAAATGTAATTCAGCTTTTCGAGGAAAATATACTACCTCAATTCCCAAATAAGGACAAAATAACAATAGAAAAATGCGATGCCTTCGACTTTGTTGAAAATAAGCAAAATTCTAAAAAATACCGACACGCCTTCGTGGATTTGTGGCACGATGCAGGGGATGGGCTACCACTTTATTCAAAAATGAAAGGGCTTGAATCTAAAATGGAAGGAACAGAGTTTTCCTATTGGATAGAGGACACCTTAATCACTTACGCAAGATGGCAAATCTTTATAGACCTATACGATAAAATAAAGAATGGCACCCTAGAAATCACCTACGAGGATGTTGAAAAAGCCATAAGCAAGGATGGAATTGTTAAAATTCTAACAAAAATGAAATGAAAAATGAGAAGCGAAATGAAGTGAACCCCAAATAGTTCACAAAAAAATAAAAAGCAGAATAAAACCTCTTATGGTATAATAAAGCCATAGGAGGTTTTTAATTATGGCTAAAAAAGGACAAAAATTCAGGAATTATACAAAGGAATTGAAGGAG
>JAFQEG010000021.1 GCA_017399145.1 Clostridia bacterium | reverse complement strand
ATCGCCACTCTTGTTAAGACCTTTATAGATCGTATAGGTCGTTGCACTGTCGGCAGTAATGGCATCTGCAGGCGCACCGTTTACAGTTGCAGTTGCACCTTGTACTGCCGCATTGTATTGTGTGGTTGTCATACCTGCTTCAAGTTCTACGTTATTTATTCTAATGTTGCTTATAACCGTATTTGCATCTTTTTCTTGGTAAGTCCATCTGTCAACCACTACGGTATATCCGTCAAACACGGTATCCTGCGTTACCTTTGCGTCTGTGTCGGCAATATACCAACCGTCAAACACGTAGCCGTCGTAATCCGTTCTGTAAAGAGCTGGAAGTGGTACTGATAATTTGTTCTCATTAGTCAATGTTATGGGATAAAGATTATTTGAGCCTGTTTGTTCAAAATAGACACCCCAATGCTCCTCGATGGCAAAATGGACAAATTCGGTTCCACCTGCCGCAAAAGCGGTCAAGGCACTCACGGGAACAAGTGTAAGCACCATTACAAGCACTAATAAAATACTGATTGCTATTTTTTTAGTTTTCATTTTAATTTCTCTCCTTTGTAAGTAACTTTGTTAATTTAATAGTAATACTATTAAAACATTTTTACTACACCCCATAGGGGTGAAAATAATAAAAGACGGCAGTTTTTTTCTGCCGTCTTTTATTAAAATCACACACAGGGTGACTATTTTTTTGAAATCAATTCAAACAACTCGTCTCTTGATGAAACACCGAGCTTATTATATAAATTTCTTGTGTAGGTCTTTATTGTGTTTTCGGAAAGGTGCATTTCAAGAGCTATATTTTTTCTTTTTTTATTCTCTAAAACCGCTTCAAGAATTTCCGTTTCCCTTACTGATAAGCTTTCTCCCTCTCTCAGTATGGAAAGCGCCTTATCCATTTTTTCCTTTATATTGGTGTCCTTTTCCTCGTAAAAAACAGGCTTAGGAATATCTCTTATAGGAATGTAATCCTGCATCATCCAGGAAACAAGCAATAGCATAAGCTCAGAAATAATATACGTTACTGAAAGGAACTCAAAATCCCAGCTCACAAGCTTTTCAAATAGCCAAACAATAAGATTGCTACAAACTATTCCAACTATAAACCCTGCTAGCTTTGGTTTTCCAATTTTCTTTTTTACAACTGAGTGAATGATCGTTCCAATCATTGTGGCAAAGTAGCCGAGCAGATACACCAAATAAACGGGATGCAATACGCCGTATTCTTTTACGAGTTTAGCAGAGCCATCAATCGTTTCAAGGCTTACACTCTCGTAATACCAAGGTAAAAAGCCAGAGGTAGCAATTATTGCAAACATAATCGCTCCTATTGAAACGCACACAATTATGTGAGCCTTTTTAATTTCAAATCCGCACAAACGAACAATGGTTAAAAGCATACACATTGAAAGAAATACGCTTCCTAAATATGCTATGTCATTACCAAAAATAGCAAATTCAACGGTTTTTGCCATTGAAAGCAACAAGTATCCTAAATTGACTACTGTAACACAAATATAAAGCATTGTTAGCCAAATTTCTTTGTTTTTAACCATTACCAAGTAGGCTATTAGTAAGCCTATAGCAAGAGCTAAGGTGATTCCATATCCAATTGTCATAGGCTTCCTCCTACTATAAATTTATTATAATTATTTTATCATACCTATCATTGTAATTCAAGGCTTTTCTTTGATTTTCATATTCTTAAAATGAAAATCCCAAATTTCAAAAAGTACCATTTTCAAGGCTTTTTCTTTGTTTTCTGCGACTCAAATTTAGAGGGCTAACGATAACAATCGTTAGCCCTTTACCTAATTTAACTACTCGACAAATTGGAATTTGCCTGTTTATATCGGTGTTCCAACTTCAATTAAGTTACCATCCAAATCGTAGAATCTGACCACCTTTTGCCCCCAACTGTGTGTCATCAGTCGATTGACATATTCGATTTCAGGGTAAAGTGTTTCAAGACGTTCTACAAATTGTTCTATGTTGGGCTCTTCAAAATACAGCTCCGACTGATTACTGTTTGGAATTACACTTCTTTTTGTGAATTTTTCCCAGTATCCCGATTCCTGTAAATATAAATTATTCGTCAATTCCATATTCCCATCGTTGTCTTGAAGCAGTTGAAACCCAAACATATCACTATAGAACTTTAACGCACGGTTACAATCTTTAACAACAATAAGCGTTCCTTTGTATTTCATATATGTTCACCTTGTCAAATTCTTATTTATCTGTGAGTTTATTATATCATTTTTTCAAAAGCATTTCAACTATTAAAAAAATTTGCGATGAAAAAACGCACCCGTGGGTGCGTTTTTCTAATAGATGTGCTTGTAGGTTCTTGGGAATTGGAGTACGTCACGGATGTTGTCCACGCCAGTTACGTACATAACTAAGCGGTCGAAGCCTAAGCCGAAGCCACTGTGCTGTGCTGTGCCGTATTTACGAAGGTCGAGATAGCTCTCATAGTCCTCAAGTGCCATATTACGAATCTTCATTGCCTCAACTAGCTTATCGTAGTCGGTTTCTCTTTCGCTACAACCGATTATTTCGCCGATGCCAGGTACCAAAAGGTCAGTTGCGGCAACTGTTTTGTTATCTGGATTTTGCTTCATATAGAAGGACTTTAGGTCCTTAGGGAAGTTTACAACGAATACAGGGGACTTGTAGATTACCTCTGTCAAGTAGCGCTCATGCTCACTTTGAAGGTCGTCACCCCATTTTACTGGGAATTCAAATTTTGCATTATTCTTTTCAAGAATTTCAATTGCCTTTGTATAGTCAACTCTTACGAAGTCGCTTTCTACAACGTTCTTTAGCTTCTCTATCAAGCCACGCTCGGTAAATTTATTGAAGAATGCAAGCTCCTCTGCGCAATTGTCCATTGCATCACGAATAACGTACTTAATGAAGTCCTCAGCCATATCAATAATTTCGTTTATATCAACGAAGCAAGCCTCTGGCTCAACGTGCCAGAATTCAGACACGTGCTTCTTTGTTTCACTATGCTCTGCACGGAAGGTAGGACCAAAGGTATAGATACGACCTAGTCCACCAACTGCTGCCATTTCGCCCTCTAGCTGACAGGAAACGGAAAGTCCTGCCTTACAGGTGAAGTAGTCCTTTGCGTTGTACTCCTCCTCTGTTTTGAATTGAGCATTCCATGGTTGAGTTGTAATTCTAAACATTTCACCAGCACCCTCACAGTCACTATTTGTGATGATTGGTGCGTGTAGATATTTATAGCCATGGTCGGTAAAATATTGGTGAATTGCATATGCAAGACGTGCTCTTACTGAGAATACAGCCTTGAATAGATTTGTTCTTGTCCTTAGGTGTGGGATTGTACGCAAAAATTCTACACTTGTGCCCTTCTTTTGAAGTGGGTAGTCGGTAGGACAACCGCCTAGGACCTCGATATCTGCAACCTCAAGCTCGATACCATTTCTTTCGGACTCGATTATAGTACCTGTTGCCTTTAGTGCAACACCAACGGGCATAGCAGGCTTAATCTTTTCAAGAAATTCCTCGTTTGTATAGCTATCACGTTGGATTGTAAGCTGAAGATTTTTTAGTGAGGTAGTGCCATCATTAACCTGAATAAACACCATAGGCTTAACGTCTGCGCTTGTCCTTACCCAACCACAAACGGTAACCTCCTTACCGTAATAAGCAGATGGGTTTTTAAAAAGTTCTGATATATCAATATGTTTCATAAAAGCTCCTTTATTAATCAACTATTATAGTTGACATTAATATATGTATTATACCATTCCACAAGGATATTGTCAATACGATTTTAATTCTTATTTTTTGAAATAAAAAAACGAGGATTGAATCCTCGTTTTTCTATTAAAGCACTAGTGAGGGGGCTGAGTAAACTCTTGCGTTTAGCTCTTGGTTAAGCATATAGAGGCTTTTGGGGTCGGTGCCGAAAAGCTCCATTTTTGTGATTAGGTCGTTTGCGTTGGTTTCCTCCTCGCCCTGCTCCTTTACGAACCAGTCAAGGAATTGCATTGTACGGAAGTCCTTAACCTCGTATGCTGCTGCGTAAATATCGTTGATAAGTGAGGTAACGTACTTTTCGTGCTCAAGGCCTGCCTTTAAAGCGTCCATATGACAAGTAATTTCCTTGTCTGGCTTTGCGATTGATTCAAGGGTTACCTTTTGGTTTTCGTTTTGTAGGTATTGATAGAATAGCATTGCGTGGTCGCGCTCCTCTTGGGCTTGAATCTTGTACCAGTTAGCAAAGCCGTCAAGACCTACATCCTCAAAATAATTTGAGAAATCAAGATAGAGATATGCGGAATAAAATTCCTTGTTGATTTGTTGATTTAATAATTCATGTACCTTTGCGTTCATCGTTTTTTCTCCTTTGCTATTTGTAATTTAATTATACCATATAATCGTTGATTTGTCAATTACACTAGCCTCTAATTTTTTTGGGGCTTTTGCCATATTTTGCCTTGAAGGTGGTTGAAAAATAGTTTGAGTCGCAAAAGCCACAGCTATAAGCTATTTCGGTTATGCTTTGGCTAGTGCTTTCTAATAGGTATTTTGCCCTTTCAAGCCTTATATTATTTATTTGCTTGTTTATTGAGGTGACTCCCTCGCACTTAAATATATATCGAAGGTACGAGGTGGAATAATTTAATTCCTTGGCTATTGACTCACAGGAAAGCTTGTGCATATAGTTTTCGTGAATATATTCCATTGCCTTTAGATATATAACCTTTGTTGACTTGCTTTTATTGCTTTTGTTTTCCTTACAATGCTTGTACAGCTCTACAAGCATATATTCAAGTGGCTTGACAAAGGAAAGGACGTTTTCTTTTGTCGGTGGAGTGGTAGATAATTCCTTATACAGTCTTTTGAAGTCCTGGTCGCATAGCTTAGCTATTTGATTTTTTCTTTCCTTGGATTTTTCAAGGGTATCACGGTAGCCCGAAACGTTTACGTTTATTATGGGAATGTCCTCATAGATTACGGGAATTACGTATTCCTCAACTCCTGCATAGCAACAGGAATATATTACCCGATTTACGTGGGCATTTGTTAGCCGTCTTTTGTTTGCTACGCACATTCCCTGTGTACCCTTGCATTGCTTTAGGTAGTTGCAGATTGAGTGAAGGTGAATTTCATAGGATAGCAAGTCCTTTGTGTAGGGCTCAAATCTATCCTCAAAGCCACTTAGTGAAACGTAGTAGCCACAGGTACGCAAAAATTCTATGTAATTTATAGCGTTGCTAAGATGGATATTTTCCATAGTCTCTCCTTATTAGCGAATTTTAAAGAAAAGTAGTCAAAATTCTAAGGTAATCTTTGTAAATTTATTATATTATGAAAATAGAAAATTGTCAAGTAAGGGGGCTTTTTATGGAATATTATATTGAGGAATCTTGCAAAATACCTCAAATTGCAGAGGTTGACGTGCTTGTTTGTGGTGGTGGTCCTGCTGGAATTGGTGCATCAATTCGTGCATCTAGGCTAGGGGTGTCGGTTATGGTTGTCGAGGCGCTTGATTGCATTGGTGGTATTGCGACTGCCGGCATGATGTCACACTGGGGTGGAAGGTCCTCTAGCAAGATTATGCAAGAGATTTTTCAAAATACCTATGATAAAGCGCAAGAGGTAGGCTGGTGTAATAATGATAAATGCGGTCATGATGCTATATATCACGAGGTGCAGAAAATCGTGCTTGAGGAAATGATGCTAAAGGAAAATATCAAAATTCTCTACTACACAAGAGTCTGCAGGGCTGTGGTTGAAAAGGACACTGTTGTTGGTGTTATCGTCGAAAATAAAAGTGGTAGAGGCTTTATTAGAGCTAAGCGAATTGTTGATGCAACAGGTGACGGCGACGTTGCCTCGTCGGCTGGCGTACCTTATTTTCTTGGGAGAGAGACTGACAAAAGAATGCAACCCTGTACTATTATGTTTAAGGTTGGTGGTGTGGATTATAGTCGTGCATTATTCCCACCATCATTTGAAACGACAATCGAGACGGAAAAGGGTGAAATACAAGCTCTTGCCAAAATGCACTTACCCTTCCCTGCCGGCCACGTGCTTTTGTATGCTAGTCCTACACCAAATACAGTTGTGTGCAATATGACAAATGCAATTGAAATTGACGGCACAGACGGTGAAAGCTTGACTCGTGGTGTTATGACATGTAGGTCGCAGATTATTCCTATTGTTAAATTCTTGCGTGAATACATTCCCGGATATGAACGCTGTTGGCTTATGTCCTCAGCTTCTTTAGTAGGCGTTCGTGAAACAAGACATTTTGAGGGTGTTAAGTCTCTTACTAAGGAAGATATTTTAGAGGCTAAATATCAGGAAGACTGGGTTGTTAGACGTGCTTGGTTTAATTTTGACGTGCACAATTTAACGGGTGCTAGTCTTGATAAAACGGGTATTCAAAAGAATTGGAAGCAACAGGGGGATTATACTATTCCTTATGGTTGTCTACTACCTAAGAAAATTGAAGGCTTAGCCTTGTCGGGAAGAAACATAAGTGGGTCCCATCTTGCCCATTCTAATTTTAGAATTATGTCGGTGTGTATCGCTTTAGGCGAGGCGTCAGGCGTTGCCTGTGCGTTGTCGGTTTTGCAAAGCAAACGACTTCGTGACGTTGACCCAAGGGAAATTCAAAAAATCGTTGGTGAATAAAACACGACACAGGGGTAGCTATATTAGAAAAAAGCTTGAAGGCAATTGCCTTCAAGCTTTTTTGTTAGATTATTGTTTTTTTGAAGGAGTAGTCGGGGTTAAAGTGCTTACTCTTGCCGTCTTGCCAGCTACCGAGGCGCTCAAAGGTGTCGGGGCCGACGAAGCCGTGCTCGCCGATGGTGTGGAATGGACCTAAGAGGTTACGGTTGCCTACTGTTAGGGTGATGATTATTTCGTTTTCGCCCTTTTGTAGGTATTTGCTTATATCAAGCTTAGAGGAAAGCAACATTCTGCCTGCCCTTTTTCCATTTATTTGTAGGTCAATCAAAAGGAAATTCTCGGGAATTACTAGCTGATAGCTTGTGTCCTCAAGCATTACATTTTGCTTTAAGACTATATTTCCACGGAAGAAGGGGTAGCCATCTGTAATTAGACACTGGGTCCTTGATTTTTGTGTATCTAGGTAAAGGTCCTTGCCACTTACAAAGCCATTTTCGTGGTCCTTGAAATTGCCATATACGCCGAAATTACCATATAGGTAAATTGGCTCGATGTCGGTATCGTAGGCTAGGCAATTCTTTAGGCTTTCTGTTACGTTTTCACCAAAGAGTGCGTAGTAAACCTCTTCCTTTTGGAAGTAGTCTATTTCAACTATTATTTCGTTAATGCCCTTGTGTAGCTTATGGGCTACGTTATAGCAAAGGGGCGCTAATTCAAGGGGGCTTTCCCCCTCCTTTTCTACTCTTTGACCATTTACTGTTACTGAAAGAGTGTTTGTATCCTCGGCTAAAAGGCTACATTTTGTGGGGGGAGTGTTTATATTTACTTGATATTTTAGGTAAACCTTACCCTTATAGCGCTTGTCAAGAAGCTCACTAAATACGCACATATGGTGACGGGGAGAGGTGTAGTCAACTCCGTTTAGCGAATAGCTTATCATATCAAGGGTTAGGTAGTTATCTACACTCTTTACTATTTCAAAGTCCTTTTTAAGGTATAGGTTCTTTAGCTTTTTTTGCTTCTTAGGCTTTTCCTCATCTATATATAAGATATAGGATTGACCCTTGTCAAAGTGTAATTTTGTTGGGATTTTGGTGTAAGTATCTGTAACTATGTCGTAGGAATTAAAGGATTTTCCCCTTTTGTGCTTTATAGTTGCATTTGCTTCGCCCTCGCCACAGTTTACGCAATAGATAAACTCCTTGCCCTGTGGGTTACGTCTGTGGGCTAGGCGAATATCAGCGCCCTTGTCTTGCTTTAGGGTGAAGGGTTGACTTTTTATAATTTCGTCCCAGCACGTGTTTGATTTTAGGTAGTCGTAGGAATACCTTTGACCCTCTAGGTATTGAGGCTTTTTACTTGTTAAAAGAATTTTACCACCGTTTTTTACGTATTTTGCAAGTAGCTTTTCTGTGGTTTTGTCCATTGTATAAATAGTGGGTAAAATTACGTAGTCGTACTGACATTTGCCAAGGATTAGCTTTTGTCCCTTTACCTTGCCGTATTTTGCAAGTAGGGCTTCGTCAAGGAAGTGGTGACCTATGCCTAGGTTACAAAGCTTTTCCATTAAGCTAATAAATGGCTTTTCAATTGCTTCAAGTCCTAGGTATGGTGATTTTGTGTTTCTTTCGTAGTCGAAATATGCACTTCTTATAGGGTGCAAAACACCTACGTTTACTATTTCCTTGCTATTGGCAAGTAGCTTGCCTAGGTAGGAAAAATAGTCGTTAAAGTCCTTAAAGCCCCTTTCAATCCAAGGGTTGATGGTTGAAAAATGGGCAGGATAGTCTCTTTTTCTTTGACCCTGCTCCTTATAGGGTAAAAGGTGCTGACACATTAGGTTTACACCGGCTACGTATTGGGATTCTGCTATTGCTTTTAGCTGAATTGGGGTAATATCCCAGCCACAGGCTGCAAAGGTTTCGGTCAAGACCTGTTTTTTGCCAAGCTGTGCTGATACGCTACCTACCTGCTTTGCTGAGGTTTCGTTGCCCATTCCTGAGCCTAGGTAATCAATGCCCGGTATATGCTCGTATTCATAAAAGGGCATAATTCCACCACAGCATTCCATTTGTGCACATAGACAGCATTCCTCGATATAGTGGCCTGTTAGCTTATACCCGTATTTGTCGCACCAATCGTAGATTTTCTTAGCAAAGCTTTCTAGCATTAGACTTTGCATTGCCTTCCAATATTTATATCTAAAATCTCGGTAGCCCTGCTTTTTTAGGAATAAAAGACCTATTCTGTCAAGAAGATTTTCTCCATATTCTCTTTCAAAATAGCTTGGTAGCACCTTAGTATAGGGCACGTCCCATCTAAAATATTGAGGCTCGTCGGTAAAGAAGCCCTTTAGATTATAGGTATCTCTTTTTCTGTACTGCTCGTGGGTTTGTGCAATAAACTTATCTACTACCTCTGGATTTAAAATATCAGCAGTTGAGGTTGAGTAATTTTCGTACACGTTTAGGCAATTTGTATCCCCTGCCTTGGCTTTTTTAAGTGTTCTTTTGCCTATTACAAAGGATGCAAGGGCATTTTCGTCATATTCGCCCTGTTTACAGGTTAGGTATCTGTCGTGATTTTCTATGTCCTCTAAAAGCTTACCACCTACAAAGCCACTTGGCCAACCGTTTTCATCATAGGCATAGGCTTCCATACCTAATTCCTTAGCTCTTTTTGAGCATGCGTCAATTGACTCAAACCATTCCTTGCCTAGATATTCGGTTTTAAGACCACCTCTTGCGTGCATAAAGAAGCCACCTACACCATTTTTGTTCATCCACTCAACCTGCTTTACAAGCTGATTTTTGTCAAGGGTATCATTCCAAGACCAAAATGGCACGCATCTATATTTCTTTTCAACCTGTTTCATATGTGTCCACCTTTTTTATTTAGTTACATTTATTTTATCATATATAATTAAGGTTTTCAATATTTCGTAGTGGGTGAAAATAAAAAAAGTACGAGGTTTTACCCTCGTACCTTTTTATTGAATTATTTAGCTTAATTACTCAGCGGTTGTCCAAGTAGCTTCGATTGAAGAATATCCCTCAGCTACAACTGTAATTACTACTACGTCACCTGCTTGAAGTGCAAGGTCAACGTTTGTACCAAGCTCAAGCACTGTTGAATCGCCACCATTTACTGTGTAGCTGATTTCAACCATACCCATGATTGCATTACCTGCAGAAAGGTTAAGTGTACCTGCCTCAGCAGCTGTATATTCAAATGTTACATCTGCTGCTTCAATTTGGTTTGCACCCTCTTGAAGTGCTGTATTGCCACCTGCTGATGCGCCTGTCCAAGTAGCTTGGATTGAAGAGTAACCCTCAGCTACAACTGTAATTACTACTACGTCACCTGCTTGAAGTGCAAGGTCAACATTTGTACCAAGCTCAAGCACTGTTGAATCGCCACCATTTACTGTATAGCTGATTTCAACCATACCCATGATTGCATTACCTGCAGAAAGATTAAGTGTACCTGCCTCAGTAGCTGTATATTCAAATGTTACATCTGCTGCTTCAATTTGGTTTGCACCAATGTTAAGTGCTGTATTGCCACCTGCTGATGCGCCTGTCCAAGTAGCTTGGATTGAAGAGTAACCCTCAGCTACAACTGTAATTACTACTACGTCGCCTGCTTGAAGTGCAAGGTCAACATTTGTACCAAGCTCAAGCACTGTTGAATCGCCACCGTTTACTGTGTAGCTGATTTCAACCATACCCATGACTGCATTACCTGCAGAAAGGTTAAGTGTACCTGCCTCAGTAGCTGTGTACTCAAATGTTACATCTGCTGCTTCAATTTGGTTTGCACCAATGTTAAGTGCTGTATTGCCACCTGCTGATGTGCCTGTCCAAGTAGCTTGGATTGAAGAGTAACCCTCAGCTACAACTGTAATTACTACTACGTCGCCTGCTTGAAGTGCAAGGTCAACGTTTGTACCAAGCTCAAGCACTGTTGAATCGCCACCATTTACTGTGTAGCTGATTTCAACCATACCCATGATTGCATTACCTGCAGAAAGGTTAAGTGTACCTGCCTCAGTAGCTGTATATTCAAACGTTACGTCTGCTGCTTCAATTTCGTTTGGACCAATGTTAAGTGCTACATTTGATGGTGTTTCAGTTTGTTCGCCAAATGACCATGTTTCGCCATTGTAGTTAGCGATAATTTCTGTGTTAAGAACTGCATCAATGTTTTGTTGTGTAGCCTCAACCTCATAGTCAGTACGGCTATAATAGGTTGGTGTGATTGTGTATGTGCCATCACCATTGTCTGTTAGTGTGTATGTGAAGTAGAGGTCCCAAGAATAGTCAGGTGCGTATGCATTCATAAGGTACACACCATTCTCTCCCTCGTTTTCAGCAAACAAAAAGAATAGTCCCATTGTTTCGCTGAAATCATACATACCACCAAGAGAAGCCTTTAATTCATCCTCTGTCATTTCAGATGATGCTGCTTCAAAGGAAGCTGTAAATGTAATTGTTGCTGGATCTGTTGAGTTTGTTGACATACCAATGTAAACTGTTTGGCCAGCTGTTAAATCAAGACTTGCAGTTGGAACTTGACCAACATTTTCCATTTGGTCTGGTGAGAAGCCATATGACCAGTAGTAGTCATCACTTGTAACTGTGATTGTTGCTGTTCCAGCAGTTGGTGCTGTGAACTGGTAATATACCCAAGCATATCCACCTGGATATTCGCAAGTGTTGTTCTCTTGAATCTCATATGGATTTGTTGCTGAACCGTCAGGAGTTGTTTCGGTGCTTCCTCCACCCTCGCCTGAGCTTGCCTCAAAGCTTACTGTGAAGTCGATGTCTGCTGAATCAGTAGAATTTGTTGAAATACCAATCATAACTGTTTGGTTTGCTTCCATATCCACACTTTGTGTTTGGTTTTGACCTGCAAGTAATGACATCGCAGAGTTACCAATTCCCCAGTAGATATCGTCATACAATACTGAAATTGTAAGTGTACCAGCTTGTGTCGCTGTGTACTTATAGAATACGTAGTCGTAGCCACCTGGGAATGCACATACATAGTCGCCATTCTCTACAAGAACGAATGGGGCAGCATTTGTACCGCTACCCTCAAGTGTTGGAGTGTCTCCGCCTTCTCCGCCACCTTCGCCTGCTGTGCCAGTAGCAACTGTTACTGTTACCACTTGACCTGCAACTGCATCATCCCAGCCGAATAGTCTGAGTGTTAATGTTTCACCTGCACCAAGCTCTACTGAATATGGAAGTGAGCCTTGGATTTGTGGCCATGAATCATCTTCTGCATCATATACCTGTAGCCATGTTGAAGCATCAAGACCATCTGCTGTGATTACGTATGTACCAGCAGCACCTGCTGTAAATACATATTCATCTGATGGAGTAAAGTTACCTGGTGTTGGGATTTCAAATGTAGTACCTGCTGATGCACTGCCACCATCAGTAGCAACTGTTACTGTTACCACTTGACCTGTAACTGCATCATCCCATCCGAATAGTCTGAGTGTTAATGTTTCTTCTGCACCAAGCTCTACTGAATATGGAAGTGAGCCTTGGATTTGTGTCCATGAATCATCTGCTGCATCATATACCTGTAGCCATGTTGAAGCATCAAGACCATCTGCTGTGATTACGTATGTACCAGCAGCACCTGCTGTAAATACATATTCATCTGATGGAGCAAAGTTACCTGGTGTTGGGATTTCAAATGTTTCAGATGTCTTAACATCTTGTTCAACGTCGCCAACATAAACCTCAACTGTGCTTGTTACGTTTTCATCAACTGTTGATTTAAGTGTGATTATATACTTGCCCTCAACATCTGACTTAAATTGATATGCTGTGCATTCCTCAAGCATTTCGTAGAATGCAACTACATTATTAACAGTTATCTCTGAAATTGTTGCATCAGTGCTATCAACTGTGATTGTGTAAAGCTGCTCAGCTGCACTTGGATTTACACGAACAAGGAAGTCGATTGTTTCGCCAACGTCTAGTTCAATCTTAGTTGATGGACCTGGGTTGTACTCATCTGCTGTGTAAACCATTTCGCCAAAGCCTTCAATCCATGCAAATGGATAAAGCTTTACTGAGTTAGGAGCTGCTGGTGTTATTGTTAAGGTATATACCTTTTCAAAATCACCATACTTAATTGTCATTGTGTAGCTTCCAATCTTATTTGGATTGAAGCATACTGCGCCACTAAATGAGCTATAGAATGGTGTGAAGCCTGCTGCCTCTCCTGTTGCATTATCAATTGTTGTGATTGTAAAATCATTTGCATCGATAAACTCTGAAAGTGCGCTAAATGGCTTTAGATTTGTTAGATAGAATTGAACGTAAGTGCCAACAGCTGTTTTTATTTCTTCACCAGCTATTTCACCATTAGGAAGCATAAGATCAAAGCTATTTGGAACAATTGAAGCCTTTGGATAAGCTGTGTAATATGTTCTTTCGCCAGATGTTTGTGCTACCTTGTAGCTATATGTATCAGCTAAAGCGCTAGCACTCATTTGGTATGTGCCTGTTTCTACGTTGTATACATAGTCGCCGTCAATGTCTTGATTATATGCACCAACAACAAATTCTGCACTGTCGATTACAAAGTTTTCGTCAACTGTAAAGCTTGCCTCTACCTCATAAAGATTTGTAAGTACAACTGTTTGCAATTCAGCTGAGCTATCATCATTACCTGAATCCCCCAAGCTATCGTGACCTTGAAGTGTTCTTACCTCAAGATAGATGTAGCTGATTGTGTAAACACCTGTTTCTTCGTTGTAGCTTACTACCTTGTTTGACACTGTGTCCTTTAGTGAAATGTCATAGAGAGCATATAGAGTATCAGCAAGAGTTGCTGTTGAATCATAGCTACCAAGCATTGTTGATGGAGTGTAGTTGTAGCCCTTTAAGCTATCAATATCAGCAGATAGTGGAGTGATTGTAAATCCGCCATCCTCGCTTGTTACACCGAACACCTCATCGTTGCCAATTAACTGATACCATCTTTCCTTAGCCATACCATATTCAATGCGCTTAACGTATGCTGATGAAGCACCAAGAACGTAGTAAACATCATGTGTAAGTGTGTAATTAAAGTCAGGAATTGTATTAACGTAAGCAACGCTACCACTTACAACCTTATTGTTGCTAGCAACTGCTGCCTTAAGAACTGCAAGAATGTCGGTTCTGTCAATTTCTCTTACCTTTGCGTCACAAACTGTACAATAGCCTGCGTCGTTAAGGGTGTGAGCTTGCTTATCTGCAACCTCTACGTTGTGCTCACAAAGAGCTGCGTGCCAGTGGTTTTCACCATCGCTGGACCACTCAGTTGCAAATATGTGCTTGTGGAGATCGTTAATAACGTACTTACATACGTCACACTCACCGTCTCCGTTTTCGTCTGCGTGTGCGCCTACCTCTGTGCCTGGGATAATACATCCACAGTCAGCGGCGTACCAGTGGTTTGTACAGTCAGCTGTCCAATCCTCTGCGTAGGTATGCTCGTGATCGTACTCAAATTTACATACGTCACAGATAGCATCCTTGTTGTCATCAACGTGATTAAGCTTCCTTACGGTTACGTCATCACAGTCACATGTTGCATCATACCAGTGTCCGCTTGCGTCCTTGGACCAATCGGCATCTGTTTTGAACGTATGAACATGGGCTTGTTGTCCCTGATTACCTGGGTCAACAGGATCTCCTGAGCCATCGTCGTTACATGCAGCCATTGAAAGAACTACACCAAGACAAAGAATTAGGCAAAGAAGAATCGCTAATACTCTCTTCATAACAAAGAGCCTCCTTTAAAATATATTTTTTGTTTTCACAAAACAAACAAAATTTATTTGGTAAGAAAAACCTATAAAAGCACAAAAAGTAGGTTTTAGAAATACTTACCATAGTAACATTATAGCACAATAATAATTATATTTCAATATGCATATAATATAAATTTAACCTAAAAAATGTTAATTTTCTAAGAATGTGGTGCTTTTTTTAATTACTTTTCCTCGTAGTAGCAACAGCCAAACAACCAGCCTGAGTCACCTACGGCTTGGAAATACTTGTTGTTAATTAGCTGTCCCTCCTTGGTTCCCTTGCCGTCCCAGAAAAATAATTCCTTATTACAATACGCTAGTAAAAAGTCCTTTATATCCTTGGTTACGGGTACTAGTCCGTCAGAGTTTGCGTAGGCTTGATAGCCCTCAAAGCCGATTAGCTCAGGTAGTATTTTTCGACACTGTGTGTCACATTTTGTACATTCAGCGGTACAAGCCCAGCCTAAATTGTTTGATGGGTCATGGCATGGACAGGTATCGATGCAGTAGTAGGTTGAACCTGTAATTTTGCCTATGGTTGATAGCTGTGAATATCCCTCGATTAGGTGCTTGTAGTTTACTCCGTTTGCACTTAATGCTGCGTTGATAATTTCGCCACTTGCGTTATATTCAATTCTATTGAAGGAAACGTCAAGGAAACGATTTGCTTTTGTGATATTTGCATACAGTATCGGGCCATAGCCACCCGTTGACTGATACTTTTCCTCATCGTAAAGATGGTAAAAATCGTCGCCACCCACTGCTTTTTCCCACAATTTAACCTTAGATTCGTCAAATACGTAGGTTGCACCGGAATATTGATATTCGGGGTATGCAATCTTGTAATTGCTATCGTATTCGTGGTCGTTTACGTCAAAATCGGTAAAGTCGTAGGTTGGTGTTGCCATTGTCTTGCCCGTGCCCTTATTTCCCGAGGGAAGCTCAAAGTCGCCATTGCGCTTTACGGCAAAGGTAACTGTAATTGGGTACTTATCGTTTTTGGACTCTGCCCTTACGACGAAGGTATAAACCGCCTGTCCACCTGCGCTTATGTTTTCAGAGGCGATTTGCACCTCGTGAACAAAGTTAATGGTATAGCTACCAACGGGGCCACCATCGGTTATGGTTTTTTCATACGCCTTCCATTGTGAGCTACCTACGTAAACGTCAATATCGGGGTCAATATCGTCAGTTATTACGTCTGCCCAGCTTTCAATTGAATAGGTACCCATTCCATCAGGTGCGTATTGGAAGAAAATGCCGTCATCGGCTGAATTTAAAACTGCCGAATATACGCCTGTTTTTCTAAAATTATAGCAATCGTAAAGTCCTGTGCCACCACCAGACAAAGAGTTTAGCGTGTATAGATTTACTATTATGCTTCGGTCGTCGTTGGTTGCCAGGTTATCATTTGGATTGTAGGTGTATTCGTTTGGTACGTTTGTTAGAGTAACACGATAGTCACCGTCAAGTCCGTCTATTCTTGCAACACCATTTTTATCGAACTTAGCCGTGTGTACGCTACTACCGTCATTCCAATAGGCGTACATTTCCGTACGGGGACTATATGGTGAGCCGTCGGCGTGAAGAGTAACGACAAAGTCATCGGTAGGGTCGCCATTCATAGTCGGTGGGGCGTATCCCTCGTCTGGGTCAAGGTCGTCCTCGGTGCCACCTGTGTTATTATTTTGATTATTATTTCCACCCTGATTTACACCAACCTGATATTCTCCTAAGCAAGAGGTCAAGGAGAATAGCATAATTGCAATTAATAATAACGATAAAATCTTTTTCAATTTACCTTTTCTCCTTTCATTTCTTTACTGCTTTTCTTTTTACTCTTAGCTTACGAATAAATACGTCGATTACAAAGAGCACCACTGCGATAATCAGCAATGGAATTACAAAGCTTTGCTTATAGGTTGTGATTTTTGTTTCATCGTTTTCAAGGCTTGGGATTTCTCCTATTGAGATTGTACCGTTGCCTCTTAAAAATTCATAGATGCTAAACTTATCACAAACGGCAAATTCGTCATATTCCTTTGTATATGGAATATTGAAGCTTGTGCTTGTGGTAAAGGATTTGTCATCGTAAGAATATTTAACGTCGATTGTGTAGGTGCCTACTTGACCTAGGTCAAGATTATAGAAATACTTCTTTGCATCAAAGGTAAGATTTCTTGTTACCTTTCTACCATTTGGATATCTTATGTCGATTGCGGTTTTTGCCTCAGGATTAAGCACGCTTGGTACTATTTCGATATAGGCGTTGTAATCATTTCTTTCCATATTAACAGTAAACGGGTAATTTACTCTTTCCTTTGGCGTGTTGCTTGATAGCATATTAGAAACAATAGCACTCTTAGCCTCGGCTGACCACAATTCTGTCCATCTAGTGCTTAGATTACTTGTAAAGCTTGCTACACGACCGTTTCCGTGGGAACGGTATGCGTAAAGTGGTACCGTTTCCTGATATCCATTATTCTTTTCGTAGGTAATGGTAAGAGGTACAGTTGCATCGTACTTTTCAAGTGAGATGATAAAGCCTGATACGTTTGGTATCTTATTCAAGCCGTTTACAATTGGGTCGTTATACTTAGAAATGTTAACAGATGCTATCTTTTCTACAATAACCTCGCCTATGTCCTCGGCTACTTGACCGAATACAACTCCGGAAACGTCCTCGGGTCTTGAAATTCTATAACAGGGCTTGCCACCACCGTTTGATGAAATTTCGTTAAGAGTAGCATATCCGCTGTCGCCCTCTGCCATAATGTAGGTGCAAATTGTTGAAACAATAGCGCCACCGCCATGTAGCTTCCTTGTGATATCTATTGCATCGTGCTCACTTCTAAAGCTAAAGCCGTCGGAGATTACCATTACTTGGTTTTCGGTTAGATTGAGCGCCTCTACCGTCTTTAAGGCTTCCTCAAGACCTAAGCCGATATCGGTGCCGTGGGCTGTTGTAAGCCCGTTTATGTACTCGATTAAGGAGTCCTTACAGTCCTTTACCTTTTTAGGGGTTTCTACCTTAACGTCGCCTGAGAAGGTTACTAGGCATATGTAGTCCTCGTCGTCAAGGACTGAGATTAGCTTAATTGCAGATTGCTTTGCAGTTGTAAACTTAGATGCCATAAACATACTGTGGGACACGTCTAAAACTATGGTGTAAAGACGTCCGTCTCTGTTTGTGGTGCCGTATTTTACAGGTAAAAGCTCTGCGAATTTTTGGAAGATTGCATCGTCTGAATTAGTTTGCAATTCTAGGTTGCCTAGGGTAATTAGGCTCTTTCCGTATTGGGAAATTACCATATCAAGTGAATCAATAAAGGCATTGACGTTTTTGATATTTCTTATATCTAGGCTTGAAATTATAAATTCGTCGTACTCAACTAGCTCCTCTAGCTTAAATGGTACTCTTGTGTTGCTACCTGCGACTACATAGGAATCAATATCTGCCTTTTCGCCGTATAGCTTTTGTACAAGGGTTGTATCCGCCGGATTGCTGGTTATCAAGAGGATTTTCTCTTGACCCTCTACTGTATGAGTAAGGTATCTTACGTTGTTTACCTCTGAGGTATCGGTGTCGCTTGAGATTAAAACCTTATACTCGTAGGTGCCGGATTCCTTTGTATTAAGTGGTAGCTTTGTAGTTGTAAGACCCTTTTCAACTGTTAGAATTTTTTGGGTTATTTTCTCAAATTCAGCCCCGTCATCGCCCTTTTTCCTAGAATATAGCTCAACTAGGACCTGTGCGTTGGTGGTGGATTGAATTAGAATCTTTGATTCACACACACCTCCAAGGTATGCTGATTTTGGAGCTTCAATTTCCAACAATTGAAGTTCCTTATCCTGGTCGGTTAGTGTGTTATCAAGGAAGATTGCGTCAATTTGCACTCCGTTTTCGCTAAGTCTTTCAACAGATGAGGCAATCGTACCTACGTTTTCGTTTACCGTGTCGTTTCCGTCGGTGATAAGAATAATTTTCTTTTGGGAATCTCCCTTGAAAAGTCCCTCGGTAAAGTCAAGCGCCTTTGCTATGTCGGTCGCACTATCGTTTACGCCTGAATTTTTAACGGATACGACTTTTCTACCAACGGGGGTTGTAATTATACAGTCCTTGCCGAAGCATACAACACCCATTTTTGTTTTCTCTGGGAGATTTTGGCTTATTTCCTCAATGTATTCGTCGATTTTATCAAGGCTTCTTTCAGAGGAATGGGATACGTCTGCCACTACGTAAATTGTAGTTTCAGTAAGCAACGTGGTCCTTGAAAGTCCTGCAATTGCAAGAGTTACTACTACTGTAATTGCTATGTGGAATACAAGTGAAAGTAGCCAAGGGAAGGATTTGTTGTCCTTGTTTCTTACGATTAGGTAAGAGATTATTAAGCCTAGGACAACGGGTATTGCAATTAGCAATAAATACGGATTATCGAAGCTGATATTTATCATACAAATATACCCCCCAATCCGCAATAAATAGTAATGCAAGTAAAACGAAGAGTAAAACTATGGGGTCGTATTCTCCGTCTATTCTTTCATAGGTTGCCTCACCTGCTAAGGAGAAATCTAACTCGTTTACGGCAGGTGTGCTTTCATTTGGATGTGCACAGGAATATAGCTTATAGCTTGTTTCCTTGTTTGCAACAGTCATAGTTATTGTATAGGTGCCAACCTCGTTTAGGGCAATTGTTGCAGTTGTGCCGTCAGTTTCGATATAAATATCCTTACCTGATGGGGACTGCGCCTTGAAGTTGGTTGCGTTTGTTACAATGTTTACTATTGCGTCCTCACCCACGATATAGTTAGTTTTGTCAATAACGTCAGGGAAGGAATACTCAAGTAGGTTACGCATAAGAATTACAAAATCCGTTGTTAGGGCAAAGTCGGAATTGTGTAAATCAAAGCCGAAAACTACCTGCCTATTGCCTGTGCCATTAGTACCTGCAAAGATAAGTGGGTTTGAATCGTAGCTATAAAGTGTATGGAAGCTTAGATACATTCCACTGTATTTTACGTAGTTTGTTATGTAAATGTCGCTATTGCTAACACCTCTTAGAAGGTGTCTTACGTTTGTTGAGGTAGAGGTGGACTTGTCTATTGTATCTCCGTTTGGAATCTCTAGCTTACCTCTTACGCCGAAGCCTGCATTCTCAATGCTTTCGTCTGCATTGATAAGCCAGGTTGCACCGTCGGGCAATACTGGGGGCTCATAGGAATCAAAGATATAAAGACCATACTTCTCTGTTTCCGTTTCGTATTGTGAGGGCTTAATTACCTTAATTTCAGAGTCGACAAGTGCATCGATTACTGCCTTAAAGAAGAAGCCTGTTTCACTAACTATCAAAACGCTATAGCTTTTATCGCTTTTTTTGTTATAGGTGGTAATTTCGTTATCAACCGAGTAACCGTCTTTATTTTCAACAACGACGGAAAATTGAGAAAAGCTTTCGCACCCTGCCGAAATATCTGCCTTTGTGGGCACACCCTTTTTAACTGATTTGGTAATAGTTGACTTCCTTTCGCCGTCTATCAATAGGCTAAGGGTAATGTCGCTATCGCTATTGTAGGATACAAGATTTGCGCTTGCCGTAAGAGTGCCACCGATATGGGAATACTCAACGTCAAAAACACCGTAGTTTTCTACGTTTTCGTTGCCTACGTCGATAATTTCGATATTGTCGTGCTTTTCGTAGCCTTTGTCTGTTACGAAATAGATTTTCG
The DNA here is from genome assembly GCA_017399145.1 of Clostridia bacterium. Taxonomy (GTDB): domain Bacteria; phylum Bacillota; class Clostridia; order Oscillospirales; family CAG-272; genus RGIG2000. Next base: position 94,111 of record JAFQEG010000021.1, on the reverse strand, counting down.
TTGAGGTGTTATTATCAAAAACCTCCTGTGCGGTTTGCAAAAGATCACTATGGGTTGCGTGTGTGTTAGTAACCCTTGCACTATCAACTAGGTTGATTGCGTTTTTCTTGCTTGTTACAGAGTCAAAAACACTAATTGCCTCGTCTGACACGCAAATTAGTGAAAACGAGCTACCGTCGTTTGCTTTTTTCATTACATTTACTATTTCACCCTTTGCCCTGTCAAAGCGAGTTGTACCATTTTCCTCGGTTGTCATACTGCTTGAGGCATCAAGGACAAAGCAATAGTTGTGGGCTGAGCCTGGCAAAACGAATATAGGTCTTGCAATTGCTAAGGAAATTACTAAAACCATAAGCAATTGAAGAATAAGGCTAATAATACCTGCCATGCCACTAAGTGGGTTTCTTCTCTTTAGAAACTTGTCACTAAGTGTCCAAATATAGGTTGAGTTTACAGTTTGCTCGGTATATTTGCTTTGAAGAATGTAAATTAAGATGATAATTGGAATACCGATTAATCCTAAAAGACCAAGAGGAAATAAAAAGCTCATTTTAAAACCTCCAAGTCCGTCATTTTTCCAAAGAATACGTCGAATAGCTTTTCGTAGCCTGGCACTAGCATATAGAAGCCACCACGGCTTTCACAGTAATTCTTTATTCTGTTTACCACGTATTGAAGTGCTTCTTTATAGGCATTTATACGATCCTTGTCGATTTTCTTACGGAAGAAGCGTCCTGGGTTTTCAGAGTCGAAAAGATGCATTTTGCCTCTGTATTGAGGGTTTAATTCATCTCTTGACAAAACCTGTATGCAAAGCATATCACGTCTACATTCGGCAAATTTGTCGATTGCTCTTTCGTAATCGTCGTCGGTTAGGAAGTCGGAGATAAGGATTGAATATCCGTCACCACGTCCTACCTTGCTTGGCAAAATTGCCTCGCTAATAGATACATCGCTGTCAAATTCGATGTCATTTAATCTATTGATGTAGGTAAGGTATGAGTCCTTGCCTACCATGCCAGATATGACCTCCTCAATTTGATTACCACGGATTGCGTATATAGAAACCTTATCCATTTCACAAACGGAAAGATAGGCAAAGGCGGCTGCAATTCGTATTGCTTGGTCTGCCTTTTCCTCACTATTGTGCTTCATGGAACGGCTTGCATCTATATAGATTTTTGTGTGCATTTGCCTTTCGTCAAGATAAAGCTTTTGATAAAGCTTATCAAAGCGAGCATATACATTCCAGTCGATTTTTGTCATGTCGTCCCCTGGAACGTAATCACGATAGTCAGCAAATTCACAGGAGGAACCAAAATTCTTGGATTGGTGGTTGCCACCAAACATACCGGCAATATTATTTCTAAGAAGCGATTGCAGAGCCTCTAGCTCAGACAAAAACGCTTCATCTATTACCATTTTCATTCAATCTTAGTTTCCTTTTTTAGTTTCCTTAATAATCATTGAGATAACGTCGTCAACGCCTAGCTTTTCATTGATTGCTGTGTAGTTAATCTTCATTCTGTGTCTTAGTACAGGATATGCAAGGGCATCAATGTCCTCGTAGGCTACGTTGTATCTGCCACACATAAGGGCACGTACCTTTGCAGCTGTGATTAGACCCTGTGCTGCACGTGGAGATGCACCATACTTTACGTATTTCTTTGATGATGCTGGGCTTGCTTGTAGCTCTGGATGAGTGTTAGATACAAGATTTACTGCGTAAAGAATAATTTCGTCAACCACCGGTACCTTTGAGGCAAGACTTCTCATTTCAAGGATTTCCTCGCCATTGATAACAGGCTCGGCAGTTTCTTGCATTGTGATTTGGGTCATCTTAACGATAGAAACAAGCTCCTCGTCAGATGGGAAGTTTACCATAAGCTTGAACATAAAACGGTCCATTTGCGCCTCTGGTAGTGGGTATGTACCATCCTGCTCGATTGGGTTTTCTGTTGCAAGAACGAAGAATGGCTCCTCGATTTTGTAGGATTGATTTGATACAGTTACCTTGTGCTCCTGCATTACCTCAAGCATAGCTGACTGAGTCTTTGGAGTTGCACGGTTAATTTCGTCGGCAAGAACAAGGTTTGCAAAGATAGGACCCTTTTTGAAGCTTGTTACTAGTCTTCCGTTTTCGTCCTTTTCAACGATATTTGTACCTGTTACGTCAGATGGCATAAGGTCTGGGGTAAACTGGATTCTTGAGAATGGAAGAGATAAAACTCTGCCTAAGGAACGAACAAGTCTTGTCTTACCTACGCCTGGAATACCCTCTAGCAATACGTTACCACCTGCAACGATTGCGATAATTACGTTATTGATTATATCTGCTTGACCAACCACGTCCTTGGCAAGCTCACTCTTTACCCTTTCAACCTTTTGGCTGAACATTTGTACCTTGTCTAACTCATTCATATTTTCTACGTTACTCATTTATTTTTTCCTCTCGCATTTTAATTATTCTCGTTTTCGTCTGGTGCTTCTTCTTTAAAGCCACCGTATAGGATTTGGAAGTATTCCTCAAGTGCCTTCTTTTCCTCGTCGGTGTAGCTTCCACTTGATAAGCCACCAAACATAATGTTGTAGTATTTATCTAGGATTTTGCCGTATTCAACGTATTGGTTGGTAAAGGGGTCGTAAACCTTATCGTCGCTACCATAGGTAGGTCCGCCACCGATTGCGCCTCCTCCGCCTCCGCCCTCGCTACCTGGTATGTTAGGGTCAGTTGACTCATAAAGGTCTGGTCGTTTAAATTCAGGTGCTCTTATTCCAAAAATGCTGGCTAGCTGAGTTATTGCGTACTCACCTGTACCTGTGTTAATTGCATTTTGGGAAAGTGCCTTGAATATTTCAGGGCTTAAGGCAGAGATTGTTGCATCTAGCTCTCTTTGCGCCTTAGTGTATCCGTTTTTCTCGATAAACTCAGCAAGAATTGAAAATCCAAATACTCTTGTGCCGTCAATATTGATTTCGTTGGCTGTGGAAAGACGCACAAGGGCAAGTCTTAGCACGTCATTTTCTGGGATTTTTGATGATGCAATTGACAAGTCAATTCCTTGACTTGCAGATAATAACACAACCTTAATATCTTCCTTCATTTTTTCAAGGTCCGGGCTTTGAGTAGTTGCATCAATATGTACAAAGCCTGTCCTTAGGTCAGTCATTTTTTCAACGAAGCGGTCCCATTCGTTTTCCTTGGGCCAATCGTAGTAGTTAAGTGCCTTTGCCAAAAGTCGGCAGGTATCAATACCTGTTGACCAAAGAGCATTTATAACCTCAACGCCATAGCTACTATCGTCTGTTTGCTTAAGAATTTCGTCTATTGCCTTTTCTAGGGCTGTGTCTCTTTGAGTTTCATTCTCGGCAACCCTAATTTCGTCTATAAAGGTGGTTAGTGAGGATATAACGCTCGTCTTGTAGGGGTCCTGCATTTCCGCCGCTTCAACGTAAGCAACCAGGTCCTCAAGGGCAAGTAATTGTAGCTCAGTAACCTTGAATGGGGTTTCCGGTGGGGGAGGTGTGGGTGGAGTTGGTGCTGGATTGAAAATAAAGGAAACACCAAAAGCACCTGCGCCAATTACAAGGGCTAGTATGTAAATCCAAATTTTCTTTAAGCCTAAGCCTACGTCCTTAACCTCCATAAGCTTTTTGTCTGCATCCTGTCTTTGTAGGTCAAGCATTGGACCCTCTTGGTCTTTAAAGGCTAGGCTTGTCTGTATTCTTTCACTAAGATTCTTTTCCTTATCAAGCCTTATAGCTAAGGACTTGTCGTTTTGGTGCAAAAGCAAATAGACTAAGCCACCAACTGCTAAGAGCGTGCCAATTCCTATAAAAATTATTCCAACAGGTATAAGAGTAATCAGCTCAAATCTTCTAAGAAGCAAAAGCACACCAATTAAGGGAAGTCCTACGGCTATGCCTAGCAAAAGCGCCTTTACTATGCGTATGGCAAGCGCCTTGTGCTTAATTTTTTTGAAAAAATCGCCCATAAAAATCCTTTCTAAAGATATAGAATATAATTTAAAATATTAAAATAAAAATAAAAAGTCAGCATAATTATAACAAAATATGCTTGTTAAGTCAAGAATTTTATCCAAATTAGAGTACCGAATTTTGTAATGTTACAATTTATTCATTTTGTCCCTTTCGCCACCCTAAAATGCAAAAAAAGTGGGCTCTTTCGCCCACTTTTCATTAAAAAGCCCTACCATGTGTCGCATTTTTAATGTTTTTTCGAATTTTCAAGCCTTTGTCAGCAGTCTTGCATTTTTTAGCCACAGTATGATCTTTTTCTTATAAAAATAGCCTACCCTGTGTCGATATAACTAAAAAAGCACCTGCTTTGGCAGGTACTTTTTTGTTATTTGTTCTGTTCTCTAAATTTGTCGAGAGCATCGATTTTTGCTTGGGTTACGCTTGGTGGCACCTTATCGAATGCCTTTTCGAACATTTCCTTTGAAAGGGAAATTGGCTCGGTTAGCTTATTTGTTTGAATATAAACAAGTGCTTGACGACAAGCCTCTTCAATAATTCCGTTGATGTCGGCTGGTGTGAAGTATAGGGTTGGTTTGCCATTTACCTTTTTTCTTCTTCTCTCTATTTCGTTTACAATGTAGTCAATGGTTACGTCTGCATTTAGCTTAATAGGAGCCTTGTTTTTAGGTACTGGCTTTCCATCTACTATCTCAGGAGCGCCGTATCTTAGCTTTCTCTTTACTAGTGCCTCTATCGCATCAGTATCTGGTGGTGTTACGTGTACTATGTGAGAGAAACGCTTGAAACGAAGATATGCTGGGTCAATCATTTCAGGACAGTTTGTTGCTGCCATCATAATTATCTTTCTTCTATCAACACCAAAGCCGTTCATTGCTTGTAGAAGCTCGTTTGTTACAGCCTTTGATGCGTCGTTTGAGCCAGCCTTTCTTACACCGAATATACTTTCGCACTCGTCTATGAACACAACTGCACCATCGTCACAGGTGTCAAGCTCGGCAAACAGGTCTCTTATAGATGCCTCAGATTCACCTACATAAGGCTTGAAAATGTCCGAGGGCTTTATTGTAAAGATAGGAAGCTCCATTTCGCTAGCTACTGCCTCTGCGAACATACTCTTACCTGTACCAGGTGCTCCATACATTAGCATATTACAGCCACCCTCAACATTATAGTGGGCTACAAGCTCAGGGTTTTTAAGCATAAATAGGAAGCTGTTTATTAGCTCCTTTACGTTTTCAAGACCTTGAATGTCCTCCATTCTCGTCTTTGGTGCCTCGCCTACTATCGCAGAGCCGTATTCCTTTGCTCTTGCGCTAGTTACCTTTTGAGCCTCCTTATAATCGTCAATAGTTGTTTGAGAGGTTGCCATTTCGCTTATCTTTTTTGCTAAGCGGAACATTTTGTTATATAGCTTTCTAATTGCTACCTTTTCCTCAGGTGCCATCTTTTTGCTATCTTTTCTTGTGTTGATAACCTCTATTTTTAGCTTATCGTATTCAGCTATATATGATTGAAGCTCGGTGTTTTGTTCGTCTCTTCTTTTGTTTTGCTCGTCGGCTACATCGTAATCTACGTTATTGTTGCCTCTGTTTATTTTTCCCATTTATCTAATACCTCCGTTAGCTTTATGCTAGGCACGTGTGCCATAAAGATGGCACACGTTATAGCTTGTTTGGTTATATTAAATACCCTCTGATGGCTTGCCACTAGATGGTGGAACTGGTTTACCTCCAGAGTTACCACCGTCAGAGCTACCACCTGAGTTGCCACCACTGTATTTCATGCCCTTCTTATTGATCATAGCAAGTGCTTGTGGTGAAAGCTCAGCACCGTAGTTGCCATCATCGTTGCTACTCTTTTTTCTGCCTATTTTACTTGCCTTACCCATAGATCTACCAATCTTGTTATTAAGGTTTCCCATAAAGCCATGTAGCTTTGGCATAATACCTACAACTGCACCTAGGCCATCAAAGCGTCTATTGATGCTTCTGCCCATCTGTTCAACCTCTGCAGAAACCCTTGAGCCGTAGAAGGCACCTGGGTCTTGAGCAATTTGCTCTTGAACCATTGTATGTATTAGCTTAAAGGAATCGTCTACTATTCCTAGAGTTGTGGTTAAAGCATCAAAGGTAAGCTGAATGGTTTTAACCTCTTCAATAACCTCTCTAAACTGTGCAATCATATTTATTGCGTTGATTAGTGTAACCTTTAAAACGCTCTTTTGAGATAGGTCTGATTCTTCAATTTCGTTAAGCTTGTTTACTAGCTCATCGAACTTCATTGCGGAATCCTTTTCCTTTTGCTCAAGAGATCTCATAAGTGCTCTTTTCTTTACGTTTTCATCTCTTGATTGGCCAAGCTGTCTGCCACCAAGCATTCTGTTTTGTGAATCCATAATTTTCTCCTCTTTTACTCTGTAATGAATGGTTGAACTGCGTTTTGTAGTGCCCTTAACTCAACATCGTGGTTGAAGTACCAGTCATGAATATACATTCTGTGAAGGGTCCAGTTGCGCACCTCAAGGGTTTCTGGGTAGTTAACCCAAGTGTCTGTGTATCTTTCGCCATCCTTAATATCTGTTTCACAGAAAATACCAAGCTCAGCATGTGTCTTTTCCTTATTGAGAATTACGATTGGAATTCTTAAGGATTTTTCGGTTACACCATAACCATAAACTATTCTGTCCTCATCAGAGATAAGCTCAGATATTGCTCTCTTAATGCTTAGAGCAAACTCGTCAACCTTATCCTTGTTGGAAACGAATTTTGGTTGAGCCTCATCCTTCTTGCTACCTAGATTTTCTAGCATTTCTAGATACTCACGTAGGTGTGATAGGTTTTTATGTGTAATTTCGCTTGATTTAACGGAGTGAACAAAGGTCAAGGACTTAATTGCACGAGTTACGGCAACATTGAATATTCTTTCGCCAAGTCTTTCTCCGTTATCAGTTCTGTTCAACATACCGAAGCTTTGCTTTACTGTGCCGTCTGCACTCTTCTTGCAATATGTCAAGGATATAATTAAGTGCTCGATTTCCTGACCCTGTACTGCATCAACTGCTGTGATGAAGTAGGTCTTGTCAGGATTATCTCTTGTGTTTGCTCTTGCAGCATTTATCTTGTTTCTTATATCTCTCTTATCAATGAGCTTTGTAATACATTCAAGCTGACTCTTACCGAATACTACTACACCAAGTGACTCGCGAAGCATCTGAGCTTCCTCGTCGAAGTAAGTTTCAAAATGCTGTTCAATAAGCTCAACAACCTTTTTTGCCTCAACTATATTTTCGCCGTTTACGTGGCTACCCTCAACATATACGTCAATCAAGCCACGACCGTCAACCTCTGGGTTAGCGGTTGGGAAGGTTGTCATGCCGTCATAGTATTTTTTCTGTGAGTACGCAATCAAGGACTCATTTCTACTACGATAGTGACATAGCAATTCAGAAGTTGCAATAGACTTGTTTTTAATAGCAAGGTCGAGAATTGAATCTGCCTGTGACATGTTGCTACCCTCAGTTTCGTCGTCCTCCTTGCTTGTGTTGTTATCCTTTCTTTGGAAGTAGGTGATTGGTGGCATTTGGTTTTGGTCACCAACTAGAACTACCTGCTTTGCACGAATTGAGCAAGGTAAGATTTCTCTTGCGTGAAGCTGAGAAGCCTCGTCAACGATAAGCACGTCGTAATCAAAGTATTCCTGTGGCTTCATAAATACACTTACTGAGTATGGTGACAATACCACACATCTTGCAAGTGATAGAATTGCACTTGCGTTTTGCTTAAAGAATACTCTTGCGCTAATGTTAGCTGGTTTTTCGTTATTTAAGAACGCATACTTTGGCGAGGTCTTATCCTTAATGCTTAGCTTATGAGCAATATATTTTGCTTGGCTTCTTGCAAGCATTGAAGAGGAAGAAATAAGATTCTTTTCCATTGCTCTTAGCATAGTTCCATCATATACTGCTCCACCATTCTTTGTTAGCTCACCCTCTGTGTCGATAGTACAAGCATTATAGTAAGCATACTCAAGAAGTTGTGACATATTTAGTTCACCTCTTCTTGGAAGTCTTGATTTTCCTGTTGCAAAGTAATCAAGGAATGATTTGAAGCAACCTAGGTCATCCTCCTCCATTGTTTGCTTTAGCTGTTGACAAGCATTGCTTATTCTTGCGTCAGGAATATCCTCGATAAAGCGGTCAATGTCAACAAGTGTAAGTGAACCAATATAGGTATATTTGGGATTTAGATTGTATTTTTGTGCAAATGCGCCTAGCTGAATTAAGCCGTTTAAAATGTTATCCTTTTCCTTTATGAACTCACAAATTGTATCAACTCTTGTTTGGTTATATACAAAGTATCCTGCAAGCTCTCTTAGTGATACGATTGTGTTTGCGTCCTCTAGGTCGGTAAATTCCTTGTCCTTACCAAGTCCTAGCTCAGCACACACTTGTCCAAATAGTTCACCAATCTTTGCTCTTTCAAAGGCATATTTTAAGCACTCAGCAAGGTCTGTTGAATTCTTATTGTTAAGCTCATTTTCAACTCTTTCAAGTGATGAGGTTATCATACCACGCGCCTTTTCAACAAGAAGTGCCTCTTTAAGTAGATTGTTGAGAATTTCCTTTTGCTCTGACTTGTTGGTGCCTAGGCTGATGAAGGATTGTACCTTGTTAACGTCTTCCTCGGTAATTTCCTCACCGAACATTTCAACGAAACGATTGAATACCTCTTTCTTTTCGTTTTCCTTGGTCTTTATCATTTCGTAAAGCTCACAAGCCTTTGTAACATCGTTGATTGTAGGCTTTTTGCTGATAGGAAGCTTTGCAATTTCCTCGTAAGCCTTTTTAGCCTTACCCTCAAAGATTGAGAACTTTTGTACATCCCTTTGAGCAAGCCTTGCAAGAGTTTCGCTATGTTGCTCAAGAAGTTCCTTGCGAACGTCTCTTTGCTTACCAACTACTACAATAAGGCCATCTATTTCTTCTTCAATCCTTGCTAGATCATTTGCCTTTTGATTATAGCTTTCGAATACGTCAAGAACTATATCACAGGACTCCTCAACTGCAAGATTCATCTTTTCAATTGAGCCCTTAATCTCACGAAGCTCATTTACGCTCTTGTTGGTTTTTGCATTTTCACCAAGAGCTTTAATTGTATTTACAACTGTCTCCTCGTCAAGACTTGTTAGAGTTAGCTTATCCTTAATAGCTTCCTCAAGATATGACTTGCGCTCACTATCAAGATAATATTCTACTGTCATATCCTTTAGATTTTGCAACAAGGAGTGACGAACGTTTCCTACAATTATTTTATTGATTTCTTCCTTGGTAAGCTCAGCCTCAATTATTGACATAAACAAGGCTATTTTAATTACTCCGTCCTTGTCGTTTATTCCAAGGTCCTTTAGGAATTGTCTTATCTTGCTTGAAATAACCTTAAGTCCTGCAACTACCTCGTTGATTTCGCCCTCAATCATCAATGGGGTTACTGTTGTTTCAGCATCATACCATGGTCCGTCAACAGCAATCTTTTCACCATTGTTAGTAATATGATTAAGGTTAGTTTCGCATAGCTCTACTGCGCCCTGCATTTTGTTGTAGTCTTCAACGGATATTCTAGAGGTTCTTCCAATAAATGCACCTCTTAGCTGTGGGTCACCCTCGTACTTTAACGCCTTATTGATTGTTGCATAAAAGGCACGTCCTGAAACAGGATTTGGATTTGTAAAATAGTACTCCTTGTAGCTTCTAATATAGTCAGAGGCTTCATTTTTTCTATTCTTATAGCCTTGAATTTCGTGCTTAAGTAGATTTTCATCCTTTACAGGCTCTGCATCTCTTGCTCTTCTAAGAGAATTTGTAAGGTCAGTTACGCTAAAGTTTGCAGCCTCTGCCTCACTTTCGCAGAATAGCTCTAGCACGAATGGTCTTAGGCACTCAGGTAGCTTGTTGCACACCTCGGCAAGAGCTGAGGTTTTAGCAGATACGAACATTACCTTTTTACCTGCACCCATAAGTGATGCTATAAGGTTTGCAATTGTAAGAGTCTTTCCTGTACCTGGAGGGCCCTTAATTATCATATCATCGCCATTTACTGCTCTTGAAAGAATTTTCTCTTGTACGCTATCTGCTGGCAAGGTGATAAGAGGAGCTACAACCTGCTCGTTGTCAATTCTTTCAACGCTTGAAAATAGCTTTTCAATCATTTGGCTGTCCTCAAGCTGTTTTTGGTGGTTGATTAGGTCGTAATACATAGCTATATCCAAGCTATTGAAGTTGGAAATTGCTATATTATTATTCAAAAGCTTAAACTCTCTTCTTGAATCTCTAAAGTTTTCACCTATAAAGGTGTTTACTCTTGCAAAATAGTCAACAATATCAAGTGCGTCTATATCTACTGAGCCCTCAACAAGTCTTGGGCTTGGGAATTTCTCTGCAAGCTCAAAATTATATACACGGCCAATCTTCTCAATAAGACATGGGTTTAATCTTATATCGTCTGCAACAAATTCTACCATAACTGGCATTAAGCCCTGTGCTCGATTTAGCTTGATTGGAAAAATCAATAGTGGTGTTGTGATTTTTATAGTCTTTTGGCTGTCGTCTGGGTCTGGTATATCCCATTCAATAGCGCCTACTGACATAAATAAGGAGTTTACTCCCTTTTGCTTCAATTCAGCTAAGGAGCTATTTGCAAGCTTGTTTAATAGCTTAAGCTTATAGTCGTTATCAACGTCCTCGTATTTAAAAATCGCCCAGTCCAGCACGTTTACATCATCAACGTTTCCAACAGTACCCTGTAATGAGCTATCACGAAGTGCTGTATTCGCAGGTCTTCCATATCTAGCCTTTATTCTGTTTACGATGCGGTCGTAAAGCTTCTCTTGATTGCTTATGCGGTCACAAATGTTAATTGTAATGGAGTTTGCTCTTCCGCTTCCGTAAAGATCCATCATGCGATTGTTGGCTTCATCATTTACATGAAGAAATTCAACAATATACTTTTTTATAATGTCATTCTTATTCATCAATCTTTTCTCCCATTAGAGTAAATTTATTTTTGACCAGTTCGTACTTAAGTTAGTAGCTGCTTGAGTAGCAAAGACACGTGCATCTACCTCTAGTCCTTGTATTCTGTAAGCTCTTTCGTTTTCCTTAGAGGAAATATATTTTGGCTCACACTCAGACCATTCATCCACTCTTGCCTTGCACACTAATAACTCACTTTCGTGCCATCTCTTCCAGCCAAAATGCATTGCTGTGTACTGGAAAGAATGGAACATTTCGTGACATACGGTTTTAAGTAGCTCGTCATAATTTTTAAGTGCTCCGTCGTAATAAACGATTAGCTTTCCTGCACCAGAGCAATATGCGCCACCGTTCTTACCGTCTTCGCTTGTCTTAATTTCTATTTCTGGGTCGTATTCAGTGTTGAGAAGTCTTCCAACAGTTTTTGTAGCTACACTCAATCTGTAAAACTGCTCCTCATCATCCAATTCATACCATGTAGATTTGTCGTCTCCGCAAAGCAGACAATAGTTTGTAACAAGTCCACACTTTGCTGGTAATGAGAAGTTTTCTGCCTCAGTTATAAGCTTTATATTTTGTGGATTGAGTCTTCTCTTAGTGTCGTAATCATATCCACCAAAGCTCTTTCTTGGCTCAAAGCTCTCGTCAATAGCCTTATCGTAGGATATGCCCCAGCTTGGGTCAACAAGCTGAGAGTCGCTCTTTAGGTCCATTATGTAATTTATAACCTTGCCATAATTCTCAATCGAACGTATCTCAGCAAAATCCTTAAAGTCCCAGGTATAATCGTCCTTAACTCTTTTAATTATGTCGTTTACACCAACATAGCCAAGATATGCACAATGCTTCTTGATGAAGATTTCATCAACATTTTCTTGTCTTACACTTGCATCTCTTATCGCATCAACGGTTTCTCTAAAGCCAGGAAGCTTTAGATACATATAGTATATGTCGTATGCCTTAGGTAGTGCGTCCTCAATTTCCTTCCAAACAGTAAGTCTACTGTTAAAATCGTGAATGAAAACGCCTATACCCTTCTTGGAGCACGCAACTCTATAAAGTGCCCTTAAAATTGCAGGTTTGTTGTTATCGTAGTACATTGCTAATCCTGTAATTGCTAACACGTCAGCAGTTGTAGCTAGATAATCAAAAATTGCATTTATATCACTTTCAACACATCCACCGAACACCTTTGAGCTAACGTCTATTATAGCTACACGTCCAGCATTATCTCTTGCATAAGAGTATGCAAGGAAGGAAAATTCCTCTCTAAATGGTGTTAGCACAACCATCATTTTGTTAGAGCCACTTGTAATGCCTGGACAGAAATGGTAGCCACTCTTCCACTCATCAGGTAAAGCATTTACTATGCCGTTTATTCTTTCGCTTACTCTATTCGAGGTAAGTCTTTTGTGATTATCCTCTGCCTCTTGAATTAAGCTATCAATAAACTCACGAGTTTCCGCCTTAATGTCAAGAAAGGCAACACCTGTGAAAATTTCAGCCTCTGTAGGAAGCTTGTCGCACTCCTTGTAAAGCTCACCATACTGCGCCTTTGCTTGTGCGACAACGCTTTCGCTATTTGCCCCACGGTCATTTTGATAGCTAGCACGTATAAACTTGCTTTGGCTGTATATTTCCTTAAGGCTACTAATTAACTTTTGAACCCTTAGAATTAGTGCATAGGTTTTAGAAAATCCACCAGCGCTTGCAGATGCTTCGAGCTCACTAAGCTTTTTTTGTGCCCAATCCAAATCGTAATCAAGATTGTTTCTTGTTGCATCAAAGGCAATTCTCTTAGCACCTATACGAAGGCTTAGAGCATTTGCATTAGTGATTAGCTCGTTATAGTCATCGTCACTATTCTTTAGCTTGATAATAGGTGTTAGACTTGCGTGTGCGTTTTTAAGCTCCTCAGGGTTTAACGAATTCTTATAGACATTATTTGCTCGGTTTATTGCGTCATTGAATCTCTTTTTTAAATCGATCATCATTTACTCCCTTCACCTCTTACGGGGCAAGAGACTCTTGCCCCGTAAGATAGTGCTTTATTAGTTATCTTCGCCTACGTCTCCAGTATCAGAATAACGCTGTTTTCTCTTGAAACCGTCATTTGCTTCCTCAAATGGGTCTCTTCCGCTACGCTGTGCGTGTCTTGCTTCTCTTTCCCTACTTAGATTAGCAAGATATTCGCTTTCTCTATCTGGCTGATTACTTCCAGCTTGAGCCTGCTCGTAAAGCTTTCTTCTTTGTTCATCAAGATCCCTTTGCATCTTCGCTCTTTCTTCCATTGCCTCAGCTCTGTCTGATTCCCTTTTTATCTTTCGCTCTGTTCTTTCCTTAGTACGAGCTATCTTCTGTTCTTGGTGTTCTTTGCTTCTTACTTGCTTTCTTCTTCTGCTATCTTCTCTAATACTTCTAAAGCTTTCACTATTTCTTGCTAATGCCTCTGATCTTGACTCATAAGTCTCTAGCAATTCTCTAATTGTTTCCTCGCATATTATGCGCTCTTCCTCTGTAAGAGTATCCCATTGCTCTAGGTATGTATAAATAATCTCGTAGTCCATACCATCACCAGATCTAAATGCAGTTACTATTTCAGGGATTAGTCCTTTTATTTTGCTGGCCTCATAGCAATCCTTCATATCGTCAAAAACTCTTACGAGCTCTTCCATATTTTCAGCATCTATTTCATCGGACTCAATATCCTCTTCTAGATCCCAAATTCTGTCTTGAATATCAAAGATTTTATCCTTTATTTCATAGGACTTGTCAAAGTGCTCATCAATTCCCATAATACCTGACAGTGTGAGCTCGTCGATTTGGTCTAGCTTTTCATAAAGCTCATCCTTCTGGTTCTTATATTTTTCAAGTTCCTTTTTCTTGCCATCGCTCACCTTACGATATTTTTTAACAAGGCTTTGAGTATTTTCGAACAAGGTTTCAGCATTAAGCACAACGTCGTCGTATTCCTTTACGGTGCTTATTGCATCCTCCATTGAAATTTCTAGAGGTGCCTTTGCTCTATTTGTAACCTTTGGAAACTTTTTGTTGCGACTTGCCCATGTTTCCTTTACTATTTTTAAAGCTCCACGAAGCTCGGTTGTTGTAACTAGCGCAGATTTGTCGCCTCTAATTGCTAGCGATCTTGCACGAGTGATAATGTTAGCTATGTCCTCATAGCACTTGTTTGCTTCCTCGGAGAAGCCGTCAAAAATAGCTATATTAAGGTATCCTCTTATTTCGTATAGGATTTTCATAGTATCATCATATACTCTTGGTGCTATACTATTTTTGATTTCTTGTGTCATTCTAATACAAACCATTGTGTCACGGATGTACTCATCAAGCAAGATCATTCTGTTTTCACTTTTTCTTTGATCATACTCTTTATCTACTTTGTCGTATTTCTCTCTAATACTATCAATTACATTTGCAATTGAATCAACAGTCTTATCGACAGTATTAGCGTTTCTTTTCATTTTTGACTCTAATTCCTTAATAAGCTTGTCTAGCTTTTTGATGTCGTTTTTGTATCTATCGTCTGTAAAGAGTAAAAATCTCTTCTTTACTGAGTACATACGTGATACCTTAATGTCACGAATAAGAGAATACGCATCTCTTACTACCTCTTCTGCAGATCTAAAGTTACTATAAATGCCATCTGGGCCTATTGTGCCTCTTTTTTCACCTGAAATTTCCTTAATTACGGAAAAAGGAATAGCATCAAATACGTCCTTTTCCTCAAATCTGTCTAGCTCTTTTCTTTGTGGTTGCTCCTTTTCTGGTTGCTCCTGCTCTGGCATGTTTTGGTAAATGTTATCCATGATATATTTCTCCTTATATTTTATTTTTTTGGATTAACTAATGAATTTTGGGAATGCTATCTATAATTTTTTCAATAGCCTCAATGTAATTGTCTTCTCTTGTAAGCAACAAATCGTCAGTTGTGAATCTATATTCATTTTTCAAGCTGACATTACTTAGCTTATCAAGTAAGCCTGAGTTCTCTAGCTCTTCGTCAAATTTCTCATATTGCTCTTCTGATACAGTTTTTTTCTTAAGCTTGAACATTTTTTCCATATAGACGCCTATAACTGTGAAATAAATATCCTTTTGCTCAAGAATTGTTTTTCCTGCACCAGTGAACTCGTCAAGAGGTAGCCAACGACGTCTTTTGCCATCTATTGGAATCAATTCCTTTCCTCTTCCGTCATCCTTAAATGCACCGAAGTATAAGCGCATATTGTTGCATTGAGCTAATACACTCTCAACAAAGCTAACTTTGTTGCCGTTTCTAGTAATCGTACGTGTATGGTCTGAAAGCTGTATGAATGCTTCTCTTGTCATGCTCGAAACTAGCATAAAGGTCTTACCCTCGCTTTGGTGCTTGATAAGGTCTAGAAGTGCTTCTGTTACCCCATCAATATCCACACATTCAACAAGCCTTGCGTCCTGTCCTCTTCTGTAGGTTTCCCCTGCTTCCTCAACTAGCTTTCTGTGCTCTCGGCTTAATAGATCAGGGTACTCTCTGAGCATCCTTCCTATTTTGGTTACTGCAGCATTTCCTATGAAAAGTGTTTCCTCGTTTTGGAATCTTTGCGGAGCATTCTTGCAGAGCCTTAATAGTCCTATACATGCCTTTAGCTGTATTTCGTATTTTTCTAGTGTTTCCATTTCTAAAGAGCCCTCAAGCTCCTCATTCAAGCCTACCGACTCAAAAAGAGTTAACGCCTTTTTCCAGGAAACAGTTTTGTCGTTTGTATCGTCGACACAATTATGCTCGTAAAATAATGCTAGTGCATTAAGCGCATAGGGGTCATGTAAAACTAAGCCCGCCTGCTTATCATTTTCAACTGCCCTCTCAAGTGCATCACCCTTGTCCTTAAAGCCAAATCTACTTGCCTTATTTAGAAGGTATCCCTCCTTGAAAAGCCTTTCAGCCTGTACATAGGCAACTCTGCTCTCCGGTGTTACCTTGAGAATTGTTCTTTTGGTTGGCAATATTCCTTCATGACAGTGGGGACAATATTCAACGCCTAAAAAGCTTGTTAACGTTTGTTTATACTGTTTTCCACAGCTTTCGCATTTACTCATTTTCTCCCTCCTGTTCTTGGTCAGGGTCACTTACTACCTCTTGGATAGTAAGTGTGCCGTTTACCAATTTAATATCATAGTTTTGATCATTGATGATTTCGATTGAAGGCTCGATTGTATAGGTGCCTACCTCTGTCTTGTCGATTGCTTCGCCTGTGATAGTTACCTCTACTATATCGCTTAGGTCCTCGCCATCTACTAAGCCCTCACACTCGTAGCTAAGAGCCTCGTTAAAGTCCTCTCCTGTGTAATCAACAGTTAGGTCCTTTGCTTTTATTGTAAGGTCCTTTTTCTTAATTGCATAGGTTAATTCCTTATCGGAATCCTTTAGTGTGTAGTTTGTGTCATTTACTGTGAGTACCGCAACATAATTGCCTACATTGATAGATTCAGTAGTAGCTGACTTATCTTGTAGCATATACTCAACAGTTGCATCAAGTAAGGTGCCAGATACACCAGTTACAGTGGCAGTCGGCTTTTGTGCTGTGCCGTTGTAGGTGTACTGTGGATTGAAGTCCCAAGCTACACTTGCTTGTGCCGGTGTGATTGAAAAGCCTTTAATTTCGTCTGTCTCATCAATGTAATAATTCTTTTGGTCCTCTGGGTTTTTGATTGATACTGTTGCTGTGTAGCCTGTGCCTACGTTTGTCTCGGCACCAGATACATCTGCCTCTATAATTGTATCATCTACACCCTTGAGTGTTACTGATGGTGCAAATTCAACCCCATTGTAGGTGTGAGTTGTGTTTTCCCACTTAACAGTTAGCTTAGCCTTTTCTATCTTGAAGCCTATTTCATTATTTTCAAGCTTGTAGTTACTGTTATTTAGTGTCACAATCGCCTTGTATTCGCCTACGTCGATTGCATCAAGTCCGTTATTCGTTGTAACACCGTACTCTATCATTTCGCCCTTAACGCCAGTAAACACAAAGCTTGGAAGCTGTGCATTGCCATTATAGGTTAGAGTTACGTTTTTGAATACTGGACTAATTGTCGCTTGTGTAATCTTGAAGTCTGTTGTATAGTCTTCTAGCACGTAGTTGCTATCACTCAAGATAACCTTAGCCTCGTAGTCGCCTACGTCTACTGCATCAAGTCCGTCTACGGTGTTAACGGTGTAGCTATATATTACTGTATCGTTTACACCCTTGATTACAGCAATTGGTAGCTGTTTTTCGCCATTATATACCATTTCCTTGTTAAGCCAAGCTATTTTAGCTGTATATGGCTTAATGGTAAAGGGCTGTGTATAGCTAGCAAGGACATAGTTTGCGTCATTTAGTATTATCTTTGCCTCGTAGTCCCTTGCGTTTATTGAATCTTGTCCGTCGCTTGTTACAGCTGTAAAGTCAACCAGCACTCCACCTACACCCTTTACGGTTACGGTTGGTAGCTGTTTTTCACCTGTGAAGGTAAGGCTTGTATTGCCCCATTCTACACTTGCTTGTGATGGTGTAATTTCGAAGGAAATACTGTAAGTAGGTAGCTTATAGTTGTTATTAGTAAGCACTAATTCAACATCGTATGCACCTGTGTTTATTGCATCTTGTCTTTGTCCGTTTTGCCTTGTGTATGCATTGAAGCTAACGGATTCAGCCAACCCACCATCAAGGGTAACACCTGTTACCTTAATTGTTGGTAGCTTTTTAGTGCCGTCAAATATAAAACTATTGCCCTCGGAGAAAACGGTTGCAGTTGCCTTGCTAATTACTAGCTTACCCTTTGTAAGAGTTATGTCGTAGTTATTACTCTTTTCAAGATTTCTATTTATTGTAAGCTCAATATCGTAATCGCCTACGTCGATAGCTGATGTTGCCTCTGTGTTATATTCAACGCTTGTTACAATTTGGTCGATAGTATCGTTTACACCTAGCTCTGAGTAGGTATAGGTAAATCCTGTAAATACCTTTGAGTCATAGATTTTTGACTTGCTTTCGGCTGTTAATGTAAGTGGCTTTTTATTAATTACGTATTGAAGGCTAGCGTCGTTTATCTCTATGTAATAATTCTGCTTATCAAGTGAATCTACAAGTGAAATCTCTGCCTTGTAGCCTGTGCCTGCATTTGTCTGCATACCTGTTAGGTTAAATTCAAGAGATGCTTGATTTACACCCTTTACGCTAACACTTGGATGCTGTGCTTGGCTTGTATATTCTAACGTTTCACTTCCCCAGCTTACAATAGCCTTAACACGATTGATTTTAAGGGTCTTGCCCTCCTCGTAGGTTACTGTGTAGTTGTTATAATCTACGCCCTGTTGCTTTGCAGATAATACTATTTGGTAGGTGTCTGCGTTTTGTGCGCTTGCAACCTCGTCACCATAGTAAAGTTGAGAAATTACACTTGATAGTGTATCGTTTCCAAGAAGTCCCTCGGCAGTTACGTTGAAGCTATCGTCGAATTTTCCACCATCATAATCAACCTCTTTATTCTCTACCCTTATGGTAAGAGGTGCTTTTGTGATTTGAAATTCACAGCTTGAGGTACTGCTTGAAATATCGTAGTTTTTGAAATTCTCAGTTATTGTTACTGTGTAGCCTGTGCCTGCATTTATTTGCTTGCCAATATAATTGATTTTGCCCAGGTCTAGACTGTCACCCTCGCAAAGTGAATTACTTTCAAAGTCTATGATTGTTGGAGATTGGTCCTTGTCGTTATAAACAAGGGTTGAGTTGCCCCAAACTGCGTTTATAACCTTTGCTGAAATTGTATATTCTTGGAATATATTGCTGATTGTGTAGTTTAATTTGTCTATATCGTTTACAAATTCAACGTATGCAGTATATTCACCTGCATCCTTGCTTTCGCCAATTACCTTAGTTGAAAGCACTCCACTAACACCATTAACCAAGGCACTTGGTAGGTTTTGCTTGCCTGTGTAGATTAGGCTTGTGTTAGACCATTGTGCATCAACTCTGCATCTTGCAATTTCTAATTCCTCGGTTGAGTGAATTATTGTGTATAGGCTATCAAGGTCTTGGTCAGCAAATGCAACCTCCATTCTGTATGTGCCTGCATTTGTTGGATTAAGCACTTTTTTGCCTGTGCCATCAAATATATTAGTTACAGCACTTGAGGAATCCTCAAATACCATATCACCACTTGGAATTGTTGCGTATGCTGTATATGGATTTTCGTTATATACTGCGTTTTCCGGAATAGTCCAGATAGCCTCTACCTTTTTCTTGCTTACTGTTACGACAACCTCCTTTGTCGTCTCAGCTGTAAGAGAGGTTTTTTCGTCGTCAATATATACTCTAAAGGTATAAATAGCTGAATCTGAAGGAATAGGACGTGATTTTGTAAACACGTTGTCGCTAGCTACAAGATTATCTCTTTCCACTAGCTGATATTTAAGGTTGTGTACAGATTCTGCATTAACCGTCAAGGAAAGTAATTCGTCACCATAGGTGTAATTCACTTTTCCCTCAATGCCTGTGATTTTTGGTGTATGAATTGTCCAGTTAGGAACGATAACCGTACTGGTTTTGTCCTGTAGGTCGCTTAGTAGAATGTCGGCTGTAAGATTATTCTCTCCTACCTTATATTCAACGTCGAAGCCCTCTCTCTTAACTAGGCTCTCAACACTTGCTACGTAGGTTGAAATTTGGTCATCTCTTATTAGCTTACCCTTGTCAGCATCCTTTATTGTTGTACTTAACTCTGTTGGAACTTGATATTTTGTATCGTTGCCACTAGTTACGTCAATTAGGAATACTCTACCAAAGGATAAAGGTAAAACCTCTATACTTGATTGTATAACTGCGCCGTCAAGGAGCTGTCCCTCTCCAAGGACTGGTGCTTTTAGATAGTAGCCCTTTCCTTGATAGTATGCGTCGTATATTTTTTCCTCTGTGTCTGCATTTACAAAGGATATATATGAAACGTCATCAATGTAGCTTTCTAAATCAAAGGTGCTTCCCTTGTCAAGAATTATTGTTGGGAATAGCTTTCCCTCTGCCATCTGTGGAAGATTATCAAAATCATAATTGAAGCTTACTACAACCTTGTTGTCTGGGCAAGAAATGTAAGTAATGCCATTGCAAAGCGCTAATGCTGATTTTGAATTTTGTTGAATTGATGCATTAAATAAAGTATCTCTGTAATAGTCCATCAATTCTAGATTTACCTGTATTTGTGGTAGGCGGTCTAGGTCATCGGTTAGCACCTCTAGGTCGTCAACTCTTAAGCTCTTACTGTTTGCTACCACAATTTTCTTAATTGCCCCTTTAGTAAAAAGCTCTGCCGATAGGCTTGTTATTTCCTTGCCGTCAAAGCTCTCTGGGATTACTACTGTTTCTCCACGTCCGTAAAGAATATCCTTAACCCCGTAGGTGCCGTCCTCGTTTTTCTCATAAACAAGAACCATTTCATTATCAAATAAGCCTATGTTTTGTCCAAAAAATCCAAAGACACAGGTATATGCTATTGAGGCAATAGATATGATTGTTATTATTGCCAACAATATAACTCCTACCTTGTTGCATTTTTTATCTAGCTTATTTGTGTTGTATGCTACTACGTTGTAAAGCACCACTGTAACAATGTGTGTAACAACGTAGAATATGTACGATGCTGTACTCATAGTAACGTCAACGTTAAAGCCAGTAAGATATATTAGTGATATAACGCCGACGGCTTGAAGTATTGAATACAACACTGCAATCCAAATTGAATAAGAATAGCGATAGTCGATTACAAAGGAAAGTCCAATAGCCACTCCACTAAGCACCAACAAAAGTAACGGAATTAGTGCATATGTAAAGCTATCAGCAAAAATCAATAGGTATATGAACGTTGCTAGATCAGCTAACATACTGATAGCAAGTGCAGCACGTACCCATTTCTTGTAACCAAACAGGCTTTTCTTAGTCATTTGGTCAAAGCTCATATTAGAATAGTTGTTCATTTCGGTTATTTCCTCTTACTCTTGTACTTGTTTCTTAGGTTCCTTTTTCTTTTCGGTCATCACTCTATACTTGAATTTCGCCGTTGAAAGGAATTTTTTGCTGTTTCCTAAGGACTGTAGCTTATCTATTGTGTAATAATCGTTTCCTAGCTTAAACACAATTACCTCCTCGTCCTCAAAGCAACCCTTTTCTGCAAATAGATGGGTCAATCGTGTCATTGGTGAAAGTGCTTCTGAGTAGATTTTATAAAGCTTTGTTGCTTTCTTTATTTGCTCCTCATCAGTTCCCTGACAAAATTCGCACATTCCATCGGTAAGTTTTGATTGATAATAGGTTCTACCACAAACCTTGCAGGTTTGACCGTTTTGAGCAACAACAAGGTCGTTCTTTTCACAATCGTAAACAAGCTTGCTAGTGCACCTAGGCTTTCCGTCAACGTGATAAATTACCTCGAATTTTTCGCAATCGGCACAATATTCTCTGTTACCTACATCGCCCATTGCATCCGCTTTAACAATATCACAGCTACATTTAATACGTTTACAGCCGTTTGCCTCATTACAGGTAATTAGCTTAATGTGATCGCCTAGCTTTTCCATAACTCTTACATACATTGGGTCTGTTATAGGCAATCCTGTATTCATTGTATCACTGAAGTCTAGTGTAGCTCTTTCAACCGACTCCTCTTTGCCGTTTTCGTCATATTTTCTAAAGGTTACGGTATTTCTTTCTACTAGTAATTCTGACTCATTACAGCATAGGCACCTCATGGAAAAGTCCTCGTTCATATCTATCATTATTCTAAGAACGGGTCTGTCATTGTATTTTACCTCATATACTCTATTTCTTGTTCTTACCTGAAACATATAGAGCATTTTGATGTTTTTACAAGTAATTTCCTCTACCTTTATGTCTTCCTCTGTGGCCTTTTTAATAATATTCTCGATTATCTTATTATCATCAATGATTGCGCCATTTTGATCTCTATCGCTTTTTACAATCAAATAGTTAGCAAGTCCTAGCTCGCTATCGTCAGCAATACACCTTTGTATTCCCTCTTGAAGCGCCGTTGATAGATGGTTGAAATCGTAATTGTCCTCGTCTGCGCCCCTTTGTGTTGTCCTTGAGGTGCCGTTTGGTTTTTCAAAAATCTTTAGCTTTTCTGAAATGTTTTCAGCCACCTGATAGGGTAATGGCACAAGGCTATTATTTAGCTCTCTTTTAAAGAAGATTCTACCTACAATTGGTATTTCCTCCTTTGGACGTTCAACACAAATACCAAGCCTTAAGCTAGCACCGTAAATAGTTGTAATTGCATCACTTGCATTTGGGTTTAGCTTATAGTCAATTTCAAAATTCTTGGCTATTCTTTCGTCCCAAAATCTATTCAAGAAGGCTTTAATTTTATTCATGTCAGCCTTTATTACCTCTGGACTTGCCTCGGAGCTTGTTGTGTCGTATCTTAACCAGGTGTTTTCCTTGTGGAAGCTCTTACTTACCTCTGTAATTAACTCCTTCCATCTTGCCATACTGGTTTTGATTCCTCTTTCGCCTCTACGGAAGTTAGCAAAGGCAGGTGAACCTTTTTGAGGGTCCATTGGATAACTATCACCGTCTTTTTGTTCATCATTTTCATTATTTGTTTTTTCTATCATAGTAAAGCAACAATTGTTGAAAATAATGGTGTTGTTTGAGACGGAATATATATCCTTGCCATAGCCACTTTCGTAAAGCATTAGTAGGCTTTTAAAGCATTCGTCACCACTTTTTATGTATATCGTTTGCATTATTTCTCCCTTTCGTCGTTGGATTGTCCTCACTCTACATAAGGATTTACTAATCCTGGTGCTTGTCTAAGACCATTCTAATATCTGTAACAGAATTCTTATCGCCTAAAAGTCGTTTACAGAAGGAATCGCTTCCTATTTTCTTCCTACCATACTCAAAGGACTGATATAGGTAAGATGCAAAGGTCTTTGTGCCAGATGGCTTGAGTGTTCCTTTCTTACATGCTGGACATTCTGCCATATCGTTTTCGAATTGTATCTTGTGTGGCTTAGGATGACAATTTGCATCCGAGCACTTACCACAATCACTAAAATCAAGTGCTGAAAGCATTGAGCACCTTTTATCGCAGAAGCCTTTTCTAAGGTTTTCACACCTCATACAAAGCGCTCTTGCGTCGTTTATGTCGTCTGCACCAGTTTTCAAAATAGCACAAGGCACGGTTACACCGTCCTTACCAAAGCTTGCAATTTTTGCACAGTGCTTTATAACGCAAAGCTTTGAACAGCCTATTACTATCTTGTTTTGTGGGTCGGCAATGCTATACATCTTACCACTAGCTGAATCACTTCTAGATAGGCAATAATAGCCGTTGTCCTCGCTAAATCTCTTGCTTAGCTTTTCTCCACAAGAGGTACATTTATACTCTGTTGCTGTGATTTCTGTGTATGGCATTCCCTTGTTCTTGTCGCCACCACTTTGGATCTTACACAAAGGATTTTTACAGTATATGTAACCTTCCTCATCCTTTTCCTCGTCGTATTCCTTTATGGTCATAAGCTTCATATCCTCACAGGATTTACAGGTAAATGCCTTCATATTTTCACTATTACAGCCTGCAATAATTGTGGCATCACCCTCGTTTGTAGATAGCAAGCCTATGCAGGTTTGATATGCAAGGGCATAGCCCTCTAGCTCGTTCATCATAGCAAGTGAAATAATTTGAACGTTTCTATCCTGACCAAGTCTAAATACACGTCCTACTCTTTGAGACATTGCAACTGGGTCGTGAGTTACTGAGAAGTTTACAACAATATGTCCACTTTGCATATCGATACCCTCAGTGTACTTTTCCGAGCCTGCTAGGAATATAGCATTTGACCTTGCGTTATATTCACTTACCACCTCTTTACCTGTGGTAGCAAGAATTAGTCTATCCTTAAAACGAGGATCCGATGAAAATGCATCGTAAATCTTGTTCCATTCTGGTTCGGAATCAATGTTGCATTTCCTTTGATAATCAAAGAATACTATTATTTTATCGTCTGGGTTGTTTTCAAGAATTCTTTCAAGCTCCTTAAGCTTAAAGTTGAACACGTTTTCAGGCTTTTCGCTATCATAATCATACATAATTCTAAACTGATTATCTAGCAATCCATTTTCGATATCCTTCTTGTTTTCGCTTAAAAGCTGCTTGTAGCATCCTGCGCTACCCGCTTGAATAAATGGTGTATTACTATCTGCCTTAAATAAGGAATTGGACAGCACATCGTCTATGATGATATCCACCTTTTTCTTGTTGCTTCTTTCCTTAAGGTATTCTTCAAGGGATATGCTTATAGTTTTGTTTCCTCTTTTAATCTTGATAGCGTCTGGCTCATACATTCTATCAAGATTTTCGCAAATACCGTCACCAGCCTTCCATCTTTCCTGAAGGTCTTCCTCTCTCATTTTGAGAGTTTTTTCATTTACAGGACAGATGAAAATGTTAGTTACGTCCTTTTGAATACCGTTGCTATGTGTTTGAGTTTCTCTTCTCATTATCATACCTATAACTTTTCTATGATAGAGATTAGAAACCTTCTTTAATACACTTTCCTTAATTGCTGAATTTTCCTTAGCATCTAAGAATTTATCTCTTATATTTCTTCTTCCTAGCTCGGTTAGCTCTCTATACTGATCTAGAGTTATGCCTTCCCTTCCAAGATATTCAGCGAATGCACGACCCTCGTCACTGGCGATGGTTATGAACTCATCCTTTGCCGCCTCGATAAATTCCGAAACGGTTTTTGCATATCTACAGTTGCTATCAAAAAGCTTTTTGTATTGATTATATTTTTCGCTTTTTGGTTTGCCACTTGGAGAATAAAAGTCGTTTGGATATCCACCATCTGCAATCTTGAAATACCATAGATTAAACATCTTTTCTAGGTTGCCTGAGTGTGGAGTAGCAGTAATAAGAAGACAGTTATCCTTGTTAGCAATCTTCTTATTTTGCATAAGCCTTGAAAGAAGTCGTAGCGCAATCGCACCATCGCCCTCTTCATCGTTCAAGAAGTGTGCCTCATCTACTACTATACATTCAAACAATAGATTCTCTACTGCCGAATAGCATTTATTCCATTTAACAAAATTATCCTTTGTTACAATCATTGCCACGTTAGGCTTTGAAAGAGTTATTGTTTCGCCCTTTTTGTTAAACTTTTCAGTAGTAAAGGCACTTATCCTTTTTCCGTTTTCGTCCTTGATTGAGAACTTGGAAATATCCTCAACCTCGTAAATTGTGTCCTTGCCCATACCGAATTCGTACTCTATGGTCCTTTTCCATTTTACAAGGAGCTCTCTATTTGGTACAACGATAAGAAGGTTCGTAATTTTACCGGTTAAAGCAAGCTCGGACAAAATCACACCAGCCTCATAGGTTTTACCTGAGCCAACGGTGTCCGCTAGAATACCAAAGCCACGAAGGGTTCCTAGGAAATATTTGGCTGCCTTACGCTGTGCATTAAGAATAACGTTTCCCTCTGGGTTTTCAGCTTCACCACCATGGATATTTTCGTCATACTCTATGCCGTATTCGCCCACCTTTCTGTATGAATTAGAGCTGATTTTCAACTGCATATCATCATACTTGTCAAGAGTTTCAACAAGAGAAACCTGAAGCTCCAAATTCTTGTTTAAATCAACAGGCTCTTGAACTAGTGAATCGATGGTTATGTTTTCATTACTATTGTCGCTGAAGACAATCTTATATTTATTTATTTTATAATTGTCGTTTAAAGTTTCCTCTGCCATCACTTTTCTCCTTGTTTAGTTTGTCTCTGGCGTAAATGGATCAAGCTTTCCGTCGAAGGTAAAATACTCTACACCGTACTTCTGTTTTCCAATATTTACGTAAAACTCACCATTGTTCATTTTTTTAGTTCTATCTACGTCAATTTCATAGTATGGTGTTACCCTACCATTTGAGGAAATTCTTGCACCCTGCTTAAAGAACACAGAGCGTTTATTCAATCCTAAGTATTCATAGTTCACTCCATTGATATTCTCAATGTACGATCTTATATATGGTTGATCAGGATATTTTGAATATATCTCTTCGAAGGGCACCTTTTTACCATCTAGCATTATTGCCAACTTAATTTTGGCTGTTCCAATAGTAACTACGCCCTTTTCCTGCGCCCTTTTAAATTCCTTGCTCTCTGGATTACCAAGAACTAGCGGCTCCCTGTAAATAAATGCCTCGTAATTATGGTTTCTTTCATCCTCTTCGGCATAATAAACATCACGGTTTAATCTATATGGGTATCTAAACACAGAGTCACTAAATTTAGCTTTAGACACGCACTCAGGAGTAGGGTCAAAGCTACTTATCTCATCTCCACGGTTAATCCATATTGTAAATACTCTTTCCTCTTTGTAGGTGCCACCAACGGGTACGTACTGTATTCTACTTGTGCCATAGGTGTATGCAGATACCACCTTTAGCAAGAGTCCACTTGGCTCAAGCATTGCGGCACCTATTGCAGAAAAGTACTCGCTTAATTTGTCTTCGTCGTTATCGGTTGCTGAAATTACTACGTGTCCTAGCCTACCAGCATTTTCCTCTGAGCTACATTTTTCTTCAATGTAATCACGAAGATGGTAAGATGCGGCGCCTCCACCGACTAAGAGAACATTTTTTACGTTTTCATTACCCTGTCTTTCAAGCACAGAAATAATGTAATTTGCAATTTTTTCTCCTACTGCATTTCCATTATTGAAGATAATGTCTACAAATTCGTCCTTTGTAACAGGAATTTCATAGTTGATGCTTTTTTCTACTAAAACGTAGGCTTGATCGAAATATAAGAAGCCCTTCTTTGCGCTTTTTACATGTCTTAGCAAGCGATACTGCTGACGATAGGACATATAGTCTTGAACAATGCTCGATTTTTCGCCCTTAGGAAGATTTTCCTCGGTTTTCCTCTTTACGTATTCACCAATTGCAACGTCAATATCTGTGCCACCGATAGCACACTCGGATTCGTTCTCATCTACGCCATCTACGCAAATGCTAATTTCCCCCTGTTTTCCACTTACACTGTTCTTAACGTCAACCTTTGCAACAGAAATATTTCTTTCGCCTATATCGAAAATTAAGGTCTTATTGTCATCGTTTGAATAGTCGTTTGCCTTTATCATTTTCTCAACGTAAGCACCGATTGCGATTGCTTGTGGAGTTGACATAGACACAATTGGGAGTGATTTTTTATCAAATATATCGTCAATTCCAGCACCATACGCAATCAAATCTACAAGCTCATTCTTGTAATCCTCTTTCATTTTAGGGTCTGGGAATATTGATATGTATTTGATTCCCTCTAAGTGTGGATTGCTACTTAAAATCTTCTTTGTTTGATTTTTTATGCATTTTTCAAACAAAGCCTTAAAAAATTCACGTGCCATTTCTTGAGGGGTTGTAACTGCCTCAAAGGTATATCCGTCCTCATCAAGCTGACTCATACCATTTTTAATGCTTGGTTGGTCTGGTCTTGGTGGGAAAATAAAAATTGGAAATTTCCTTTTGTTCTCATAGTAATCCTTGTCTGCTTCATTCTTTGATGCTAACAGGTAAAGCATTTCCTTTACTCTTATTATGTTTGCATAATCGTCCTTTTTGTTTATATCCTGTCCAAATACCCATTTAGATTGAGGCGGTCCCTGATAAAGCGCCAAGCTACTAAAAGGCTGATTATTAGGGTCATCTTGGTCGGTAAGAAAGAGTCTTTTAACCTTTCCGTCCTTGGTTTTGTAGGCACAAACTATTTTTACAGATTCAGTGCCCAAATCTATCGCTACATTTAAATATGAATTGTCTGCCATTTTCCCCTCCGTATTTGATAAAAAATATGCGCACGATAATACTTTTATTTTATTATATATTTATGTGTTTGTCAACATTTTTTGCTAATATGTTCACAAAAAACTCACTTTTCGTCATTTTGGGACTTTTTTCGAAAAGTAAAAACCCTTCAAATTTTTTTGAACGCCTTTACATACTTTCGCGCTACTTGTAAATGCTATATTTAAGGTTTTTTCAAAAAAATAGTTGACAACCTTTTTATCTTGTGATATAATGTCAACGCACTTAGCGGAATTGTGTAAAGGTAGCACAGCAGACTCTGACTCTGTATGTCTGGGTTCGAATCCTAGTTCCGCTGCCAAAAACAAAAGACCACTCACCCCGAGTGGTCTTTTGTTTTTGAATGCGGAACAGGTCGAACCCAGCTTCGTATTTGCAAAGCAAATGCGAATTGGGTGCGTAAACGAGCGTAAGGCGTTAGGAGCTTGCTCATATAAGCCGAGCGAAGTTCTTTTTCGCAAGAAAAAGCCTCCTAGTTCCGCTGATGATGTTCGCACCGTGCTTGATTGGGAGAGATATCCTAAAGCAAACTAATCTCTACTTGATATTTTTCATTTTTTGTTATACAATGTATTTAGAAAAACCTATGAAGGAGACCAAAAATGAGAAAAAGCTTTGGTGTTAAACCACTAATTTATCCACAGCCTGTTTTGATTATCGGCACCTATGATGAGAATGGGGTTGCTAATGCTATGAATGCGGCTTGGGGTGGCATAAGTGAGGAAAATGAAATTTCTATTTGCGTAAGCGCAGACCACAAGACTACTAAAAATATTCTTTTGAAGGGTGCGTTTACCGTTAGCATGGCAACGGCTGATA
Organism: Clostridia bacterium; assembly: GCA_017399145.1. Lineage (GTDB taxonomy): Bacteria > Bacillota > Clostridia > Oscillospirales > CAG-272 > RGIG2000. The sequence goes on along the minus strand of JAFQEG010000021.1, from coordinate 65,346 downwards.
CTGTTGTTGCCTGTGATTACGTTGGCATTGTATCGGGAAATGACGTACTAAACAAGCTAGAGGTAGCCGGACTTCACACAGAAAGGAGTCCACTTGTTGATGCGCCCATTATTTGCGAGCTACCTATGGCGCTTGAGTGTAAGCTAAAAAGCTACGATGAGGATTCCTGTCGACTAGTTGGTGAGATTTTAAACGTTTGCGCCGACGAGAGTGTTTTAACTAACGACAAAATTGACCCAATAAAGCTAAAGCCTATTACCTATGACGAAATGAATCACGCATATTACGTTTTGGGTGAGCGAGTTGGTAGTGCATTTGTAGACGGACAAAGGCTAAAAAAGTAAAAAGAGGCTATTATGAAGGACTATATTCGCAAGATAAATTATTACGAAACTGACAAGATGGGTGTCACCCACCATTCTAACTATGTAAGGCTAATGGAAGAGGCACGTATCGATTTTTTGGACCAAATTGGTTGTGGCTATGATAAATTAGAGCCACAGGGTATTATTTCTCCCGTTATCGGGGTGGAATGTCAATACAAAAAGCCTACAACCTTTGGGGACAGTGTGCGAGTTTGTGTAAAAATCATTGAGTACAAAAGGGTAAAATTGTCCTTTTCCTACGCTATGTATAATCAAAGCGGTGAGTTAGTTTTTACGGGCAAAAGCTTTCATTGCTTTTTAAATTCCAAGGGTATGCCTACCTCATTGACTAAGGGCTTTACAGAGTACGATGAAATTTTAAAAAAATATGTTGTTTCTGAGTAAAAAGTCCTAGGAAGTGTATGATTTTTCTACTTTTTTAGGATTTTCACTTTACAAAATCCCATTTGTCGTGATAAAATAAGATATATTCAAAAAAGGAGCTTAATTATGGAAGAGATTAAATACGAAAAGCTAACCCTAAGACTTGATAAATTTGAGCACACCTGTGTTATTGTAGAATGTGAAAAGGACGCTAAGAGTGTTGAAATCCCACTAGACGTGAATGGCTATTTAGTTGTTGGAATCGAGGAGCAAGCCTTTAAGGATTGTAGTCAGCTTGAGTCGGTTACTTTTCCTTGTGAAGAGGATTTTTATAATCACGATAGCTTTGCCTCTATGTTTGAAATTGGCGACTATGCATTTAATTATTGTACAGCACTAAAATCTATTGATATACCCTGCCACGTGTCTGTAATTGGTAGAGGCGCATTTTATGGTTGCTCATCACTTGTTACTGCATCCGTGCGTGTTGGATACATAGGTCCTTATGCCTTTTGCGATTGCAAGTCCCTTGAAAATATCAATCCTACCGATTTGATTTCTGAGGGTACCTTTAGCGGTTGTGAGTCCTTGAAGGTATTCCCTGTTTCACAAAGAGCAGTTATAATCGAAGAGGATGCATTTGAGCATTGCTACTCATTAGTTGATATTACTATTCCTAAGAGTGTTAAAAGAATTGAACCACTGGCCTTTAGAAGCTGTTATGGACTAAAGAGAGTAACCTTTGAAAATCCTTGTGGCTGGGCATGGACCTGCGTTTACAACGACGAGGAATACGACCTTGATTTGTCTAATCCTGAGAAAAATGCAGAAATGCTTTCAACAATGGACTTTGACGACGGCTGTGGCGGTTGGTTTAGAAAATAATTTTTAGCACAGACTTTTCTAGTCTGTGCTTTTTTGTCGTTTTGCACAGTTTTTTAGGTTGTATTAACTTACGAATTATTAACATTTGTTAATTAATAGTTGACAAAGTAAATAGTTAGTGCTATAATTATTATGTCCTAATGGGCAAATTTTGAAAGGAGAGATTTGACAATGGAAAACACATCAAAGTTTAACGGTGGTCTTTTGGGCCTTATCGGTATCAGCCTTCTTGCTGGTCTTTTGACATCAATCACATTGGGTATTGGTGCTCCTTGGGCTGTTTGCATGGTTATGAACTGGTACGCAAAGCACATTAAGATTGATGGTAAGCAGGTTACATTCGATGGTAACGGCGGTCAGTTGTTCGGTCAATACATTAAGTGGTTATTGCTCACAATCATCACTCTTGGTATTTACAGCTTCTGGCTTTCAATCAAGATGGTAGGTTGGGTAGTTTCTCATACTCACCTTGCTGAGGCAGCTGAATAATTAACATAGCAAAATAAGTAGGGTACTTCGGTACCCTATTTATTTTTCTTTACAATGCTTTTCTTTTGTGCTATACTCATTTTAGATTTGTATTTTAGGATTATTAAATTTTTCTCTGCATATACTAAGAAAAAACAAAGGAATATTTATGAAAAAAGAAAATAAGCAAGCACTAATTAGGCTTGTTGCCTCTCTTTTCGGTATAGGCTTAGCTCTTTTGATTTTGTATTTTCTTTTTAAGCATTTGGGACTTACTAGCATAACTAAGGAAGGGTTACAGGAATACATCAAGGAAAAGGGGGCACTTGCCCCCTTGATTTTTATTTTAGCAACCTTTTTACAGGTTACTATTATTCCTATTCCCTCAACGGTTACTGTTTTGGCAGGTAGCTATCTTTTTGGTCCTTGGGTTTCCTTTATCTATTCATACGTGGGACTTTTGGCAGGGTCATATTTTGCATATTTCCTAGGTAGAGTCCTTGGAAGACCCTATCTTGATTGGGTAGCAGGAGACAAGAAGAAGGTAGACCTTTGGCTTTTGCGACTTAAGGGCAAGGAAAATATCGCACTCTTCTTTGCGTTTTTGTTTCCCTTCTTCCCTGACGATTTACTTTGCTCAGTTTCAGGAATGTTAAAAACTCCACCCTTTACCTTTACTATTATGCAGCTTTTTACAAGGGCAACCTCAATTGGCGCAACTCTTCTGTTTATGTCGGGAGAGGTAATACCATATACCTGGTGGGGAATTTTGATTATTGCACTTTTGATTGTGCTATCTCTATTAGGACTTTTTCTAGGAATGAAATTTTCAAGTCAAATTAATGACTTTTTGGATAGGCTTTCTCGCAATATAAGAAAATAGAATACTACACCTCATCCACCACCCGAGGGTCCCTTTGGCAGGGCGCAACCCTTTTGTCGCTTTGCGACATTTCCCCTCACAGGGGAATCGCCCCCTTCTGCACAAGGCACGCCCTGAAGGGTGCCCTCCGTACAAAGGGGAAGGCTTTGGAATGAAATTTTCAAGTCAAATAAACGAATTCTTAGACAGACTTGCAACAAGGCTAAAAAGAAACAAATAAGCTCTCTTGTGAGCTTTTTTGTTTCATCTATGTATGTTCAAGTGTAAAGTTGTTCATACATTGATATAAAATAGAGGTTGAATTTATTTCTCTTTTATGGTAGAATTATATAAGAAAGGTGGGTGCTTATGAAAGACCTTAACACAAAAAGAAGGTTAAGCTACGAAACGCTTACCCCTGAGTTAAATCAAAGAATTATTGAAGAAAAGGAAGGCTGTACCTTTGTTTCCTTTGCAACCGGTGACAGAGATGCTATAAGAAGGCACCCTCGCACCTCCGACATTGCAAGCGTCGTACGCACTCCTTACATTCGAGATATAGATAAAATCTTGCACTGTCCCTATTACAATAGATACAGCGACAAGACACAAGTTTTCTCATTTTACAAAAACGATGATATTACAAGACGTGCCCTTCACGTACAATTGGTTTCTAGAATTGCAAGGACTATTGGCAAGTGCTTAAATCTTAACCTTGACCTAATTGAAGCTATTGCCCTAGGTCACGATATCGGTCATACTCCCTTTGGCCATGCCGGTGAAAAATATCTTGACGAGATTTACTATTCTTATACAAAAAGACACTTTTCTCACAACATTCACTCTGTCCGTGTCCTTGATAAGATTTACCCTCTTAACATTAGCTTACAGACTCTTAGTGGAATTGCAAGTCACGATGGTGAATTAGAGTTAAAGGAATACAAGCCAAAAGCTCTTACCTCCTTCGAGGAGTTTGATTCTCAAATTGAAGCTTGTTACGTCGACAAAGCTAACGTAAGAAAGCTAGTCCCATCAACCCTTGAGGGCTGTGTTATGAGAATTTGCGATATTATAGCATATCTTGGCAAGGACAGACAAGATGCAAAAAGGGCAAGGGACCTTGACATAGGAATGTTTTCCGATACTGCAATCGGCGTTGAGAATGCAGAAATTATTAATAACCTAATGGTAAACATTATTCAAAATAGCTATGGCAAGGATTACATTATGCTTGACCAAAAGCATTTTGATGCGCTCAAAACTGCAAAGGAAGAAAATTACAGACTTATTTATCTTTGCCCAAAAAATCAAGAGTTGCTTGATAGCACTGTTAAGGTTATGATGAAAAACGTTTACGAAAGGCTACTTGCAGACCTTGAAAATGAAAATCTTGACTCCCCTATTTTCTCTCATCATATTAAGTATATAAATGAATCCCCTTACGAAAGGGAAATTCCTTACGAAAAGGAAGAGAAAAATCAAATTGTAGTTGACTATATTGCAAGCATGACCGACGACTACTTTGTTGATTTGCATCAGCACCTTTTCCCCGATAGCAACTTACATATTGAATATAAGAGTTATTTTGATTAAAAAAGATGAGCAACGACGTTGCTCATCTTTTTTATTCTAATTCAACAATTGCCTTGAAAAGTGCTTTTGCACTTTCAAGAGTTTCATCTCTTGTGGTATAGATTTTTTGCACGCAAATTACTGTATCCTTGCAAATTGGCGCAAGTGATGGATATCTTTCATCAAGCATAGTTTCCTCAAGCAATACTGCACGAGAGTCGTAAAGCATTTTTTCCTCCGGCTTGTAGCCAAGAATTTCCTCAGCGGTAATAAAGTGACCCTTGTACATTTCAAAAATGTCCTTGTCCATAATATAAAATGAAATGTAGCCACCGTTTACCTGACTATTCATAGCATCAAGGTTTTTCGTGTTAGCATCAAGCAGGTCCTTGTTTTCGGGCGTGTCCTTAATATCACCATCATAGCATATAAAGGTAAAGTTTATTCTTTTTTCTCCATCGCCGTTATAGTCGTCGATTAGCTGGTCAAGGGCTTCTTGAATATCACCATAAAGGTCATTTTTTACGTAAACAGGTCCGTAATAGGAAAGCTCCATATCGTACTTTTTTTGGTTTAGCATTGCTACAATTCCAACAATTGCGACGATTATAAAAACTGATGCAATTATAATTTTCCACTTGTGATTATACCATAGGTTTGCAAAAAAGCTACCCTTTGTAATTTCTGCCTCGTCGTCGTGGATTTTGTCGGTCATATCGGTGCCTAAAAGTCTTTCTCGCCTAGCAATATTAGACTCATTTGGCTGATTTTTCTCTTTTTCTTCCATAAATGCTCCTTTTAAAAGCTAGACACAGGGTCGGTATTTTTCTTTTAAGTGATTAAAAATTTAGACACTGTGTTAGGTCTTTTATCTTTTGCGAAAAAATCACCTCGTAGGGTGATTTTCCCTATGCAATTAGTATAGCACAGAGTTATATTTTTTTCAACAGAAATTTACTTTATCTCGCAAACGTCAAACCAAACTGCCCTAAATTTGCCACCGTCAATTCCTATATCAGAGTGCCAGTGACCGAAAAACCATTGCTTAAACTCAACCTCGTACATAAGCCAATCGAAAAAGCCGTTTAATTCAAGCTCGTTTTCGTCGCAGGTACGATTCATTCGATTTACTACCTCCTTAGGTGCTGTATGTGAAAGGATATAGTCAACCCTGTTGCCTACCTCCTTAAGATTTTGAGTTGCCTCTCTGTATTCGTCGTTAGATGGCATTTCCTGTGGCCACCATGAAACACCGGGCTTTCTATACATTCGATCGCGACTATAACCACCACCCATTGTAAAGAAGGTCTTGCCCTCGATTGTGTAAACCTGTCCACGCATTAGGTGTACTATATTTTTTCTTATCCTATGCACGTATCCACCATTCCATTTTTCCTTTGGATATTCATATATCGCAGGGAAATTTTCGTGGTTGCCATCTACAAAGCAAATTGTGTAGGGCTTTTCCTCAAGCTTATCAAGGAAAATTCTTTCATAGGGGCTATTACGAAAAATATAGCCAAAGTCACCACATATCATTAGATAGTCGTCCTTAGTCCAGGAATGCTCGCCTACCATATTTTCTTCATAGAATCTTATTTCCTCACCATGGGTATCGCCTGTTACTCTTATCATATTTATTCCTCCTTAAAAGAATAAAGCCACACTTGCGTGTGGCTTTTTAGTTTACAGATTAGTCAAACCAGTCGTTTCTTGAGGACTTAGGTCTTAAAATCTTTAACACGCTTGCTAGATTGTAATGATTTGCGTCTGGGTCAAACTCACGAATTATTGTTACAGGTGCTAGCTTTTCCTCACCTATTCTTTGCTCGAAGTATGGAGTCATACGACTCTTCATATTGTCACCCTTACGAAGTCTTACATAAAACTCGCCAAGCTTTAGATTATCAAGGTCACTCTTTCTTACAACCGGTACGTTTTGCGACTGCTTTGCAGCAGAAATCGAGCCGTCGTTTTGGATTGAGAATGATGTTATTGCACCGATTCTTTCACCCATAGACTTTGCAAAGTCCTCCTTGGTCTTGTCGTTGTTACAGCCGATGAAGATTTGAAGGTCGCAGTTGTCCTTAAGAATTTCCATTTGGTTAGTACCATATACCATATCAAGCTGTTGGTTGGACTGAATTGCCATCATCATCCAAATTTTTCTTGAACGAAGAGTTGTAATCTTGTTAGCAATATTTGGTAGCGCTGGCATATTAGCAAACTCGTCAGCTAGAATGATAAAGTCTCTTGGTAGGCAGTGGTCAGGTCTTGAGTCTGCTGCCTTTGTAAGCTCATTGATTAGGTTATTCATAAACATCATACAGATGTTATTTGTAGTAACCTGACGGTCATCTGTTATAATAAACACTGCATATGGCTTATCGCTTTGTGCAATCTTTCTTAAATCGATGTCGTCTGCAGTTTCAGTAAGTGCGGCAATTGATACAGCGGCATAGTGTGCTAGCTGAGTATTCAAGGTACTTACATAGCCGTCTCTTGTTGTCTTTGCAGAAAGACGGTAGTTACCTGAAAGTGCACTCTTTACGCAAAGAATTGAATCCTCAACTCTTTCCATCCAGTTGATAATCTTTGTACAGGTTTCATCTGTTGAGAATGAAATTCTTGCTACGTTTGCTATTGTAAACTTCTCTCTTGTCATACCGAGTCTTGAATCCTCGGAGTCGAAAAGCATAGTTCTCATAATAGCCTCGCACATAGTTCTTGCACCGTCTACCCAAGACTTGTTCTTGGGGTCGTCACAAGGAACCATTATGATTGATAGCTCGTTTACCGTTCTTTCAACGCCCTCTAGAAGTGTTAGATATTTAATTGTAGCTCTTGAACGAGCAGTCTTTACGCTATCATACTTTACGCCATCAAAGATTGAGGAAATTCTATTGCTAGCCAAATCCTTCTTAATCTTCATAGCCTCTTGATAGTCATCGTAAATCTGAGTTAGGAAGTTATATCTTGCTGAGCCAAAGGAATTACGCATGTCAAGGATAGCTACGTTGTATCCACGAGCTTGAAGCTTTGCGCCTAACTGCTCAGAGATGTCACCCTTTAGGTCTGTTACCATAAATGATGGCTTTTTGTCATCATCGTATCTTGACATAATCGAAAGAATATTCTTTACAATTACCTCTGACTTACCTGTACCCGTACTACCTGTTAGCATACAGTGAGATAGTGGTACCATAAGTGCCTTTTCCTGCGCGTGGTCATAGAATATAGGTAGGCAAACCTCTTCCATATCCTTGATTTCATCAAGCTTTGCCCACTTGCCAAGCTTAAAGTCCATACCTGGCTCGCAATCAACGCACTTAGATGCTTCGTAATATTGTCTATTTTCCTTGTTTAAGGTTTCATTAATTGAAGTTGTGAAATCCATAGCTTTTTCCTTTCCTTAATTATATAATTCCAATTTTGAACATAACCTTGAGTCTGAGACTATTTTTGTGATAATCTCAGACTCTTTGGTCATTGGCTTATCTTATAAAGCCACCGAAGCCACCGATTCTAGTGTTTGTTCTTGATAAAAAGGGCTTTTCGTTTCCTACCTCTTCATCAATCTTGGAAACAGTGTCCTCTGTTAGGAATAGTGCAACGTAGTTTCTTAGCTCCTCAACCCACTTTACGCTAGGCATATATAGCTCCTTGGTGTAAACCTTGAGAACCATGCTTAAATAACGGTATGCATCGCTGTACTTACTTGCCTCGTAGCTGATAATTGCAAGGTGGCTAAGTGCAGTCATGCTACCTGACTTTAGAAGGTCCTTGAATAGGTCAACAGCCTCTTGGATATCGTCGTTTACGTACTTTATGTAGGCTGCCTCAAGCTTTCCTGAATCAGAGCTAAGGCTCTTAAATATGCTTATACGCCAGCTTACGTCGTTTGCATAAACAGGTGATTCGTCTTTCGCTCTTGACTTGAATACTTCAACAAGCGCCTTTGCAGCTGTGCTTATATCCTCGTTGGGTGCGTTAAAGCTAGTGAGCAAGCCAAGGTTGGCACTATCGGTTAAGCTATGAATATTTAAGTCAAGGATAAACTTTACAGTATTCATAACTGTGTTGTATTCTTCCTCGCCCTTCTTGAGGCCACACTCGCTTGCGAATAAATGCAAAAGCTTTAAGGATTGCTCCTCTGTGTAAAAACGGCCTACTGTTGCGTCGAAGAACTGTCTGTATAAGGTTTCACGTGTGATGTTCTCCATTTTGATTTCCTCACTTTCATATTATTTCAAATTAATTTATGTAAATCTGTTTACCAGATTAATTTGCGTAGTCAGATGCCTTAGCACCCTCTCACAATATATTTATTTGCCAGAATGTGTTAAAAACGAAGTACTTTCAAGAAAATTTCTGGGTTCTTTTGTTCAAAGTTTCGAAGTGGTATTCAAATTTGAACAACATTTTAGCAAAAAGTGCCTTGAATCCACTGTTTTAGTTGGTTCAAGCCTAGCAAGGCGGTCCTTGCGTTTTTTAACACCCTTCAGATTATCTGTCCCGTTGCTTCATTTTTTTACAAGTAGTATATTACCATATACTTACATATTTGTCAACATTCATTTTTAATTTTTTCAAAAAAAGTTTTAGATTTTCGAATTTTGTCCGTTTCCTGTTCAAATTATGTATTTTGTTGACATTTATCAACCACTTTTCTCCATTTTATTATCGGTATTTTTTATTTTGTCCCAGTTTTACACCTTTTTCAAGGGGTTTTGCGTAAAAAACTGTGAATTTTTGAAATAATTCTTATTGACATAATCTTCCTTGTATGTTAAAATAAATGAGATAGATGTTTTTTTCGCTAGTAATTTCTTCCTTTATATATAATAGATTCATATAATAAATAGGAAGGAGCTTGTAATCGCGACAATTACACCAGTCAACTAAAAATGATATATAATCAAGGAGGGACATTCAATGGCATTTAATAGCGACGATATTAATTTTATCGTTAAAAACAACGTGCAAGAGCTTCTTAAGGCTAAGGGACTTAAGCAGGCTGACCTAGGTCACATTCTTGGCATTAGCGCTAAATCTACCATTAGTAACTATTTAAACGTTTGTCACCAAAGTATGTTTTCTATAAAGGACCTTAATATTATTAAGGAAAGGTTTAACGTTTCATTAGACGACCTTTGCTCAAGCTCCTTTGACCCAAAAAAGGTACAGATTGTGGACAACTTCTTCCCACAGGAATTTAAGAAGTTTTTCGGTGTTTACCACCTATACTACCTTTCTACAAATCGTACAAGCTTAACAAGATTTCAAGATGACCCTAAAATCTCCTATGGCACTCTTGCAATTCTTAATGAAAGCGCAAACAACAATCCTCGTGGACCATACAAGTGCTATGCTTGCTTCTCTTTAAATGAAGAGGTAGAGGAAATGATTTATGCCCGTGCAACTGATGCATTTAATCATGGTAAATACAACGAGGTTAAAAGGGTATTCTTAAGTAATGAAAGATATTACGAGGGCAACTTCTCTCTTGTACAAAAGGAAAAGTTTTTCTCAATTGATTTAACCGGATATTATGCCCCTAGAGATTGCAATCCAGCTAAGGAGGATTCTATTTCCATAATCGACAAGGTGCTTATGATGGGTATTAACCCAGACAATAGCGTTGCTCGTTCATATATCGGTGGCGGTGCAATTTGCTCATCAATTTCCCGTGGATACGGAAAAACACCTTGCTCACAATTACTTTTATTATCTAGAGATCAAACAATTGGCGACCTTGATTCAAGAAAGGTTGTCGCACTACTTTCTAACCCTGCAAGAATTGAAGCATCTGACTATGCAGCAGAGGCTATCACCCAAAGAGCAAGCAATTTATTCAACAGTCAAAATTACACCTGGGACGACAAGGTTGACCTTTTAAGAAATACTGCTCTTCGAGCTATCAAGAGTGCAGTTAGCACAAGCTCAATGCAGATTTTGTCGCTAATTGAGGAAAGGGACCAAGAGTTTTATACTCTCTTCAAGAAGCAACAGGATTAGTCGATACGTCCCCCTTTTAGCCTTCAAAGGAGGATTAAAATGAAGAATTACACTCTTAACGACAAGGTTGTCGAACAGCTTAAAACAATTGACAAGCAGTTTAGCAGTACTATTTCCTCTATACTTGAGGACCAAGCAAGGGGTCTACATACCGAAATAGACACAGACAAGCTACAAGATGCTTGGCTTGCTACAAAATATTGGCACGGCACTAAAAGAAGAAGCTCCGGTGAGTTATTTCTCTATCACCCCTTGGCTGTTTTCAATACTCTTTTCGAGGACGGCTTTAATAACACAAATCTTTTAGTTGCTAGTCTTCTTCACGACACGGTAGAGGACCAAACGGGCTATACCTTTGAGGATATGGAGAAGGATTTTGGCAACGAGGTTTGTGAGTATGTAAAAACAGTTACAAGAATTTCTGCGATTGATGCACAGAATAGACAGGAGAGAGAGCAAATTCAAAGAGAATTTGACCAAAGGCTTGGTAACGTTTCAGGTCCTGCCCGTGCTGCACTCTACATAAAATTTGCCGACCGTCTAAACAACCTTCACGCAAATATTTATAAGACTCAAGAGGAAATTACAAAATACGTAAATCATACCCAAAGCGTACTTATTCCTCTTGCTAAAAAGGTTGATTGCCATCCTATTGCAGAGCTTTTAGCCGACGGTTGCTTTGCTATACGTGAGCCTAATATTTATGAGCATATTAAAAGAAGCTTGTTAGAATATCTAGGACGCATTTCCGATTCACTTTCTAGTGTAAAATCAAGCATAGCAAGGGTTTGTCAGAGTCGTGCTACTGTTATGGGTGCTGGGTCAGTAACTATTATGCCTACCCCTCATAAAATATATAAATCTATAACTAGGGACAATCCTAACTTGTCCCTCTTACATCGCTCGTTGTTTTCCGTTGCTAACTACGTTCCAATTCCAACCATTTATATTACGTTGAATGAGCCTACCGAAGAGCCTCTTGGTAGCCAGCTACTAAAGCTTATAAAGCCTCTTACAAATGAGGATTTGGTTTCCGTCGTTGACGAAAAGTTTATCTCACCTAATATGGTAAATGTGTACGTGCAATATCGTAGTAATCGCAATAACGGTAAGGATGTTGTAAGATTGACGATTATGGATAAAGGCTTTAATAGTGCATTACTTGAGGCCTCCTCTCGTACGCTACATAAGGTTACAGCCTCGGATAAGATTAAAATCTTTACAAAGGATGGTAACTCTCTTGAAATTGACAAGGGTATGACTGTACTTGACTTTGCCTTTTCTCTTAATACAGAGATTGGCGCAAGCTACGAGGGTGCTATCGTAAACGATACCTACGTTGAGCCTAACTACAAGCTAAAGAATAATGACAGAGTCGTTATAATTCGTTGTGAGGGATATAGCGCTAAGCTAGAATGGTTTACTATTCTTGAAAGCAAGCTTGCAAGAAATCGTCTTTATTCCTTCTTTAACACTGCAAGAAAAGCTCTTGATATTGATTATTTTAACGGAATTTACAGACGTAAGGACCAATAAAAAAAGGTGTTGCATTGCAACACCTTTTCTTTATATCCTTCCGTAGCCCACTGTTTTTCTAATAAGCTCGTATTTTTCACGTGCGATTTTTTCAGTATATTCTCTGCCTCTGTCAAGTGCCTTGTCGATTATGTCGCTTTCCATAATTTCCTTGTATCTTGCTTGAATAGCAGTTAGCTTTTCGCAAAGAAGGTCGGCAAGTGACTTTTTAAGCTCGCCATAGCCACAGCCCTTAAATTTCTCAACAATTTCGTCAACACTAAGTCCACTAAATACGGAATAGATTGTTAGAAGGTTGGAAAGTCCCGGCTTGTTTTCCTCGTCGAATTTTATAATACCATCGCTATCGGTTGTAGCACCCATAATTTTCTTACGAATGTCCTTTTCAGAGTCAAGTAGGAAAATTGTTCCCTTTGTATTCTCTGCCGATTTGCTCATTTTCTTAGATGGGTCCTTTAGGTCACGGATTTTTGCGCCGATTTGTGGAATAACAGGCTCAGGCATTAAGAAGTAATCGCCCTTGTATCTTTCGTTGAAGCGCTCAGCAAGGTTTCTTGCAAGCTCAACGTGTTGCTTTTGGTCGATGCCTGTTGGCACGTATTTTGCATCATAAAGCAAAATGTCAGATGCCATTAAAACAGGGTAGGTTGCCAAGGCAGCGCTAAAGCCCTCTTTATTCTTTGTCTTTTCCTTGAATTGGTGCATTCTTGTAAGCTCACCAAATGGTGTCATACACTCCAAAATCCATGAAAGGTTTGCATGATATAGATTTTCTGATTGAATGTATAGGTGCATATTTTCTAGATTTACATCAACTCCACAGGCAATGTAAAGTCCAACTGCACTTTTTATATTTCTGTGTAATGCATAAGGGTCCTGTGGTACTGTCGTTGCGTGCATATCGGGAACAAACAAAAAGGTTTCGTAATTCTTTTGGTAATCAATTACCTGTCTAATTCCCCCACTAAAGTTTCCAATAGTCAAGCTACCACTAGGCTGAAGTCCTGTCAATAATCTCTCCATTTTTTCACCTCGAAAAATATTGATATGTTATATTTTAGCACAAGGATTTTGTATTGTCAATATTGCAAGCAAAAATGTAGTATAACCTTTAATATATTAAATTTAAAAAGCACACTCAATCTGAAGTGAACCCCGTTTAGTTCAATCCAAGTGTGCTTTTCTCGTTTATCTTTTTGTTATTTTAATGCTTTCGCGCCAGTAGTCGTAGGTGTCCTCGTCTAGGTCGAAGTCCTTTGGAATTACGATTTCAACAAGACTCTCGCATGCGTCGAAGGCTCCGTTGCTTATGCTTTTTATACTGTCTGGAATTTCGATTTTTTCAATCCTTTTCATACAGGACAAGGCATCAATGCCTATTCTTTCAAGTCCCGTTGGTAGATTGATTTTTTCAAGATTTTTACTTGACAAAAATGCATACTCTGAAATAAATCTTGTGCCCTCTTTCACTGTGTATTCCTTGTCCCTTTTTCCCTCGGGGTACCTTACAAGTCTTTTGCCGTCCTTAGTATATAAAACACCGTCAACTGACTTATAATTTTCGTTTTCCTCATCAACTATAATTTTCTCAAGCTTTTCCATTCCGTTAAATAGGCTTGAGCTAATTTTTACCCCACATTTTGATATATAAAAGCTCTTTATATCGTGGCAACCCGAAAAGGCATCTACGTCAATTTCAGCCACTTGGTCGGGGATTTTTATTTCCTTTAGCTTACTACAACAGGAAAATGCGTACTCGTCTATATGCTCAATGGTTGAGGGTAGGCTTACCTCCTCAAGCCCCTCGCAATAGTAAAAGGCTTGATATGGAATTTCTGTAATTCCCTCGGGGACTACAATAGATTTTAGCGACTTCATTTCCTTAAAGCACTCTACGTCTATTTCAAATAGGCTACTTGGCAAGTCAAGCTTTTCAATTTGACTACAACCTGAAAATGCGCAAGAACCTATTCTTTCAAGTCCCTTCGGTAAATTGATACACCTTAATCTTTGGCAATTATAGAAGGCGACTCTATCTATAAACCTTATGCCCTCGGGTAGATAAACATTTTCTACTGTGTAGTTAGCAAAAAATGCCATAGGTCCTATGCCTATTACACCGTCTGGCACAATTACGTCTGTGTCCTTGCCGTTGTACTTCTTTAGTATTCCCTCGACAATTTCAAAGACTCCGTCCCTTTCAAGCTCACCCTTGTAGTCGCATCGCTTTATAATTAGCTCTTTACCTGTTGGCTCCTCGTAATAATACTTGTAGTCCATATTACCGGTTGCTTCTTTAGTTGTAAAGTCGTAGGTAAAGTCGAAGTGTCCCCCGTTTGAGCCCTCTTGACTTCCCTTTAGTTGAATTGTAGCAAGGTCGTCAAGGGTTTCAAGGTCACGGATTGAGTCTAGCTTATCGTTTGCGGTGTGGTAGGTATATAAAAGCTCTCTGTAAATCTTGTCACATAGGTCAAAGGCATCCCTTGAGCTCTCAATTACTTCCTTAAGGGTGCTTAGGTTTTCCTCAAGCTCGCCCTCAATCAAGGGGATTTCGTGGTAGTCGGTGCCACATTTAATTGAGCCCTCTACCACCTGACCGTTTTTCCTTGTGGCAGTAACTGCTATAAATGAGCTACTGCTTGAGTTGGTAACAAAATCTGTTCTAAATTTCATATATTATTCCTCGTCGTCGCCGTCAATATCAAAGATTTCAATTTCTTTTATGATTTCCTTATGTCTATCGTAAAGTAGAAGCTCCTTGTTGTGCTTAAAGTATTCGTTACAGCCGTAGTGACTAATAAATGAGGTTGTGTAGTCGTTTATTGTAAGCTCGGTTACAAATACAAGCATTTCTTGTCCGTCGCCAAAGCATTTTTCCATAAACTTAAATGCGTTTGAAAGCTGAGCTATTGTATTTTGTGATGCTTCCTTTAGGTCACCGTGCTTGTTATTAAAGAAATCTCTTATTAAGCCGAAGGCAGTGTCGCCATTGCTTGTGCCGTTTCTCATAATAACCTCCTTGATTTCCCAAAGAGTCTTAATAACTGCACTTAGTGTGTATCTGTCGTTTTTGCTAAGTGATGATGCTTGCTTACCCCTTTCAAGCTGAAGAGTAAGCTTTTCTACTGTGTCGTCAATGGCAGATAGGTCGCATCTTGCTTTTGAGAAGCTATTTCTAAGTAGCTTAATTTCCTGTGTCAATCTCTTTAGGCAAAGCTCGGCAATGTAAACGTTTTTAGTTCTTTCATAGATGCCATCAAGAAGCAAGCCGATAAGTGCAATTCTTTCGTCAAACTTAGCACTCTTTGCCCTCTCAACAAGCTCTTGTGAATACTTGCCCTCAAGAATTTCGTCGATTTGGTAGTCTGACTTATACTTGTTATATAGGTCGTAATAGATTGCAAAGTCCTTTGCTATCTTTGCATTTTGAATATATTGCTCGATTAAAATTCTGTTTACCGGAATGTTATTTTGCTCATAGAGTCTTATCATATCGGAAAGGTCGCACCAGCCACGGGCAGTTACGAAGCTTTTACCGTCAACCGTTGTTTCAATCTTGTAAAAGTCTGATTTCTTAACGTCTAAGTAGGTTGTGATTGAGGTGTGTACACCTGAGTTAATTGCGTATTCCTTCCAGGTGTTATAGTCAGCCTCTACTACTACCTTCTTAAGTCTGTCCCAGGTAACTATATCAAACTCACGCACGGAGTTGTTGTATTCAGGTGGGTTACCTGCCGTTACAACTAGCCAACCCTTTGGTACTGCGTGCTTGCCGAATACCTTGTATTGTAGGAATTGAAGCATAGCAGGTGCTAGAGTTTCAGATACACAGTTGATTTCGTCAAGGAACAAAATACCCTCCTTGTGACCTGTTTTCTCTATCATATCATATACTGTGGCAATGATTTCTGACATTGTGTATTCAGAAATATCGTATTCCTTGCCGTCATAGGTTTTCTTAACGATAAATGGCAAGCCAAGGGCAGATTGTCTTGTATGGTGAGTCATTGAGTAGGATACAAGACCTACACCTAGCTCGCTTGCAATCTGCTCCATAATTGCAGTTTTACCTATACCAGGTGCACCTAGTAGGAAAATTGGACGTTGCTTTTCGATTGGAATTATGTACTCTCCAAATTCGTTTTTAGTAAAGTATGCAATCATTGCATTTTTAATTTGTTGCTTTGCTTCCTTAATATTCATTTTATCTCTCCTTATAAATTATCTAAATCCTCTTTATCTAAAACTAGCTTAATTGCCCAAGCTGGCACCTCTGGTATATCGTAGTCACCTCTTACAAACAAGAATGCAGTTTCGTAGTCTGGCTTTCTTTCTGGGAAAACACCGTAGCCGTCTGTGAAATAAATTACACCCTTTAGATTTGTAAATTCCTTGTCAGCGACTAGCTTGTTTACGTATTCAAAGGCTGGTCGAAAATCGGTACCCCCAAAGCCGTGTAGGGTCATTTTTTTAATATATGCGTCAAGCTCCTCTTGTGAGGTTATCTTTACGTCCATTTGCACCTCTGCATCACACTGAATTATGTGAAGGTTGAACCTTTTTGCAAAGCTTTCCTCATTCTTTAGTATGTTGTAGGTCTTTTGCACAAAGGCTTGGACCTCTGGACCAATAACTGAGCCTGAGGTATCTATTATTATTGCAAAGTCCTTAACCTGCTTAATTTCCTTGTACTCAAGTGGCTCGACAAGTGGCATTTTTTCATAAAGCTTAAGCCCGTAGGTGTAGAAAATATAGTCGAACTCGTCGTCGTTTATCTTCATAGCCTCGTTCATTGTGGCAAACTTCTTTAGAAAGGTAGTGTAGTCGTACCTTTCTCTGTTTACCTCTTTTATATTTTGAATAAGGCTACCTGCGGTGTCCCCTCGTTGCTTAGAGAAGCTTTCAAGGTCGGCTTGTACGTATTCGGAAATTTGCTTCCATCTTTCCTCAAGCT
This sequence comes from Clostridia bacterium, assembly GCA_017399145.1. Lineage (GTDB taxonomy): Bacteria > Bacillota > Clostridia > Oscillospirales > CAG-272 > RGIG2000. The sequence goes on along the minus strand of JAFQEG010000021.1, from coordinate 48,302 downwards.
CCTGTCTTGACATTCCACCGAAGCCTTGACTACTATCACTGCTTCCGTCGCCGTTTCCGTCTTGACCCTGTCCTTGTCCCTGTTGTCCTTTACCTTTACCTTGCTTTCCTTCGCCCTCGCCGTTTCCGTTTCCGTTTCCCTCACTTGGTGAATACCAAATTGTGTGGTCGTCGGCAAGGAAGCTTTCACGAAGTCTTGCAATTTGCTCGTCGTCAAGTCCCTCGGAAAGATAAAAGTTATATATCTTTTCGGCAGTTAGGTACTTAACCTTGCTTTTTAGTCTTGTAATTTCGCTTAGCTGTTTTGATTGTCGCTTTGCGAAGATTGATTGCTCTTGAAGCTCATTTATTATATTTTCAACAGCCACGTCACAGGCTAAGTCCCATAGGTCAGTATCTAAAATTGAACCGATTAGATTATGCCTGAATACACAGTGAAGAAGCATATGTAGATAATCTCGCATTACCACGTATCTTTCCTCGTTGTAGCTTTTCAAAATATAAAAAGGATTGTAAAATATGCCTCTGCCATTGGTGGCAATGGTTTCAATTTCAAAGCAACTTGCGTCCATTTCGGCAATTGCTATATCTAAAAAGCGAAGCTTTACAAGAATTGTATTTCTTGCTATCTTCATTACCTCTTTAGCAAGCTCCTTTGCCTTTTCTATTCTTGCTAGCAATTTATCTCCTCCTTATATTAGTATACATTTTAATTCTTTTTGTACCGCGTAGGTGTGGGCATAGCTACCCTTTTTTACTAGTAGGGTGGTTTTGCTATTATGAAATACACCAAAATCCATTAGCTTAACACTTGCCGGAATTTCTAATTTTTCTAGGCTAGGGCAATTTGAAAATGCAAAGCCGATTATTTCCTCAAGAGTGCTTGGCAATATAACACTTGCTAAGGATTTACAATTACAAAAGGCTGAATAGCCAATGGTTACAACCCCCTCTGGGATTTCTACGCTTTTAAGATTGGGACACGAAAAAAATGCTACACCACCTATTTCCAACACTCCATCTGGGATTTTTGCATTTTCTAGGCTTTCACAGCCTTGGCAAGCATGCTCGCCAATTATCTGTACGTCCTCATTTATTACTAGGTCCTTGCCGAATTTATCTATGTATCTTTCTAAGATGTCGCCGTTTTTTGAATATAGACAGCCATTTATTGATTTGTGATGCTGATTTTTGCTTGATACCTGTATTTCCTCAAGGAATGGGCAAAAGTCAAATACACCCTCGTCGATTATTTCAACGTAGTCGCCTATTATAATTTTTTTAAGATGACTGTTTGAAAAGGCAAAGGGTGCTAGTCCCTTTACAAGCTGAGGAATTTCAAACACCTCGCCTTGCTTTTTTGGCGGATATAGCAAAAGGGACTTGTCGCTATTTCTATAAATTACGCCATCTAAGGACATAAAGGACATATTGTCCTTATCTACATTTATAGCCCTTAGGCTAGGGCAATTTTCGGCAAATTGGTCCTCTATTCTAGTTACCCCCGTAGGAATAAATATTTCCTCAAGCACTGGGCAATTTTCAAATGCACCTGAATCAATTGCTTCAACCCCTTTAGGAATTATTACTCCTTTTAGGGTTGATTTGCCCTTAAAGGCGTTATGACCTATTCTTGTTACTTGGCTTGGGATTTCTACTATTTCTTGGTTGCCCTTATATTCAGTTAGCTTCCCATTTACTATTACAAAATCCGTCATTTATATTTCCTCAAATCTTATGTTGTAGTCCCTTGCATATTCCTCAGCATAGCTATTAAGTGGTGCCTTTATAGTTAGCCTTGGGCAAAGGGAAAAGGCGCACTCGTCGATTTTGGTAACGGTTGCAGGAATAGTGACAGACTCAAGGCTTTGACAGTTGTAAAATGCCCATTCCTTAATGGTCTTAACACCCTTTGGTATGGTAACATATTTTAGGTTAGGACAGCTTTCAAAAAGTCCACTTTCTACCTCCTTAATTCCCTTTGGCAAATCTACTCTTGTTAGTAGCTGACAAGCGCAAAAGGCGTTAAAGCCAATTCGTTTTATGGCTTTTGGGAAGGTGATGCTTGTTATAGGTAGCATCTTAAAGGCACTATTATCTATTTCAACGACCTTGTATTTGCCTATGTTTTCAGGAATTTCAACACAGGAATCTCTTCCTATGTATCGGTTAATTGAGGCAGTTTCGCCACCTGACCTTATTTTGAAAATCTTAGTCCACTCGCCAATGGTCCTTTCCTTTAAGCCCAATTCCTTTTCAAATCGGTCGTTTTCGTATTTTTCTAATTCCTCTACTGTGTAGTTGTTTCTTTTATAGTCAAGGAAAATGCCTGTTAAATCTGCCCTACCAACCTCTTTCATATCCTCGATTAATTCGTCAAGGTCGGCAAGCTTAGGTCTTGTGGATTTTTCCAAAAGTGGCTTTATTAAATCTACTCTGTCAATTTCAATTAGCTTGTCAATCGTTTGTCTTTTATTTTTGATAATCTGATTAAGAAGTGGACCCTTCTCGCTAACGGACTCAAGGGCATAGGGATAATATACCTCTGGGTCAAATTTTTCTCTATACCAGTTTAGCCCTTGGTTAAAGCCCTGTGGCAAGATTAAGTCTTGTATTTCTTTGCAAGAGGTAAATGCCTTTATCTCGATAATGGTTTTTTCGCTTTCAATCTCAACCTTTTTTAGATTGCGACAAAAGGCAAACGCCCAGCCCTCTACCTTTTCTGTGGTTTTGGGGATTTTTATTTCCTTAAGAGAGGTACAGCTTTTAAAGGCTTGAAAGCCTATTTTATTAACTGTGGCTGGTATTTTTATCTCCTTTAAGCTTCGACAATTATTAAAGGCAGTAGAATTGATTTTTTCTAAGCCCTCTGGTAGATTTATTTCAGTTAAGGAATCACAACCGGAAAAGGCTCCGTCGCCAATTTTTTTAATGGTGCTTGGCAAAACCACCTTAGTTATATCACTACAATTAAAAAATGCGTTAAGTCCTATTGCCTTGACGCCCTCGGCAATTTCAATTACTCCCTTTGCTTTTGCCGGTGGGTATCTTTTTAAAACGCTAGCGTCCTTTGAATACAAAACACCGTCAATAGCTTTAAAGCAAGGGTTGTTTTCGTCAACCGTTATGCTTTTTAGCCTTGGACTATTTGAAAAGGCTGAGGTAAGCTTAGTAAGGCTTGCGGGAATGTGCAAGCTTTCCATATTATCAAGCTGATAGTAGGCAAAAAAGCCGATTTGCACAACTCCCTCGGGGATTATTACATCTTTTAAGTCACGATTACAAGCAACTAAAACGTTATCATTAATTTCAAAAACGTTTTTGCTAATTCTAAAATCCCCCATTTTTACCCCTCATTTAAAAAACTGTATATATATTTTATTTTATCATAGATTTTGCACACACGCAATATATAAATAAAAAAAAGCCGACAGATGTCGGCTTTTTGGCGAATTTATGCGGTTACTTGTTCGTTATACGAGGTATAGCAATACTTAGCTCCCTCAGCAGGTGTGCCTACTTGTAGGTAGGTAACCTTGTCGCCGTCGATTACGTAAGCGCCAAGGGCTAGCTTTGCGTCTTTGTGCTCGTCTGTTTCAAAGCCTGTGATTCTAATTGCGAATACGTCGTAATTATGCTTTGAAAATTCTACGCTTGCAACGCCCTTTACAGTGGTGCCGTCTGCGTTGATAATATCCTTATCAACCTTTTCGTCCCCTACTGCTTGTTGTGCATTCTGTTGCGCTACTGCAAAGATACCATAGGTGATATCCTCACCCATAACCTGATTATATCTTTGAATAGCTGTTTTGTTTACTGCAAAGCTAATTGAAAAGCCACCGTCTGCGTATTCCTTCGTTGAATAGCCTTGATTTACAAAGAGTGCAGGAATTGTTTCAATTACGTTTTCAACACCACAGCTTCTTCCACATGGGCAAGCAATCTTAAGTGCTGAGGTGTAAGCCACGTTTGTTACGTTACCTTCCTCGTCAACGTAGGTGTATGTAGGTGCGCCACCCTCAATATGAGCAGATGCAAAGTAGGTTTCGCAATAGTTTACATACTCTACTGTTGTGTTTGGTGCATTTGCAGGTAGAGGTGTTCCATCTGGCGCTGCAAAGATAATCTTGCCTATTGAATTACAGGTTATAGAATTGGTAATGGTTGTTAGTGTTTGTGGTAAAGTGATTGAATCAAGATTAGCCCACTTCAAAAGGTCACTACCGTTAATCTCTGTAACACCGTAAGGGAATTTAACCTCCTTTAAGCCAGAGCATTGAGAGAATACTCCTGAAGGAATAGAGGTTACACCACAATTCTCAAAGTTGATAAGCTCCTTCAATGAGCCATTGTTGTATATAAATAGTCCACTACCGATTGAGGTCAAGCTATTTGGGAAGTAGAAGGATGTAAGTGAAATACCATCCTTGAATACTTGGCTACCGAGTGTGGTAAGCTTTGAGGTTGGATTTATTGTAAAGGTTGTTAGCTTCTTACAGTTTGCAAAGGCACTACCTTTGATTTCTGTTACGGAGTCAGGCAATACAAAGGTTACAATTGAAGCGCCATTAAAGCAGTCCTGTCCAATTACGGTAACTCCCTCTGCAAGCTCAACGCTTGTAAGTTGGGAGCAGGTTTGGAATACACCTGTATTAAAGGTAAATGGTCCTGTGAAGCCATCAGCAAAGCTAACGCTTGTTACATTACTTTTGTTGAATGTATATGTACTTAAATCTGTACAACCTGCAGGAATAACTACTGTTTGAATACCACTTTCAGCAAATGCTTTTTGTCCTGTAATTTTTTCAAGCGAGCTTGGAAGTGTTAGGTTTGATGCAGGAACCTTTTGGAATGCTCCACTACCGATAGTTTTAACTTGTGGTGTTCCCTCATAGGTAACACTATTCAATGCAGTACAGCCATAGAATGCTTCATCCTTAATATCGGTAACCGATGAAGGAATTACAACGCTTGCAAGAGCTGTACACTCCTTGAATGTACCCTTGCCTATATAAGGCACGTTACCAAGATCAACGCTTTCAAGCGCTGAGCATCTGAAAAATGCGTTAGCATTACCAGCTAATTCAGTAGGTCCCTCGAACTTAAGGGTTTTCAAGCTCAAGTTCAATGCAAAGCTTCTACTATAAAGGTGTGTTATAGTTGATGGAAGTACAAGCTCTTCAAAGCCACAGCCCTCGAAGGAATTATCGCCAATTTTCTTTAGGTTTCCAAAATCAAAGGACTTTAAGCTAGTCCAGCCGTTAAACATATTGCTTGGAGTAGTATAATCCATTGCTCCTTCCTGTGTAAACCACCTAACCTCTGTACAATTTACAAAGGGACTGCTTGGCTTTACCATTCTTGTAGGCGCCTTGCCCTGTACTCCACTTACGTAGGTTTTGCAAACGGAAAAGTCGATTCCCGTAGCGGTTGACATATCAACCTCTTGGGTAAAGTCAACGTCAGAATAAAACTTTTGATTTGCAAAATCGATTCTTGGGTTGCTAACACTTTCTGCATTTACGGTATAGACGGTTATGTACTCATCACTACCGGAAAATCTTGCACCAAATTCAATGTAATTGCTTGGTGTTTCTGCGCTTATGCTAATTGCAAAAATGCAAGCAAGTAATGAAAGAAGTGCCACGAAAAGTAAAATCTTCTTTTTCATATTTTCTCTCCTTAAAAAATATCTTTACAGGTTAAGTTTATCATATTATAAAGAGTTTTGTCAATTATAATATCTTTTACTTGGGCAATTTTGTAAGTTTGCACAAAAAAAGGAATAGGCGCACTTGCCTATTCCTTTCTTAATTGTACCATTTAGCCAATTTGTTCATTATATGAGGTGTAGCAATACTTAGCCCCCTCGGCAGGTGTGCCTACTTGTAGGTAGGTAACCTTGTCACCGTCGATTACGTATGCGCCAAGGGCTAGCTTTACGTCTTTGTGCTCGTCTGTTTCAAAGCCTGTGATTCTAATTGCGAATATATCGTAGCTATGCTTTGAAAAATCTACGTTTGCAACACCCTTTACAGTGGTGCCGTCTGCGTTGATAATATCCTTATCAACCTTTTCGTCCCCTACTGCTTGTTGTGCATTCTGTTGCGCTACTGCAAAGGCACCGTATGTAAGGGTTGTATTTTCAACGGTATTATAGTCATCAACTGCCTCATAATTTATAGCAAAGCTAACGGAAAAGCCACCGTTTCCATAGCTCTGTGTTGAATAATCGAGGCACTTAAACAATGCCTTAGCCTCTACCTCTGTCTTATGCTGACAGCCCTCGTTTTTACAAGCAGTTAGCTTTTCGCCTACATTAGCAAAGCCGTTTGCGTACTTAATTGTGGTTTCCAAATCGTGTGCTGGGTTTTCCTTTGCCTGTGAGAATAAGCAATCCTCACAAAGGATTACACAAGGATTTTCGCCTGACTTGTGCTCACCCTCTAGTGCGAGGTTAGTACAGTAATTTTCAACAATTACGTGGCTAGTTATTGCTTGACCTGGCACGTATGTCCAAGGATTTGCCTCGCCTACATAATCAACAACCTCTATGTTATCAAGTATTGAATGGCTACCCGCTTGAATAATGTCTACACCTGCGTTTGTTTCCTTAAACTGCTCTGCAGTAACAGTATCTCCAAGTAAAACAAATTCTATCTTTGCACTTGTATCACGGAAAACATATTTTGAATCAAGCTTAACATTACCTTGAATATACATTGTAAAGGTCTTAATGCTTTGATTTGCTCTTACAGAGTGGAAGGACTCCCCTACGATTTCAGTAACTGATGCAGGGATTACAACAGATTGTAATTTGTAACAGTGGGCAAGTGTCTTAGATGGGATTTTTGTCAAATTAGGTGGCAAAATTATCTCGCATAATTCAGCGCTACCCTCAAACATAGCAGGACCATTGAAGGTTGTTAGGCTTGTGCAAGCGCTAAAGTCGTAGCTTGTAACTGTGTCTATATTGGAAAAGGTTCCACCATATCCACCACCTATTGTGGTGAGATTTACACACTTACTAAAATCAAAGGCTGTAATTGAGGTGCCTGTAAAGGTGCCCTCCTTGATTTCCTGAAGTGTTGATGGGAAAACGACGGTGCCTCCTACCTTTGTGCATCCGTTAAAAATGTGGCAATTAATTGTGGTAATGCCCTCTACAAACACAATACCATTAGTAGGCTCCATATTTTTATTGAATTGGAAGCAGTTACCTGTAAGCGATACAATCCTTGGGAAGGTAATTTGGGTCATGCTCTTACAGTTGTAGAAGCTACCACTCTTGTAATTCAATTCACAATTCGGATTGAAGGTTGCTCTTTGAATTGACGAATCACGAAAGGCAACATTTTCAAGAGTAAGGGTGGTTGTTGACTCAAAGGTAACCGATTCAAGCACGGTTGAGCCTTGGAAGGAAATGTTTTTTATAGTTGTGATAGATTCTGGGAATACCACATCCTTTACATTTTCCATTGAATAACCGGTGTTAAAGCCGTTTACTGTACTGCCATCTACCACGAATACAGCTTCAATATTGGCAGTTGTATCATCAGTTAGAGTAACCTCGTTTGATGCGCTAACTGTCAATGCAAAAAGACAAGCTATAACAACCATAAGCAAGGCTATTAGAATTTTCTTTTTCATATTTTTTCTCCTTATTTTGGTGCAAAATTATACACACTAATTTTAGCACAAGACTTATTTGTTTGTCAATTAATCAAATTCATATCTTTCTAATTTTGTTACCTTGCACAAAAAAAGGAATAGGCGCACTTGCCTATTCCTTTTTAAATTATGCGGTTTTACTAAAAGGTGTAGCTTCCCCTTTCGAGGGTGTATTCCTTGCCGTCGATTAGGGCAATTGCTGGCACGGGGGTGGAAATTTCGTATTTTACGGTGTCGTTTTGGTGGTACCATTTTGATGAAATTTTCCCTTGCTTTGTGTCGATTGAGGCACAGAGGTAGTCTAGCTTATCCGTTGGCATAGGATCAATCAACACCCTTTTGAAGCCTGCCTCAAGTGGCTTTATTCCACAAGCCTCCTCGTAAACCCAGTCGGCAACTGCGCCATAGGCGTAGTGGTTAAAGGAATTCATATTTTTTGACCAAAATTCGCCCTTTTCGTTTTTACCGTCCCAGTGCTCCCAAATAGTTGTAGCCCCCTGCTTTACCGAATATAGCCAAGAGGGAAATTCCTCTTGCAAAAGTAGGTCGTAGGCGACCTCACTATATCCGTTTTGGGATAGTGCGTGTAGCAAATAGGGGGTGCCGACAAAGCCTGTTTTTAGCTTGTTTTGGTTTTCCCTTATCATAGTAGCAAGCTTTTTTGCTACCTCACTCTTGTTTTCTGCTATTCCAAAATAGAGTGCTAATGCACATTCTGTTTGTGTTTTGTATTCCTTGAAGGTTTTTCTTATTTTTTCAAGGATTTTTTTCTCTAGCTCCTTGAATTTTTGTGGGTCCTTACCTAGAATTTTAGACACTTCCCCAACTATTTTTACAGAATTGTAGTAAAATACAGATGCTATAAAATCCTCGTTTGAGGACCCACGATAGCTACCGACAGGAGCATCAAGACCCAACCAATCACCAAATTGATTACAGCCACACCACAAATATTCTTCCTTTGTGTGGCTTTCTATGTAGCCTAAATATTTTAGCATACAGTCGTATTGATTTTTAAGGATTTCCTCGTTTCCATAGGTTAGGTACATTTGGTATGGAATTATAGTTGCGCTATCTCCCCATACTGCCCCCGTTTCCTCTGTGGTGGACCAATCCCAGCATACTGTTTGAGGAATTATATTCGGTATATTACCTGTTTTTCCTTGGTCTAGGCGTAGGTCCGTTAGCCACTTCTCAAAGAATTTTTCACAATCAAAGTTATATGAGGCTGTGCGACAAAATACAGTTGCATCACCTGTCCACCCTTGTCTTTCGTCTCTTTGTGGGCAATCGGTAGGAATATCAAGGAAATTGCCCTTTTGTCCCCAAATTATATTGGAAAACAGCTTATTTAAAAGAGGACTTGAGCTTTCAAGATAACCCGTCCTTTTCATATCCGAGTGTACTACTATTGCAGTTATGCTGTCCTCGGTTAGGGTGCCGGGGAAGCTATCAATACGCATATACCTATATCCCCAAAAGGCAAGCCTTGGCTTATATACATTTTTGCCCTCGTGACAAATATACTTAAAGCTAGCCTTGGCATCACGGTAGTTTTCGTTATAGAAGTTACCATATCTGTCAAGCTCCTCGCATACGGAAAAGCAGACACTCTGTCCACATTTTGCCTCTACCTTAAGCTCAAAATAGCCTGTTAAATTTTGACCGAAGTCAACTATTGTGTCACCGTTTGGATCATTAAAAATCGCTTTAGGCTTTATTCTTTCCTGTTCAATTACAAAGGGGCCCTGTTGCCTTACAATTATGTCCTTACTGTGAGAAAGCACCTGTGCACATACGGGGGTGTCCTCATAATTCGAGTCGTATATTTCCCCATCGTAAAGCTCGGCAAAGCGAAGCTTGTCGAAGCGTACAAGCCAATCCTTATTGGTTTCTATTTTCTCAATTTGTCCGTTTTCGTACTGAATTTCAAGGCTTAAAATAAGTGCTTTTGGCACCTCTTCAGCTATTCCAAAATTGATTTTCCCATTATACCAGCCATCGCCTACTAAAACCTCAAGGCTGTTTTCTTCCCTTAGCATTGAGGTTACGTCGTACTCCTGATACTGTACTCTTTTTCTAGAGGTAAAGCCTGGGGCTAATATAAAATTGCCTACTCTTTCCCCGTTTAATTCTGCATAGTAAACGCCTAGTGCAGTTATATTAAGGGTCGCCCTCTTCACCTTGCCCTTTAAGCTAAAATCCTTAATAAAGCAAATTGGTGCATAAAGCACATTTTCTGGGTGGGTTATCCATTCGGCACCTTTAAACATTTTATTTTCCTCTTTTCCTAGCTTTCTTTTATTTTAGCACAACGACCTTGCTTTGTAAACAAAAAAAGCCACAGATTGTGGCTATTTTTTTAGCTTGTAGCTACCCTTTATTTGGTCGTCGTCACGATAGTCGCTATAACCTAGCTCGAAGTCGATTCTTTCAATACCATCAAGGGATTTAATTTCCAAAATATCGTCAAGCTCGAAATAGTAGTCCCCACTTTCGTGAACCTCGCTATCTACTAAATAAAGCAGTAAATTGCACACGTCCTGACCGTTTTTTGCAGTTTTTAGCTTTTTCTCAAGGTATTTTTCAACGTCTGCCTCGGTGTAGTCCGATGCAATTGTTTCCCTTGGACTATCAAGGGATAGCTTACCATAAATTTCCTCGTTATCCTTGGTTACAATCGTTATTGCTACAAAGCTACTACTGCTTGAATTAGTTACAAAATCCGTTCTAATTTTCATTTTTTACTCCTTTGTAAGGGGGATTTACAAGGTAATTATAGCACAACCCCTTGGATTTTGCAATAGAAATGAGACAAGTGATATTCTTTGCTTTGCAAAGAGTGATATTTCCCTTACGGGAAGTGATATTATTCCCTTTGGAGAATAAGACTTTTTTTGATTTTATTAGTAGCTTGTAGCTTTTTGAACAGAACAATTCATCAAATTTTGAAAACAATATAGCATTGATAAATGGAACAGTTTATGGTAGAATTTTAATGGAGATTCTATATTTTTTAGGAGACATACCTGTTTTTTCCTTAAAAATACTACTGAATCTATCAATTGAGCTAAAGCCCACCTTCGTTGCAATTTGTGTAATTGTAAGGTCGCTTTTTAAAAGATACTTTTTCGCATTTTCAATTCGCTCGTTGATAAGAAAGCTATAGGGAGACATACCCGTTTTTTCAGTAAAGGACGTTGTGAAGTAGGAGCGGGAAACGCCTATGCTTTTTGCATATTTTTCTACATTGAAGCTCTTGTGATAGTTACTTTCAATGTATAAAATTGTCTTATTAACGAAGTCGTTTTCCTCTGAGTGAGATTCGTCCTTAATTGCGTTAAATACCTTAAAAAGAGCACAAAGGGTGCCGATTGGGTCGGTAACTGTGCTTTCAAGAAGCTCGCTGATAGCCACTATACCACTTTCCTTATATTTGGGATATAAGCTTTTAGTGGTTTTTTCTAAAAATGGCTTAGCAAGGCTACCGTTAAAGCCAAGCCAATAATATTCACAGCCTTCATCTGAGTTCGACCTCATTGTGCTTGCTTCGTCAGGTGCGTTTATGAAGGAATCCCCCTTGCCAAGGTGCATAATTTCACCGTTTGCGCGGGTTACGGTTATTTTCCCCCTTTTAATCATATGAATAAGATATCTTGGTCGTCCGTTAGGTGTCCAGGTATGGTTAGGCTTAGTAATTTCCCAACCGATTTCCATAACACAAATAGGCAAGCTACTGTCGTAGCTTATGTAATGGACTCTTTTATTCTTTTCCTCAAGCCTTGACATTAAGCTCATATTATCACCACCTTAGTACCATTTTAGCATATCATAGAAAACAATTCAACAAATTTTTCACAAGAGAGGAATTTACAATGAAAAGAAAATTATTTTTCATTCTTTTAATGTCGGTTCTTTGCGTTATGATGTTGACCGTCGTTGCATCTGCCAAGGACGTAGATATTAAAATCAATGACGTAGGCGGCAATTCAATTGTGTTACTTTCCACAGATAGCGAGGGTGAAGCACTTACTTGGTACCGTGTAACCGAAAAGCCAAGCGAGGGCACCTATTTTGAATACGTTGACGGAAGCACAACCTACTACATAGTAAGCGTTAAAACAAAGGATGCAGCATATGTAAACGACAGTTACAGAATTTGCTATTCCTACCCAGGTCTTGCGGCAGGAGCATGGAGCGGTAATATTATGCTTGCAAATTTTGACGGACTTACCCATACAGACGGTACAGGTCCGGAGCTTCTCAATTTTCTATTTGAGGGCACACCTATTTGCTACGTGTATATTCCTGCCAGCATTACGGACTTAAGAGCACAGAGCGGAAAGGACTACAAGTCCTTGTTCTACGGCTGTGGCAATTTGGTAGGTATTGATTTTGAAGCAGGCTCAAAAATAGAAACCCTTCACACAAACGGCTTCTATAACTGCCGAAAGCTCACCTATGTCAAGTTGCCTGAAAACCTTAAAACTATTCCTGCTAATGCCTTCGTTAGCTTGAATCTTACACTTGTAGTTCCAAAATCCGTAACCACCTATGAGGTATCTAACTGGTCATCTCATACCGTTCAATTTACAGGTACTGCAAGCGACCACGCTACTTGGACCTATCAACCAAGCAATATTACATACGTAAACCATTGTGATGCATACTATGAGGGTAATCACGCAGGCGATGACGACGGTGACTGCACAACTGCCTTGCTATGTCAAAGATGCTCTACCCTTCTTCAAGAGGCAAGGGACTCCCACGATAACCAAACTATTGCAAAATACGAAAATGGCTATACAGAAAACGGATATATGAGAAGCGGTTGCATAAATTGTGAATGCTACGAGGAGGTAACCCTTAATCCTCTGTTCAAGTGCCTTGGTTACTCTCTGCAGGAATACGCAGGCGGTGGTATTTCTGTTAGCTTCCTTGTAGATTACGATGCTATCGTTGAATATGAAACAGCAACAGGCGAAAAGCTAATCTATGGTGTATTTGCAGTAGCTAAGCAAAACGCACAGGAAACAGTTGGCGAGGAAAGGATTGATAAGGAAATCATAAACCCAGACGGCACATCTGCAAATAAGGTTGCAAGCGTAGATTTTTCTAAGCATGACTATGATATTTTTGAAATCAGAGTAACAGGCTTTGAAGCTGATGAGCACAGAGACGTACAGCTTGCTCTCGGTGGATACGTAATCGACGACGGAAAGGTTACTTATCTACAACCGACAAAGCCCACAGAAGGCAGTCTTTACACCTATGAGTCATACAATAGCTTGATGGCTTAATTTCCCACATAATAACAAAAATCCCGATTCAATCGGGATTTTTATTTATTGAGTTGAACGAAAGGATTTATTATGGTATACTAAAATTAGATAAGGAAGTAAAAAAAAGGGGGGGAGCGTATGAAATTCGGTCTTAAAGGGCTTTTCGTTTCGATAATAGCATTAGCCTTGTGCTTATGTCTTTTTAGTTGTGTTAATATCAACGAAGGCACAACGGACACAGGTAGCACGGAAGAAAGCGTGATTGACCCATCAAGACCCACCGATACTCAAAAGCCCAGCTATTATACTGCACGGTTAGTTGCAAATAGCAGTGTTGATGTTACTCCGTACACAAACGGAAAGCAAGTCCCTTTGGGCTTAGAGGGCATATTCTATTCCTCAAGAGAGCCGGGTGGCGAGCCAATATGTGACGGCACGGGTAAAATTTGGCTTACGATAATACCAAGCCCAAAATACGATATAGAGGAAATAATAATAAAGGGTAGCTATTCAAAAATAGAAAATATAGAAAGAGATTTATATTGTATTCACGACGTAAAATCCGACCTTTCCATTACTACCACTATAAAGGAAATGCCCACGTCCTCATCACAGGTTTTAGATAGCTTCGGCTACGGAATTTCGGAAAACGGTATGCTAACAATCACCTGGCAGGAAAACCCCGAGGAGCTACTTCGCTACGTTGAGTTAAGATATTTCGAGGGTAACTCGGGCAAGGTTGAGTACGTAGACGGCTCTTTAGGCAAATATGAGCTTGTGCAACTAAAGGAGAACGAAATGAATACAGTTTCGATTCGTGCAATAAGCACCTTTCGTCGTGGAAAGGAGCTTGACATACAATGCTGTTATATGAACGAGCCACGAAATGTAAGCTTCCCCCGTGTGGAAATAACCACAAAAGATTTTGCCCTGCCGAGCTGTGATTTCGTTGTATCTCCCGACGGATGCTGGGGTGCGGGAATAACCAACGCAGAATACGAGCAATGCACGGTTACAATTTATGATAAAAACGATACGATTTTATTCCAATCCGAGCAAAATCCTCAAGGGAGTGTGGATTTTTCGGGGGCTAAGCTGAAAATTAGAGGTAATACCAGTGCTTACCACGAGAAAAATCAAAGGTATCCCTACAAAATAAAGCTTGACAAAAAGGCAGACCTTTTAAAGGGACTTGTAGATCGTGAGGAAAAGGAAGGCTACGAGGATAAAAATTGGCTTCTTTTGAATTACGGAGATTATATTTATCGTCCAATAGGTGACTCAATTGCCGATGCAGTAGGCACAGAGTGGTCTCCCGATTATGCCTACGTTTGCTTGTATTTGAACGGAGAATATAAGGGACTCTACGTTCTTTCCGAATCCGTCAAGGATGGAAACGGCGAGGGTGAGGACAAATGGCGAGTGCCTGTTGATTTCGACGGCTACCTTTTCGAATGTGATGCCTACTGGTGGAACGAGGATTTATCCTTTTCAACTCCCCTTACCGAAAATACCCCTATGCACTTTACTTTCAAATACCCCAATCCTGACAATCTTGACAAGGAAGCTTATCAAGTTGAGTATTTGCGGAATTATTTGATTGAATTTGAGCAAGCACTTATGCGAAACGATGATTCCTATCTTGACTATATAGACCTTGACTCCTTCGTTAAATGGCTTTTGGTGTCCGACTATTTGGGAATAAAGGATAGTGGCGGATGTAATTTATACCTTTACAAAAGGGACTCCACAGACCAAACTAAGCTTTGTATGGGTCCTAACTGGGATTTTGACTCCTATATGGGTGATGTAGATAGCTTAGCGGCAATTCGTATGTCCTGGTCAACTGCCCCCTTCTACTATCAATATCTCGTTAAAAAGGACTCCTTTAACGAAAGATATAAGGAGCTTTTTAAACAAACTCAGGAAAAGCTAAAGGACTACATTAACGCAGAAATAGAAAGGATTGACGTCAATACTCATTATCAGCTGGTTTTACTTGACAGTCAACGCTTCGGCGTTTCTCAAAAGTCCCTTAACGACAGAAAAACCGAATTCTTTAATTGGCTGGACAGTCATTTAGAGTATATGAATACCTTATTCGGCAAATAAAAGCAAAAAAAACCGACACTTGGTCGGTTTTTTTATATATTTTTCAGGTGTCCGTCGTAGCCGTATTTGAAGATGTAGAAGCTTTCGCCGTCGAAGTCAATTTCGGCAATAGAGCCGTTTACTACCCAAGGGGTATATTTCATTTTGGAAAGTGGCAAGCCTTGGACGTAGCATTGAAGTGCACGAATTACCGAGGAGTGAGAGCCAATCAAAACAGTTTTTCCCTCCTCTTTTTTGCCTATTTCCTTTAGTTTTTTTACAACTCGTGCTTGTAGCTGTGTCATAGACTCTCCGTTTGGAGGAATGAACGTTCCCGGATCGGCTGCCCATTTGCTATAACTGTCATCAAAGTTATTTTTTATCTCCTCGTGAGTTAAGCCCTCCAAATCGCCGAAGTTAAATTCTCTTAGCTCATATTCGGTATTGATTGGTAAATTAAGCGCATCTGCTACACCCTTTACGGTGTTACAAGCACGCTCCAAGGGGCTTGAATAAATTACGTCTACCTTGTATGATTTTAAAATATATTCGCAAGCTGCCATAGCTTGCTTTTCTCCCTTAGGGGAAAGAGGTGCTTCGTTTATTCCAACTAAATATCCGTTTGCATTGGCATCACTTTGTCCGTGGCGCACTAAAATAAATTTCGTCATAATAATCCTTAATTTTTGATTTTTTACTATTGCTAACTGTACCATAAAAGCAAACACGAAAGTGTTTGAAAACGGTCAAAGACGCATAGGTGTCTTTTATTATACCACAATATAACATAATTTTCAACAAAAACTATCGCCTAATTTTAAGCATAAAATGAATTGATTATTCCTTGTAATTATGGTATAATATAGACACAAATTGATTTAAGGAGTTTATATGAAGATCTTAGTAACTATTGTGGACGGTATGCGTCCTGACGCACTTATCAAAACAGAAAATGCCAAATATCTTTTGGAAAATTCCCAATACACCTTAAATGCAAGGACGGTTATGCCCTCTGTTACCCTTCCCTGTCATATGTCCCTTTTCCACAGTGTGGACCCCTCTCGACACGGAACAACCACCAACGTTTTCACCCCTAACGTAAGACCTATAAACGGACTTTGTGAGGTTTTATTAAACGCAAAAAGGACAAGCGCCTTCTTTTACAATTGGGAGGAGATAAGGGACCTTTCAAGACCTAACTCTCTTGCCTTTTCCTATTTTTGCAAGGGTAGATTGTTCGGCTATGATAAGGCAAACGATATTATCACAAACGGAGCAATTGACTACCTTACAAAAAATGAAACAGACTTCGCCTTCCTTTATTTAGGCTATACGGATATGGCTGGACACAATTTTGGTTGGATGAGCGATGAATATATGAAGGCTATGGAAAATAGCTTTGCAAACATTACCAAGCTATATAATAGTCTCCCAGATGATTACGTGATTATAGTAACTGCCGACCACGGTGGACACGACAGAACTCACGGCACGGAATTAGACGAGGATATGACTATTCCGGTTATAGTGCTTAGCAAAAACGAGAAGGTCAACCTTGATTTGGAAAACGTAAGCATTAAGGATATTGCCCCAACGGTTGTTAACCTTCTTGGCGTTTCTCCCGACGAGGAATGGGAGGGCAAAAGCCTTTTAAAATAACCACTAAAAAACCCATATGGATTCATAAAATCCATATGGGTTTATTTTTATTAAAATTTTATGATTGGAATATGCTATCGAACCAACTGGAAAATGTACCCTTTTGACCCGAAATAATATTGCCACTTTCATCCTCATAAGAGCTTTGACCGTTGTCAACAATACCAGAGGCAGACATTATATCTTCTGTTCCAAGCACCACGTTCTCATAGCTTGGCTTAATATATTTTTTCATTTTTGCCTCCTTAATCGCTAAATACGGGAATATAGATGATGAATTTACTTGTACCAACCTCTTCGGCTGTTAAGTCGGTTGTTGGCACCTTACCGTATGCGTGGTCCTTTGCAGAAACAGTAAAGCAAACCTCGGCACGACCACTCCACCATTCCTCGGTGATTTCCACATACTTATCCTCAGTTGTCTTAACATAGCTGTTAGAATACTTACCAGCTTCGTCCTTTACAATTAAACGGTATTGCCAGCCTGCTCCTAAGAAAATCTTAGAGCCAACGGGTAGAGTTTCCTTTGTAAACTTCTTTACCGTATAGTAGCCGGGGAAGCAAACGTTTGTTCCTGTTGCTATTGTACCGTTGCTTGAATTGTAATACTGATTTCTTGTTAGCTCCATTTCGCTAACGGTTAGCTGTGTGTAGCCGGTGATTTCTGTGCTTGGAGTATCAGTGCCCTCGTTTCCTGTCCCTTCGCCACCACCTGTACCCTCGCCTGTATTGTCACCACCTGTGTTATCGCCACCCTCGTTAATATCAGGATTTTCAGGAGGTACAACCTCTTGCTCGTCCTTGTACTGGGACTCAGTTACCTCAAAAGGAGTCTTAACTGCATTTTTAATTGCTTCGATTGATACTACAAGAGCACTCTCATCTGTGATTTTATTATAATTTGTTGTATTTACACCGTCTATTGACACACCTGTCAAGATATGCACTAAGGCAAGTGAAGCAACCTGTCTACCGAGAGATTCGTTTAGGTGGTAGCCATCACGTGTAAGAGTATCACCGATATAAGAGCTTCTTACGTTTTGAATTACTGTACCGATTGGAACAACAATTTCGATTCTATCGTTTGTTACAATTTTTGACTGCGTTGCAGAAACAATTGCTTGATACATTTTTGTCTGGTCTCTGTCGTAGCTATCAAAGCGTCCATCGTTAAAGGTGCTTTGGTATGCCCAGGTCATATTCCAACCTAAGCGTGCTGATGGGCACATAGGCTCGATAATATCAATAAGTGCATTTACAGATTCAAAGGAGTAAGCCTCACCACTAAGTGGGCTAACCTGTTGAAGAAGAATAAAGTCCCAATTATCGCTCTTTACGGCAGTCTCAAGGGTTGCATTAGTGCTTGACCAGCCACCTTTAGAGGTGTTTTGTTGGAGGGTAGCGGTTGCACCCTGCTTGTGTCTGTATATATGGTCGCTTATGCTTCCTGCACCTATATAAAGGTTTGCTATCTTAACATCCTCAAGTCCCATAGCCTTTGCTGCTTGGAAAGAAAGATAACAGGTATCCTGTGAAAAGCTATTGCCGATTAAAAGCACCTTTAGTGCTCCGTCATCATTCCAATTTTGCTTTGTGTAGGTCTTTTCCTCGCTAACTGTTTCAGTTATAGGAGCATAAAATTTAAGTGCATTTTTCAAATCCACATCTGTGTAGCCCGAGAGATCAACGCTTGGACTACTTGATGTATTTTCGGTTTTGTGCATTGAAAGGGTAAAGCAAGCGGTTTTTGCCTCACCCCACCAATTCTCATCTATAACAAGAACCGATTGCTTTGTATTCGTTCCACGTGTTGCGTCCTTATCAATTCTATATTGCCAATAATTTTCGCAATCAAGAACAATTATTGAGCCAACGGGAAGATCCTTTGGTGAAAGTGGAACGGCAGATGCCCAGAATTTCTTGTTTAAGTCTGTGCCACTGGCGGAAAGTGATCCGCTTGACCAAAAGGCGCTCTTTGCAAAGGACATTTCAAGCTGACGGTAGCCTACTCCGTTAATTACGATACGTTCACTTTCTTCCGGCTCTTCCTTTTGTACGCCTGCTTCAACGTCTTTATATGATCTTGCTCCACGGATTGTCTTTTCAACTGCGTTGTCAAGATATTTTACCCCATCTTGTGATTTAACGTAAAGAGAGCAAATAAATTTCTCGTTCCTTAGATTTTCGGGGATTCCCTTCACGCATACATCAATAAATGTATAATTTGTGCTTGTAAAATCGCACTTCATTACCTTTTCGGAAACGGGATTGCCGTTTTTGTCAAGAGGATTGCCATCGCCTATAACACTAACGGTAGTAGTTACAGCACCAAAGCTTAGGCTGTCGCCCGATACCTCCTCGTATCTTGCAAGAGACTCACGGTTTACGATATAGCCTTGAGTACAGTTGCTTTCATTATATGAATAACCAAGACAAATGAATATAGGACTTATCTTTTCCGTCGTTTTTGAGTAGCACTTCTCCTCGGTGCAAATGATGTTTAGTGTAATTTCACCGAAAAAGCCATCTGCACCCAGCTCTACTTGATATTCATAGCTGTGCTCCCCTGTACAGGTCGCACTTACCGAAAATGCAAAAAAGCAAATAAGTAAGGCTGTGAATAGAACCGTTATTAAAAGCTTAGTTTTCATAAAAGCTCTCTTTATTTAGAGTTGTTTCCTACAATTTCGTTATAGGAAATGAAGCAATAATTTTCATTTTCATTTGGTGCGTCTGCTTGCATATATGAATAGGTTGTGCCATTTTCATCCTTTACTGCAACGAAGCCACCCATTGCTATTTCGGCAGTCTTGTGCTCTTCCTTTGTAAAGCCCACAATTCTTAACTCAAACAAGTCGTAGCCACGACCTGTTAGGTCTGTTCTAATAGCGCCGTCTAATAATGCACCATTTTCGTCGAATATCGTGTTCGAGCCTACCTTTAGCTTAGATACAGCAAACAAGCCGTAATTTACAGTCTTACCTGTTTGCTCCTCGTAAGCCTCAACGCTTTCGTGATTAACCATGAAGCCTATTGATATTCCGCCATTACCAAACTCAGGAGCTGAATAGCCAAGACAGGTAAACATAGCATCAATAGTTTCCCTTATTTCTTCAATGCCACATCTTTTACAAATGCCCTTAATGCTTGATGGCTCGGTGTACGATGTGAAATGGTATGTTGGTTCTGGAATATTATGCTCGCCATACGCTACCTCGCAGAGGTTTGCGCCGTAAATGAAGATATATTTGTATTGCGTGTGAGTACCATTTTTATAATCTGTGTATGATGATGGCTTTGCACTTGATACTCTATCCAAGGTGATAATTCCTTTTATTGTATCAAAGTCGTTGGTGCTACCTGTATAGAAGGTTGTAAATGAATTTCTGTTTACACCATTAAGCGCGGAAGAGCCAAAGGTTTTAAAATTTTCTGTAATAACAAGCCTTGTCATATTAGAGCAATTTAAGAACATATTTGATCCCATTGCGCTACCCAATATAACTGCAGTTTCAAGAAAATCGTTTTCCTTAAACGTGCCATCTCCAAAGCTTGTAACTGATGCAGGAACTATTATCTTGTTAAACGACGCATATGCAAAAGCATTCTTGCCGATTGTCGTTAAGGTATTTGGCAAGGTCAAGCTTGTAAGAGATACAGCTTTATAAAATGCACTATCACCAATTGTAATTGTATTTTCAAGATAGATGTTTTCTAATGCTGATGCGTTATAGAACATATTATTTGCTATAAATGTCGCCTTGCTTGTTACAGTATGTAATCTTGCACATTCAGCAAAAACATTGTTGGTGCCAACATTTTCAAAAACAAGTGTAGAGGGTAGATAAACCTCTTTTACACCTGAGTATTTAAATGCTATGTCTGCTATTGAAGTCAAGCCCTCAGGAAGAATTACTTTTTCAAGAGCGGTGGTATTGTAAAATGCTTGATATCCAATACTTTTAAGGCTTGTCGCATTCGAAAAATCAACTGTTTCAAGTGCTGTACAGCCATTGAACATAGTTTGAGGAATTTCAGTAATAGAAGACGGAATAACAATTGACTTAAGCGAGGTACAGCCGTTAAACACATTGTTTGCCACGGAGGTAATAGAGTTCGGCAAATTAATGCTAACAAGGGTTGGAAGCTTAAATGCTCCTGCTCCTATCGTTGTTACCGTATTTGGAAGGGATATAGTCATTACTGATGTATATCCACCGTCCTTAGTCATACAGGTTTGACCCGCTGTTACAATTCCGTTTGGAACCTCCACTCTAACTATGCTTGCGTTTGTATAAGTAACACCTTTTTTATTGATTTCGGTAAGCGAGATTGAAAACGAGCTTTTGTCTGAAAAGATGTAATACGCAGGATATGCCTTTCCATCGGACATAAGTACTCTTGATGTAGCACCCACTGTACCGTCTGCGCCAAATGTTGCTTTATCTGACATACCCTCAAGGATTGTCACGGTGCTTGGCCACTCGGGGATTGCATTTGTTTCCTCGGCACTAACGGCTACTGCAAATAAGCATACGAATAAAATAACCATTGAAATTGCTAATAAAAGCTTCTTCATAATATAAGCCTCCTTTAAAAATTATAACATTTGACATCTTGCCATTTTTATGTTATCATATTTTCAGAGCTATTTCAATAAACCATTTAATACAAAAATAGCATTATTTAACACGGGAGGCTGTATGGAGGACCGCAGATTTTATTTAGATAACGTTGTTATTCCTGAGGGAGTTGTTAGTACAAGCTTTGGTGATAATTCAACTAAGGAGATACCCTTGTTTGTAAACTGTGGTGCTTGCATAAATACTTCGGAGCAACATATTAACAAAAATGACCATGGTAGACTTGATTATTATTTAATTTATCTGATTTCAGGTCAATTAGAGGATATTATGACAAGCAATAAGGTTTTAATCAAGCCCGGCGAGGTAATTATAATTCCTCCCAACACCCCTTGGCGCTTTAAATGTACGGGCGAGCGTATTTACTTTTATTGCGTTCACTTTACAGGCTCTGAGGCTGAAAATATATTAAATGAGTACAAAATAGGATTATTTCCCAAGGTTAATAAGACGTCTGTAAACAACGAAATACCAAAGCGCTTTCATTTGCTTTTTGACGGATTTTCTAAAAAGGACAGATTTAAAACTAAGGATTTAGCAAGCTATCTTGAGGGAATTTTGATTGAAATAGCAAGAGCCATTGAAAACGAGGAATTTGATAAATCCATATTGTCTAAATCCATAAGGTACATTAACGAATTTTATACATCAAGCATCAAAATCGCTACCCTTGCAAAAATGGAAAATATGTGTGTTAGCCTTTATAACAAGCATTTCAAAAGCATAATGGGAATGCCACCCACAAAATATATTATGAAATTGCGTATACAGTATGCTTGTGAGCTTCTTGCAAATAGCGAAATGAAAATTAATGAAATCGCTACCCTGTGTGGCTATAAGGACGCTAACTTTTTTATACGAGTTTTCAAGGAGTGCCTTGGCTACTCTCCCCTTGCATATAAAAAGCTTCATTAAAATTTTTAATTTTGATTAATCTCAAAGCAAAAAAACAGATACTCCCCCAACAAAAAAACAAATACATAAATCAAAAAGCCTTGCACTGCAAGGCTTTTTGATTTTAGTTGTCAGCTAAAGGAAATAGTCTTTTTGTTTTTGCGTTGACATCTATTTATCCTTGTGATACAAATATAACATAATTCCCCCTATAACTACACAAAAAAAGCCGACACTGGGTCGGCTTTTTTGTTATTTTATCTCTGGGCGCATGGTTGGGAATAGGAGCACGTCACGGATTGAGGCGGAGTCGGTGAGGAGCATTACGAGGCGGTCGATGCCGAAGCCGAGGCCACCTGTTGGGGGCATACCGTATTCGAGGGCGGTTACGTAGTCGTAGTCTACCTCTGCCTTGGAGTCGGGCTCTTCCTTGAGCTTTTCGGCTACCTGCTTCTCAAAGCGTTCCTTTTGGTCGATTGGGTCGTTTAGCTCGCTGAATGCGTTTCCGTATTCGGTTGCGTTGATAAAGTACTCAAATCTTTCTGTAAAGGCTGGGTTTTCTGGCTTTCTCTTTGCAAGTGGGCTATTTTCAACTGGATAGTCGTAAATAAATGTAGGTTGAATTAGCTTTTCCTCAACATATGCATCGAAGATTTCAATAAGCACTCTGCCCTTTGTTGCATCCTCTGCTACCTCAACGTGTAGCTTCTTTGCAACCTCTCTTGCTTGTTTGTCGTCTGCCCAGTCGTTATAGTCAACGCCTGCGTACTTCTTTACTGCCTCTGCCATGGTAAGTCTTTCCCACTTACCCATATTGATTTCGGTGCCCTGGTATGTAATTACCTGACTACCACAAACCTTTTCGGCTAGCATCTTATACATTTCCTCTACAAGGTCCATCATATCCTTATAGTCTGCAAAGGCTTGATAAAGCTCGATTGTTGTAAATTCTGGGTTATGCTTTGTGTCCATGCCCTCGTTTCTAAAGATTCTACCAACCTCGTAAACTCTGTGCATACCACCGACGATTAGTCGCTTTAGGTACAATTCAGTTTCGATACGAAGGGTCATATCAATATCAAGGGTGTTATGGTGGGTCTTAAAGGGTCTTGCGGAGGCACCGATTTCCATTGGTACAAGAATTGGTGTGTCAACCTCTAAGAAGCCCTTTCCGTCAAGATAGTTTCTTATTTCCTTTAAGATTTGGGAGCGCTTATAGAAGGTGTCCTTTACCTCAGGATTTACAATTAGGTCAACGTATCTTTGTCTGTATCTTTGCTCAAGATTTGTAAGACCGTGATACTTTTCTGGAAGTGGGCAAAGTGATTTTGCAAGAAGAGTAATTTCCTTTACGTGAATAGAAATTTCACCTGTTCTTGTTCTAAAAAGCAAGCCACTTACACCGATTATATCACCGATATCCCACTTTTTAAAGGCTGAGTATTCCTCCTCGCCTATATCGTTTCTTGAAACGTAAAGCTGTACTCTGCCCTCCTCGTCAAGTAGGTTAGCAAAGGAAGCCTTACCCATAATTCTCTTTGACATCATTCTACCTGCAACTCTAACAGGTAGTTCCTCGCCCTCTTGAAGGCCTTCCTCACGACTTGCAAAAAGCTCAATTGCGCTCTTGCTGGTGTGAGTTACGTCAAATTTTGTAATTTCAAAGGGGTTTTTGCCCTCCTCAACGAGTGCCTTCAGCTTATCCCTTCTAATTTGTCTTTGCTCACTAAGGTCCTCTTCTGTGATTGGGGCCTCGTTGTTAATCATATCTGCCATTTTAATTCCTCTATTACTTCTTTGTCTTTTCAAAGGATACAACTACTGCGTCCTTTTCTCCTGCTGGGGTTACGATTGTTACAGAATCACCTGCTACCTTACCGATAAGGGCTGAGCCGATTGGGGAATGGTCTGAGATTTTCTTGTTCATTGGGTCAACCTCGTTTGAGCCTACTAGCTGATAGGTAACCTCCTTGCCATCCTTATATTTAATAACTACTGTACAGCCGATATTTATTTGGTTAGCTGTTGCGTCGTCTGAGATAACCTCACCATTTTTGATAAGTGCGTCAAGCTCAAGAATACGAGCCTCAACCTTTGCCTGTTGGTCTCTTGCCTCGTCGTATTCGCTGTTTTCTGAAAGGTCACCGAAATCTCTTGCTGTTTTGAGCATTTCCTTAACCTCAGCACGTCTAACTGTTTTTAAATATTCAAGCTCGTCAATTAATTTTTGAAAGCCTTCTTGAGTATATTTTGTCTTCTTCTCTGCCATTTCCTTTTTCCTTAGCCTTTCTTATTTATTTCCCAATGCAGAGCAAGCCTCTTTTAGCTGATTGTCCTGTGCATCGGTTATTTCAAAATAGTTTATATTTTCAAGGGAGCTATCAAGCTCAACCTCGATATCTGGAATAATGCCAACTCCGTCATAGTTTGGTGACTTTGGTGGGTTATATAGGTTTGTTGTAAATCTAAGTCCTGAGCCATCTGGTAGCATAATTACGTTTTGCATTGAGCCCTTACCATAGGTGGTTGTGCCAACTACTATTGCCTTTTCGTAATCACGAAGGGCACAGGTAAATAGCTCGGCTGCGCTTGCAGTATAGCCGTCTGTCAAAACTGCCATAGGCACATCAATTGAGCTAACGCCTGACTTATAGGTTTCAAGCACCTTTCCGTCCTTGTCGGTTGCTGAGACTATATCGCCCTTTGGTAGAAGGAAGTCCAAAACCTCAACTGCTGAGGAAAGGGTGCCACCACCGTTGCTTCTCATATCAAATACAAGATATTCACAACCGTCGGCTAATAGACTGTTTACTGCATTTTTAAATTGCCCAGGCATTGAATCATTAAATTCAATTACACGAACAACACCGATTTTTTCATTATAGGAATATTTATGATAGTAAACCGTTTGAGTTTCAAATTTTTCTCTTGTAGCAACTAGGTCAAGGGTTTGGTCTCCACGCAAAACCTTTAGCTTAACTGTGGTGCCCTCCTTGCCTGCCACTCGGTTAATTGCCTCGTAGTAGCCAATTTCGGTAACGGATACGTCGTCAATTGCAATAACCACGTCTCCTGCCTTCATTCCTGCCTTTTGGGCTGGTGAGTTTTCCATAACGGTTAGGATTTTTACGCACTCGGTTTCAGTATCTATTGTAACGTAAACACCGATACCAACAGTATTGCCCTGTGTTTGTCCTATCAATGCTGAAAAATCATCCATTGTATAATATTCACCGTGCATATCGCCAATTCCTGCAATATAGCCGTTTGCTACGCCATAGGTTAGATTATCGTTGTCGATTTCCCCTGATTTAACGTAGAAGTTACGGTAATACATATCTATTTGCGCAAGCTTTAGATACATATCGTAATTGCGTTGGTCCGCCGGCAAGGAATTATACATTTCTATTATGTCGCTAAAAACCTCAACGCCTTCCATTGCATTTTCTAGGTTATTTTGGTGGGTTTTCTCAATATCCGCCAAAACGAAGTTACCTATTATAATTGCAAAGGTAGAGGTCAAGCTAACAGTTACGAGCACTGTTACTAAAATAGCCACAAGTGCCTGCCTTATTGAAATTTGCTTGTCCATTTTATCCTCTTTTAAAATTCAGCTATAACAAAGAGGTCTTAATATTTGATTGGCTTAGAGGTCAAGTAGCGCTTAACCATCAATGCAACCTTAAAGGTGATTGCATGGTCGAATTGACGTAGGTCAAGACCTGTAAGCTTTCTAATTTTTTCAAGTCTATATACAAGTGTGTTTCTGTGTACGAAAAGCTTTCTTGAGGTTTCGGACACGTTTAGGTTGTTGTCGAAGAACACCTGAATTGTTTGAAGGGTTTCCTTATCTAGTGTGTCTAGGCTACCGTGCTTAAATACCTCGCCTAGGAACATTTCACAAAGGGTTGTTGGAAGCTGATAAATCAAACGACCGATACCAAGATTTTCGTAGCTGATAACCTCTTTTTCGCTTTCGAATACCTTACCAACCTCGATTGCAATTTGAGATTCCTTGTATGAGCGTGCAAGGTCCTTTACGTTTGATACTATCGTACCGATACCGATACCAACCTTACAGTAAAACTCTGCACCTGCTGTATCAGCGATATCCTGCGCAAGCTTTTCAACGTCTGATGGTGTTGCGTCCTGCTCAAGTGCCTTTACTAAAACTATGTCCTGCTCGCCTGTGCTGATAACGAAATCTCTTGATTTTTCCGGGAACATATTTTGAACGATATCAAAGGGAAGAATTTCTGTCCTTGTATAGAATCTAATAAGGAAAGCAACTCTTGGCTCGTTGCCGTCAAAGTGAAGCTCCTTGCTCTTTGCATAAATATCGCTTGGAAGAATGTTATCCATAATGATATTTTTGATAAATGAGCTCTTATCGCATTTTTCGTCGTGATAGCCTTTAATGCTTGACAACGTGATTGAAAGAATAGATGCGTACCTTTCAGCACTCTTGTCCTCGCCCTCAACGAATACCATAAACTCTGGCTTTGTGCCATTGCCGATATGGTGGTAGGTATAGCCGTCAATAACCATACGGTCAGTTGTGAAAGCCATTTCCTCCTTTACCTTAGCACGATTTTCGCCAATAATCGAAAGGTCACTACAAGCAATAACAGAGCCTGTTTCGTCGGTAACACCGATAACTCTGTCAACTGCATCGTGCATTTGATGAATGATGCCCTGGAATAATCTGTTTGACATAATAACCTCCAGTTAAAACTGATAATTTTGTGCAATTTTGCACTTGGTATATCTATATTACACTATAATTATTAAATTTTCAATAGTTTTTTTCACATTTTTTTGTGAAAATTGCTATTTTTGTTGTGAAATTGACTAAAAATCAAAGCTCAGTTTCGTACATAATGCACGCAAGAGCAAAGGCTGGTGCAGTCTCACAACGCAAGATTCTTTTGCCTAAGCCTACGCTTTTTATTCCGTTTTGTTTAATTTGCTCAGCCTCCTTTATGCTAAAGCCACCCTCACTGCCTACAATTAGGGCTATTGTGTCGGTTGGCTTTACTTGGGAAAGAGCATTTTTGATAGTTTCACCGTTTTCTGCCTCGTAGCAAAATAGGACTAGGTCCTTCTTTTTTGCGTCCTCTATCATTTGGGCAAAGGAAAGGACCTCCTTTACCTGTGGTATTAAGCCTCTGCCACTTTGCTTTGACGCACCCTCTGCAATTTTTTGCCATCTTGCGATTTTTTTGTCGCTATCCTTTTTGTCAAGCTTGGCAATGCACCTTTCAGAGTTAAAGGGTACAATTTCAAAAACACCACACTCCACCGATTTTTGGATTATGGTTTCCATTTTGTCGCTTTTTGGTAGTGCTTGGTACAAGGTTATTTTGTGGCTTGGCTCGGTATCGCACTTTTCTTGACTGTCGATTTTTGCCACTACCTCCTTGTCCTGTATAAATTCCACAAGAGTGCAATTGTAGAGGTTGGATTGCATATCAACAACCTCTATTTTTTCACCCTGTGCCATACGAAGTGCCCTTGCAATATGGTGAGCATCCTCGCCTACAATATGTATTAAATCATTTTCAATTTGATTTTGTCTTATAAAAAATCTTGGCATATTAGCTCCTTAATGCGAGCATTAACTCGCAGTTATAATTTTGGCAAATTCATAACGTTGCAACGCAACTCATAACTGTAAAAAGCCTTGTGCTTTTTACTTATGGTTCCATACAACCGGTAAATTGTCGGGGTTCCATTCCTCGTGCCAATATTTACCCTTTTCCTCTGCCTCGCAATAGATTGTTAAGTCCTTGCAATTTAGGAATGCGTCCTTGTTTACCCTCTCAACGCCTAGTGGAATGTAAATTTCCTTAAGGCTTGTGCAATCCTTAAATGCCCTTGCGCCGATTGACCAAAGGCTAGTGGGCAAGTCCACCCTTGCAAGACTCTTACAGCTCTCAAAGGTATTGCCACGGATTTCCTTTATTCCCTCAGGGATTTCTATTTCCACAAGCGCTTCACAGCCCTCAAATACACCATTGTCTAGCAATTCTGTTGTTTTAGGAATTTCTATTTTTTCAAGTGCCCTACAATTTCTAAAGGCTGAATAGCCAATTTTGGTTATACCCTCATTTAGGTTAATTTCCTTTAGCTGACCACAGCCGTCAAAGGCGCAGGGGCCTATTTCCAAAATCCCCTCTGATAGAGTAATTTCTCTTATATCTCTTTTATTTCTAAAGGCGCGCTTGCCTATTTCTACAACTCTTGTTTTTCCATAGGTGGCAGGAATTTCAACTACGAATATGTCCTGTCCCTCAATGCCACTTATGATATAGCCATTTTCACCCCATAGCTTCTTTAGGGTGTAGGTATCAAGACTCATTTCCTCCTCCAGCCTTACGCTTTCGTATTCCTGTATTGCTTCTTTTGTGAAATTTTTGTTTCTGCTTTCAAGCAAGGATGCAGTTAATTCAGGCTTACCTACCTTTTGTACTCTTTTAATTAGCTTGTCATAATCGTCTAGGGTAAGCTTATTTGTCCATTCAAAAAGCTTACATAAAAGGTCTGATTTTTCAGCATTTAATAAAATTCCAACTACTGATAGCACGTCCTTGATTATGTAGTCGAAAAGATTTGATCCCTCGTAAAAATTCTCGATTGCGCTAATACATACAACGTCACCTGTAAATCTAGTGGTCCACCAGCTAACCTCTTTATCAAACTCCCTTGGTGTTTTTACACTTACAAGGGACTCGCACCCCTGAAAGGCAAGGGGGTCAACGTCTAGGTCTGTGCCAAGAAATTCAATATACTTAAGGGCCGTACAGTCTACAAATGCTTTCTGTCTAATCTGCAAAAGGCTTTTTGGTATTGTAATTGACTTAAGGCTTGTGCATTCCTTAAAAACTCTGTCCTCAATTGTTGTTAAGCCCTCATTTAAAAACACCTGACTTAGCTGTTCGCATCTTAAAAATACTCCCGTTGAAAGTGTGGTAAGACAAGCGGGCAACGTAACGCATAGTAGTTGCTTACAATTCCTAAAGGCGCCTCTTTCAATAATTCTTACTGAATCGGGTAGGTCGATTTTTTCAAGGGCTACGCAATTATCAAAGGCACTCTCGCCGATTTTCTCTAAGCTCTTAGGTAGGATTACGTCTTTAAGGCAGAAGCAATCCTCAAAGGTATTATTTTTAATTTCTAAGACGTTGCTTGGTAGATTTACCCTCTCTAGTCTTGTACAGCCACTAAAAAGCTTTGACCCCATTATTGTAACGGTGTTTGGCAAGGCTATTTCCTTAAGACTCATACAGTGACTAAAGGCAGAGTCCTCAATTTTCTCTATTCCCTCTTGCATTGTGATTTTTTCAAGGGCTGTGCAATCCTGAAAGGCATCACATTCAATTATCTCCGTGCCCATTCCTATATCAACTGATTTAAGTCCCTTACAGCCATAGAATGCACAAGTGCCTATTTCTCTTACGCCTGTTAGGGTAACACTTCTTAGGCTTGTACAGTCGCAAAAGGCATCTCTTTCTATACACTCTGTGATGTTTATGGCGATTTCCTTAAGTGCACGACAGGATTTAAAGGCACTCTCGCCTATTTTTTTAACCGTGCTAGGTAGGTTTATTGATTCTAGCAGAATACATTCTATAAATGCTTTTTCTCCTATTATTTCAACACCCTCTTGTAATTCAACCCTTGTTAGTCCAACGCAATCTACAAAGGCGCCTGCGCGTATTTCCACAACGGTTTTAGGGACTACTATTTCCTTTAAGGATTTACAACGTCCAAAGGTATATTTTTCAAGCCTTGTTATATTTCCAAGAATTCTTACCTCTTCAAGTCCCTTACATTCCCAAAAGGCGCTTGTGCCAATTTTTGTAATAGTTTGAGGCACCTCTATTTTCTCAAGCCATCTATTTTTCCCGAATGCACCGACTCCTATTGTCTCTGTGCCCATTGGGACAGAAAAGCACTTGTCCCTTTTTCCGTTTGGATATGCGATAAGTGCTTTCTTATCCTTGGTGTATAAAACACCATCAACAGAGGTGTAGTATTGATTTTCTTCATCTACTACTATTTCCTCTAGGCTAAGGCAAGACTCAAAGGCACTTCTTTCAAGGGATTTTACTCCCCTTGGAATAGTTACAGAGGTTAAATTCTTACACCCTGCAAAGGCATATTTTCCAATTACCTCGACCCCTTGTCCGATTTCTAGCTGTTTTAAGCCTGTGCAAAGATAAAAGGCTTGGTCCTTAATTTCCCTTACACTATCCCCCATTGTTACGCTAATAATGTGAGGGGATATGTATTCGTTTCTAAAGGCAGTTGACTCTATTATTTCAACTGTGTCGGGGATTACGACACGATAGTCGTCACCCTTATATTCAATTAGTCTTCCGTTTTTGATTATAAAATTTGCCATTTTTATCCTTTCTTAGTTGGGTGTTAGGATTTGCTAAAGTAACGCTTGTTTTTGTATTCAAGCAAAATGACATTGATTTCTACGCTTTTGTATTTAAGGGCGTAGTCGATTAGGTCGTCTATGTCGCAATGCTTTATTTTTGGTGATTTGGTAAGTAGCATTTTTAAAAGGTCTGTTCTTTTTGCCTTTACTAAAATGTCAAGGGCTTTCTTTTTGTCCTTGGTTACGTATTTAATAAGGTCTGTATCCTTATCAAAGCATTCTAGGGCAATTGGGAAAATTACCTCCTCGTCAAACCTTTCGCACCACCAGGTGGCAGGACGGTTTATAACCTCGGCTGGTGCCTTGATGGTTTTGATTGATGGGCAATTGCAAAATGCATATTTTCCTATCAAGATTTTTTTATTGACAATCTCGATAGATTCAAGATTGTCACAATGCTCAAAGACACCGTTTCCCAAAACGGCAATATTTTTAGGCAAGAAAATGCTTTTAAGATTCGTACAATTCATAAATGCAATATCGCCTATTTTCTTTATGTTTTCGTGGAAGGTGACGCTTCTCATCCTCTTATTATAAAAGGAGCTTCTGCTAATATCAATTACTTCCTTTGGCAACACCAAATCCTCGTCGTCGCCTCTGTATAAACACAAAACGCCATTACTATATATCTTAAATTCTGACATTAGTTGTCCTCTTTCCTTGGTCGCTTAATGTTTTTTAATGCGCTACATTCATTGAATGCTTTATTGTCTAAAAAGACTATACTACTTGGCAGAGTTATCTCCTCAAGGGCAATGCAACCACAGAATGCATCCTCGGCTATTCTTTTATAGCCCTCTGGTATAGATACATATTTTAAGGACCTGCAATCCCGAAAGGTGTCCCACTCTATATCCTCGGGTCCTGAGGGCAGACTCACCCTTGTCAAGGATTCACAGCCTTGAAATGCGCCATACTCTATTGCAATGCTATTTTCTCTGCCCATGCTTGCACGTATCATAGAGCCTAGATTATAGGTTTCCTCTTCGTATTCTAGGTGTGGTATTTCCACCTCGGACAAGTCAACATATTGAAGGCTTGTGCAATTTTCAAAGGCTTTTGCCTTTATTCTGCTAATTTTTTGGGGTAGGACAAGCCCCTCTAGACTTGTACAATTTCGAAAGGCTTCCTCGCCTATTCTCCTTATTGTATCTAGTCGAATTACTCCCTTAAGGCTTGTGCAGTTTTCAAAGGCACTCTGTCCTATTTCTTCAATATCACTTGGAATATTGATATCACAAAGACTCTTGCACTCCTTAAAGGCTTTAATTCCAATTGATTTTATAGTAGAGGGAAGTCTTATGCTTTTTAATGATTTACATCTATCAAAGGCGTGGCTATCTATTTTTTCAATTCCCTCTGTTAGGTTGATTTCCTCAAGCCTATCACAACAATAAAATGCATCCTTTTTAATTGCTTTAATACTGCTTGGCAATATTAATTTTCTCAAGGACCTGCATCCCTTGAAGGCTTGGGGTCCTATTATGGTAACATATCTGTTGCCAATTCTTTCGGGGACCTCAACGCTTTGGTCAAAGGATTTTAGCCTTGTTATTTCTATTTCATTTCCGCTCACATAAAAATCGAAAATTTTCTTATAGTGGTCTATTTCTAAAATTGCTTTTTCATTTCCATAGTGAAGGCACTCGTACTTTAAAATTTCAGGTGTATAGTCCTTGATTTTTAGGCTATTTGTCCTTTCGTACATAGCCTCTAAGACCTCCTTGCTAATCATAGGTGATTTTTCAAGAAGGGCAACAATAAGGTCACCTCTTTTTATTAGGTCTAGCACTGACATGGCTTTATCCCATTTGCTACATATATACCTTACTATTTTCGTTTTTTTGTCATAATGCTCAAGAGCAATTGAAACAATCACGTTGTCAAATCTATCAAAATACCATCTAGCTACGGGGTCACGGGACCTTGGTAGGCTTAGGGTAGTAATTCCCTTACATTCGGTAAATGCTTTTTTGCCTATTCTTACTGATTTTGATTTTATTGTTACGGTCTTAAGGCTACTGCAACCATAAAATGCGCAATCCCCAACCGATTTTAGACTATTTGGTAATGTTATTTCCTCAAGTGCTTTACAACCAGCAAAGGCATCGCAGCCTATTGACAAAAGTGAGTTTGGTAGGCTTACGCTTTTTATGCTTGTGCAACCATAAAATGCCATATTTCCAATCCTTTTAAGTCCCTTAGGAAATTTTATCTCTTTTAAGGACTCACACTGTCCAAAGGCATCGTTTTCAATTACCTCAAGTCCTGTTGGCAGGTCTATTTTTTCAAGGGATAGGCAAGCAAAAAAGGCGCACCTGTCGATTGATTTTATCCCGTTTGGTAGATTAATGCTTGAGAGGGAATGGCAAATTTCAAAGGCTTTTTCTCCTATTGCTTTAATATGCTTTGGCAAAATTACTCTTTGAAGCTGTTTTTTGTCTCTAAAAGCTTTTTTGCCAATCATTGTTACCCTTTTATTTCCTATCATTTCGGGAATTTCTATAACTGGGTCGTCAAATTTAACCTTGTTTATTTTTATTTCGCCATCTATCACGCTGTAATCAAACAGCATTTTATATTCAGCAACAGTTAAGTCACGCTTGCCCATAGCTATATTAACTATTCTTTGGTCAAGTAGTTCTTGTTGCCTTGTGGTATAGTGCTTTTTCTTATAGTCTAAAAGAATCGCATTTGCCTCGGTGCTTTTTGCTTCCCTTACTATTTCGATTATTTCGTTTAATTCTATAAGCTTTATTTTTGGTGATTTTTCTAAAAATGCAGGTATTAAATCAATTTTATTTAATTCTATCAGCTTTTGGATTGCTCTTTTTTTATCTCTGCAAATATATTTTATTAGCTTAGTGCCCTTTTCAAAGCTACTAAGGGCAATGAGTAGCATATTGTCGTACCCTAAAACCTTATAATACCAAGAACCAGACATATTTTGGGGTACTTTTATTTCAATAAATTCATTACCCTTAAATACATTCTTACCAAATTTGCGGAAGCTTTCAGGTATGGCTATATCACAAAGACTTACACAGTCCTCAAAGGCGTAATCATCAATTTCTAAAAGTCCCTCGGGTAAGATTATTTTTTCTAGAGAAACACACATTGCAAAGGCACTCTTACCTATTGACACAATACCCCTTGGTAGGACGATTTCTCTTAGAAAAAAACTATCTTTAAATGCACTCTTGCCTATTTCCACAACACCCTCAGGTACGATATAGATTTCATCCTCTCTTCGGCTTGGATACTCTAAAAGGACCCTTTTGTCCTCAGTAAACACCACTCCGTCAGCCGAGGTAAATTTTTTGATTTCGTCCAAGTGTGACATTGTTACTCCCTTCTAAGCCTTAGTAGGCTTACATCCATTTAAATGGGCATTTGCTTATATTCCAATCCTCGTGCCATCGTCTTGCCCTGTTGGACCTTTGTACAAATATGGTTAGATTTGTACATTTTTCAAATACTGCCATACCCATTTTTTCAACGGTGCTTGGAATTGAAATGATTTTTAATTCCTTACAGCCTGAAAAGGCGGAGGACTCTATTGAGGTTACTGTAAAGGGTATTTGAAAGGTCCTTAGGGACTCACAGCCCTTAAAGGCACTTGTGCCTATTCTTTCAATTCCGTTTGGTAGGTCTATTTTTTTAAGATTTGTGCAATTAAAAAACAGTCCAGTATTTATCTCACGAATGCTTTTTGGTAGCTTGATTTTTTCGAGTCCACTGCAATTATGAAAAGCAAAGCTTCCTATTGTGGTAACAGACTCTGGCACGGTTATTTCCTTAAGTCCTTGACAGAAATCAAAGGCTCGATGGCCTATTTCCAAAAGTCCATCTGGCAGAGCTATTTCCTCTAATTTATTACAGAAGGCAAGGGCAAAGTCGCCTATTTGAACAATTCCCTGTGGCAATTTTATTTCCTTGATGCTATTACAGCCACTAAAGGTATTATTATGTATTTTTCTTATACCACTTGGCAATTCAGCTCTTTCAAGACTTGCACAGCCCTTAAATGCTCCGTCACCTATTGCCTTAAGGGTTAAGGGCAGATATATTTGTTTGAGCCTTTTACAGCCTAAAAAGCTATTGTTGCCAATTGATGCTATACCCTCTGGCAATTCTATTTCTTCAATGCTCACACAGTAAGCAAAGGCACCTTCACCGATTTTAGTAAGGGACTTGGGTAGATTTATAGACTTTAGGCTTGCGCATCTTTGAAATGCGCAAAAATCTATTTCCTTAATCGTATCAGGCAAACAAACGCTTGTTATGTCACTACAATTATCAAAGGCGCACTGACCTATTTTAGTAACTGCAACACCCGCTATTTGAGAGGGTATTTCTACTATTTGGCTAGGTCTTAGAATCTTTTCAATTATTATCTCCTTTGATTGAGTAGAAAATTTGAAAATTCTTTTATAGTCCTCACTTGTCATTTCCTTGAAGCCTAAGGATTTGTCAAGCTGGTCCTGTGCAATTTCATCTTGCTTTTTCCTTGAATAGTGCTTGTTTTTATACTCAAGCAAGGCGCTATTTGCTTCTATGTTGCCTAAGGGGGAAGCTAGGCTTATCATATCGTCTAGGTCTAGTAGGTCAATTTGAGATACGCACTCAAGATATTTAGGAATTAGGTCAAGACGACTCACCGATATTAGTAGCTTTATTATATCAAGTCTGCCTCTTGCTATGTATTTTACAAGCTTTGAGTCCTTTTCAAAATGCTCAAGAGCAATTGGGTAAAGCTGACTATCGGGAAATAGCCTTCTCCACCAAGGGGCACCTTGGGTACGGGTAAGAGGACCTCTTATTTCA
The DNA here is from genome assembly GCA_017399145.1 of Clostridia bacterium. Taxonomy (GTDB): domain Bacteria; phylum Bacillota; class Clostridia; order Oscillospirales; family CAG-272; genus RGIG2000. Next base: position 12,787 of record JAFQEG010000021.1, on the reverse strand, counting down.
TTTACACTGTCACATTGATCAAAGGCGCTACTGCTCACCTTGGTATCCTTGCCTAAAAGCTCAATTTTTTTAAGCCCTATACACCTTGCAAAGGCACTCTCGCCAATTTCCATAGTGTACTCAGGAATTGTTATGCTTTCAATTAAACCAAAGGCACAAAACGCCTTAGGCGCAATAGACAAAAGAGTGCTTGGAAGCTCTATTTTTTCAATTTGTCCCTCGTGAAAACTAAAGGCATTTGTGCTAATTTCCACAACTCCCTCGGGTATTTTTACATTCGGTCCACTTCCGTTGTATTTTCTAAGCGTACCATTTACAATTTCAAAGTCTGTCACTTTTTCTCCCTTCTAAGCAAGCAAGGCATGCTTGCTTGCAGTTATGAGCTGACACGGTCAGCACTATGATTGCTACGCAAGTTATGAGTCGTTACCGACGTTATGAGTTTACAGTGTAAACGTTTGAGGTTAGCTTATATAAAACTAATCTTAAACGTGCGTAGCACTCATAACATTTGCCAAGGGCAAATTCATAACTTCAACGACAGTTGATTCATAACATTGACCCTTGGTCAATTCATATCTGTAAAAAGCCTTGGCTTTTTACTTGCACCCCCATACTACTGGTCGGTTGTCTGGATTCCAGTCCTTGTGCCAGCCACTTGGTTGCGTTTCTGCCTCGCAATAGATTGTTAGCATTGGGCAATTTCTAAATGCCCACTTGCCTATTTCTTTTATTTCTTTTGGTATTGTTATACTTGTTAGATGAGTATTGTCACAAAATGATTCGCTAGCGATATCGGTTACAGGCACATTGCCTATTTTCATTGGAATTTCAACCACAGACTCATTTCTTCTCAGTCCTAGGATTGTAATTTCATTTCTATCCGCACCCTTTAGAAATTTGAAAAGTCGTCTGTGGTCGGCTACTGTTAATTCCCTTAAGCCTAGAGATTTTTCCATTTTTTCAATTTCCAAAGCTTCCTCTTCCTCTTTTGTAAAGTGCTTTTCCTTATAGTCAAGCAACAATGCAGTTAATTCCGTATTGTTATGCTTTTTAACATATTCGATTAGGTCGTTTATTAGCCTTAAATCTCGCTTTTCTTCCAAATCTAAAAGGGCTATTATTAGGTCTAATCTATTTACTTTTACAAGGTCGTCGATTGTTTCCCTTTTATTCATCAATAAATGGTCTATTACCCTTTTGTACTTATGGGGATTTTCAAGTGCGCATATTATTACTATGCTTTTCTCAAAGGCTTGGAAATACCAAGAGGCGCTTTTGTCAAAGCATTCCTTTACCTGTATTTCCTTTATTCCTCTATGTAGGTGTGAGGAATAATAAATTTTTTCACAGCTTCTTGGTAGGGCAATAGCTGTTGCCTTACAGGTGGAAAAGGCATATCTTTCTATTGAGATTGTCCCCTCTGGCACCTTGTATGTCCTGTCCTTCTTGCCCTCGGGATACACAAGCAAGGCTTTTTTCTTTTTTGAGAAAAGGACTCCGTCAATTGCTTCAAGGCACTGGTTTTCCCTCTCAACCTCAATTTTTTCAAGGTATATGCACCTCTCTAATGCCATTTCCACTATTTTTTTAAGTGTGCTTGGCAACCTTATTTTTGTTATTGAGGTGCCATAAAAGGCAAGCATTCCAATTTCCAAAAGTCCCTTTGGCAATATAATGCTTTCGATATGCTTACAATTCCAAAAGACTCTTGGGGCTATTTCGGTAACACCCTTTGGCACTACTACCTCTTTTTCGTTGCCATTGTATTTTTCTAACACTCCATTTTCGATTATAAAATCTGACATATGTATCCCTTCTTAGCTTATTTCTTCCAAACGACCATTAAGCCGTTATTCCAAAATTTACTCCAGCCTGATGGCTTTTTTTGTACCTGAGGGTAAATTGTTAGATTGCCAACGCCGTCAAAAGCATTTGGTCCTATTTTCTTTATGGTTTTTGGTATTATTAAGGTGGTTAGCCAATTGCAATTTTCAAAGGCGCAATCTGCAATCTCCGTTACCACCTTGTCACCGATTTTTTCGGGAATTTCCACTTGATTTTCTCTTAGCTTAAGACCCTTTATTATGATTTCGCCCTCTTTTTCTTGGTACTTAAATAGCCTTTTGTAGTCGGCTATGGTTTTACATTTCAAGCCTAAGGATTTTTTTAGGCTACTTTTTTCTTCTCTTTCTATCTCTTCTTTGGAAAAGTGCTCATTTTTGTAGTTAAGCAGGGCGCTATTTGCCTCAACGCTTCCAAGACCTACTAGGTAGTCAATCAATTCATTTATGGTGGCAAGGCTGATTTTAGGTGATTTGTCAAGCATTTGACTAATTAAGTCAAGCCTTTTTGATTTTACTAGGCTATCTATAATAGAATACTTGTCCCTTTGAAGATGCTTTACTATTTTTGTGTTCTTGTCAAGATATTCAAGGGCAGATACTACCGTAACCTCTTGAGAAAATCTTTTTGTCCACCACTCTGTTGTCATATTAAAATCCTTTGGTAGCCTTATACATTTAAGGGAATCACAGCCCCTAAAGGCAACCTCTGATATTTCAATGTTTTCGTTTTGTATTTCTACGTATTCAAGGCTTTGGCAATTTTCAAAGGTACAGGAAGGAAGTGACTTAACGTTTTTAGGTATTACTATGCTTTTTAAGGAGGTGCAATTTTCAAAGGTGCTAAAAACAAGATTCTCTAGGCTTTGTGGTAGAGTTACACCTTTAAGGCTTCTGCAATTTTCAAAGGCAGAGCCGTAAATTGACTCCACCCCCTCGGGAATTTCAACGTATTCAAGACTTGAGGAGTCGCTAAATACGTCGTAGCTTATTTCCACAACTCCACTTGGCACAGAGTAGGTCCTTTCCCTTTTGGCAGGTGCGTACTTGATAAGCACGGTTTTATCCTTTTCAAAAAGCACGTTATCAATAGATGTGTAGAATTGATTTTCCTCGTCAACTGTGATTTTTTCAAGGGACTCACAGCCACAAAAGGACCCGCCTGACACATAATTAACGTTTTTAGGTATTGCTATTGCCCTTAGGCTTTTGCAATTTTCAAAGGCGCCCATATCTATGTCCTCTAGGCTTTCGGGAAGCTTGATTTCCTTAAGGGCAGTACAATTCTTAAAGGCGTCCCCCTCTATTTTCACAAGTCCCTCTGGCAATTCTACACTTTCAATATAATCGCAATTAGAAAATGCGCCGTCTAAAATCATATAGACTCCCTTGGGCACTACTACGTGAGTGTCGGGACCTGTGTATAATATTAAGTTTCCATTTAGTGTTTCAAAATGCGACATTTTATTCCCTTTCTGCTACTTACTGTGGTCCTTTACTACCGAAGACGACAGTTAAGCCATCTACTTCCCAGCCCTCGGGCTTTTCCTTTGCCTCGGCATAAATTTTAAGATTAGGGCAACAGCCAAAGGCACCCATACCGATTTTTTCAACGGATTTGGGTATGAAAATTTCCTTTAGCATATAGCAACCGAAAAATCCGTTTTCACCAATTGACTCTATTTTGTCGTGCAGGGTGACCGACTCAAGACCAGTCATACCGATAAAGCCACCCTCGGGTATTTCTGTAATTCCCCTTGTTACTGTCAATTCCTTTATTTTATTGCAACCACAAAACACAGCTGTGCCCATTGAGGTAATTTCGTCGTGTAGCTTAATTTTTTCAAGCCCACAATTTTCAAAAACGTTGTCGCAAAGGTGAGTAACACTCATAGGAATTTCAATTTCCTTTAGCTTAAGGCAACCCTCAAAGGCATGAGGTCCTATGAAAATAACCGTTTCTGGAATATTTATGGACTCTAGCATTTCGCAATCCTGAAATGCGTAATCGTTAATCATACAAAGTCCATAGGGTAGCTTTACACTTGTTATGTAGGAAATACTTGCAAATGCCTCATTGTCAATTGTGTGTATTCCCTCAGGGACTACAACCTGTCTATCTAAGCCGATATATCCAGTTAGCAAGCCATCATATTCTAAAAAGTCCATTTTCCCACCTCTTTTATCGTGAATTATAACCTATATAATATAATATTATCATTTTTTATAGCTATTGTCAACAAAAAAGCCTTTATAGGCTTTTTTGAATTCTAATATTAAAATAAAAAAACCAGGGGACTAGCCCTTGGCAATGAATTTATTACACAGTAAAATCCTCTTAAAATAGCAAAAAGCCGACACAGGGTCGGCTTTTTTGTCAGCTTGTTAATTTTCTTTATTTAAAAACGCCTCTTTGAGGCTACACCTCATCCACCACCCAAGGTGGTCCCCCTTTTTTTCCAAAACAGGAACCCTTTTGTCGCTTTGCGACATTTCCCCTAGTAGGGGAATCGCCTCAAGGGGAAGGCTTTCACAGGGTCGGCTTTTTTGTTATACTAGTCCGTTAAAGGTAACAAAGCTATATTTTGCGCCAGTTTCTGGGGTGCCTACTTGTAGGTAGGAAACCTTATTTCCGTTTTCGATAACGTAAGCGCCAAGTGCTAGCTGTGCGTTTTTGTGTTCATCTGTTGTAAAGCCTACGATTTTTATAGCAACCAAATCGTAGTCCTTATTTGTAAAGTCAACGCTTGCAACACCATTTGCAGTTGTACCGTCTGCGTTTACTGCCTCGCTTGTGCCAATTCTAGCCCCTGATACTGCAAAAACACCGTACTTGATGCTATTTCCTGTTATCTCTGTGTATTGTGAGATTGCGCTCCTGTTTACAGCAAAGCTAATTGAAAATCCACCATCTGCGTATTCCTTTGTTGAATAGCCTTGATTTACAAAGAGTGCAGGTCTTTGCTCGATTATTTCGTGATTACAGCCCTCGTTTTTACAGATAACCGTCTTAGTGCCCTCTTTGTCATAGCTTTCGTAAATCAAGCTTGTCAAAAGGTCGTGGCTGAGCGCCTCTATTACTGTTTCCAAGCAAACGGAGCAAACATGCTCGGTAGTGCAGTCAAAATCATCAACGTAGGTATGGTCGCCAAGCTCTGTGCCTAGCACTTCTCTTGTGATAACGTCACCACAGTAGCACATTTCTGTTCTTGATGCAGGATATAGGCAGTTAGCATCCTGATTTATAGTTTCCTTCAAGAAGTGAGGTGATGCCATTTTATAGGTTACGTTAGCATTTGTCGCGCCTGAGGGGTCAAGTGAATTTGTCTTGTAGGTTGCTACATAGCCAGATGTCCAGGAGCCACTTATTACGCTGGTACGTACAATAAAGCTGACTGAATCGTCGCCACAGAAATAAATTTTATCCTGGCTTGTGTTGACGCAGTTGTATTTGAAGCCATCAATAGTAGTACTGCTGGTTCCACTTGAGTTTGCATCGTTACCGGACCACTTTACGGTAAGGGAGCCGTCTGTCTTTACGGTATAAGCATCCTTTACGTTTTTGTAATACGGAGCATTATTGTAGATAGTGGTTTCTACTATGCTTCCGTTTAGCTCACTTGAGGAATTCTTAGTAAGGTATACGTTCATACCACCTAAGCTGTGCTTTCTATTATACTGAAGGAATACCTTTGTCATTTTTCCCTCAAAAACAAGATTGACTATGTTGCTTTGTTGAATTCGCGTGTCGCTATCAAACTCAGTAAAGGTTTCAGGGAATACCAACGTACTCATAGCATTGCAGTTGTCAAACTGTTCAGTGCCCGAAAAGGCAGAAAACTGACAGGGAAGCCTGTTATCCTTAAAGGTAAGTAGCTCGGAATACGAAAAGGCTTGATGTCCAATCGTGGTTATGCCTGCCTTACCGAAATCAATTAAGGTCAAGCTATTGCAGTCGTGAAAAGCTTGGGTTGGAACGAGAGTAATTCTGCAATTGTCATCAAAACGAACGGTTGTAATATTTGTTTTCTTAAAGCAATAGTTTACCATTTCCGTTACGTAGTACTTTGCCCCCTCGTATTCAACGTACTCGGGAATAACTATGTCAGTAACCGTAAGAGTTTGTCCTTCGTGGGTCTTGATTTTTGCCGTATTATCTGCGCCGTCTGTACCCTCAGTCAATGTATAGGTAATGCCATCTACCGTAACATCAACGGCAAATGCGCTAATTGCAAATAGCAACGTCAATCCTAATACGAGCATGATAGTTAGTAGGATTTTCTTTTTCATTTGTTTCTCCTTATATTAATAAATATTTATGTAGGTTAATTTTACCACATACGTGTGATAAAGTCAACGAAGCAAGCAAAAATAAGTGTTTTTTGTTAATATTGCACAATTTTCATAAAAATAATAAAAACCCCGATTTCTCGAGGTTTTATTGCTTTTTTTAGCTGATTTTACTCAATGACGAGTGAAATTGCACACCAGCCATTTTCGTGAATTTCATCTACTATTTTAAAGCCGTTTTTGTTGATAGATTCGTACACGTCGGCGCACCTTTCGTCAATTATGCCTGAAATTACAAGGGTTGTGTCCTTGTGCATAAAGGCGGAAATATCGGGTAGAAGTCTAATTATAATATCTGCAACAATGTTTGCAGTTATAACGTCGTATTTGCCAGCCTTTACACCCTTTAAAAGGTCGGATACGTCGCACTCTACGTTAGTTACGTCGTTGTCCTTTACGTTTTCACGGGCTACCTTTACGGCAACAGGGTCAATATCGTAGGCGTAGCATTCCTTCGCCCCTAGCTTTGAGGCGCAGATTGCCAAAATTCCACTTCCACAGCCTACGTCAAGCATTTTGGACTCCTTGGTTATGTATTTTTCCAAAAGAGTTGCGCATAGCCTTGTGGTTTCGTGTGTGCCGGTGCCGAATGCCATACCAGGATCCATTTTAACGATAACCTCGTTTGGTCCCTTATCGTATTTTTCCCACATTGGCACAACTACTAGCCTTTCGCCAATTTTAATAGGCTTATAGTATTGCTTCCAGGAGTCTGCCCAATCCTCTTCGCAAAGAGAGATAAGCTCAATTTTGACCTCTAGTCCCTCGGCAGAAAATCTTTCTGCAATTAGGCTTTTATAATCGTTTACCTGTGAATCGGCAGGGACGTATGCAGATACTGCACAAACGGTTTTATCTGCATTCAAAACACTTTCGTCAATTAAATCTCCGTACACTCCGTCAAGGATTCTGTCCTCTAGGTCCGAATAATCCTCGATTTGAAGTCCGTTTGATACCATACTCATAATGGCAGTTATTTTGTCAAGGTCAGCGGTTTTTCCACTAGCCTTGATTTGTACCCACTTGTTTTCTTCCATCTTTAATTCCTTTATTTTCTCTTGAAGAAGCTTGTGCGCTTAGTGAAATTCTTTTCGCCACAGCTTTCAGCAAACTTGCGTAAGAGGTCCTTTTGCTGTGAGTTAAGATTCTTAGGAGTTTCAACCACTACGTCTGCGTAAAGGTTACCTCTTCTCTCGTCACGATAGTTAGGGTTGACTACACCCTGTTTTTTAATTGTAACTCTCGTGCCTGTTTGTGTGCCCTCTGGAATTGTATATTCCACCTCGCCACCGTCAACCGTTGGGATTTTTATTGTGCCACCAAGGGTTGCCTCAGCAAAGGTAATTGGCACCTCGCAATATAAATCGTAGCCATCTCGCTCAAAGATTTGACTCTTTCTTACGGATACGTATACGTTTAAATCACCTGGGTAGCCACCATTTCTGCCTGAGTGTCCTTGACCTCTTAATGCCACGTATTGACCATCGTCAATGCCTGCCGGAATATTTACTCCAAGCGTCTTTTTCGTTGTTACGTTGCCCTGTCCGTGGCACTTTGCACATGGTGTAGTAATCTTCTTACCCTTACCACCACAATCAGGACAGGTAGACTGTGACGTCATAGACATACCGAAAACGTTCTTTTGTACTCTTATAGTACCAACACCGCCACAGCGACTACATTTTTCCACAGTTGTGCCAGGCTCAGCGCCTGTACCTGAACAGCTTTCACACTTGCCAACCTTGTTATAGGTTACGTCCTTTTTACAGCCAAAAACGGCTTCCTCAAAGGTAAGGACAATCTTAACATTGATATCCTCACCGTCAACGGGTCCACCTCTTCTTGAGTTGCCCCCACCTCCGCCTTGGAAGAAGCTAGAGAAAATATCTCCAAAGCCAAAGTCGTTAAAGTCAAAGCCACCTTGGAAGCCACCTTGACCATAACCACCGCCACCCTGCTCGAAGGCTGCATGGCCGAATTGGTCGTACTTAGCCTTTTTTTCAGGGTCAGACAAAACCTCGTATGCCTCGTTTACTTCCTTAAATTTTTGCTCAGCCTCTTTATCGTTTGGGTTTAGGTCGGGATGGTATTTTTTTGCCATTTGACGATATGCGTTTTTAATTTGCTTTTCGTCTGCACCCTTGCTTATGCCAAGCACCTCATAATAATCTCGTTTTGCCATTTTTCTTCCTATCTATCACATATGGGACTGCCGAAAAATTCGACAGTCCCGCCATGATTATTAATTACCGCTCTTGTCCTCGAAGTCGCCGTAGAAGCCACCGTCACCAGTGCCTCCCTGTGTGCCACCCTGAGCACCACCCTGAGCGCCACCTTGAGAATCCTTGTAAATTCTTTCGCTAATTGCGTAAATAGCCTTTTCAAGCGCTTCTGTGTCTGCCTTAATGGTGTCAATGTTGTCTGTCTTTGCAGATTCCTTAAGCTTTTCAATAGCGCTTTCAGCCTCTGACTTTTCTATTGAGGTAACCTTGTCACCAAGGTCCTTAAGTGTTTTTTCAGCTTGGAATACTAGGTGGTCTGCATGATTCTTTGCATCAACTAGCTCCTTAGCCTTTCTGTCCTCCTCAGCAAACTTCTCTGCATCCTTAACTGCACGGTCAATCTCGTCCTGACTCATATTTGTTGAGGATGTGATTGTAATGTGTTGCTCCTTACCTGTGCCCTTATCGGTTGCAGATACGTTTACGATACCGTTTGCGTCAATATCGAAGGTAACCTCGATTTGTGGTACGCCACGTGGCGCTGGTGCAATTCCGTCAAGAGAGAAGCGACCGAGGGTCTTGTTGTCTCTTGCGAACTCACGCTCACCCTGAAGAACGTGGATTTCAACAGATGGCTGACTGTCAGTAGCTGTTGAGAATATTTGGCTCTTCTTTACTGGGATAGTTGTATTTCTGTCGATAATCTTTGTGCAAATGCCACCCATAGTTTCAATACCTAGGGATAGTGGAGTTACGTCAAGAAGAAGTATATCCTTAACGTCGCCACCAAGTACACCACCTTGAATTGCAGCACCGATTGCTACGCACTCGTCTGGGTTGATGCCCTTGAATGGCTCCTTGCCGATAAATCTCTTAAGTGCCTCTTGTACAGCTGGGATTCTTGATGAGCCACCAACTAAAAGCACCTTATCAATTTGACCTGCAGTTAAGCCTGCATCGCTAAGTGCCTGTCTTGTAGGTACCATTGTCTTTTCAACAAGGTCAGCAGTTAGCTCGTTGAACTTTGCTCTTGTAAGAGTTGCATCGAAGTGCTTAGGACCTGTTGCATCAGCTGTGATAAATGGTAGGTTGATATTTGATGAGGTTACACCGGACAACTCAATCTTTGCCTTTTCAGCAGCCTCCTTAAGTCTTTGGTGTGCCATCTTGTCAAGACGAAGGTCAATGCCGTTTTCTGTCTTGAATTGCTCTGCCATCCAGTCAATAATCTTGTTATCGAAGTCGTCACCGCCTAGACGGTTGTTACCTGCAGTTGCCAAAACCTCGAATACTCCGTCGGAGATTTCAAGGATTGATACGTCGAACGTACCACCACCTAAGTCGAATACCATAATCTTTTGGTTATCTTCCTTATCCATACCGAATGCAAGTGCTGCTGCGGTTGGCTCGTTGATAATTCTCTTTACGTCAAGACCTGCAATCTTACCTGCGTCCTTTGTAGCCTGTCTTTGCGCATCGTTGAAGTATGCTGGTACTGTGATAACCGCCTCAGTTACCTTTTGTCCAAGATAAGCCTCTGCATCTGCCTTTAGCTTTTGAAGAATCATTGCAGAAATCTCTTGAGGAGTGTATGTTTTTCCATCAATTGTTACCTTGTAATTGCTACCCATTTCTCTCTTAATTGAGCTAACGGTCTTGTCTGGATTTGTAATAGCCTGACGCTTTGCAACCTGACCAACAAGTCTTTCGCCTGTCTTTGTGAATGCAACTACTGATGGTGTTGTTCTTGAGCCCTCTGGATTTGGTATAACAGTTGGCTCACCGCCCTCAAATACTGCTACACAAGAGTTTGTTGTACCTAAGTCAATTCCTATAATCTTTCCCATTTTTTAATTCCTCCGAATATATATAAATAAATTTAATTTGCTACCTTAACCATTGAATAACGGATAACTCTATCTCCTAGAATGTATCCCTTTTGGAAAACCTCAACGATTTCTCCCTCGCCTAAGCTTTCGTCATCTACGTGCATTACTGCGTTGTGTAAATTAGGGTCAAAAACCTTTGCCTCTATTTCCTTAACTCCCATCTTTTCAAGGGTTGCGTATACGGAATTTAGGATTAGCTTTAGCCCCTCCATAAACTTTTCGTCACCCACAAGAGTTAAAACTCTTTCAAGGTTGTCAATTATAGGAAGAATGTTTTTTACTGCATCTGCGTAAGCATCGCTGTAAATTCCTTCTCTTTCCTTTTGTGACCTTTTACGGAAGTTGTCGTACTCTGCAAGAGCTCTTAAATATTTGTCCTGTGCGTCAGCTAGCTGTGCCTCAAGGTCCTTTATTTTTGCATCAGTGTCATTTTCCACCGGTGTCTCTTCCTTAATTTCTTCCTTATTTTCTTCCTTAATCTCTTCCTTAATCTCTTCCTTAATTTCCTCGTTTTCCTGCTTGGATTCCTTTTTTGCCATTTTTATTCCTCGTCCTCCTCATTTTTTCCACTAGGTAGTGCGCCAATATCCGACAGCTTGTTAATCTCGTTTGATAGCTGGTCGATAGTTGCTAAAACCTTTGAATAGTCCATTCTACAAGGACCTATAATACCTATTGCGCCAATGGTCTTGCCGTTTAGCTTTAGGTTTTTATAAATCAATGTGGAATCGTCCATTATCTTAACCATATTTTCCGAGCCGATGAAGATTTTCGTTTCATCGTCGCTTTGGTCTATTGTGCTAACTGCCCTTATGATATCCTCTTTGTTTTCAATAGTGGAAATCATCTTTTGAAGCTTGTCAAGATTTTTGTATTCAGGATACTGTAATAGCCTGTTTAAGCCCTCAAATTTAATCTCGGACCCTAGCTCGTTCATAGTTTCGTAGATAGACTTAACTGTCAAGGAAACTAGGTCTGTTGCGGTCTTTTGGTCCGTGCCTGATATCTCCCTTACAGCTTGCTCCATTGTCATTATAACGGATATGTTAATCTCGTTTATAGACAAGCTAGCAATTGTGGCATTCAACACTTGACTAAGGGCTGAGATAAGCTCAGGAGTTACACTAAAGCCTGTTTGAATTTTCTTTGTCTTTACCGACTCAACTCCCGATGCTATCATTACTAATAGGTAAGAAAGCTCGTCAAGATAAACTGCCTCGTACCTTTTAATTGTAATAGCTGAGGGCCTGGGTCTTAGTGACAATGCAGTGTAGTTGGTCATTGCTGAGGCAACCTTAGTTGCATTTTCCAAAATCTTGTCAATCTCGGACATTTTCACGGACAATAGCTTTTTAAGCTCGTTTTCCTCGCGCTTGCTTTCGTCGTATTGCTCAACTAAGCCATCAACGTAAAACCTGTAACCAAGCTCCGAGGGGATTCTGCCCGCTGAGGTGTGGGGCTGTACTAAAAAGCCAAGGTCCTCAAGCTCTGCCATTTCATTTCTTATGGTAGCAGAGGAATATTTAATTTTGCCCTCTTGTGTAAGTAGCTTTGACCCAACCGGCTCACCGGTTTCAATATAAGCCTCAATTACTTTTTTAAGTATGAGCCTTTTACGGTCGCTTAGCTCCGGCATTTCCATACCTCACAACGCCTCACTTTCCTTGATTTTACTTGCTTTTTGAGATTTAGCACTCAAAACCCTCGATTGCTAATCTCTACGAATAATATACCACCACTAAATAGTTTTGTCAAGGGGTTTTTCAAACTTTTTTTCAAAAATTTTAGCAATTTTATCAAAAGAGTGCTAAAAATCCCTCAATTCCCCTTTATTTGCTGAATTTCTTCAACCTTTTTGATACTCATTTTCCTTCCTTTTATTATTTATACCTATTAATATTTATTATATGCAACCTCTTTTAATGAATTTTTTTAGCACTTTTTATTTTTTTCTGCTAAAAACGAATTTTCATCCCTTTTTCTTCCTATATTTATATCCATTTACTTATAATCCCCTTAAAGTCCTTTGATCATTATCAATGAAGCCTTTGCTTTATTTCAAGCACGACAAGGTCGTGTATTTCAAGCTAGCTTTAGCTAGCATTTCAAGTGCGCTTGTGCACATTTCATTGAGAATTGTGCATTTTGCCCTTTTTCAAAATGCAATGAAATAAATTCGACTAACAAGCGAATTTGTGAAATAACCTATCGGTCTTGAAATACTTGCTTCGCAAGAATGAAATACCCTTCGGGAATAATAACGAGGCTTCATTGACTTTTCCACCCCTGTTGAAAACTTTTCCACACTTTAGGGTGTTGAAAACTCATTTTTTCCATTTTTAAAATTAGGTGTTGAAAACTCTTACCACCCTGTCCCGCTTTTTTCGGGTTAGGTGTGGAAATAGTGTGGAAAGATTTCCTTGCCTTCCCCCAAAAATTTTTTCTTAAAAACAAAAAGTGTACCACTCTGTCCCGCTTTGCT
>JAFQEG010000020.1 GCA_017399145.1 Clostridia bacterium | reverse complement strand
GTACACCTTTCGACCTTTGCCGTACATACAAAAAAGCAAGAACAAAACGTCCTTGCTTCTTGTTTATTTATCACGTGGTTATGGTTTTACCAGCATGTATCCGTCCACTAGGTCTATTAGAATAGTAGATCTTTAATATCTGCTGTTGATGTACCCTTAGTTACCTCAACCTCACCCTCGCCAAAGTCAAAGGTTTCCTTTGTTGTTACAATATCGTTAGGTGAAAATTCCATTATGTCCTCGCTTGAAATTACTTCAAGCTTGTATTCTGGCTTAATGTACATTATACTCTTCCTCCTTAACCTTGTGCTTTTGATGATAGGGTTTCATAGCTTACAGCGCCTGAAAGTGTTTCTGTAACAACACCCTCGCTTGCATAGTATGACACTACGTTACCACCTATTTGTACAAGACAGTAGCCACAGCAGTAAACGTCAATCTTTGATAGGTCGATTTTCCCGCTCTGTGACTCTACTTCGCCAAATAGTCCCTGTACCTTCATTTCGAAGATATCATATTTTTCTGTTCTTTCTGAAATATTTACTACACCTGCTTTTGTACTTGTTACTGCACCTGTATTGTCGAAAATTTCTGCATTTTCGCCAAGTGCAAGTGTTGTACCTGCTACAAGACCGTAGCCAACTATGTCATATTCAGAGTTTGAATTATATAGCTCCATTGCTGCACGGTCAATCTTAAAGGATTGCATTATTGCATTTCCGTTTACCTGCTTTGCAGAAAGTCCGAGAGTTGCAAAGATTGGAGAAGCCTTGCCCGCGCCAACCTCTGTGTGAGTTTCTTCACATCTCTCACAATAATATACTATATCGCCTACCTCGAAGAACTTATTTGCTCCGTTGTAAACGATTTCGTCTATCGTTTCAGCAAAATGTCCAAGTGCCGGTGCTGTAATTTCCTCGCCTGTCTTTACTCCACAGAAGCAATAGAAGGTTGAGCCCTCTGGATTTACACAGTCAGCCTCTGTAACCTTTGTTGCTCTTGGACTAGTAAAGTGTGCACCACCAAGGTCGTCACCGTAGGTACCACCACTTCCTATCATTTTATAGGAGGTGTTAGTAGCACAGAAGAAAATTTTCGAGCTGTCGGCAGGAACCTTCGAGTTGTTACTTGTAATAGTAACGTCTGCAACCGATTTATCGTTAGGATTTGCAAACACGTATTGAATATTATTAAGTCGGGAATCCTGTGAGCTATGACAAACAAGAGTCATATCTCCAAGGAATATAGCGGTTTTCGTCTCGCCCTTTGTTCCACAGTTAATAAGCAGTCCGTCGTTAACTGTAATTTGTGTAACCTTTGTTCCAAAAACAAGGTATGGATTGATATTATAGCAATTTAAGAAAATCGTACCTGACGTTTTGTTGGTGCAAAGTGCACTTAATGTTTCAGGGAAGTAATAAACATCGGGTCTTTCAGGCATATCAAAGCTTTCAAACAAGAAATCGCCGTTTTCGTCAAGCACGTTGAACCAATCGTTTACAAAGTAAAGCATTGCATTACTTGAAAACGGAGCTTGGTCCCAGCCGTTGCATACAAACGTTTGAACGTTTGCAGGAAGATATACAGCCTCAAGCAGTGGGCAGTTTTTAAATCCACGGTCAGGAAGTGATACGCAATTATCAGGCAAAGCAAAAGCCTTTAGCTTAGGATTGCTTGAGAAAACCTCACAATCGCTTATCTTAAGCTCTGAATTTTTTGGGAAGTAAATATACTCAAGATTATCAAGTGAATTAAGTACGTTTTGACGAAGCTGTACATAGCTACCCGAAAACTTAATAGCCTTAACGGAATCACAGTTTTGGAACGCGTTGTGGTTAATATACGTGATTCCACTTTGAAGCTTAAAGGTATAAGCCTGGTCAGTTGGGTTAATTGTTGTCAACGCATAACAGTTTTGGAATACGTTCTGTCCGATTTCAACTATATTTGGAAATGCCTCAACAAAGTTAACACTCGTTAGCGAGGTGCAATTGACGAAGGTGCTATTATCTGTATGAACAACCTCGGGTGAATAGCCAATTGTGAGAGTTGTTAGCTTACCACAATCTTGGAATGCTCCACCAAGACAACCCTTTCTAAACACAAAGGTATCAAGGTTGTGAATTGTTTCAAGCTCATAGCAGCGCCAGAACATTGAGCCCTTGCTTTGGTCGAGACTTCCCGAATTAGGCTGTAAGAAAATTTCAATAACTTTTGAATAACCACTAAAGCTTTGAGTTCCACCGTTGAACTTTAAAGTGTTATATGGCATTTCAATACGATAGATATTTTCCTTTGTCCAGCCTGGGTTTTTAGAAGTTGCAGTCTCCATTGCAGAGTTAAGATAAGATAGGTCAAGCTCGAAAATCGATATTCCGTTTTTCTTTTCCCAGTCGTACGCATTGTTTCTAGTAACGTATTGAGTTGGGAACGTATAGAAGGTCGTTCCATCTCCTATTACAACTCTTGCATAGGTTTCTCCGTCCTCCATATATGGAGAATAGTTTCCTAACGTACCTGTTCCGTAGGTATTTGTTCTACCGATGGGCTCATCAAAGAATGAAAGCTCACCATAATTGTTGTTATCCTGTGGCTTAAGCACTGTTTCTGCACTTACGCAAATTGCAAGCAAGCAAACAAGCAATATAACCATGGAAGCAACTAAAAGTATTTTCTTTTTCATTTTTACTCCTTAAATATGTATTTTTATAAAAAGCTCCAACCCTTCCCTTTACAAGAGAAGGGAGGCTTAATTAACTTTGCAATTTAGAATAACAAATCCTTAATATCTGCTGTTGAAGTACCCTTAGTTACCTCAACTTCACCCTCGCCAAAGTCAAAGGTTTCCTTTGTTGTTACAATATCGTTAGGAGAAAACTCCATAATGTCCTCGCTTGAGATAATTTCAAGCTTATATTCAGGTCTGATATACATATTCTATACTCCTTTCAAGTTATGAGTTAATCGTGTTATAGGTTGTAGTTTGGCTAAGTGTTTCTGTAATTGTGTTTTCATTTGCGTAGAAGGAATCTACACTCTCGCCATTTTGAACAAGCCAGTAGCCACAGCAGTAAATTTCAAGGTCGGCAAAGTCGCCAATGCCCTCTGCGCTACCGTCAAGACCGGAAACTTTCATTTCCATAATATCGTATTTTTCAGCTCTTGCACCGATATTGGCAACCGCTGCCTTTTGAGTGTTTTGTGCACCTGTGTTATCAAACACCTCAGCATTTTCGCCAAGGGCACGCTTTGTACCCGCAACAAGACCAAAGCCTACAATATCATTTTCGGAATGTGCATTGTAAGTAGCCATAGCATCATGGTTAATCACGAAGCCTTGAATTACTGAACAGCTACCCATTGCCTTCTCAGTAGCAGAAAGACCAAGTGCTGTAAAGATTTCAGACGCATCGTCCTCAACTGTGTGATTTTCCCCACATCTTTCACAAAGGTATGTTGTATCACCCTTTTCAAAGAATGTGCTTGCGCCACCATAAACAACTAAAACAATCTCTGACTTTAGGTGTCCTAATGCATCAGCAGTCTTTTCTTCTTCTGTCTTTGCACCACAGAAGCAATAGTAGGTTGTGCCTGCAATTGTTGTACAGGTTGCATTTGTGGTAGCAGTTGCTCTTGGGTTATTTATATGATGTGTCTCGTCCTGTGCAAAGTCAACTCTTGTGTGCTCCTTTGAATTACCAACGATTTGGTAATAGAAGCCACCATTACAGAAGTAAACGTAAGCACCCTCTGTTTTTGCACTGGAGCTAGTATTTGTAATAGTAACGCTTGACTCGTCAACGTCGTTTTTGTTCATTAAGTAATAAGAAATGTAAGCAGATCTTGAAAAATCTGCCGAGTTATAAACGATATTTGTCATATCACCAAGGCAAACAATGCTTAAAGGATTATCCTTTGTTCCACAGAACTTAAACCAGTTATCATTTGTAAAGAAGCTTGTAAAGCCCTCAGGGAATACCAAAACATTATTAAGGTTCTTGCACTTTACAAACGGACCTGAGCTTTGGCTCAACGAGGTATGTTGAGATTTTAGACTTGTAGGCATGTAGTAAACCTCAGGCTTTTCTGGCATAACGAAGTCGTCGGACACAACCATAGGCTCGTTTACAAAGAAGATCTTAGGTGATGAGCAAAACGCTCCGTCATTCCAGCCACTAATGTTAAGAGTTTCAACACTGTTAGGCATATAAACCGCCTCAAGCTCATCGCAGTAAGCAAAGGCGTTCATTCCTATACTCTTAACGCCCTCAGGCAATGAAATGTACTTAAGAGCATCGCAACCCTCTGCAAAACGGGTTGGAATGTTAACAAAGGTCGCAGTCTCACCCTTGTTTAGAGCACTAAAGTCAATGGAAACAAGCTTAGTACTGAGATAGAACATATTATAACCACACTTTGAGGTATCAAGCGATGCAGGAAGTCTAACCTTAGTAAGTCCTGTATTACGGAACGCATCGTTTCCTATCGAAGTAATACCATCTACAAAATTGAAGTTAGCCAATGAGGAACAGTCTCTGAAGGCTTGAGCACCAATATCGTATAGCAAGGAATTGTTAGAGATATTTACTGTTTCCAAGGCAGTACAGCCGTAGAAGCAGTTACCGTAAATTTGCTGAATGTTGTCAGGAATCGTAACCTCAACCAAGGATGTAGCGCCATAGAATGTGTTTGAAGGAATATAAGTGTCCAGCATATTGGACAAGTCCATTGAAGTAATTGCTGTATTAGCAAAAATCCATTGTTTACCATTTAGACGGAAATAAACACCGTCGCCGAACTCAACGTCAGCAAGAGCAGTACAGTCAAGAAACGCATCAGAGCTAATTTCAACAGTCTTATCGGTTACACCCTCGGGCTTTAAGCAAGGAATAATAATCTTTTTAAGTCCGGTCCAACCGCGACAGCCTGCAATAAGTGAGGCTTTACCGAAGTTAATCTCCTCAACGTTTGCAAAGTTGGCAGCCGTTGAAGGATTAGTTTGATATATCTGAGAGCCACCATAGTTTGAACCGTACTCACGAACAGAGTACGCACCATCAGTCCACAGATACAGCTTTGCGTTAGTAAGGTCAATCTTCTTAATTGTCAACGTATCAAGAGTAGGATAAGTCTGTTCGTCATCCTCAGGTGCTACGGTATAAACGTTGTTGGAAAACGCCATTCTGCCCTGATACTTATCGAAGTCCTCTGCTACGTAAATGGTCATTCTTTCGCCATCTACCGTTTCAATCTCGTAAGAAACGTAACTACGATTAGCGGCAGAAACGCCAATTGCGAGCATGCATACAAGCATTAAGCTCATAGCTAAAATTAATAAGATTTTCTTCTTCATAATTTACTCCTTCATATAATAAGAAAATTTTACAAACACATTATAACACTATAATATAAATAAGTCAACCAAACAACGCTTTAGTAAAAAAGTCATTTTGTTTATTTTGCACAATTTGATAAAATTAACGCCCGAAATTTAACACGAAAGGGGGTACAGGCAGGGTACAAAAACAACTCAAAATTAGCACTTTTGTGCATTTATGATAAAAATAACTTAATTTGTTAATTTTTTGTTAAATCTCAAAAAACGCCCTACTTTTCTAGCAGAGCGTTCAATATTAATATTCTCTTATCCACTCAGCAGTAGTCACGCTAAGCCTCTTAGCTACGTAATTCGTGTCAGCTACACCAATTCTTTCATCAAGGACAATCCAGTTGTAAGGGCATTCGAATATAGCCTCATTCAAGGAAAAACACCCATAAAAGGCTTCCTTGCCAATTATCCTCACCTTGTAAGGCACCTGAATTCTTTCAAGAGATTCGCAATAGTGAAAGGCGTATGCGCCAATGCTAGCAATTTTCTCGCTAAGCTCAACCCATTTCAAGGAACTGCACCCACTAAAGACGCCCTCCTCAAGCTTGCTAATCCCCACAGGGACACGCACACCCTCGAGCAAGACACAGCCCTCAAAGGCATAAGCCCCTAGCTCATCTAATTCTGTGGGCATCTGCACGGATTTTAGGGAGCTACATCCCCTAAACACATTCTCCTCGATTTCATCAAAACTCTCACACAGGGTCACGTATTCTAAGGATTTGATATCCTTAAAGTAGCCATTTTTTAACCGTCTTCCGTCGGTCAAATTTACACTAACTAAATTGTCAAGAGGAATAACGCTACCTAGAAATTTCAAGGGTCCCGTGTAATGCTTAATAGTACAGCCCTCAAAGGCACCCTTGCCTATTTCATCAATTTGATTGCCAAGAGTCACACTCTCTAGCCTTTCAAAGCCACGAAAGGCATTGTCAAGGACCTTAACCACGTTATAGGTTTTATAGTGATTTCCAATAGTCACTGACGTAGCATCAATATAGTCACGATTGCCCGTTGCCTCAGCCGTACCGTCGGAGTACTTTACGTACTTAACCGCCTTATCCTCGCCACAGGAGACAAGCACCAAGGCAACTAAAATAGCAAGACAAAGCAAGGTTAATTTAAAAAGCCTTTTCATGCTCTTCTCCTTTCAAATTCGCTTTAAAAAACGACACAGGGTGCCGTTTTTTATCTATTTTAGCCCTTCATAAGCTTTTTGCTAATACCCTTAATATCATAAGGTGTCATTTGGTAAACGTAGTAGTTTAACCAGTTAGAATAAATAATATTTGCCGTTGAATACCAGTTAGGCGCAATCTTCGTTTTCTCCGCATCACGGAAATAATGCAAAGGCTCCTCAATAGGTAAGCCCTTAGCTAAATCACGAAGGTATTCATTCTTTAGAGTATCCTTATCATATTCCATATGACCCATTAAGAAAATACGTCTGCCGTCCTGTGAGCGAATAACAGAGGGTCCAATCTCCTCAGACCCTGCAAGTAGCATAAGGTCGTCAACACGTCTTATCTCGTTTTCGTCCATAGTCGTATGGCGAGAATGAGGCATGTGAAATTCCTCATCAGTACCCTTTAATAGCGGGTCAAATTTTACATACTTAGTATGCTTAAATATACCAAAAATCTTTTTATCAAGAATTTTCTTGTTAAGGCCGTAGTAATAGTGAAGCGCCGCCTGTGCACCCCAACAAATAAAGATTGTGCTTTGTACGTTTGTGTTAGCAAACTCAAAAATCTCAGTTAATTCCTTCCAATATTTAACGTCCTCAAATTCCATCATCTCGACAGGAGCACCTGTGATAATCATACCGTCAAAATGCTCATTCTTAACCTCGGAAAAGGTTTTGTAAAAGCTTTGTAGATGAACAAGAGGAGTATTCTTTCCAACGTAGGACTCAGTGCCAATCAAGGTAACCTTAATCTGCAAGGGGGAGTTAGAAAGAAGTCTTATTAGCTGAGTCTCAGTCTCAATCTTTGTAGGCATTAAATTCAAAATTGCAATTTCAATAGGACGAATATCCTGTGTCATAGCCCTTTCACGAGTCATAACGAAAATGTTCTCATCGTAAAGAGTTTGATATGCAGGAATGTCCCTAGGAATTATAATAGGCATTTTTCTTCTCCTTTATATTTTTTGAGGGGGAGTGTCTATTTTTCAAGGTTAAATGCTTGCAAGTGCTTGCTCAATATCTGCAATAATATCATCAACGTTTTCAATACCAACAGACAAACGAATAAGGTTGTCCTTAATGCCAATTGCCTCAAGGTCAGCGCTTGATAACTGACGGTGAGTAGTTGATGCAGGATGCAATACACAGCTTCTGCTATCAGCCACGTGAGTAACAATAGCAATCATTTCAAGCTTCTCCATAAATTCAGCAGCCTTCTTGCTTCCGCCGGCAACACCAAAGCTCATCATACCGCCTTGACCCTTAGGCATATACCTCATAGCCAAGCCGTGATAAGGATTGTTTTCAAGAGATGCATGCTTAACCCATTCAACCTTAGGATGCTTTTCCAAAAACTCAGCAACCTTTCTTGCATTTTCTGAATGTCTTTCCATTCTTAGTGCAAGAGTTTCCATACCAAGGTTAGTAAGGAATGCATTTTCAGGACTCATAATAGCACCTAGGTCTCTCATCATCTGTACTCGGCACTTAACACCAAATGCAGTTTTGCCAAGGCTTGAATATACAAGACCATGATAGCTTTCGTCAGGCACTAAAAATTCCTGATATCTGTCAGTTGCAGAAAAATCAAAGTTACCACCGTCAACAATTACACCACCAAGGGCAACTGCATGACCGTCAAGATACTTTGAAGAGGAATAAATAACAACGTTAGCGCCAAAATCCAAGGGTCTGCACAAAACAGGTGTAACAAGAGTGTTATCAACCATAAACAAAACCTTGTTGCGCTTAGCAATATCAGCAAGCTTGTCAAAGTCAAGGACAACAATAGTTGGATTAGCAATAGTCTCTGCAAAAATAACTCTTGTCTTGTCGTCAACTAGCTTTTCAATATTTTCCTTTGTATCGTCAGGGTCAAAAAAGCGACACTCTATGCCATATTTTGGAAGTGTTACAGAAAATAGATTGTAGCTACCACCATAAATTGCACGAGAGGCAACCACGTTGTCTCCTGCACCACAAACGTTTAAAATAGCAAGAAGTGTAGCACTCATACCGGAGGCAGTTGCAATAGCAACAGTGCCACCGTCAAGAGCGCAAAGCTTCTTTTCAAGTGCATCAACAGTAGGGTTAGCAAGTCTTGTATAGAAGTAACCATCTGCCTTTAGGTCAAATAAATCTGCAAGCTCACTAGCCTTTTCATAGTAGAAGGTAGTGCTTTGTACAATAGGCACAACTCTTGGGTCCCCACTCTTAGGTGTGTAGCCTGCTTGCACGCATAATGTATCTAATTTTTTCATAATAAGCTCCTTTTTTAATTTCTCAAGCTATGAATTGGCGCAGGAATTCTGCCACCACGCTTAATAAATTCCTCAGAGGAATAATTGCTTAGCTTCATAATAGGCGCATGGCCCAAAAGTCCACCAAACTCAACGTCCTCGCCAACGCCCTTACCATAAACAGGGATAAGACGCACAGCCGTTGTTTTATTGTTTATAACACCAATAGCAATTTCGTCAGCAATAATGCCACTAAGAGTAGATGCACTAGTGTCGCCGGGTACGGCAATCATATCAAGACCAACTGAGCAAACCGCAGTCATAGCCTCAAGCTTCTCGATTGACAAAGCGCCACACTCTGCCGCAGAAATCATACCTGCATCCTCGGAAACAGGAATAAACGCACCACTTAAGCCACCAACGTGAGAGGATGCCATAACGCCACCCTTCTTAACTGCATCATTAAGCATAGCAAGCGCCGCCGTTGTGCCGTGTGTACCACACTTCTCAAGACCCATATTTTCAAGAATATGAGCAACCGAGTCACCAACCGCAGGAGTAGGTGCCAAGGATAAGTCAATAATACCATAAGGTGTATTAAGTCTTTTTGATGCCTCGTAAGCAATCAACTGACCAACTCTTGTAATCTTAAAGGCAGTTTTCTTAATAACGTCAGCTAGCTGTGAAAAATCGCAGAAGCCCTCACGCTTAATAGCCGATGCCACAACACCGGGACCGGAAACACCAACGTTAATAACAGTATCGCTTTCGCCCATTCCGTGCATAGCACCTGCCATAAAGGGGTTATCCTCAGGAATGTTAGCAAAAACAACAAGCTTAGCACAACCGATTGAATCCTTATCTCTTGTAAGATAAGCAGTTTTCTTCATTATCTCACCCATACGTGCAACCGCATCCATGTTAATGCCGGCCTTTGTGCTAGCCACATTAACACTTGAGCAAACCTTAGTTGTAGATGCAAGTGCCTCAGGAATTGCCTCAATTAAATTGTTAGCACCCTTAGTCATTCCCTTCTGTACAAGGGCACCAAAGCCACCAATAAAGTTAATGCCAACCTCATTAGCCGCCCTTTCAAGCACCTGTGCAAGCCTTACGTAGCCCTCTTTGTCACAGCAAGCACCAACTAGTGAAATAGGTGTAACAGAAACTCTCTTATTTATAATAGGAATACCATAGGTAGCCTCAAGGTCGTTAGCAGTAGAAACAAGATTTTTCGCACTCATCGTAATCTTGTCGTAAATCTTTTCCTCAAGCCTCTTTTGGTCGTCGCTTATGCAATCAAGCAAGGAAATACCCATCGTAATAGTACGAATATCAAGGTTTTCCTGCTTAATCATATTAACCGTTTCAAGAATATCATTTATATTAATCATTTTTACCTCTTAAATTCTGTGCATTGAATTAAAAATGTCCTCATGCATAGCACGAATATCAAGACCCTTCTTTTCACCAAGGGTAGCAAGCTCTTTTTGGAATTTAGCAAATTCTGTTTCCATCTTTTCGATTTCAACAAGCATAATCATAGCAAAGTAGTCCTTCAAAACACTTTGAGTAATATCAACAATATTCGCATTATGCTTAGCACATTCTGCACTAACCTCAGCAATAATACCAACAGAGTCCTTTCCAATAACAGTAACAACAGCCTTCATTTTCGCTCTCCTTAATATTTTAATACATAAAGTATAGCATTGTTTTATAATATTGTCAAGAATTTTTCAAATTCGAAAAACCAAAGCTTGCCAATACCATTCTAAGCCACCCTAAACCATGACTCACTCTTTCCCTACCCCACACACCCCTACCCCAATATCAAATCCACATCACAACCTATTCAATCCAATTCCTAGCCTGCGTTTCCACCCTCAAAATCCACTTCACACCCTCTTCAACCCATTTCCCAGCCTGAGTTTCCACCCTCAAAATCCATTTCGCAACCTCTTCAATCCAGTTCCTAGCCTGCGTTTCCACCCTCAAATCCACATTTCACAACCCATTCAATCCAATTCCTAACCTGCGTTTTCACCATCAAAATCCATTTTGCAACCCATTCAACCCATTTCCTAGCCTGCGTTTCCACCCTCAAAATCCATTTCGCAACCCATTCAACCCATTTTCCAGCCTGCGTTTCTCTTTTTTGCTAGCTTTTTTCTCTTCCGCATGGCGACTGAACGATAAGAGAAAAAAGCGAACCTTAACCGTGTGGTAATGTGGGAAGTCCCACTTTCCATATTTCCACACACTATAATTCCAATCACCCTAACCCCTAGCTTTGTACCACCTAAATTGTTACCCACTCACACTCTATATCCCCACCATTTCCACACTCAAAATCCATTTCGCAACCCATTCAACCCATTTTCCAGCCTGCGTTTCTCTTTTTTGCTAGCTTTTTTCT
>JAFQEG010000019.1 GCA_017399145.1 Clostridia bacterium | reverse complement strand
CTTGCCGTAATATTTATATCACAACTCTCATTATTATTTTCTATTTTTCCAATCAAAACAGGAGTGAATGCATTCCTTACATTTTCTTTTGGTCTTTTGTGTATTTTGAACCCGTTATCGCTTATTTGTCCAACAAAAAGGGCATTGTCTTTAAAGGTTGTATTTGTAATTTCGCACAATCTTTGCACAATCTCTTTTTTTGTTAAAGAAGATTCTATTTTACTTTGTAGCTTTATAAAAAACATATTATTTTTCCTAATTTAGAGTTACTAATTTTAAGCTTAGGGATGTTCTCTCGTTGTTGAATATTCCTGTAATCTTTTGCCTGCATAATAAATAGCCTGTCGTTCGTTTGCTTTGGGATTGTCATCCAAAACATTATGTATCCATTGATAATAATGTGTTATTTCGTGAAAAATAGAACACAAAATAGATGCTATTGCGTTATCTCTGCCACGTTCTACTTTTTCTTTTTTATAATCTCCAACTGCAATTTTTATATATGGCTCTTCAAATCTATCATAAGGTGCTATGAATGAGGCAGAAACTTGTTTCCCTCTGCGAGAAATCAAGTATGGATAATCAAACAAATAAATTGGACACCTTATAGGGAATACATAATTTTTCCTTAACCATTTTAACATTTCTTTGAGAGCATTATTTAAATCTTCGTCAATACTCGGCTTTGATACAAGTCTTATTCCTGCTCTGCACTCCTTATAATCATCAACAGGTATATTCTTCCATACATTCATTTCTGCACCTCTCTTCAATATTTGCAATTTAATTATACCACACCATATAAAGCATTTCAATATTTTTCGATTTGCATTATCCTTGGGTCACCAACAAAACGAAAAAAGCACTCCACTTGGAGTGCTTTTTTCGTTTTGTTGTGATTCCGTACGCTAATCAATTGGGTTTGCAACAAATGTTCGCTTTTGTTATTGCTCGCTCATACTAACTCAAATTCTCCAAACGATGCAATTTCACTATCCTTACCAATAAAAATACGAAATTTACCCTTTTCTGCTTTTCGCTTCAAGTCAGCGCCTACAAAGGCAAGAGTATCCTTGGTGATTTCAAATTCAACTGTTTTTTCCTCATTTGGAAGTAGCTCTATTTTTTTAAATCCACGAAGCTCCTTTACAGGTCGTACAACTGATCCAAAAAGGTCTTGAATGTACATTTGCACAATTTCCTTAGCCTTGTATTTACCTGTATTTTTTACCTTAACCGAAGCTATTATTTTACCGTTTTCAGTCATTGTATTGTTACTGATTTTACGGTCACTATATTCAAATTCAGTATAACTCAAGCCGTAGCCGAAGGAATAAAGTGGCTTATTAGGTCCATCAATATAGCACGATTTGAACAGCTGTCTTTTTGTGTCATCAGTACGGTAATTTCCAGTATAGAAATGATTATAATATACAGGGCACTGTCCTACATTATGTGGGAAGGACATTGTAAGCTTACCACATGGTACGCTGTTTCCAAATAAGAGGTTGGCAATTGCGTTTCCTCCCTCTGTGCCAGGGAAGAACACATTTAGAATTGCGCTTGCTATTTGGTTTTCCTCAGTTAGCACAAGCGGTCTTCCTGTAAATAGCACCATAGCGGTATTTTTGTTGACCTCTGTAACTCTTTTTATTAGCTCCTTTTGGGCAAAGGACAGCTCCAAGAATGCTTTCGATTTAGATTCGCCACTATCTCTCATATCCTCGCCAACACAAAGAATTACCACGTCTGCTTTCATTGCAAGAGTAACTGCCTCTTCAATTTTTGAAAGGTCGGTAGCATCAAGAGCCAAATCACAGCCTTGAGCATACGTGATCTCTGCATTAGGAAGTAAATTTTTAATACCATCATATACGGTAACGGTTTCATCTTTATCGTATGCACACCACCAAGAGCCAACAATTTGCTTCTCATTTGCAAGCGGACCTATAAGCGCAACATTTTTTACGTCTTTGCCAAAAGGCAAAATGCCATTGTTTTTAAGAAGCACTGCACTTTCCTCGCTTGCTATACGCGCAAGCTCTCTATGCTCTTTACAGCCGAGAATTTTTTCGGCTTCTTCGGGATTTGCATAGCGATACGGATTTTCAAACAAGCCTAATTTTTCTTTAACCTTTAAGATGCGCAAAACAGCCTTGTCAATTTGCTCTATGGTCACCTTGCCCTCGTTAACCAGCTCCTCACCGTATTTAACAATGCAAGATGTCGCCATTTCCATATTCACTTCTGTCTTCATTGCAAGCTCCACTGCTTGCTTGTGATTTTCGCAATATCCGTGGTCAACAGTGCTTGCCAGACAGTTATAGTCGGAAATTACAATGCCATCAAAGCCCCACTCATCTCTTAAAATATCCTTCATAAGATGAGGATTTAAGACACAGGGTATGCCGTTTAGCGTTTGCTGTCCTGCCATTACTAACAATGCACCCTCATCTATTGATGCCTTATATGGTGGCAGATATGTTTCTCTCAAGGTTACCTCGCTCATATCAGAAAGATTATAGTCCTTGCCACTTTCAGGTGCTCCGTATCCTGCCATATGCTTACAGCCTACACCAAGGCCATAGCTTTTTCCATCGCCTTGAAATCCTCTTGTAGTTGCTTTGGCAATTTTGCAAGTTAAGTAAGTGTCCTCTCCACTTGTTTCCATTACTCTGCCCCATCTTGCATCACGGGACACGTCAAGCATAGGCGCAAGGGTCATGTGCACACCGTCAATGCTCGCTTCCTTTGCTGCCATGGCTGCGCATTTTTCGCAAAGCTCCATATCAAAGGAACAGGAAAGTCCCAAATTTATAGGATAAAGCGTTCTATAGCCTCGAACAACGTCTTGCATAATGACTACGGGAATTTTATTCTTGCTATGCTCCAAAAAATTCTTTTGAATTTCTATTGTTCTTTTTGCACCAAAGGAGTTTACAAGTGAGCCCGTTTCAAAAACGTATTTCTCATCTAATTCAAGCTTTGTAATCGGTCCCGTTACAGGCATATTTTTATCGTATAAAATCACGTTTGAATCAAATTGCTCAAGCTGATATAGCTTTTCCTTTAACGACATTTTATCAAGTAATTCTTTAATGTCCATAATCATACCCTAATTTATATTTCAATTTTTGCTATTCTTACAACATAGTGTTCACCGTAAAGCTGAGGAACATTTATAATTGTTACCTTCTCTCCGTCTTGAGTGAACACTACATCCTCACCGTTGTCAAGCCACTTAATTGACTTGATTTTTTCATTAAAGGTAAACACATTGTTGCGGTCGAGTTTTTCCTTTGCAAGCTCAACATTGATATTTGCCGATACCTCAAGATCATAGGCAAAGAAATAATAACAACCGTTTCCTTTGAGAAGGAAGTTCTTTTCCTTGTTTTCAATTTCGATTTTAGCAGGGCGAGGTAAATAAAGAGCCTCTTTGTAAATATCAACCCATTCGCCAAGTGCACCGAGCATTGCCTTGTCAAGTGGACGAAGCTGACCGTTGCCCATAGGGCCGATATTAAGAAGATAGTTTGCGCCGTATCTTCTGCAAATGCAGAAATCTTCAATTATTTCAATTAGGGATTTAAAGTTGAAATCTCTTTTTGCATATCCCCAATAATTGCCGAAAATCTGACACATTTCACTTGCTATATATTTCGGAGAGTCGTCTAAATTGATAGGACGGGGACGACCTCGCTCAAAGGTTACTGAGTCAAGCTCTATGTGACCAAGCTCGCCACGAGCAGAAAGTCCTGTATTGTTAATAATCATAGCGTCGGGCTGATATTTTCTGATAAGAGAATAAAGCTCATCCTCTTCCCAGTTTTCATCCTTTTTATCCCACATTCCGTCAAACCACAAGCCACCTATTTTGCCATAGTTTTTACACAGAATTTCTACACTTGCTCGCAAATATTCAAGATATTTTGGAAAATTCTCCTTGTAGCTTTTTTCATGCCAGTCAAGAAGCGTGTGATAGAAAAACGGAACAATTTCTTCCTTGTTACATTCATCAACAAACTCACGAATCAAATCACGGCCTGCCGCTGAGTGAGGTGCATCGTATTCATTCAATCCACAGGTATCATAAAGAGAAAAGCCATCGTGATGCCTTGTCGTTATTGTGATATACTTACAGCCTGCACCTTTAGCTGCCGAAACAAGGTTTTTTGCCCAATCCTTATCAGGAGAGAACAAATAAAAAAGTTTTTCATAGTCCTTAGGTGTAATATTTATATTGTAAGCCCATTCGCCCTTTCCGTGAACACTGTAAAGACCGAAATGTACAAACATTCCAAAACCTAAATTTTCAAATTTTTTAATACGATTTTCAATTATCATATATACCACCTCAATGTATAAAAATTCGTTAAATTTAAGGCTGAAAATTCAACCTTGCTTTTTCACTATCTGCAAGCACACGCCACAGTGCCGTTTCATAAAATGTTCATTTTTGTATCTTATTTTTATTTTTCATTTTTTCAATATAGAGTGTAGCAATGTTATTGTCTTTTTAGCTGGTTTATAAAACGCAAAATATATCGACAATATCAAAAATGCGGCAAACACCAGTGCAGCTAAGAGAAAAATAGGCTCGACAAATCCTATTATTAGCGGAATAATAATTGCACCCATGGACCATATAAGAAGGAAAATAGAAACAAGCGTATTTAATCTTGCCGTAATATTTATATCACAACTCTCATTATTATTTTCTATTTTTCCAATCAAAACAGGAGTGAATGCATTCCTTACATTTTCTTTTGGTCTTTTG
>JAFQEG010000018.1 GCA_017399145.1 Clostridia bacterium | reverse complement strand
ATCTGTGTAACTGTATTTGGAAGTCTTATCACACCGTTTTCATCGCCTGTCCAGGTTTTTACGCCTCTGAACATTTGGTATGAAATGCAAGTTATTTGAGTATTTTCAAGACCGATAACCTCTGTAAGTGCTGTATTCAAGAAATGAGAGCTACCGGAAATAGTATTTATAGTGGTGGAGAAAGTAACGCTTGCAAGCTTTGAGCAGGAGTTAAACATACCGTTAGGCAAGTTAGTCAAGCCCTCAGGAAGAACAACCTCTGTAAGAGACTTACAGTTTTCAAATGGTGCCCAACCGTAGAAGGTAAGAGGATTGTATGTACCGTCTGGTAGCATTCTGTCTTCAAAGATTAAGGTTTCAAGTCCTGAGCCTGTAAAGGTATTGCCGTATATGTCCTTAAGTGAAGCAGGAATTGTGATCGAAGTAAGTGAAGTACATCCCTCAAAGGTACCCTCGTCGTTATTGTTACTTGCACCGTTAATTTTTGTAACGGTTGATGGAATTGTTATATTTGATAATGATGTACATTGATAGAACGCACCATTTCCAATCGTTGTAACAGCTCCCTCAAAAACAACGGTAGTTAAGCTCTTACACTGCTTAAAGGTTGAGCCAGGTATTACAGTTACACCGCTTGGAATAGTAACAGAGGTAATCCCTGTGCCTTGTATGCACCAGCTATTACCAAGGCTTGTTAGTGTTGATGGGAAAACAATGCCGGACATAGGTACATTTGCAAATACGCCATCTCCACATAGGTCTATCAAGGCTGTTTTTGAAAGGTCAAGCACTTGACCTGCAAAAAGGCTCTTACAATCACGGAAAGCATAGCTGTTAATTCTCTTAAGACCTGTTAGATCCTTAAAATTAACATACTTCAAATTAGTTGCTCCAAAGAAGGTGTTACCTTGAATTGCAAGAGTGTCATATCTGAGGTAAGCATATTGAAGGTTTGTTTTGCTCTGGAAAACACTCGTTAAGCAGTTAACGATTGAGCCCACGGGAGCATTGCCTTGCTTTGAGGTTGTAACCTTAACATCGTCGTCCATAATGTTGAAAACAACAACGTTTGCCAAATCAACCGAGTTGCCGTTTGCATCAGTGATGAGGATTTTGTCAACCTGATTTGCCATAGTGCCGTGTGTTGAGGCTGCCCAGTTGTTAACCTGGTAATCAACAAACGGACCACCCTCGGTGTTCGATTGTGCCTTGATTGATGAATAGCCACTCTCGGCGTTTGCATCAATATACCAAATTAGCGCATCACCTTCTGCGTCAAAAAGGTTAAGCTCCGTGCCGTCGCTAAGGGTAACCTTTTCTGTCTTGTCAACGCTTGCGTGAACGGAATCAGCAAAGACTGAAACTGCAAGCAACGAAGCAAGAGCAATTACCATAGCAACAACTAAAAGTAATTTCTTTTTCATAATGATCTCCTTATTACTTTAAAATAAATATACACACCTATTTTAGCATATAAAGGAAATTTCGTCAAGTCGCACCAAAAAAAAGAAACAAGTGATTTTATTTATATTGCACAAAAATTGTTCACATTTGCCCCTTTGCTTAACCTATTCTGTGCTCCAATACTTAATTGTTTTAGGCATTATAAACAAAGAGTAATTAAATGTGAATTTTTTGTAAATTGTAATAAATATAAAAGAAGCAAGGAGCAAGCTTTCATCTTGCAGTTATGAACTGACCATGTCAGCACTATGATTGCTTCGCAAACTATGAGTCGACAAGTCGACGTTATGAGTGCTACGCACGTTTGATATTAGTTTTTGTGTGGTCTTACTTCAAACGTTTACAACGTAAACTCATAACGTTTGCCAAGGGCAAATTCATAACTTCAACGACAGTTGATTCATAACATTGACCAAAGGTCAATTCATAACTGAAAAAAGCCTTGACGACAATGCGTCAAGGCTTTTTTCTTAGAATAGTAGGTCCTTTATGTCTGCGGTAGATGTACCCTTAGTTACCTCAACCTCACCCTCGCCAAAGTCAAAGGTTTCCTTTGTTGTTACGATATCGTTAGGTGAAAATTCCATAATGTCCTCGCTTGAAATTACTTCAAGCTTGTATTCTGGTGAAATGTACATTATTCTTCCTCCTTACCTACGTAGCCGTACTCTGGTGAAACAAAAGCCTCTACGTCATTATAGCTAGCGCCCTTTGCGGACTCGCCTGTTGTGCCATTGTCAATGTAATATACTGTGCCATCAAGTACAACGTATGCACAAAGGAAGAACGTTGTTGCCTTGTAATCCTCAGCGCCTACGCCTGAAATCTTAATTTCAAAAACGTCGTAGTCTCTTTCGGTCATATCAACAATTGCAACCTTTGTATTAATACCTGTGCAGTCAGCATTTACGATTTTACCACTTGTTGTGTCGAAATCGCCATTAACGCCCTTATATGCTGCAACCATACCATACTTAAGCTCTGGGAATAGTTCGCTATACTCGCTTTCCCAAAGTGATTTGTTGATTGCAAATGCTTGCATCATAGCACTACCAGATGTTGAGTAGCCCTTTGATACAAATAGTGGTGCAAGGTCCTTAACTACTGTTTCAGCACCACAGTTTCTTCCACATGGGCATACAATTTTGTAGTTAGACAAGAACTTATCACCTGTCCACTTGCTTATTTGCTCCTCTGTTTCAACGTGTCCGTCGTAGAACGCATCGCAAAGGTTGTAGCCAGAAACGATATACTTAGTTCCCGATGTATATTCACCCTTCTGGTATTGAGCATAGGTAATTACGTTTGAAATGCCTGTTGTTGCACTAATTGTTGCAAGAGCATCCTCATCTGTGCTTGTTACGAAAATAAGCTGGAAGTTAGCATTACCCGGAGACAGAACAGTTGTTGACGCAGGTGCATAAACGTACTTAAGGTTTTTAGTGCCTGCAAATGAGTGTACGTTGCCCTCAGCTATTTTCTCAAAGTTAGCGCCCAAGATAAGAGTAGTCATTTGAACGTCTGCTAATCCGTAGCCATCAATCTGTGTAACTGTATTTGGAAGTCTTATCACACCGTTTTCATCGCCTGTCCAGGTTTTTACGCCTCTGAACATTTGGTATGAAATGCAAGTTATTTGAGTATTTTCAAGACCGATAACCTCTGTAAGTGCTGTGCCATAAAAGTGTTGGCTACCACCCCCCCATGCACTAAGAGTTGATGGTAGTGATAGCTTTGTAAGTGCACTACAGCCCTTTGCAAAGCAGTTACCAATATTTGTAAGGCCCTCTGGAAGAATAAGCTCCTCTAATGACTTGCAGT